>JANLSJ010000036.1:0-1926 GCA_031362355.1 Sphingomonas sp.
CCGGTCACAAGGAGGGCGAGCAACCCGCCGACGAGCCCGAGCGGGATGACGCCAGCGACGACGAGGACCTCGCGGAACCGTCCGAATTCGGCGACGAGCACACCGAAAATGCCAAATACGGCCAGCAGGATAATGCCGCCCAATCCCGACGTGTTGCGCGCGGCAACCTCGGCAGCGCCGCCCTGCTCCCATGTATAGCCGGGCGGAAATTTGATCTTTTCTATCGCGCTGACCACTTGATTGTTCAGATTTGACGTCAAATAGCCGGGCTCGTTGAAACTGGTCACAGTCGTATAGCGCTGCAAACGATAGCGCCTGATTTGCGCAGGCACCGATTTGAGTTCGGCTGTGGCAATCTGTGCCAGAGGAATGATTTGCCCCGATTGGCTCGGCACATAAATATTGGCAAGCGCCGATACCGGCTGGCTCCGGTCGAGCGGCAGGCGAACCGTAATCGGATAGGTGTCGCCCTCGGCATCGCGGAAGTTGCCCGCCCGGTCACCGCTGAGCGCAATCCGCACCGTCCGCCGGATCGCGTCGGGGGCGACGTTGAGGAGGCTTGCCTTGTCCTGATCAACGCTAAGATCGAGGTCAACACGGTCGACCGCGAGTGGATCATCGACATCGCGCAGCCCCGCGGTTGATGCCATTATAGCGGCAACTTGAGCCGAAAGCGACTTGAGAACCGCCAGCTCGGGGCCTTGCACACGGATCGCAATCGGCGCTTCAACCGGGGGGCCTTGTTCGAACTGGACGACCGTGACTCGCGCGTCAGGGAAGCGCGCCAGATTTTTGCGAAGGCGCTGGATAAGCACCGGACTCTCGCGCGTCGACCATTCGCGGAGCGTGACAAAGATTTCGCCGTACCGGGCGTCATCTTCGCGCGGGATGTTGTTATAGAATATCTGCGGGTTGCCTTTCCCGACATTATCCATGCGCGTGACAATCTCGGGTTCTTTGGCGAGCTCCGCGGAGACAGCGCGAACAACGCGATCGGTCTCGGCGATGCTACTGCCCTCGGGTGCTTCGACCCGCACCATGAAATAGGGTGCGTCCGTCGTTGGGAACAAACTAAATCCAATCAACGGGATCGTCGCAAATACGGCCACACAGGCTATCAGTGTTCCCCACAATGTCTTACGCGGATTGTCGAGTGCGCGGTGGAGCAGCGGCTGGTAGAATGTCTCGATGCCCCGCGTGACGATCTGCAAGAAGCGGTTGCCCTCAGCGCTGGGTTCGCGCTTCAACAGGCGGCTCGCGAGAAACGGAATGACAGTCAACGACACAAGGAGCGAGCTCGCAACGGTCCCCAGCACCGCGACCGGCAGGCCGCGGACGAAATCGCCCGAACCTTCGGGCAAGAAGGCAAGCGGCAGAAAAGCGAACAGCAAAACGCCGGTAGACCCGAGAACCGCCGCGCTGATCTCGCGCGTCCCGCTGACGGCCGCGATCGCAGGATCGTCGCCATCGCGCAAATGACGCTCGATGTTTTCAGTCACGACAATCGAATCATCGACGAGCAAGCCGAGCGAAATGATGAACCCGGCAATGCTGATCTGATTGAGCGTAAAGCCGAAGAGCGAAAGCATGAATACGCCCATCGCCAGCGACAAGGGGATCGACACCATTACGACAATCGAAGCGCGCAGCCCGAGGGGCAGCAGCGTGATCAGGACAAGCGCCAATGCGATGGCAAAGTCGCGCGCGAGTTCGGAAAGTCGACGCTCGATATCGCGGCTCTGATCAAAGCCAATCTCAAGTTTCATGTCGGGCGGCAGACTGGTTCGCAGTTGGTCGACGGCCTTGATCAAACTACCCTGCAACACATCTGCGGACACGCCGTCTTTCTGCTTGATGGCGATGAAGACGGCGCGCTTGCCGTTGTATCGCGTCAGATTGAGATGTTCGCTCTCCGCCCAGCCAACC
>JANLSJ010000013.1:0-75872 GCA_031362355.1 Sphingomonas sp.
GGCGACCGGCAACGGCACGACCAAGGTCACCGAAAAGGGATTCACCTACGGCGCTGGCCTCGAATATGCCTTAACGCCGAACATCGGTCTGCGTGCGGAATTCAACCGCACCAATTACGACCGCAATTTCAAACAGAACAAGGTGTCAATGGGCGCAACGTTCCGGTTCTAAACTCTACGTTCAAGCCGCAATAAGGCGGATCGTGGGGCCGCTCCGTTGCTCAACGACGGAACGGCTCCCGCCAACAATCCGGTCATCCAGTGCCCAAACCACGTCCGCTAATTGCTGCCGATCATTCACCTTACACTTGATGCCGAAAAAGTAGGGGCTTGGCGTATCATCGCTATGCGGTACATCATGGCGCGATGAACACTCCTGCCGCCGTGCTGACTTTCTGGTTCGACGAGCTCGCGCCCGAGCAGCTGTTCACGCGCGATGATTCCGTGGATACCCAAATTGCGCACCGTTTCGGCCAGCTCCATAGCGAGATTGTCCACGCGGCGCCGCCTGACTGGGTCGCGATGCCGCGTTCGATACTCGCCGCTGTAATCGTCCTCGACCAGTTCAGCCGTAACCTCTTCCGCGAAGATGCACGCGCGTTCGCGCAAGATCCTGTGGCGTTGGCGCTGACGGAAGATGCGATCTCGCGCGGATGGGACAGCGGCCTGTCGGCGCGGGAAAAGCAGTTTCTTTACATGCCGCTGATGCATTCCGAAGTGCTCGCCGACGTTGAACGGTGCATCGTACTAATGCGTTCGGCTGGTCATGCGCCAGGCGAAGACTTCGCCCGGCGCCACGCCGCAGTCATCGCTCGGTTTGGCCGCTACCCGGCACGCAACGCAGCAATGGGGCGCGAAACGACCCCGGAAGAGGAAGAGTTTCTCAGTGCCACCCCGCACGGGTTCTGATGGGTGCGTTACGATCAGAGCAACCGGTTTTAGAGGGGGCTGACTGTCCGCTCTTGAGACGCTAGCACCGAAAACCTGCCGCTAGCTCGTGGGGTCGGAGAGGCATATGGTTGAGGAAGAACAAAGCTACCGCCTTCGCTGGGCGACGAGCGCGGACTACGCCGATCTTGCCGATGTGATGTTCGATGCCGTTAGAAATGGCCGAAGTGCTTACAGTGACGAACAACGTCGGGCGTGGGTGCCCGAGCGCAGGTCTGGCAGCGAGTGGTCAGCGCGGCTTGACGAACAGATGGTCGCAATCGGCGAAAGCGATGGCGGCGTAGCGGGATTTATGAGCCTGGGTGAAGGCGGCTACATCGATTTTGCTTACATTCGGCCCGGAGCTCAAGGACGAGGTTTATTTCGCATACTCTTCGCAAAAATTGAAAAGCGAAGTCACGCGCGCGGCGATACAAGGCTCTGGGTTCATGCCAGCCTTATGGCCGAGCCTGCTTTTGCCGCAATGGGCTTCTCGATCGTCGAAAAGCAAACGGTCACGATTGGCACTGAGCGCTTCGAGCGATGTGCGATGGAGCTGAGCCGCTAAGTCCGCTTTCGGTCCTTCCAGTACCTCGTCTCTACGACCAAAAACTTGTCGACAGCAGCCCGACGACTTTTTGCCCGACAGCGCGGCCCGGACGCTTACGATCGACCGGCGCACCGATCAGTCACGTGCGCATTGCGCCTACGGGGTGCAGCGGGCCGATGTGGTAATGTGGTAATGCTGACCATCCCCGCTAAAGGGGGAGCGGCACAATTTTAGGTAAATCAGGCACACGCATGGCCCGCAAAAATTCGAACCAAAGACCCGATAAACACTTCCCTTCCGAGAATGAGACTCCCGCAGTGGCAGTACACTGCTGGCTCTGTGGCCGACCAACGGGCAAAACCATTGTCTGGCACCATCCCGTTCCCAAAAGCCGGGGCGGTCGCGATGTCGTGCGCATGCACTCCATTTGCCAGCAGACGCTGATTGCCAATTTCACCAATTCTGAATTGCAGCGCCATGGGATGGATGTGGAGGGCCTGCTGGCTCACCCCAACGTGCGCAAATTTGTCGATTGGGTGGCGAACAAAGCACCCGATTTCACGGCAACAATTGCCAAAAAACAACGCTGATCGGGCTACGCCTTCAGCTACCGCTAACAATGCAGACGTTGGCTCAGCGTGTTGGGTTCGCTAATTGCGGTCGTCCGTTCAGCTTAAAAATTCGCGGACTCGGGCCGGCTGCCGAAGACCGTGGGCCTGCTTCAAATCAATCGCTGTCGCTGGCCCTCGTCGAGTAACACACAAAATTCTGTCTTCCCGAACCAGCGATAGCGGTTGCGTGCGATCTGCGCATAGACCCAGTCGCGTAGTGCCGGTGGGACGAGGCCACCAATCCGCAAGAGATGCCATGGCCCACCGAGCACCTTGCAGAGTTGTAGATACCCCGCCGACGCGGTGTATGCACGACCGCCATCGATCAAGAGATATGACTCGTCCATCTCCAGACCGAAATGCGCATAGAGCGCCTGTCCGAGCGGCCCTTGCGCCGATGTGAAGTTCACCCGGCGTTTGCCATCAAACCGCATCAGCCAAGACGCACCGCCGGAACACAGCACGCAAACGCCGTCGAAAACGAACAGCGCCTTGCTGTCGTCGAATGGCGGGGCGTCCGGATCGTCCCGATAGGCATAAGGCGGTCTTGCTTCAGCCATGGATGGGATCCGCGATGACCGTGATGTCGAGACCCTCCAATGCACCGAGATATTCGTCGAGGCCGATTAGATCAACACAAGGCGTCGCGCCGGTAATGCTAAGTTCACCGCGCGCCAGTTTTCGCGCGAGCAGAATTGCGGGCATGCACGGAATGTAAGGACCATGCCCCGACCGCGCGATGAGAAAGAAGTGGACCGTTTTAGCGCTGCCATCATGTCCAATACCCGACAGATACATATGGAAGCCGCTGCGGCTTGTTCCCATCCAGTCGAAGAGGAACGCGATCCGCAAAAGCTGCTCGGCATGCGGGGCAAGTGATCGAACAAGTCCCAAGCGCACAGCCCAGCTCAGCAACCATGTGCCTGCATGAAGAATGGGGAGTTCGTGCCCTGCCGCGAAGCGCATCGACTTGAGCTGCGGATAGCGCGCCGGAAACAGCGCAAGGTCGGGAATATCGCAATTGCCGAACCAGCGGCGGCCAAGCTCGGGGTAGCGCTCACTATGCGTATCTTGCCAGCCGATGACTTGGTGTGGCTTGCCATCGCGAAGCGTCTCAAACGGCTTGCCGACATAGCTCAGGATCGCCGACGTCGTGGCAAGGCCGCGATTGGTCTGTTGGGCGGCGCTGATCCCATAGTCGACGCTGTCGAGCGTTGCGAGGCCGGGAAGATAATGGTCGATCACGGCCGCCGTCAGGCACGGCACCGAGCTTGCGCCGCTGACCACAAGTACGTCCTTTGCCTTTGCAGATGTGTCGAACGTTCCGATCGTCGCCACGAAATCGCGCGCATCGGCAAGGTCGAGATAGTGACAGCCATGTTCGATGCAGGCGCGTGCGACGCGGTGGTCCTGCGCCTGGAAAGGGCCGGTCGTGTGGATGACCAGTGGCGGGTCAATGCGCGCCAACGCCGCGCCGAGATTGCGATCAATGTCGATCGCGTGGGGCTCGGCCGAGTTGGCGGTTTTAAGGCTAGCGATGAACCGGGACGCCTTTTCGCGCGAACGCCCGCCGATCAGCAGTTGAATGGCTGGATCGTCCGCGAGCGATTTTGCGATGTAGCTCCCAAAATTGCCGTAGCCGCCGACGATTAGAACACGCATCACCATGACGGTTTTATCACCATAAGCCCGAAGATGACGACAAGGCCTCCGAATGCAGGCCAGCCGAGCGCGAACCACCAGCGAAACAGGCGACGAAAAGCCGCTCCGTCGAAGGCGCCGTCAATCGCTTGGCGATCGACCATGCGCTTCATCGCGATCTGGATAAAAACGACCGGCACCCAGCACAGTCCAGCGAGAATATAGAGCACGTAGGTTCCGACGAGCCAGAATTCGGTCCAATCGAAGCCCGCTTTCCAGACGAGCCAAGCGCCACTGAGCGGCTGCACAATCACGGCGGGGAGTGTGAAGTTGTAATCGGCAAGAACCGTCGCCCGCGCGGCAAACCGCCGCTCGACAAAGTCGCGCGACCGCAGCCCCCTCAGCATGAAATAGGCGATGCCCATTCCCGTGCCGAAGACAATGGTCGCGCTGATTATGTGAATGACCATGACGATCGAATACAGGTCCACGACGCCCTCTCTTGAGCGTCCCTAACCCAGAATCATCAACGAGACCTAACTTCAAAAACCACGAAAAATCCGATGGTCCAGTGCCCAAACGACGTTCCCGAATTGCTGCCGATCGTTCGCCTGGCACTTAGACGATAGAAAAGTAGGGGGCTTGGCCTATTCCCGCTATGCGGTACATCATGACGCGATGACCATTCCTGCTGCCGTGCTGACTTTCTGGTTCGACGAGCTCGCGCCCGAGCAGCTGTTTATGCGCGATGATGTCGTGGATGAGCAAATTGCGCATCGTTTCGGCAAGCTCCATGGCGAGATGGCCTACGCGGTGCCGCCTGATTGGACCGCGACGCCGCATTCGCTCCTCGCGGCTGTCATCGTCCTCGACCAGTTCAGCCGTAACCTCTTCCGCGAAGATGCACGCGCGTTCGCACAAGATCCTGCTGCGTTGGCGCTGGCGGAACATTCCATCTCGCGCGAATGGGACAGCGGCCTGTCGGCACGGGAAAAGCAGTTTCTCTATATGCCGCTGATGCATTCTGAAGCGCTCGCGGACGTCGAACGATGCATCGGGCTGATGCACACGGCAGGGCATGCGGCAGGCGAGGACTTCGCTCGGCGTCACGCTGCCGTTATCGCCCGATTTGGCCGCTACCCCGCGCGCAATGTACCATTGGGGCGCGAATCGACCCCGGAGGAGGAAGAATTTCTCGGCGCCACCCCGCACGGGTTTTAACGGGCGTGTGCTGATGAGAGCGACCGGTTTGTTGTAAGTTGCGGACTGGTAGGTTTCGCTAACATTCTGGTCGTTGGAACGATCAGAACCAAAAACTGAAAGCGGACAGTCCGCGACCGACAACATTCCGGACGTTCGCTGCACTCGACTAGCTCCTCAACTCCTGCCCTTCGTTCATCGTTCGCCGGATGTCTTTCCCGTCAGCGTGGCTGCCTAGCGGGGACGTCGCTACGCCGCTTTGGACGTAGGACCGTTAGGACAACACCCGCGCGCCGCCTCGCCACAATCGCTCGAGAGGCCCGGTGCCGAGCCGCGACGCCCACAGCGGCGAGACAATTAGAATGAGGGCGATCACCGCGAGCGCCACGAGCGTTGTGTCGACGCGGCTCACCGAACCGAACCATCCCAGCCCCCAGCTGTAGAACACCGCACCCATTACCACACTCGCCCCGACATAGTTGGTGAGCGACAAGCGTCCCGCCGCCGCAAGGCGGGCACCCAGACCAGTCCGGATCGGCCCCGCCCCATAAGTGGCGAACAGCGCTGCGATATAGGCCAGACCGAGCATGATCGCGAACGGCTGGGCCCAGACGAGCGCCGTGCTGCCGATGACCGGTCCGGCAAAGCCGCTCCAGAACGCCGCCGCACATAGTGCGATCATCGGCGGCAGTGCGATCAGCGCCGAACGAAGCGCGAAGCCTCGCAAGCGGGCTTTATCCCAGTCGCCGCGCAGCAAACCGCTGCGCCAACTCCAAACGCCAACCAGCATCGCCGCCAGCGTTTGCGGCAAAAAGACAAGGAGGATGTTGAGCGGTCCCTGCCATAGGAAAGCGCGTCGAGCGATGCGCGCTCCCAGACTCTCGCGACCTTCCGTCAGTCCTCGCTCTATGGCGACTGGGTCAATACCGAATTCGGCCTGCCACATCGCCAGCGCCGCAGGATCGCCCACGCCATTTTGAATGCCCCACCAATAACGCAGCCAGCCCCACATGAACCAGCCGAGACCGCCAAGATGCACCGCCGCGAGGATGCCAACCGCGATCAACATACCGCATTGCGACAGTCGCAGCAGGAGCGGAAGCACAAGGCCGGTCAGCGCATAGAGCCGCAGCACGTCGCCATTGTTGAGAAGCACTGCGTGCAGGTAGCCGATCAACAGCAGTACAAACATCCGCGCCAGATGCGTGCGCACGGTCGAGCCGCGCTCGAACAAAATCGCCACCCCGGCGCCGAACAACATCGCAAAGATTGC
Source organism: Sphingomonas sp. (assembly GCA_031362355.1). Taxonomy (GTDB): domain Bacteria; phylum Pseudomonadota; class Alphaproteobacteria; order Sphingomonadales; family Sphingomonadaceae; genus Sphingomonas_O. The sequence goes on from JANLSJ010000013.1 coordinate 6,203, forward strand.
GCGAAAGGCGTCCTGCGCAAAAATGGACTCGACTGACCAGATGACAAGCGTTTCGGGCCCCGTGTGTCCATAGGCCATCGGGTTGAAGTAGGCGGCGGGAGGCATTGCGAAGTTATTGACGTTCAAGAGCAAGATACCGCACACGGAGAGTCCTCGCGCGGCGTCAAGGCTATCGATCCGATCAGGCGCTCGACCGTCTGGATCTGCGGGTGCACCTGTGATCATTTCTCATTCCCCCTTTTGAAGCGACCCAATTCAGGTAAGTTTATCTGCACAGCTGCTTAAGCGTCACTTTGGAGCGACATCTTTCGACGACCAATGAACGTGCGCGATGCGCCACTGACCAGCGGCCTTGCGAAGCAGCATAGTTTCGACCGAGCGGCTGTTTATGATGCGCCCGCGATAGGAGCCGGCGACGGTTTCGACGCTGGTTACCCAAGCGGCATCGGCAGCCTCGCCGTGCGATCGATTGACAAGGGTGCTGCGAACGGCTGCACTAAAAGCAGCGTCCGCGGCAAGATGGTGACTGGCATATTCGGCCCGGCTGCGCTCGACGCCGCCGGACTCGAAGATCAGCACATCTTCGGCGAGGAAATCGAGCGCGGCGCGCGGGGTGCTGCTGGCGAGGGCCGTGTGAAAAGCTTCGACAGTCGCGACGGGCGTGCCTGCGGCGGCATCGGTCGTCTGGACGGAGGAAGGCTTTGCCGCAGGCGGTCGCTGTCCCTCGGTATGGGCAGTGGCAGGCGGCGCTATGGCTGCGAAGGCAACAACGGCAACTTGTAGTGCATAGCCTTTTGCAAGCTTGATCTGGTAAACTCGTTTCATTCCTGTCTCTCCCAACAAACGTATCGACGCATGTTCTACGCCATCATCATCGGTGACAACATCCCGAGGATAGCCACTAATCCGATCCCAACGATCCCGAGCGTCAGCTCGATTGCCAAGCTGCGACGTAGGGAAGCCAGCGGCGCAGCCTCGCTCTGTTCAGCGCCCGCGTTTGCACCAGCGCTGCGACGACTGACCCAAGCATTGTGCGCGGCAACCGCGAGCATGCCACCGACGATCGCGATCTTGACCGCGAGCAAGAAGCCGTAGCTCGTCGTCAAAGTCGCCGCACTGTTCTCGAGACCGAAGATCAGTTGGGCGTTGAGCAGCCCGGTCAGCGACACGATGGTTACCAACACAACCCCAAGCGGGGCGAAGCGGTGCATGATTGTCAGCAGTGGCAACGCAGACGCGTGGCCGGGCTCGCGATGCGCGTGTAGGGTCAAATGCCAGAACCAGCCGATGGCTCCTAGCCACAGGCCCGCCGCGAGCAAGTGCACACCGTTGCCGACCCGATGGACCATGCCGAGCGAGCCTTCAGTCGCGGCAGCGTGCCCGCTCCAGCCGAGCGTTATGAGCGCCGCCCCGAAACAGACGGCGGCTATTAGCAAGCTCGCTTTACGATGCACCAAGACAAGTGCCATCAGTCCCACGACGAGCAATGCGGTCCGCATCATGAATGCCAAGCCCATATCGGTGCCGAGCGTCATTGCCTCAATCATTGACCAGTCCAGTGCCGTGACTGACTGACCCATCATTGCTGCAATCGACACGAGCATAAGCGCGATCGACACAACCGGCGCGAGGGTGGCTGCGACAAGCGCGATCATTCTACCGCTTCGCGCGGGCACCCAACCCGCAGCGCGCAACCCCACAATGCGAAACCCGACCCAACCGAACAGCCCTAACAGCAGCACGTATTGCAGAAAGCGCAGCGCAGGCTGGAGCCAGACCTCCACGTGGGGATCAGCTTGCGACGAAGCTGACCGCGCCCTTCATCCGGTGCCCATCAGCGCCCGCCGCCTGCCACCGCACCTCGTAAGTACCCGCGCGCAGCGGCTGCTTGAGCGACAACGTCATCGTCTTGTTCCCGTTGCTCCACGCGGTGGTGAAATTGCGGATCACCATCTCGTCGTGGTTCGCCATGCCGGGCATGGCGGTCATCACGATGCTGGCAGCGGCAGTCGGCGGCAGCAGAGCTTCGCTGAAGGTGAGTGTAACACTGCGCGGGGCCTTGACTGTCGTGCCTTGCGCCGGGGCCGAAGCGACAACCTTGGTATGCGCGAGTGCGGCCGTGGAAATGGCAAACGGCGCTGCAAGGACAGCGATTGCTGCGAAGGTAGAAGCATATTTCATGGTGTTTCCTTCATGTTAAAACCAGAACCGGACGCCGACGACATAGTTGGTCACGCTCGGTTCTTCACTTGCAGCGCGGGCATAGGTCGCGCTTCGACCGACCTTCCAGCTTTGCTCGACCCCGATATAGGGTGCGAACTCGCGAACGATCTCGTAGCGCAGCCGCAGTCCGACTTCGACCTTGTCGATACCGGCACCGATGCCAAGCTGCGGAATGTCCTGTGCCGCGAGATTAAGTTCGGCGCGCGGCTGGAGGATTAGGCGCTGCGTGATGCGCTGATCGAGCTCGGCCTCAACCCGCGCCGTCACGTCGCCGCGCTGCGATAGAAACAGCGCTGCATCGACCTCGTACAAATAAGGCGCAAGACCTTGGACGCCGATCACTGCATAGGTGGTGTTCGGCCCCGCCACATCTTGCCGCACACCGGCTTGGAGATCAAAAAACGGCGTGATTGCACGCGAATAGAGCGCCTGGAATTCGACATCGTCAATTCGCTCGCCGAACGAGCCTTCGCCTTCGCTCTTGAACCAGAACCTGCTGGTCGGCGTGCCGTAATAGCCTTGCAAATCCCAGAGATATCCGTCGCGTCCCTTGCGCGCTTGCGTTTCGAACCGGTCGCCCTGGAACCAGAAGACTGGAAAGTCGCCATGCGTCCGGCGCAGCTCGTCACGCACGCCGCGCATCGCGTCTGCACCCCAGATTGCATCGGCGGCGCGCGGTGGTCCGCTTCCGGCTTCGGGCGGAGGCGACGTTTCCATGTCGGGCCCCGGCGAAGGATTGGCACCGTCGCCCGTCGTGCCATGTCCCATCGCGCTGTGATCCATGCCGTCCATGCTCTGGACAGGCGTTGGTGACTGCAATGGCGGTGGCACGGTGTGGCCAGCTTGTGGATCGCTCGCGGGCGGTGTCGCTGTCGCCTTCGCTGGCATCGCATGACCTGCGTGCGGATCAGCCGGAACGGGCGCAGGCTTTGGTGCTGGCTTTGCTACCGGCTTCGGCGCCGGCGCTGGCGCAGGCATAGGCATCGAATGCCCCTGATGCTGCGCCATTGCTGGGGCCGCGAGCAGGGCCGTGCCTAGCACGAAAGTCGAGATACACAACCGGATGTTCATGCGCCGCCTTTCGGGCCCATGACGGTCACGGTCTGCATCATGCCGCCGTGCATGTGATACATGAGGTGGCAGTGAAACGCCCAGTCGCCAGCCTCATTTGCTGTCAGGTCGAACGTCGCGCTTGCGCCCGGTTGAACGATTACGATGTTCTTGCGTGGCTGGCGCGCCGGACTTTGCCCATTCACCAACTCGAAGAACATGCCGTGTAGATGTATGGGATGCGCCATCATCGTGTTGTTGATCAACTTCACGCGCACCCGCTCGTTCCACGCAAAGCGGATCGGCACATCGCTGACCGCCGAATACATGCGCCCATCGAACGACCACATGTAGCGTTCCATGTTTCCGGTCAGGTGAAGCTCGAGCAGCCGCGACGGCTCACGCACGTCCTTGTTCGGTTCAAGCGCGGCGAGCATCCTGTAGTTGAGCACGCGGTGCTTCACGTCGCGCAGCCCGAGTCCCGGATCGCCTGTCTTATCGACCGGCGACATCGAGACCATATCGATCCCCGGGCCCAGCTTGACGTCGGGCGGCAGCAGCGACGTGTCGCGCATGTTCATGCCGTCCATGCTATGGCCGCTCGAGGCCCCTTTGGTTTTCTCCGGCGGCGCGGAATGCCCCATGGCGGCGTGATCGACCGCTGCCGCACCGGCGGGGGTCGGCGCAGGCTTGGTCGTCGCCCCATGGCCCATGGTGGAATGGTCCATACTGCCCGAGCCGTGATCCATGCCCATGTCGCCCATCGTCAGCAACGGCGGGTTGCGCAACGGAGGAACGGTCGCGCGCGCACCTGGTCTGCTTGCCAGCATCGCCAGAGCCATGCCCGAGCGGTCCATCGACTCGCCGACAATCGCATAGGCGTCGGCATTCTTCGGTTCGATGATAACGTCATAGGTTTCGGCGGTGCCTATCTGGAACTCGTCGACCTCGACCGGGCGGACGTTCTGCCCGTCTGCGGCGATGATCGTCATTGGCAGGCCGGGGATGCGGACGTTGAAAAAGCTCTGTGCCGAGCCGTTGATGACGCGCAGGCGGATGCGCTCTCCGGCGCGAAACAGATACTCAAGCCCTTCTTTTGGCCCGCGTCCATTGGCCAGGAACGTGTAGGTCGGTGCGCCGATGTCCGCGATGTCGGTCGCCGGCATCCGCATCTGGGCCCACATCCGACGCTCGGCACCCGACAGCTTGTAACGGTCGGTCCAGCTGGTCAGCTGCCGACTGAAGTAGCCTTCGCCGGTGCGCAGGCGGCTCATGATGAAATGCGGGTCGAGTACCGTGAAGTCGCTCAGCAAAAGAATATAGTCGCGGTCGCACTTCACCGGCTCCGGAACCGCCGGATCAATGATCAGCGGGCCGTAGTGCCCCTGCTGCTCCTGCAAGCCCGAATGGCTGTGATACCAATAGGTGCCCGCTTGCCGCACGGGAAAGTCGTAGGTGAAGGTCTGGTTCGGTTTGATGCCCGGAAAGCTGATGCCCGGAACGCCGTCCATCTGGAACGGCACGAGCAGCCCGTGCCAGTGGATCGACGTGTCCTCGCGCAGGTGATTGGCGACGTTGAAGCGGACGTTCTGGCCTTCACGCAGCCGGATCAACGGGCCAGGCACGCTGCCGTTGACCGCGCGGCCAATGCTGCGGCGGCCCTCAATGATCCTCAAGCCATCGCGCACGGCGAGGTCGATCACCTCGCCACGCACTTCGTCGAAGCCTGCACGGATCGTCGCGGCCCCGCGCGTCGACACGCTATGCCCGCCGCCATGGCCGCCGATGCTATGTCCCTGCGCCCAAGCAGGCATTGCGCCAAAAGCAGAAACTGCGCCGAGGCTTGCGATAAGGTCGCGTCTTGAAAGGGTCGTGTTACTCATGCTGTCCTATACGCGCGGCGCGCGATCCTCCCTCAAAACTTTTCAAGAATGTATCGTTTTTGATTGGGTGAGGCCTTAGCCCCCCATCACATTCGTCTGAGTCAGCATCCAAACCGCCATCGCGACCATCATCACATTCTCGGTCAGCGACACAAAGCCCAGCGGCACATTGCTGTCGCCGCCGACGCAAGCGCACTTAAGTTCGCGCTTGTCGATGTAGACCGCCTTAAACACCGACACCGCACCAATCGTGCCGATGAACAGCGCGACCGGGATCGACACCCAATGCAGCGCGCCCGCGACCATTAGAATGCCCGCCAGCCCCTCGGCAAAGGGGTAGATCGTGCCATAGGGCACCCACCGTTTAGCAAGCAGGTCGTAGTTCAGAAACATGGTCGCGAACTTGTCGACGTTCTGGAGCTTGAGCATCGCAAGAATACACATGCTAAATGCGATGAACCATTCGCCAGCGCGGACCGTGAGGACGTTGCCATAGACAGTGTAGCTCGCCGCAAGTGCCATTAACGCGGTCATGACGAACAGTACGATCACCGGCTGATAGGTTGTCGCCTTCGGATCAACGACCTTCAGGCCGAAAAAGCGGCGCAGATCGTCGTAGCCGCCGATGCGCTTGCCGTCGATAAAGGTCTGCGGCGTCGTCGCAACGCCATGCTCGGCCTTGAACGCGTCGGTCGCCTCGCGCGTTGTGAGGTGATGGTCCTCGACCGTGTAGCCTTTCCGGCGCAACAAGTCTTTGGCTTTTAGGCCATAAGGGCACGTGTGCGTGTGCATCACCATGCGGTGGAGCGTCGCAGTCTTAACGGGTGCCGTCGCCATACTCATTGTCCTTGTCGGCCAAACCTCGACAACGCATATAGGTTCCGGACCATGGTACGGAATCAAGCCCCAAAATGAAGATTGGTGAACTCGCACGTGCTGGCGGCGTAGGCGTAGAGACGATCCGTTACTATCAGCGGCGCGGTTTGCTCGAAGAGCCGTCGCGCGCCCGCGGAGTTCGGCGCTACGGCAGCGATGATGTGCGTCGCCTGCGCTTCATCCGTTCGGCTCAGGCAGCAGGTTTCATGCTCGAAGAAATAGGCGAACTACTCGCGCTCGACGCAACCAAGGATCGAAATCGTGTGCACGTCCTAGCGACGACGAGGATTGCCAAGCTCGACGCCGAGATTTTGCGCTTGCGAGCCTCGCGCAAGGCGCTTGCGCGGCTCGCAAATGATTGCAGCACGAGCGCAGCCGGACCTTGCCCGATTATTTCAGCATTCGAACCACGCTTTAGTAATGAGGGATGAGCGCTTGCGCTGCGTATAGGGTTTACGCGGAGGTCGACCATGGAACTAGATGACTATCTCGAACGGCTGAAGGCAGAGCCTATCCCCGACTTGTCGGGTATCGATGGCGTGCAATTGGCGAGGCGCGCCGGTCGCGAACAGCGGCAGGGGCGCATGATGCTGACGTCCGCGGCGGTCGCTGCTTTGATGATTGGTGTTGTGGGTAGCTTGCCTACATCTGGTGGCGCGTCCGTATCGGTCGTGCCGTTCGGTCCGGCATCTTCGCTGATGCCGCTCGTGCAGTTGGGACGCGGATGACGGTGCGCCGCGTTGCTCTGATTGCGGTGGTCGCGCTGCTTGCTGCGGTACTTGGCGTTTGTATAGGTCGCGCCGTGCTGCCACAGCCTCAGCACACAGGAGCCGAATTGCATGCGCTGTTGCATGACAGGCTCGATCTCGACGCCGCTCAGCATGCCAAGCTCGATGCGATCGAGAAGGGCTTTGCAAATACGCGCCGGACGCTCGACGCCCAATTGCGCGCCGATAATGCACGCATGGCAGAGGCAATTGCTGCCGAGCACGTCTACGGCCCACGCGTCGCTGCTGCGGTCGATGCATCGCACCGGTCAATGGGGGAAGTGCAAAAGGCCACGCTCGAGCACGTCTTCGCAATGCGGGCGATCCTACGTCCCGACCAGGCCGCGAAGTTCGATGCGGCGTTGGACAGGACGCTGACAACCGAAGCGCAGTGACTCTGGCACAAGATGACGCAACGCTCGTCGGGCGTTGTCTTGTGCGCGACAGCCAAGCGCAACGGGCGCTCGTCGAGCGGTATCGACCGGCGATCTGGCGGCTGGCACGCAATGCAACCGGCAGCGCAGAAGAAGCATTCGACATTGCGCAGGAAACATTCGTCGCCGCATTCGCAGCACTGTCACGCTACGACCCGTCACGCCCGTTCGGTGCCTGGTTGACACGCATCGCGCTAAACAAGTGCCGCGATTGGTCGCGACGCCGCGCAGTTCGCCGGTTGTTCGAATTTGGTATGCCCGATGGGCTCGACGCCGTTTTCCCCGACGATGCCGCTTTGCCTGATCGCATCGCGGAGGGCCGCGCCGAGCTTGCAGCAGTGTCGCGCGCGATTGCAGACCTGCCGACCCGACTCAAGGAAGTCCTTCTGCTGCGAGCAGTCGATGGGATGAGTCAGGCCGAAACCGCTGCACTGCTTGGTATCAGCGAAAAGGCGGTCGAGACGCGGTTGGCGCGTGCACGAGAAAAATTATCGACGTTGTGAGGGGAGGTTGCAGCGGCTGCGTATGATATTCGAGGGCACGCGAGATCGCCAGCGAAGCGCATCTCAGATGATCATGTACCTTCGCGGCACAATTTCAGCTGCGCGGTGTTCACCAAAGCGGGACAACGCCCGAAGGATTACCAGCCGATGTTACGCTCGATGATCGTTCTCGCCGCCCTCGCCGCCGCTGCGCCGCTCGCAGCGCAGCAAGCCATGCCTGGCATGGACCATTCGAAGATGACCAGCCCCAGCAACCCATACATGACCGCCGAGATGGCGATGCACGAAAAGATGATGGCGGCGAAGGGCGCCGATGCTGGCGAGACTTGGACGCGCAAGATGATCGAACATCATCGTGGTGCGGTCGAGATGTCGCGCATTGCCCCGCGCGAAAGCCGCGTTCCGGGTTTCCGCCGCATGGCGCAGATGACAATCACCAATCAGCAGAAGGAAGTTGCCGACATAAACGCCATGCTGCGCGCCAAGAGCAAGCGGGTGCAGTGACCAATGGGGCCGGCGCGCGTGCGTCCCGGTCGCATGCCATCGGGGGGGCACAGGGAGACTGACCGATGATGAAGAACGCTTATGTGAGCCTTGCCGTGCAGACGATCGTTGGCGGCACCATCATGTATCTGGTGATGTTCGTGATGATCGACCGCGCGACTAGCTTCTATAACAATTTGAACATGTTCTATATGACGCTGATGATGGTCGCGCCGATGGTCATGCTGATGATCCTCGCGATGAAGCACATGTTTCCGTCGAAAACCGCGAACGGCGCGCTAATCGCGGCGTCGCTCATTGCCTTCTTCGGTAGCTTCGCGCTTATCCGGACGCAGACAACGATCGGCGATATGCAGTTCCTGCGCTCGATGATCCCGCATCATTCGGGCGCAATTTTGATGTGCGAGCAGGCGAAGCTGCGCGACCCCGAGCTGGTTGCGCTGTGCGGCCAGATCATTCAGTCTCAGCGCGACGAGAACGACCGGATGAAGTCGATGCTCGCCAACCAATGAGGAGAAGGCGATGAAAAATGCTGTCTTGGCCGTCTTGCTGGCGATGTCCGCCACCGCCGCAAGCGCCGAGATCGTCATGCACCGTGACCCCGGTTGCGGCTGCTGCATGGCCTGGGCGGCGCAAGTGAAGGCGGCGTTCGGTGATCGCGTTCGTGTCGTCGATGATGCCGCGCGGCCCGCTTTTCAACGCAAGGTCGGCGTGCCGCCACAGCTACCCAGCTGCCACACGGCAATCGTCGGCGGCTATGTATTTGAGGGTCACGTCCCCATTGCCGACATGAAGCGGTTGATCGCCAGCAAGCCCAAAGGTGTCAAGGGGCTCGCGGTCGCTGGCATGCCGATGGGTTCGCCGGGTATGGAGGTGCCGGGCGGTGTGAAGGATCGATTTAGTGTTGTCGCCTTTGGTCGTGGCCGGGCATATATTTTCAATCAGTATTAGTAGCGGCTGGTCGTGTGGTGAAGCACATTAAAGGCTTCCCGCTCACCAAATCTTGTCTCCAGCTTTTCTGTGCGAAGTATACCAGTCTTGCATGATAACGGCGTTAAACCGTATTTGAAGTTAAGCGAGAATCGCGGCAACCTTCCTCTCGAACGAAAAAGGCGTAGCGCCTGCGGGTGACATCCCGATGGTAGTTGCGCCTCAACCAGGGGGTAGCTATGGCCGAGGTGAACAAATCACGTTTCGCGTCTCTGACCACATCAGCAGCAACGTGCGCTTTGGTTGTGGGTGCGTTCGTTGCAACGGTGCCTGCACTTGCTCAAACAACCGGCGGAGCCGCCGCCGACGAGCCCCGCACTGATATCATCGTAACCGGCACTCGACGTTCTGGAGTCACGGCGGTTGAGTCAAGCCGCCCGGTCGACATCGTATCAAGCGAAACGCTCGAGCGCCAAGGTGCGTCCAATCTGAACGATGCACTGAAGTCGACCATTCCGTCGCTCAATGTGCAAAAGTTCGTTGCACAGGACGGTTCGGCCTTTGTACGACCTTTCAGCCTTCGCGGGCTGCCGCCGGATCAGACGCTCGTCCTTCTGAACAATAAGCGTCGACACCGCTCTGCGCTCGTGCAGATCACCAACCAGCCGCTCGCCGCTGGTGCGCAAGGCGCTGACCTGTCGACAATTCCCTCGAACGCCGTCAAAAGCATTGAGGTGCTTCGCGACGGAGCCGCAGCGCAATATGGCTCGGACGCCATCGCCGGCGTAATCAACTTTCGCCTGAAGGACGACAGCGACGGGCTCAGTATGGCGGCTCGCTACGGACAATATTATCTGGGCGATGGCCAGGATCTGACACTTCAAGCCAATGTCGGACTGCCACTGGCGACCGAAGGCTTTTTTAACCTCAGTGCCGAATATGTGCGCGCCAAGCCGACGTCGCGCGGTGCCCAGCGTCCCGACGCTCAGGCGCTTATCAACGCCGGTAACACCGCCGTTCCTGTTCCGGCGCAACGCTGGGGCAACGTAAACACCGAGACCGCTCGCCTCCTCGTCAATGCCGAGATTCCGGCATCTGATTCATCGACCGCGTATCTTTTCGGCAATTACAGTTGGAGCCGCGGTGATACTGAATTCTTCTACCGAAACCCAGTCACGCGGACCGACATCTTTCGGAGCGTGCCCCTAACGACAACGCCGGGCGGCGCGCGGTTCAATTTTAACTCGCGCTTCCCAGGCGGCTTCACCCCGGTGTTTGGGACCAACATTCAGGATCTCAGCCTCGCATTGGGCTTAAAGGGAGAAATGAGCGCGCTGCGCCACGACTTTAGCGTGATTGCCGCGCAGAACACGCTCAAATACCGTCTCAGCAACACCGTAAACCCGTCACTCGGTCCCAACTCACCGACCAGCTTCAACCCGGGCAAAGTCGCGCAGCGGGAAACACAGCTCCATGCGGATTTTGTCTATCCCATCGACATCGGTGGTCCAGAGCCGCTCAATATTGCATTCGGCGCAGAGTATCGACGCGAGTCTTTCGAAATTACGGCGGGCGACGTTGCATCTTACGTCGCTGGTCCGTTTGCGCGGGTCATTGACCCAGATACCGGAATGCCGGTCGGTCTAGCTGTGGGATCGTCGGGTTTCCCCGGTTATGCTCCCAGCAATGCCGGCACCTTCTCGCGCTCAAATTGGGCTACTTATGTCGATGTCGAAGGCGAGATTGTTAAAGGTCTGACAATCGGCATCGCCGGACGATACGAAAGATTCTCCGATTTCGGCGGAACCTTTAACTGGAAGGCTTCCGGCCGCTACGAGTTAACCGACTGGCTAGCCGTGCGCGGGTCATACAGCACGGGGTTCCGTGCGCCGACGCCGGGCCAGTCCAACATTGCCGACGTTGCAACCAATATCGACCTCGTTACTGGTGGCTTGTTGCTCACGGCAACGCGTCCGCCGACGGATCCTGTTTCCCGCTTCTACGGCGCGCAGCCGCTGAACCGCGAGAAATCGAAGAACATCGCGGTCGGCTTCGTCGTGGACTTGCCGGGCAGCTTTGTCTTCACGGCCGACTATTTCAACATTCGGGTCGACGAGCGCATCGCGTTGACGTCGCGCATCTCGATTACGGCAACCGACCGTGCTGCCATGCTCGCGCGGGGCATTAATCCGGGCGATGTGCAAAGCGTCCGCTTTTTCGGCAACTTCTTCGATTCAAAGACCGAAGGCGTTGACTTCGTGCTGGCCAAGAACTGGCGCTTCGACAGCGGTTTTCGCCTCGGCGTGTCGGCTGGCGTGAACTACACGAGCAGTGCCGTGTCCAATGTGCGCGACGCCCGCGCAATCGATCGTGAACGCCGCATCGAGATCGGCGCCTTCAATCCGAAGTGGCGCGGCAATTTCATGGTCAATGTCGAGAAGGGGCCGCTCGACGCGCAAATCCGCGCGAGCTACTACGGAAAATGGACCGATGCGGTCGCCAACGCCGTTGCGACTGCGGCGTCGTTCGACCAAACCTTCGGTGCGCGCGTGCTGGTCGATCTTGAGGTGGGTTACGACATCAATGACAAGTTCCGCCTCGCGGTCGGTGCCGACAATCTGTTCAACACCTTTCCTGACAAGGACCTCCGGATCGGCCAGAACAATAACGGCATCGTCTATCCGCAATTCTCGCCCTTCGGGTTTAGCGGCGGGTTCTGGTATGTCCGCGGGTCGGCAAAGTTCTGATCGTGCCGTCGCTGTCTGATGTTGATGAACATCTGCGGGAGCTCGGCATCGAGCTTCCGCATGTCGCGCCGCCCGTCGCCAACTATGTGCCCTACACCATCCAACGCGGTATCGTGACAATTTCGGGTCAGCTGCCGCGCGGAAAGCAGGGCCTGCTGACTGGTTGTCTAGGCGACGGTTTGCCGATCGACCAGGGTGTCGAAGCCGCGCGACTCTGCGCAATATCGGTACTGGCGGTCTTGCGCGAAGCCGTAGAAGGCGACTTTGATCGCCTTGTTGGGTGCCAGCATATCAGCGGCTTCGTGCGGTCGACGAGCGCTTTCGAAGAGCATTCGACGGTCATCAACGGCGCGTCAGATCTGCTTGTCGCCGTTCTCGGCGAGCGTGGGCGTCATGCGCGGGCCGCAATCGGCGTCGCAAGCCTGCCGTTCGGCGCGGCGGTCGAGGTCAGCGCGCAATTCGCAATCGACTGAGGTGACGGTCAAACTGAGCCGAAGCGCGTTTCGCAAGCATCGCTCATGGCATCGCGCTCGGCGTTCAGGATCGTCAGCAGATCGTTGATCAGGCGCGATCGCGCGCGATGCGGCGGCTGAATGAGCAGTGCTCGAAAAGCGATCGCGGGCTCGAAGGCGCGCGCGACCAGACCGCGGCTTTCGAAGTCGCTCGCGACGAATGCGACCGCATTCGTCAGCCCGACCCCCGCTCCTTCAGCGACCAATTGACACACACTGGCCGCGAACTGTGTTTCGACCACGATCTTTGGCTGCGAACCCGCTGCGCGCAAGGCACTGTCCAACTGTTTGCGCGCCGTGTCGTCGGGCGCCAGCGAGACCAGCGGCACGCCATCAAGGTCGACCGGAGTAATCGTTTCGAGCGCAGCAAGCGGGTGGCCGGCGGGCATGACACAAATGCCGCGGGTCGCGATGAACGGTTCGGCGAGAACATTGGCCGTATCGATCTCGTCCGCGCACAGGCCGACATCATGCGTGCCGCTTGCGACGAGGTTGCGAACCATGCTCGAATTGGCGATCTCGAACGTCACCGTCACACCGGGGTGGCGGTCGATGAACTGGCGAATGACGCGCGGCACGAGCGAGAGACCGAGCGCCGCCGAAGTTGCGATACGGATTGAACCCGTGCCTACTGCCCTGATCCGCGCAACTGCCTGTTTCAGCCGATCCATCCCGACATGAGTGTCAAGGATTTCCTGATAGAGCATATCCGCTTCAGGGGTCGCGATCAGGCGCGGACCGGCGCGTTCGAACAGTTTGAGGCGCGTTACGTCTTCGAGCCGCTTGAGCGAGCGACTAATCGCTGGTTGTGACACACCGATCAACTCGGCACCCTTCGTCGTCGATCCGGTACGCATCACGGCGTTGAATGCCTCTAGAAGACTAAGGTTCATATGTAATCATAACATATTTGCATAATGACACGCTATACTGCCCTTTGAATATGGTGCTGCCCCCGCCTACGCTTGCTGCAAGGAGGCTAGGATGCGCGACGAAAGTAAATGCCTTAAGGTGCCGCGGGCGGACGGGAGCTTTGCAAGCCTTTCGATCCCGGTGCACCGTGCGTCGACGATCGTGTTCGACAGCGTCGACGCTTATCGAAACCGTCGCGGTGCAATGTATGATGGCTATTCTTATGGCCTGTACGGCACCCCGACTACACGAACACTCGAACACGCGCTTGCAGCGCTTGAGGGTGCTCCCCGAGCGCTTGTCCTGCCATCCGGATTTGCCGCCATTGCGCTGACGACGCTGACCTTTTGCGCGGTCGGTCAGCGGGTGCTGTTCCCCGACACCGCTTATGACACCGTGCGCCCATTTGCCGACCGGCTGCTCGGACGCCTCGGTATCAAGCCGGTGTTCTACGATCCTACGATCGGCGGCGGCATTGCCGATCTCCTAGATTCGAGCGTCCAGCTGGTGTGGGTCGAGTCGCCGGGTTCGATGACGCTCGAAGTTCAGGATGTTCCCGCGATCACTGCCGCATGCCGCGCTCGCGGCATCCTGACTGCGGCCGACAACACCTATGCGACGCCACTTCGCTGCAAGCCGATCGCGCTTGGCGTCGACATCTCGATCTGCGCGGCCTCGAAATACATTTCGGGCCATTCCGACGTCGTCATGGGTTCGATTGCGGTCAAGGACGAAGGCGTATTCCGCCAACTCAAGGACCACACCCGCTTCCTCGGGCAAGGCGTTTCGGCGGATGAAGCGAGCCTTGTGCTGCGCGGTATGGAGACGATGGCGATCCGCCTCGACCGCTGCGAGCAGACTGCGATGTCGCTCCTGCCGCTGCTTGGCGCGAGCGAAGCCGTTCGTGAGGTTCGTCATCCTGCGCTCCCGAGCAACCCCGGGCATGAGTTCTGGAAACGCGATTTCTCCGGCGCGGGCGGGCTGATCACCTTGTTTCTTGAACCTTGGACGCGTCCGGTTCTCGACGAGGCGATTGAGGCAATGGAGCAGTTTGCCATCGGCGCTAGCTGGGGCGGGACGAAAAGCGTCGTCGCGGTCCTCGATCAGCCGCCGCTTCGCTCGGCAATGCCGTCCCCGCACGATGGCCCGGTCGTGCGTCTGAGTATCGGTATGGAGCATCCCGACGACCTGACAGAGAGCTTGCAGCGATGTTTGGAGATACTCTCGTCGGGACGGGCAGCCACAGAGACAGATACGACAATCAGAAAGGGACTGGTATGAGAAGGGCATCGACATACATATCGATTGCACTTGCGATCGGACTCGGCCTGTCGAGCTGCTCGAGCGGAACGAAGAAGCAAAGTCTCGTCGACAAGATCAAGGCGCGCGGTAACCTCAATTGTAGCGGCAGTCAGGGTATACCCGGCCTGTCGCGGCCCGACGAAAAAGGCATCTGGCGCGGTTTTGACAGCGACGTCTGTCGCGCGATCGCTGCGGCGATTTTGGGCGACGCGACCAAGGTGCGCTTTGTCCCGCTCAATGCCGCTCAGCGCTTGCCCGCCGTGCAGACCGGCGAGATCGACGTCCTCTCGCGCACGACGACGCTGACGTTCACCCGTGACATGGCGATCCGCTTCGTGGTCAACACACTCTATGACAGCGATGTCGTCATCACGCGCAAGGCCGACGGAATCGATCAGCCTGCCAAGCTCGGCGGCCGCACGATCTGTATGCAAGGCGGTGGCAGTCTGGTCGAAAACGCGCTCGACGAGCTTGAGGAGAAGCACAAGTTCAAGATGAAGCGCGTCTACTTCGATTCAACGATCACCGCGCGCGATACCTATTTCTCAGGCCGCTGCGATGCCTATGTCACCGATGGCTTGGCGGCGCAAAGCCAGATCGCGACCGTTGCCAAGAACCCGGCTGAGCACACAACGATGTATGCAGGCGATGCGATCGAGCCTAATGGTATCGCCATTCCCCGTGGGGATGATCGTCTCTTCGACGTGGCGCGCTGGACTTTCAACGTGCTGATCTGGGCCGAGAAGAACGGCATCACCCAAGCCAATGTCGATCAGATGGCGGCAAGCGGCGACGCGGCGACCCGCCGCGTTTTGGGAGGCGATCCTGCATTTGGACGAGCAATGGGTCTTGATCCCAAATGGGCCTACAACGTCATCAAGCAGGTCGGGAATTATCAGGAAATCTGGGACCGCAATCTCGGCGCGGACACGCCGATCAAGGCGCAGCGCCGGTTGAACAATCTCTATACGGCAGGCGGCCTCATGTTCCCCTTGCCATGGGATTGATGACGTGAGCGTCTTCGCAAGCGTCAGAGGCCAGAGATGACGCGTGCCCAGAAAAACTTTGCCTATCAAGGCGCGGCGCTACTCGTCACCTTTGCAGCGGTCGCTCTCGTGGCGGCGACGGCCAGCGCGAACCTCGAGGACCGGGGGATCGAACTCGGCACTGACTTTCTGAGTGATCGGGCCGGTTTCACGCTGTCGGAGAGCTGGCTGACCTATTCGCCCGACGACAGCAACCTGTGGGCGCTCGCCGTCGGCATCGGCAACACGCTCGTCGTCGCCGCACTGGTCGCTCTGTTCTCGACGGCAATCGGGACGATCCTCGGCATTCTCAGAATGAGCGACAATCCGCTTGGGGCGGCCTTCGCGCGAAGCTGGGTCGAGATTGCCCGCAACTCGCCGCCCATCCTGTTGCTATTGTTTCTCTACAGCTTCCTCGGGCAAGTGCTGCCGGTCAGTAGTGTGGTCGAGCCGGTGCCAGGAACGTTTCTTTCGCTCCGTGGCCTGGCTCTGCCATGGATCGACCTTGGCGTTCATGGCTGGACTGCGGGCGCGGCTGCGGCCTTGAGTGTCGCGATACTCGTACTGGTCGGCAAAGCGACCGCAGCGCGCCAGCGCGCCAGCGGACAGCGACCGAAATGGCTCCTCGCTGCTTTTGTCGGCCTTGGACTGGCTTGGGTGAGCGCGATAATCTTCTGGCTCGTGCCAGTGGCATCGATCAATCGGCCCGAAGCCGATGGCGCCGACATTACCGGCGGCGTCATTCTGACGCCCGAATTCTTCACGCTGATCGCCGGGTTGACGTTCTACATCTCGGGTTTCGTGGCCGAAATCGTCAGGACTGGCTTGCAATCGGTTACGCGCGGTCAGTGGGAAGCGGCCGCCGCGCTCGGGCTGTCGAAGGCTCGCACGTTGCGCCTTGTCGTGATTCCCCAGATGCTGCGGGTCATCATTCCACCGATGACGAGCCAGTACATCAACGTCGTCAAGAATTCGACGCTGGTGATTGCGATCGGTTATGCCGATTTCATGGTCGTCGCCGGAACGGTGATCAACAAGACCAGCCATGCCATCGAGGGCACGGCCATCATCATCGCGGTTTATCTCGCGATCAACCTGACGCTTTCGGCCCTGATGAACGCAATCAACCGGCGCATACAGCAGGACCCCCGGACATGAGCGCAGCAGTTATGACAACGCGCGGTCGCGGAAATGGCTTATTGCGCAGCCTATTCGCGTCGCCCGGGAACGCAGCGGTCACGCTGGCTTTCGGCTTACTTTTCGCCGTGGCTGTGCCGCCCTTCGTCGATTGGGCGGTCCTTAACGCGGCGGTGTTTCCGGCGGTGCCCGAAACATGCCGCGCGGCGAGCGGGGCGTGTTGGAGTTTCATCGTCGCCAAACACAGCCAGATTTTGTTTGGCATCTATCCGTTCGATGAACGCTGGCGGCCACTCATCGTCTGCGTGCTGCTGATCGGCCTACTCGTCTATTCGGTGCGACCGACGTCATGGCGCGCTCGGCTAGCAGGGTTTTGGTTGCTCGCACTTGCGATCTGCTGGGGTTTGATGAGCGGCGGTTTTGCAGGCCTCGCCGACGTCTCGACCGACAATTGGGGCGGCTTGCCCGTCACCTTGCTCCTCACCGTCGTTGCAATCGGGCTTGGCTTCCCGGCGGGCGTGCTGCTCGCGCTCGCGCGTCGATCGGAGATGCCGGTCATCCGCCTGCTGAGCACGATGTTCATCGAGACGACGCGGGCGCTGCCGCTGCTCAGCATCCTGTTCGTTGCCTCGATCATGCTCCCGCTGCTCGTGCCTGAAGATCTTCTACCCGACAAATTCTTCCGCGCGCTGATTGCGCTGACGCTTTTCGCCTCGGCCTACATGGCCGAAGTTGTGCGCGGCGGACTGCAGGCGATGCCTAAGGGTCAGGGTGAGGCGGCGCAGGCGCTCGGACTCACCTACTGGCAAGCGCAGATACAAATCATACTGCCGCAAGCGATTGCCATTGTCATCCCGGCTTTGACAAACACGATTATCGTCATGATCAAGAATACGAGCCTCGTCCTCGTAATCGGGCTGTTCGATCTTATCAGCTCAGGCAAGGCAGCGCTTGCCGATCCCGAATGGAGTTCCCCCTCGGTCGAGGTCTATCTGTTCATCACCGCAATCTACTTCCTGCTCTGCTTCGGATTCAGCCGCTTTGCGGATAGCCTCGAACGGCGGGCGAAAGGACCGATGTCATGACTGAAACTGCAATTTCGCTCTCGGCCGTGTCGAAGCGTTTCGGCGCTTTTCAAGCTTTAAAAGCGGTCGACCTCGATGTCGCGCGCGGCGAGCGTGTCGTCATCTGTGGGCCGTCGGGGTCAGGAAAATCGACACTCATCCGGTGCATCAATCAACTCGAAACACATGAGGATGGCGCAATCCTGGTCAACGGCCTCGAGGTCGGGACGGAAGCAAGACAGCTCGAAGCGATCCGCCGCCAAGTCGGCATGGTGTTCCAGAGTTTCAATTTGTTTCCGCATCTAACGATTCTGGAGAATTGCACACTCGCCCCGATCTGGGTCCGAAAGCTGAGCAAGGCCGATGCGGAGCGCAAGGCCATGGAATTGCTCGAACGGGTTCGCATACCTGATCAGGCGCATAAGCGGCCGGGGCAGCTCTCGGGCGGGCAGCAACAACGCGTCGCGATTGCCCGTGCGCTCTGCATGGAGCCGACCATCATGTTGTTCGACGAACCGACGTCGGCGCTGGACCCCGAAATGGTGAAGGAAGTGCTCGACGTCATGATCGAACTGGCGCGTGACGGCATGACCATGTTGGTGGTCACCCACGAAATGGGTTTTGCCCGCCAGGCCGCCGATCGTGTCGTCTTCATGGACCAAGGAGAGATCGTCGAATGGGGTACGCCTGACAACTTCTTTTCGAGGCCGCAGCACGATCGCGCAAAGCTTTTCCTCAGCCAGATCCTTCATTAGGTTGGAATTAAACAAGTTTCTTGGCCGCAACGTTCGACACTAATGCGCGAGCATGGTGCGGTGACGCATGCGTCATCGGCCGGCCCGTCCCGCCGGTTTGCGCGCCAGCGGAGTTCGAAATAGGTGGCCCGTCTCGCGACGTCCGGCCCGGCCTTTATGCGACGCGTTTAATGGCCGTATAGCCGCCCTTGACGTTGATGGTCACGGTGACCGGTGCACCGGACCGGTTACGCCAGAACCAGCCGTGGCTCCCGTCGAACGCGGCAACGAGGGTGCCACGGTCGCTCGCGACGTCCTTGCCTTTACCATAGCCGTGGTAAAAGCCTCGGGGCGCGCCCGGCTTACCGTCGCCGTGGGTGTCGTAGTTGACGCGTCCCCCGGTCACCGACCAGTCAAACTCGATACGCGTCCCGTCGGTCGCCGTAACCTTCACCTCGGCCCCTTCGCCCGGCGCGAGCTCGACCTGCATCCGGTCGGTACGTTCGGCTTTCGCTACACGTTCTACCGACAGCACAGGCACTGTGGCGGACCCCGTCCCGACGATGGCGGGAGACGGCGTCGATGTCTGAGCGGCCTCGGCC
This sequence comes from Sphingomonas sp., assembly GCA_031362355.1. GTDB lineage: Bacteria > Pseudomonadota > Alphaproteobacteria > Sphingomonadales > Sphingomonadaceae > Sphingomonas_O. Next base: position 25,408 of record JANLSJ010000013.1, read on the forward strand.
TTCGCTTCGGCGGCGAGCTGCCTCTTGATCTCGCCCATCTGCGTGAGGCCGAGCGCGCGGCCAATGCCGGTCGGGTCGATCGCATACTCGGACGGCAGAACGACCGTGACGAGCAGCGCCGCCGCGCCGACAGCGGCGATCAGGGTGGAGCGGACAAGCTGCGCCGATGTCGGCAGTTCGTCCATGCTTGGCATCTGTGAATTATACATCGAGGTTCTCCGATCAGGTTACGGCAAGGCCGGCAAGTTGGTAGCCAACCAGCGCGAACCCGGCGGCCATGAGGAAGACATTGGCGCTGTAGACGTGGCGCGCAAAGCTAGGCGTGCGCCGCCAGAAGCCCATTACGATCAGGATCGCCGCAAGCGCGAGCAGTTGACCGATTTCGACGCCGACGTTGAACGCGATCAGATTGCTCAGCAAACCGTCGCGCGAGATTTCAAACTCCTGGATCTTGGTCGCAAGCCCGAAGCCGTGGAAAAGTCCGAAGATCAGCGTTGCCGCCTTGGTATTGGGTTGCACGCCGAACCAGCGACGGAATGCACCCAGATTGTCGAGCGCCTTGTAAACGACCGACAGCCCAATGATTGCGTCGATGACATAGGCATTGACCGCGACGCCGGTGAGGACGCCGAGCATCATCGTCGTCGAATGACCGATTGCGAACAGCGTCACATAGATGCCGATGTGCTTGAGCCGGTAGAGGAAGAAGATGACACCGAACAGGAACAGCAAATGGTCGTAACCCGTGACCATGTGCTTGGCACCCAGATAGACGAACGGCAGGAACTGGACGCCGGTCACTTCTTGGACATAGCCCTGATCGCCCTCGGCAACACCGTGCGCATGGGCGGCGCTGGCGGTCAGCGCGAGCAGACAGGCGACGAAAACCCGGAGAGTTGATGCAGACAAGCTGGACGAGATGCTCATGCCTTTGCGGCTCCCTCGATGGTGTCGGGGTTTGGGCTTGCGGAGGCTTCGTCCCACGCGCGTCGCCTGTGAATCAGCCGGTAAAGCGCGGGCAGGACGATCAGCGTCAGGATCGTCGAGGAGATGATCCCGCCGATCACGACGGTCGCGAGCGGGCGTTGAACTTCGGAGCCTGCGCCGACGTTGAACGCCATCGGGACGAAGCCGAGCGAGGCGACGAGCGCAGTCATGAGTACGGGGCGCAAGCGGGTCAACGCGCCTTCGCGGATCGATTCGTCGAGGCCCATGCCGCGTTCACGCAGGTCCTTGATGAACGACAGCATCACGACGCCGTTAAGCACCGCCACACCCGACAGCGCGATAAATCCGACGCCCGCCGAGATCGACATCGGAATACCCCGCATAGCAAGCGCGGCGACGCCGCCGGTCAGCGCAAGCGGGACGCCCGAGAACACAATGGCGGCATCGCGTACCGATCCGAACAGAGTGAACAAAAGCCCGAAGATCAACAGCAGTGCGAGCGGGACCACGATCTGAAGCCGCGTCGCCGCTGACTGGAGCTGCTCGAAGGTGCCGCCATATTCGACGTAATAGCCCTCGGGCAGTGCGACCTCGGCATCGATCTTGCCGCGCAATTCGGTGATAAACGAGCCGAGATCGCGGTTGCGCACGTTGGCGGTGATGACCGCACGCCGCTTGCCGTTCTCGCGGCTGATTTGGTTGGGACCGACCGACAGCTCGATCGCCGCAACTTCGGACAGCGGCACGAAATCGGTGACGCCGCCTGCCGCCGGGCGCGGGATCGGCAGGCGACCGAGTTCGTCGAGATTGGTGCGGGTCGCTTCGGGCAGGCGAACGACGACGGCAAATCGCCGGTCGCCCTCGAACACTTCGCCTGCGTTGCGGCCGCCGGTGGCGGTCGAGACGGCGTCCTGCACGTCCTTGATGTTGATGCCGTAGCGCGCGAGCATCGTCCGGTTTGGCGTGACCGACAGCACCGGCAGGCCGGTGACCTGTTCGAGCTTGACGTCCTCGGCACCGGGAATGCCGCTAACGATGTTCTCGATCGCGCCGCCGGTTTCGAGCAGCTTGTCGAGGTCTTCGCCGAACAGCTTGACCGCAACGTCGGCGCGGACGCCCGCAATCAGTTCGTTCATTCGCATTTCGACCGGCTGCGAAAACTCGTAGTTGTTTCCAGGTATTTGAATCACGGCATTGTTCAGATCGGCAACCAGCGTCTCGCGCGATTTGCGGGGATCAGGCCAGTCCTTACGATCCTTCAGCATGATGTAATTGTCAGTGACCGAGGGCGGCACGGGATCCGAAGCGATGTCAGCGGTGCCGATTTTGGCGAAGATGTGCTCAACCTCGGGAAATTGGCGGATACGCGCTTCGAGAGCTTGCTGCATCTTGATGGCTTGGCTCAGGCTCGTTCCCGGAATGCGGAGCGCGTGCATCGCAATATCGCCTTCGTCGAGACTTGGGATAAACTCCGATCCGAGCCGCGTCGCGCCAAAGGCGCTCATCCCGACGAGGACAAGCGCCGCGACGATGATCAGCTTGCCTCGTTTCATCGTCCGATCGAGCAGCGGCGCGTAACCGCTACTCGCCCAGCGCATGACGCGGTTTTCCTTTTCCTCGACCTTGTCGGTCACGAACAGCGCAATCGCGGCCGGGACGAAGGTGAGCGAGAGCACAAGCGCTGCTGTCAGCGCCATGACGACGGTGATCGCCATCGGGTGGAAGGTTTTGCCCTCGATGCCGGTGAGGGCAAAAATAGGTAGATAGACAACGGTGATGATAACGATACCAAAGATGCTCGGGCGTATCACTTCGGCGCTGGCCGACGCGACGAGGGCGAAGCGTTCGTCGCGATCAAGCAGGCGCTCGGCCTTTTGCTGCGCCTCGCCAAGGCGTCGCAGGCAATTCTCGACGATGATGACCGCACCATCGACGATCAGTCCGAAGTCGAGCGCGCCGAGGCTCATCAAATTGGCGGAGGTGCGGGTCTGCACCATCCCCGTCAGCGTCATCAGCATAGCTATGGGAATAACTGCAGCCGTGATGAGCGCTGCCCGGAGGTTGCCCAAGAGCAGGAACAGCACGACAATGACAAGCAATGCACCCTCGGCCAGATTTTTCTCCACCGTGCCGATGGTGCGATCAACGAGTTCGGTGCGGTCGTAGAGCGGATGGGCAATCACGCCAGCGGGCAGCGATCTGGTCACTTGTTCAAGCCGCTCTGCGGCGGCCTGCGCGACAATGCGCGGATTTCCGCCCGTCAGCATCGAAACCGTGCCAAGCACGATCTCCTTGCCATTCTCCGTTGCTGCACCGTTACGCAATTCGGAGCCGATCACGACCTCAGCAATGTCGGCGACACGGATCGGCACACCGCCCCTTGTCGCGACAATGATCTGCGACAGGTCGGATTCGCCTGCTGCTTGGCCCGGCACGCGGATCAGGATTTGTTCCCCGCCACGTTCGACATAACCTGCACCTCTGTTGCCATTATTGCGTTCGAGGGCTTCGACGACGTCGGTTAGTGACAGTTTCAGCGCCGCAAGCCGCGTCGGGTTGGGCGTCACATGATACTGCTTGGTATAGCCGCCGACGGTGTTGACTTCGGCGACGCCGGGGATGGTCCGCATCTGCGGGCGAACGATCCAGTCGTGCAACGTGCGAAGATCGGTCGGCGTCCAGGCGCTTCCGTCTAGCTTGCGCGCGTTCGGTTTCGGCTCGACTGCATACATGAAGATTTCGCCGAGGCCGGTGGAAATCGCCCCCATTTCGGGCTCTATGCTAGGGGGAAGCTGCGCCTTCGCCGCCTGAATGCGCTCGTTGACGAGCTGGCGCGCGAAGAAGATGTCGGTGCCGTCCTCGAATACCACCGTCACCTGGCTGAGGCCGTAACGCGAGATCGAGCGGGTGTAGTCGAGCTTTGGAATCCCCGCGATTGCGGTTTCGACCGGATAGGTGATGCGCTGTTCGGCTTCGAGCGGCGAGAAGCCTTCGGCCTCGGTGTTGATCTGGACCTGGACATTGGTGATGTCCGGCACGGCGTCGATCGGCAGCCGTGTGGCGCTCCACACGCCGATCGCGATGAGCACGGCCACGATGGCGAGGACGAACCAGCGCTGGCGGATGGAAAATCCGATGATGCGGGGAAGCATGGTCTGGTGTCCGATCAATGGTCGTGGCTCGCGCCCGACTTTTCGACGTCGGCGCGGATCAAAAAGGCACCCTTGGCCGCATAGCGCGTGCCGGGCTTGAGGCCGGACAGGATCTCGGTCCATTCGGGCGACTTGCGGCCGAGCTCGAGCATCCGGACTTCGTAATCCTCACCGAAATTGGCAAAGACGACGGTGAAGTCGCGGAACCGTTGCAAAGCTTCGGTGCGGACCGCGAGCGGCACCGTCACGGCGTTGACGGTCACGCGACCGTGGAGTGCCATGCCCGGGCGCCAGCGCCCGTCGCGGTTCGGCAGCGTCGCGCGCATCAGCGCGGTCCCCGCCGCGGCATTGCCTTCGGGAAGATAGCCAGACAGCTGCCCTTCGCCGACGGTCTGGCCGTCGAGCGTTTCGATGATGACACGCTGGCCAGGGCGGATCGTCGTCAGATCGCGCGGAAAGACATTGAACACGACCGTGGTCGCTGCCGGATCGCTGATGACAAAGATCGGCTGGTCATAGGCGACGTTGCCGACATTGGCGTTGCGCTCGGCGATGACGCCACTGACCGGCGCGAAGACCGGGTAAATCTGAAGCGATTCGCTCGACTCGATGCGGGCGAGCAGCTGCCCCTTGCGAACATAATCGCCGACGGCCTTGGTGACCGCCATGATCTTGCCCGGGAACTGCGCGCGGACTTCGGAGCGTGCCGATGGGGCAAGCTGCACCGTGCCTTCGACTTCGCGCATCTCGCTGATCGTTGCGGGTCCAGCGGTCTCTATGACTACGCCGCCAGACTTGGCTGCGGCGGCGGCGATGCGCGTGCGGCCTTCGGGGCTGGCATATGTCCAGCGGTGCCGCTTACCGCTCTCGACCGCGACGACTTCGACGTCGAAGCTGTGCGGCTCGATGACGGTGCCTTGCCCCGTCAGAAACGCGCCATCGGGCTTGAAGGCAAAGCGGTTCACTTCGCCGTCGATGCGCTTGAGCGTCACGCTGAGGTTGACCGTGTTGGGATCGACCGGCTTGCCGCCTCGCGTCGGAAAGACGCGGAATTGCGGCGGCACACCGTCTTCGAAAATCGTCATCTCGACCGCGAAGTCACCGTCCTTGAGCAAGCGACCGTTGTTGGGCCCCTTTTCATATTCGGCAGCGGCCCCGGCCTCACCCTCGGCAACAGGTTTTTCGGCTCCCCCGTCACAGGCTGCGAGGGGCGCAATCAGCAACAACGCGCCAAGCGCGCGCAACGTAAACGATCGTGTCATGGGCGTGTCTCCAGCGGCTGCGCGACGTCGAAGCGCCCCGTCAGCCGGTCGATTTCGGTTTGAAGGTCGCGGTATTTCGTCATGGCTTCGAGCCATTCGTCCTGCGCGCGCAGGATTGCATCGGCGGCGTCCTGCATGTCGCGAAAGCTGAACCCGCCGCGAGCATAGCCGGCGCGAACTTGCTGGAGCGCCCTGGTCGTGCGCGGATAGACTTCGGTGACGATGGCCTGTGCTTGCGTGCGTGCCGCTGCCGCATCGGCACCGAGCGAGGCGAGCCGCCGCAGCCGGTCGAGCCGTGCCGCTTCCGCCGTCAACTCGATGCGCAGCCGTTCGGCCTGCGCGCGTTCGATCCCGCCCTGATTACGGTCGAAGCGGCCGAGCGGGATCGTGATGCCTGCGACCGCTGCAATGTCGTTGGTCCCGCGCAGGAATCGCGCACCCCCGCTGACCGTGTAATCCTGAATGCGGCGGGTTTCTTCGACAGTGACCGCCGCTGCCGCGCGTGCCGTCGTCGCGTCGGCCAACGCAAGATCGGCCGCCGCGATTTTGGATGTCGCGGGAACGCCGGTCAGCAAGTCGCCCTTGATTGTCAGCGCTTCGCCCGATTCGCCCCAGAACGCCGCAAGCGCCGCACGTGACGATCGTTGGCGTGTATTCGCGGCCGATACGCCAATGCGTGCCTGCGCGACGCGCGCCGCCGCGCGGGTCTCGACGAACAGCGGGTCCTTGTAACCACGGACCCGGCGCAACGCCTCGCGCTGCAGTTCGAGTTCGATACCCAACCGCGTTTCGGCAATCTGCGCGACATAGTCGGCGATCACGACGTCGAGGAACGTGCGCTGTACCGCCGACGCCAGTTCGAGCCGCGCTACCCTTGCGGAGGCTTCGGCGACGCCGATGTCGCGCTCGGCAAGCGAGACCCGCGCTGCGCGCTTGCCGCCGCGCTCGACCGGCTGGCTATAGGTTGCCGTGATCTCGGCTTGCCCGAGGACATCATAGCGACCGCTGCCGACGAGGTTTTCGCCCTCGATGACGACGACCGGGTTCGGTCGCACATCGGCCTGTCGGCGACCGGCACGCGCGGCAGCGATCCCGGCTTCGCCAGCACGAAGCATCGGGGTCGCGTCTGCGGCTTTCGCAACGGCGCCCTCGAGCGTCAGCTCCTGTGCGAAGGCCGTCTGGCCTGCGCTGAGCAGCGCACTGGCCATGATGGCCGCGCGCAATGAAATAGGCATGATGATAGTCCTGATTCACGAGTCACGCAGGCGAGCGCCAAGGCGCTCGCCCGAAGCGGCAAGAATCAGGCTGAGGGTGGTTCGAGCGGTGGAGGGATTCCAAGCGACGCCATTGCGATCGGCACGAGCGATGGCACCGAAACCCGGCTTTGTTCGATCGGCGCGTGGATTGCCGAAACGCCTGCCAATGACGCCATGGTGCAATGGCTATGCGAAAGCTGTCCGGGATCGTCCGGATCGGCAGGTGCCGGATCATGATCGGCATCGGGGGCCGCATCATGATGGTTCGCTTGCGTGAAATGCGCCGTGTCGTCGTGCTCATGCGAGAACGCAGACGCATGCGTGCTGCCGAAAAAGACGGCAACGATCAGGAAGAGCATGAGCACGGCATTGCGCATAGTCACCAGTGTAGCAGTTGGCCTAAAGCGCCGCAACCGCGAGGACAACTCATGTTTCAGATACTCGGCAATCGCACGTACCGGACTCTCTTCGCCGCGCAGATCGTCGCGCTGTTGGGGACTGGACTTGCAACCGTCGCGCTGGGACTGCTGGCGTACGAGCTTGCTGGCGCGAATGCCGGTGCCGTGCTGGGAACCGCGCTCGCCATCAAGATGGTTGCCTATATCGGGGTCGCACCCGTCGTCGGCGCGTTTGCGGATCGCATTCCCCGCCGCGCGTTCTTGGTCGCAATGGACGTGGTTCGCGCGGGCGTCGCGCTCGTGTTGCCGTTCGTCGATCAGATCTGGCAGATTTACGTGTTGATCTTCGTCCTGCAGTCGGCATCGGCAGCGTTCACCCCGACGTTTCAGGCCACGATCCCTGACATTTTACCCAAAGAACGCGACTATACCCGTGCTCTGTCGCTGTCGCGACTGGCCTATGACACCGAAAGCCTGATCAGCCCGATCCTCGCGGCGGCGCTGCTGTCGGTCATCAATTTCCATTGGCTGTTCGCGGGCACGTCGGTCGGCTTCGCCTGCTCGGCTTTGCTCGTGCTGTCGGTCGCGCTCCCGAAATCGCCCGCCGTCGCGCGTTCGGGCGGCATCTACACGCGGACGACGCGCGGCCTTCGCATTTATCTGAAGACCCCACGGCTGAAAGGCCTTCTCGCGCTGACGCTTTCGGCGGCGGCGGCGAGCGCGATGGTGATCGTCAACACCGTCGTGATCGTGCGCGATGTCCTCGGCATGGGGCAGCGCGAGGTTGCCATCACGCTCGCCGCATACGGCGCAGGCTCGATGATCGCGGCGTTCGCACTGCCGCGCATCCTGGACAGGATCGGCGACCGGATCGTGATGATGGCGGCGGCAACGGCCGTGTGCGCGATGCTCGCCGCCTTGGCAGTGGTGACTGCCAATTACGCGCGCACGCCGCTGTTCTGGCCGACGATCCTTGCAGGCTGGTTCCTGCTCGGTATTGCCTATTCAGCGAGCGTGACCCCGGCGGGCAGGCTGTTGAGGCGGTCCGCCAACCCCGAGGATCGTCCCGCCGTCTTCGCGGCGCAGTTCGCGCTCAGCCATGCGTGCTGGCTGATCGCATACCCACTCGCCGGTCAGCTCGGTGCGGGACCCGGGCAGGCGGCGGCATTCGGCGCTCTCGCTGCGCTTGCCGGGATTGGCGTCCTACTGGCGGGGCAGGTCTGGCGCGCACCCGACCCCGATGCGATCGAGCATCGCCATGATGACCTGCCGGTCGATCATCCGCACGTCGTGAGCGAGCATGGCGGTAAGGTTGCCGCAAGCCACGCATTCGTGGTTGACGACCTCCATCCTGTGTGGCCGAGAGGGTGAAGACATTTACATAAGTCGGATCTCGGTAGTGCCGACGGCTGACGTGAGCGACTGCGTTGTGGCGCTCGGGTACCCGCGGCTACCGCCATATGTGCGCTTAATTGCGGCCGGGCCGCTGTCCACAAATCTCGGCGATATCAGTACTCGTGCAGGAGGAGATGAATGAAGAGCAGCTAAGGCGCATTGCAATCCAAAAGCGGACAGTCAGGATCGCCCAACGAAGCCGACATTGCGGGAGGATGACAAGCCGGCTTTTTGGCAACGGTGCTGACCCGAATCAATTTTTTGACGGCAACGATTATCCCGCGATCGCCTTTGCGAGCAGCAGCACGGGATCGGTGCCAATCGCCTGGGCGACTTCAACAAATTCGGCGACGTCGAGTGTGCGTTCGCGATGCTCATATTTGGACACGAACGACTGCGGTCGCTTGAGTCGTTCAGCGAGTACAGTTTGGGACAGGTTTCGTTCGAGGCGTTCAACGACGAGCGCACTAATGATGCGACCGTAAAGGTCGTCGCGCAATGAACTGGAACGGGTCGTCGATGTCACGCATCGGACGGTAGCCAGTGCTTGCTATTATCCCATTTTGGGATAATCTGTAATCGTGCGGGGGACGGCCGACAGGAGGGCGATGTGAAAATCTTTGATTGGGTGGGCGATCTGGTTTCCAAAGCCTGTCATCATGAGGTCTGGAACCGACCTTCGCTTTGGCCAGCTCGCAATTGGTTCGTCTTCGAATCGTCGCTGACGCCGTCAACGATCACAAGTGCATCCTTTGATGATGGGTATCGGTTTGCGCAGCCGAACCTCTTCAACCCCGCGTCTGGTTTGCCAAAGGATGGCATTGCCGGTACCGTCTTCGGCCCGAGCCTAAGCCAATGGAGCCAGCACCATTCGTCTTATTCGCTTCACGACAGCCTCAACATCTTCACTTCGCCCGCTTGCCATGCGCCCGGGTACGATCCGGTGCGGGGCTGGTAGACTTGCGTTCGTTGCCCTTCGTGTTGGGTCGCGTCGCGTGCGATACAGGACGTACTCGCCGACGTGTGCTTGCGCTGCTGGCTTCGACCTTGTGTGTCGCTCCCGCGTTTGCCGACCCGACACAGCCGCCGAATGTTGCCGACTTCCTCGAAGCAATCGGCGGCGATCTGACGCCTCTAGATAAATGGGGAAGTGAGAACATCCCGCTCAAGCGCGATCCCCATGAACTGCTGGGCCAACGCTTTGTTCGCGAAAAGCTTCCCGCCAATGCCGACGCTGTCAGTTTTCGCGCATTGGGGCTGTTCGCGGCTGAATGCCGAGCCAAGGGCGGGAGGATCGAACCGGAAGAGGGACCGGTAAAATCTGCCTTTGCGTCTCGTGTGCTCGATGGGGTGCCGCTGCGCAGCGCCGCCAAGGAACAGTGGCGTGCCGCCGTTGCTGTTTGCTCGCGCGATGCCGAGACTGTGCTGGGCGCGTTTGTGGCGATCGTTCACGACACGACCGGCGTTGCTCGGCGGGGCGACATCGGGAGCCGCTTGATGATGCGACTCGCGAACATACCCACAGTCACTGCGATTTACGCTTATCGGCCCAGTCGGATTGCCACGCGCGCAGAGCTCGAGCGTCAAGCACGTGTTATTCAGCAGACTGCGGCAATTGCCCAAGCGGCAAGTGATGTCCGGTTGAAAAGTTTCTACCAAACAATGGCAGTCGGTACAGAGACCAACTGCGGCACCGTGATTCAGGTGCGGGGACCGATGGCCGAAGTTGCAATTCCGGCCAGCCGCCCCGCCGTCAATGGCGAGCGCACCTTCTGGTCGCGCCAAGACCGCCTATTTCCGCTTGGCGATGCGATTTGCACCTACGGTTTGTAGATTAAATCTGGTCGTTGGAACTCACGACCCGCGAAAGGCGTCGATTAATGACGCCTGCATCTTTGCAGCCTTCCCGTTTCGGGCCGTCTTGGCAGCTTCCTTTTCGGCGCGACTGCTTGCGCATTCGCGCGCTGCCGCAAGGACAGCCCATTGTGTGAAAGGAATGCGCTGCCCCCGCAGTGAGACAGTGTTGAGCATCGCCAGGAGTTCGTTCCGGCGATCCGGCTGCAGTGAGCGCATTGCCGCTAGGACATAGCTGGGACTCGCCGGTCTGCTGAAGATCATTTGCGATGACGTCAGTGCCCAGATCGCCAGGATGCCAACGCACAGCAGAATGCCGACAATAAGCCAATCGCTTATACCGGCCATCTTGAGCGGGATGTAGCCGATGATACCGCTAGTGGAACTTGCTGCGAAGACCGCGAACCATCGCCGGTGCAGTCGGAACATGATTGAAGCCGCGATTTCGCTAGCGAACGTGACGTTAAGCGCCAGATCGCGGGATGGATTTTCCGTTTCGCCGAGGCCGTTTGGGCAAATGCAATCGTTCATGGGTCTTCCTTTCTGTGATCAGCCGAATTTAGCGCGCAGAAGTTGCTCGAAAGCCGAGCCGTCTTGCCGGGTGAGGTTGGGGACGAAGCGCGAATAGACGCGGAACAGCATTTCGGTGCTGCTGTGGCCCATCTGGCGCGCGATCCATTCGGGGTTTTCGCCCGAGGCAAGCCAGAGCGTCGCTGCTGTGTGCCGCGTCTGGTAGGGGCGACGCGGTCGCAACCCCAGATAACGCAGCGTTGGATACCAGATGCGGCTCGTCACGTTGCGGTTGATGAACGGGTTGCCCGACCGCATGCAGAAGACATAATCGCTGAGCTTGGCGGTTACTTCGCGCTGCGCGACAAGCGCTTCAAAGACCAGATGATTCATCGCAATCTCACGCATTGAGCCATCCGTCTTGGTCGTCTCGACCCGGCCCTGCACAAGGGCTTCACGGACAAGGATCTGGCGCTTATCCAGATCGACATATTGCCATTTCAGCCCATCGACCTCGCTCGAACGCAGGCCCGTGAAGAAGCGCACGGCATAATAGTTGCGCATGTCAGGCCGGACTGCATTGAGGAACCGGTTGACCTCATCGAGCGTGAACGGATCAACGTCGGACTTCTTCTGCTTGACCGGCTTGATGTTGCGCCACGGACTGACGAACCCGAACCGATCTGCACCTTCGATCAGAACCATGCGTAACGGCATCATGATCTTGTTGATGCGCGCTGCCGACAGCTTGGTGCCTGCCGACACACCGGGCTGATCAGCAAGCCCCGCGCGAAATGCCATAATGTCGGGCTTCTCGATCAGATCCAGCGCGGTATCGCCGAAGCGCGGCACGAGATACTTCTCGAGCGTTATCCGCATTGTGTCGGCATAGGATCGCCGCCACTCGATCCGCCGTTCGGCAAACCACGTCTCGGCAAAATCGCCGAATAGCGGCGTGTGCGATTTTGCGGATGCCACCCGACGTTCCAGATTCCGAAATACCTCGACCTTGCCGCCATCGGGGAAGTAGGCTGCGTAGTCGAATGTGCCCAATACGATTTCGGCTTCGATGCGCTTGAGAAAGGCATCACACTTACGCCGGTTCTGCTGTGTGTCGGGCATCTGGGTTACCTCTCGGCAACGTTGGCCCTTGAAGCGAAAATCAACATAAATGATGCCGCCGCGTGTGATCAGAGTCCCCATCAGGCCACCCGACCAAGCGGAATGCCAAAGCCAAACGCGTCAGCACGCATGTCTTTTTCGATGCGTTCCCAAATGTAGAGAATTTTGCGCCCACCGAACGGACGGAAATAATGCACGCCCTCAAGCAGCACAGAGTCCTTCATGCGGTCGCGGATCGTCCGCGCGTCATATTTGATTCGCTCAGAAAGCTCGGTCGTTGTAAGATAGGTACTTGCCATGCTGCACTCCTTTGCGTCAGAACGATATCTAAGAGATCAATTTTGATCGTCTGTAGATCGCAATGAGCTGTAAAAAGTCCTATGTCAAGTCATAATGACCTCCTGATGAGCTTTTTGGGCCTATAATGATAAAAATTCACCTCTCTCGGATTTTGGGTGAACGACGACTCAAGATTGCAGATGTGGCCCGCGATACGGGGCTAAACCGAGGAACATTGACTCGGATGTATCACGAGACAGCCGAACGCGTTGATCTCGATGTTCTGGATCAGCTCTGCATCTATCTTGGTTGCGGGTTGGATGACCTACTGGAGCATGTGCCGACGGCTAGAACCGACTAGAGCACGCTTCCGCGCTCGTAATTTGCACGCAGGACAGCGATCATTTTCCCAACCTCACTCACTTCCGCGCCAAAAAAATGGACCCACGTTTGGACCCAAAAAAGACCCAAGCCCAGCGCATCACGCTGAGCTTCGCCCCTAAACCACTCAAAATACTAATTAAATCTGGTCGGGGAAAGAGGATTCGAACCTCCGGCCCCTGCCTCCCGAAGGCAGTGCTCTACCGGGCTGAGCTATTCCCCGACCGATCCGGTTGCTGTACAGAAAACCGCACGACAATTCGCCAGTATTTAGCGAGCGCAGCGCAGCGTATCAACCCCGCGCACCCACGAAGATGCCATGGAATGTGTGCGGCAAGGGAACGCCCGCGCGCCAGGTCGCCATCGGTCCTGATGCAACCCGTTTCGCGTCGAACACATGCATTTCGGTGGCGCGCGCTTTCAGGTTGAGTGTCGTGCCGACTAGCCAGCCATTGCCTTCGTCGCTGCCTTTGGCCGCGAAGACAAACTCCTCGACCAGCTGGCTGTCGCCAAAATCGAAGCGGTCATCGCGACCGCGCACCCAATCCCATTGGCCGACGCCGTGGGCAAAAGGCGTATCCCGGTAATTTGTAACATGCGTTGTGTAGCGGCGCGTAAGCCCGGCGAAGCGCTTGTCGACCGTCGGGAACTCCGCGGCAATTTTACTCGCCAGCATCTCCGTCCGACCGTTGGGATGCAATACAACTTGAGTCAGCATTGGTCGTGGACTGCGGATGAATTCACCGCGCAGCAATGCCGACGCCGACGTCTGGCCGAACGTCGGGTCCGCCTCGAACGCGCCGTCGAAACGAATGGTGCCATCGGCTTCTTCCCAAGCGTCGCCAAGGTGGAAGAAGGAGAACGCGGGCAGTTCAAAAATCCGACGTTTCGACAGATCATCCTTGTCGATAACCAGCACTTGCGTGCCCTGTTCGGGACGCCAGACCATACCGGTCGACAGCGGGAATTTATAGGCTTCCTGCAACCACGGCTGAAGCACAATCACCAGATGTCGTGCGGTCGCGGTGAAGTCGTGGTAATAGCTCGCGCGTGGTAGTTTGATCACTTCGGCCTTGTTCAGGCTACCATCGGCATTGAGTTTCCAGACAATGCAACTCGTGCCGCCACCGCTGCCGATGTTCCAGATGACGCCATCGGGCTGGACGCGGGGATGCGCGAGGAACGGCATATGCGCGAGGTCGTCGCGGAAAGTCTTGAACCCGCGGGTGGCCAGCGTTTCAGGGTCCATCCGCGCGGGCGATCCAGCTTCCCATAATGCCAGTAGCTCGCCGCCTGCCATCAGCATGGCGGTGTTCGCGGCATTGCCGTCATCGGGGCTGGACAGGATTGCCCCCTCGCCGCGCGGCGAGCCGAAACCTGGCATTGCCATGCGCTTCAGCGCCGTTTCCTGCCGCCGCTTGGGCGTGTCGACAAACCGCGCCGCAAGCGTCGCCTTGCCGTCGCCGATGCGGAACTTACGGACCAGCCCGTCGCCATCGAACCAATGCCCTGATGCGCCACCCACACGACGGAACTTGGCAGGGCCATTGCGATAGAGGGTTCCGGCAAAACCAGCAGGTGCACGACCCCGAACCAGTGCCATTGGTGCTTCGGCAATGTCCGCCTCGACGTCCGCCACGCCGAGCGCCCAGCCCGGCGGCGATGCCCCGGCAAGCGCTTGATCGGGCGCAATGATCGCGGCGGCGCCAACGAGAAGCGAGGTGCCAAGAAAGGCGCGGCGGTCGATTATGGCGGACATTGGGCTGGTTCCTTACTTGATCGTGATGCTGATTTTGGTGCCACCAGCTTTCACGTCGAAAGCTGCGTCAGCCCAGCTTGCGGGGCCCATTGCGCCTTTGGCATCATTCGAGAACGCGAAAGGCTCGGTCGGCATGCCGAACGGGTTGCTCGACATTTTGCCGTCGCCATCGATGTCGTGAAACGCCTTGATTGCATAGCGACCCGTGGGGAGCCCTTCGATCATGGCGGCGACATCGGCCTTGTCGGCAACGACCCGTGCTCCGTTCATGCTGACGCCTTTGTTATAGGCTTCCTCGTTGTTATAAACACCGAACATGACGGCGCCTTTCTGCACTTCGATGCCGGTGAACGCGACTTCGAGTTTGGCCGGGGCGTCGGCAGCATACACGGCAGTGATCGCAGGGATGTTTAATGCGATGGCGGCGATGATCGTTTTCAAATTCGTCATGATGGTTGCTCCTTTTGCACCATTTGCTAGGTGTGTCATCGAAATGAACAGCCACGCCGCTCGCCACAACCGGACTTACGTGAAACCTTTGAATTTCTGCGCCAAATGACGGAAATGGCGACTGGCGCTTCGCGAAATGCGGGACCGATGACACAGCATACCGCGGGATTTGTCGTCGCGACGATTGCTGCGGTTTTCATGACGATCAGCGAAGCCATGGGTACGGGCGTCGTGCCGTTTTGGACGCGGTTATTGTATTGGGTGATCGTTATGGAAACCGGCGCAATCATCGGTGTTGGGGTCACGACGGGCATTCAGGGCTGGGGCCGGTTGCAAAAATGGCCGATTGTCGAAGTCTTGACCATATCGACGTTGATCGCGCTGCCTTTGACCCTGGGTGTGATCGGCGCGAGCATGATCATCCTTGGCATGGATCGGCCTGACTTTGGCGACATGTTTCGGAATTTCCTGCTGGTCGCGTTCGTCAGCGCCATCATCACGGGGATTACCTATGCCATCGGCAGCAGGCGCAAGGCGATTATCGCGTTGACGGCTGTCGATCCAGCACCTGCAACAGCGACATCCGACCACAACCGCTTCCGCGCCCGCCTGCCGTTCCATTTGAAAGGCGCGCGGATATTGGCGCTGGTCAGCGAGGACCATTACCTGCGCGTTTATACCGATGGCGGCAACACGATGATCCTGATGCGCCTGTCCGATGCGATTGCCGAACTGGGCAGCGAAGGCGGCGCACAGACGCATCGCAGTTGGTGGGTCGCGCGCGATGCCGTGAGCAAGGCCGTGCGGGCCGATGGCAAGGCGGTGTTGACGCTCAGCGACGGGACCGAAGCGCCGGTGAGCCGGACTTATTATCGGGCGCTCAGCGGGCAGGGGTGGTTTGGCTAAACCCGTGCGCCCAGCATTTCCTCGACTTGTGTGAACTTTTCCCTCGGCGAGCCAACACGGGCGCGGGCAGTTTCAGCCGCTTCGATCTTCTGCCAATCGCGGAACGTGACGACATCGACATTGCGTCTGGCGAGTATGGCATCGAGCGCGGGGCGGCCTTGCTTCCCCGCACCATTGCCGATGTCCGCTGCGATCAGGTCGGCGACGGCATAGCCATCGGGCCGGTTGGTGCCGATGGTCCCGCTCGGCCCGCGCCGTGCCCAGCCGACGCAATAGAGGCCGGGGAGGATGCGGCCCTCGTCATTGGCGAAACGGCCACGACCATGTTCATAAGGAACGCCCTCAATGGGCGGAGTCTGGTATCCGATGCACGCGACGATGAGGCTGGCCGGGATGGCATAAGTTTCGCCGGTGCCGACCGAGCGGAGGTTGGTGTCAAGCTTAGTGCGCTCAACAATGACTCGCTCCGCCCGCCCGTCGCCCTCGATGCGGACTGGCATTGCGAAGAAATCGAAATCAATGGCCAGCGCTTTGCCTGCGAAGGGTTCGTCTGCGAAACTGCGCAGATGCGTGACCGATTTGCGCATGCCGGGTTCGAGCAGCGCGTCGTCTTCGACCAGCGGTAAATCGCTCGCATCGACAAAAGGCTGCGAGCGTTCGAGATGGCCGAGCTCGCCAAGTTCCTTGGGCGTCATCGCAATCTGGTGCGGGCCACGCCGTCCCAACACCGAGATGCGGACAATGCCCGCCCCGTCGAGCGCATCGAGCGCGTGTCGGGCAATATCCGATCCGGCAAATTCCGCGCGGGTCTTGGACAGGATGCGCGCGACGTCGAGCGCGACATTGCCGTTGCCGATCACGACGGCGCCGGGGCCGGTCAGTGTGGGGTTCAGGCCGGCATGGTCGGGATGCCCGTTATACCAGCCGACAAAGGCGGCGGACCCGACGACGCCCGGCAGGTCACTGCCCGGGATGTCGAGCGCGCGGTCGTTTGGCGCGCCCGTCGCAAGAACTACGGCGTCATAAAGCGTCTGGAGTTCGGCGATGCTGACATCCGTTCCCACCGTCACATTGCCGATAAACCGCACGGTGTCGGACAAGTTGACCGCTTCATAACGGCGATAAACCGCTTTGATCGACTGATGGTCGGGCGCCACGCCAGAACGGATCAGGCCATAAGGAACAGGCAAGCGGTCGACAATATCGACGCGGACATCGTCGCCGAATGCCTTTTGCACTGCTTCGGCCGTATAATATCCCGCCGGCCCCGAGCCGACGATTGCGATATGGCGCATCGCATCCCCTTTTTCGTTTGTCGCATGCTAACGGCTTGGCGGGGGCTGGCAAGAGCCGAACGGCGCGCTATGCGGCTGAAAATATGGACCCCATCGAAGCCATCGCTGTTGCTCTCGGGCTGGTGAACATCACGCTCATTATCCGGCGCAGCATCTGGAACTACCCATTCGGCATCGTGATGGTGATTCTCTATGCGCACATATTCTGGGGGCTGAAGCTTTATAGCGACGCTGGATTGCAGGTCTTTTTCCTGATCGTGCAATTTTATGGCTGGATCGCGTGGGCGGGAAAGCAGGGCGATGACGGGCTGGTTGCCGTCGACCGTATGCAAACCCCAGCGCGGATCACTGCGGTCGCGGCCTCGATCATCGCCATCGGCTTGTGGGGTACGATGATGGTGCAGCTGACCGACGCCACCTTTCCCTACTGGGACGGCGCCATTGCAATGCTCAGTGTGGCCGCACAAATCATGATGACGCGGCGGCTGATCGAAAATTGGGCGTGGTGGATCGTCGTTGATATCCTCGCCATCGGCTTGTTTGCGGTGAAAGGACTCTGGCTGACGGCGGGTCTCTATGGCGTTTTCCTTGTCATGGCGACCTATGGCCTCATCGAATGGCGACGGACGCTGGCGGCGACATGAGGACGGTTTGTCTGCATGGGCCGGAAAGCGTCGGCAAATCGGTTCTGGCGGCGGCGTTGGCTGCGTATTTCAATACGATTTTCGTACCCGAATATGGCCGCGCCTACTGCGAGCAGCACGGCACTGATCTCGACAACGATGACCTCTTAACGATCGCGCGAGTTCAGCAGACGATGGCCGAGTCGGCAGCGAACTTGGCCAACCGGTTGCTCATCCTCGATACCGATCCGCTCATGACAGCGATATGGTCGGATATGATGCTGGGCCACCGCGATCCGTGGTTCGCCGAATTCGACGCGACGGCTGACCTCTATCTGCTGCTGGATATTGATTTGCCTTGGGTCGACGACGGCACTCGGATTTTTGGTGACGCCATGGTGCGCTTCGATTTCTTCGCGCGATGTCGTGATGAACTGGTCGCCCGTGGTGTTCGCTGGACGCTTGTGACGGGAGATGGCGAGGCGCGGACGAAGGGAGCCATAAACGCGATTGTCGGAGCGTTCCCGGAACTTTGGTCCTTTTAACGGACTGCCAATTTATGGTAACCGCATAGTAACGATAAAGTCGGTCGCGCCTCATTCATGAAGGAGCTTCCCCATGCATCGTCCATTCGTATTTTTACTTGGCGCTGTCGCATTTGGTTCAACGGCCCATGCCGCGACGCTTGTTTACGATTACGGGGTCCAGCCGGGATCGCAGGCAATCGACAAGTTCGATCCCGCACTCGGCACACTGCAATCAGTGACGGGCGAATTCACTGGCACAGAAATTGTCAGCATCACCACGGATCTGACCACGCCGACGCTCGTGTCTTACACTGCAAGAGGGTTTTACAGCGTCTACATCGGCCCGCTGTTCTTTGACTTTACAGGGTCGGCGCAAGGTGCCGGAACTGTCCTAGTCGGCAATGGTCCGGCAAATATTAGCCTGTCGGGTGGGGTCACGCAAACGCGCACGTCGGCATTTGACCTTAGCCTTTTCACGCTCGGCATCTTTGCAGGCAGCACGATCCTCGCGACGCCACAGGTTGATCCGCCGTTCGAGATCATTTTGTCCGCCGGCAATCTCGCGGGTCCGCCCGTCGTGCTCAGCAAGGCGACAAGCTACAAGATCACTTACACATACGAGCCGCTCGCAGGCGCAGTGCCCGAACCCGCAAGCTGGGCGTTCATGCTTGCAGGCTTCGCTTGTGCAGGCGCGGCGTTGAGGACGCGGCGGCGATCACAAATGACTGCCGCCGCGCATCTTTAGCGGTTGTTGGTCGTTGCCTGCGGTGCCGCTGCCGCTGCATTGGAAGGCAGGCCGCCAAGTTCGGTGACCAGCTTGGTGTAGGCATCGAGATAGGCGAGCACGATGATCTGACCGAGCGCGGTATCCTGATAGCCGCCACCCGCAGCACCACCAAAGCCGCCGCCTGCGCCGAACAACCCGCCACCAGCGCCAAAGCTGGTATCGGTTTTGCGGGCATAGCCTTGTGTAAGGGCTTCTTCTTCAGTCGTGCGGGCATTGACGATCGAGAGCGTGACGTTCGCCTCGCCCTTCTTCACGTTGATGCCGCCTGCGACTGCGCCCGCGAGACGACCGATGCCGCCGAACATCCCGCCGAGCGCGCCAAGTGCTGCCCCCGCGCCGCCGCCGCCCGAATTGCGGTTCGCGGTGACGATGTTGGGTTCGAGATAATAGTCAGCGGTCTTGACCTGACCCTTGCCCAAGTTGGAACCGCGCTGCAGTTCGCCGTCATCGGCCATCGCCCGCTCCATCGCGCGGCTCTGCATTGCGCGACCACGGTTGACGAGGCCGAAGCAGCCCGACTGCTGGACGAAGACCTTGAGGATGTTCTCGGGGCTGCCGAGGTTATAGTCGCGCCACCACTGCGTGTCCGGCTCAACAATGGCGACAGTGCCGATGCGTTTGGCGCAACGCGGGATTTGCGCTTCGCCTTTGGTTTGCGCCTGTTTGCCAGACGATGCTTTACGATCGACCTGCGCGAACGCGGGCGTGGTGAAAAGCGCAGCGGCTGCCGCGATGGAAATGAACTGACGCATGTGAACTCCCCTAAAAGTGCACGCGCGCCGGATATGGGTCTGCGCGTAACAACGGTTGCGACCCCGTCTTTAGACCATCTAGCAGTGCGCTTGTTGCTCCGCTAGTGGCGTTCTGATGACACCTCTCGACAAAATTCGTAACTTTTCCATTATCGCCCATATCGACCATGGCAAATCGACCCTTGCGGACCGGCTGATCCAGACGACAGGCGGGCTGACGGCGCGTGAAATGTCGGCGCAAGTGCTTGATAACATGGACATCGAGAAAGAGCGCGGGATCACGATCAAGGCGCAGACGGTGCGGCTTGACTGGAAGGGCTATGAGCTCAACCTGATGGACACGCCGGGGCATGTCGACTTTGCCTATGAAGTATCGCGGTCGCTTGCGGCGTGCGAAGGTGCCTTGCTGGTCGTGGATGCGGCGCAAGGGGTAGAGGCGCAGACGCTCGCCAATGTCTATCAGTCCATTGAATATGATCATGAGATCGTGCCGGTCATCAACAAGATCGACTTGCCCGCCGCCGAGCCCGACATGGTGCGCAAGGAAATCGAGGACATTATCGGGCTTGATGCCTCGAACGCGATCCTGACCAGCGCCAAATCGGGGATCGGAATCGAGGCGGTACTCGACGCCGTGATCGAGCGCATCCCGCCGCCAAAGGGCGACCGCGACGCACCGCTGAAGGCCATGCTCGTCGACAGCTGGTATGACCCCTATCTGGGCGTCGTCATCCTGATCCGGGTCATTGATGGCGTGATCCGCAAGGGGCAGGAAATCACCTTCATGGCAGCGGGGACCAAGCATCTCGTCGACCGCGTCGGCTGCATGCGGCCCAAGATGGAAATCCTGAGCGAAATCGCGGCCGGCGAAATCGGGTTCATCACCGCGCAGATCAAGGAAGTCGCGCAGACGCGGGTCGGCGACACGATCACGGATGCGAAGAAGCCCGCCGCCGAAGCGCTGCCCGGTTTCAAGGAAGTTCAGCCGGTGGTGTTCTGCGGGCTGTTTCCGGTCGATGCAAATGATTTTGAAAAGCTGCGGGAAAGCATCAGCAAGCTGCGGCTCAACGATGCGTCATTCTCGTTCGAAACCGAATCAAGCGCGGCGCTCGGCTTCGGCTTTCGTTGCGGATTTCTGGGATTGCTACACCTGGAGATTATTCAGGAGCGCCTGACGCGCGAATATGATCTCGACCTGATCACGACCGCGCCGTCGGTGGTCTATGAAATCCATTTGCAGCATGCCGACCCGGCGGGTGTGAAAGTGCTTCATCTGCATAACCCGTCCGACATGCCCGACCCGAGCCGGATCGAAAGCATCGAGGAGCCGTGGATCGAAGCGACGATCTATGTGCCCGACGAGTATCTCGGCAGCATATTGAAGCTGTGTCAGGACCGGCGCGGCATCCAGAAGAACCTGACCTATGTCGGCGGCCGGGCGCAGGTGACATATGAATTGCCGCTCAACGAAGTCGTGTTCGATTTCTATGACCGGCTGAAATCGCTGTCGAAAGGCTATGCCAGCTTCGATTATCACCAGATCGGCCATCGGCTGGGCGACCTAGTGAAGATGAGCATTCTTGTGAACGAGGAGCCGGTCGATGCGCTGTCGATGATCGTCCACCGCGGCACGGCGGAGACGCGCGGGCGCGGTATGGTCGAACGCCTGAAAGACCTGATCCCGCGCCACCTTTTCAAAATCCCGGTGCAGGCGGCAATCGGCGGCAAAGTGATCGCGCGCGAGACGATTGCCGCGATGCGCAAGGATGTGACCGCGAAATGCTATGGCGGCGACGCGAGCCGCAAGAAAAAACTGCTCGAAAAGCAGAAAAAGGGCAAAGCACGGATGCGCGAATATGGGAATGTGAGCATCCCGCAGGAAGCGTTCATCGCGGCGCTGCGGATGGGGGATGAGGGGTAGTGTTACGGCCGGTTTGTTGGGGGGAGCGGAACGGCGGGTTTTGGCGACGCAATGGCGAAAGCGGACGTTTGCTGTAGCGAAAACCGGCAAAACTTTTTGACGATGTTCAAACCCATCGCCGGACGGACTCTTGATAATCGGCATATGTATCTCCGAACGTCCGAGCCAAATGCTCTTCCTCAAGCCGGACCTGAACTTGCATCAGGGCTTCACCTACCAGCCAGATTACTAGCGTCGCGGCATTGGGCAGGATTAGAAAAAGGCCAAGCAGATTGAGCCGCAATCCGAGGAAGATCGGGTTGCGTGACCAGCGGAACAATCCTTCACGCGCGAGTATCGGCGTGCTCGTATGATCGATGCCGATTCGCCAGGCACGGCCCATATTCGCTTGCGCAATTGTGATGATGAAAAGCGAGACCATGAGAAGGGCCCAGCCAACTCCGTCCGCAGGCACTGAATTCAGCCATGCAAGCTCGCCAAGGCGCTGCGGCGACATGCCAAGAGCGATCAAAGCAAGAACGGCGGCAACCGATGCAATCAATCCCTTGAACCAGATACCGATGACGCCTTCGGCTGTATCATCGCGCGGTAAAACTAGGGCGTTGATGCGCTCACGCCGCCAAAGTCGCCATGTTGGCCAGACGAAGGCAGATGCCAGAACAAGAGTGTAATAAGTCAGCAGGGCCATGATCATCGCGAGTCTCCATATTGCTTGCAAGGTCCATACATGCTCTAGTAACTAGAGGATCAAGCACTTATTTCGGAGATTGGATATGATGATCGGCGAAGTGTCGAAGCTGACAAATACGAAGGTGCCCACAATCCGTTTCTACGAGCAGATCGGACTGCTAGGCATTGCGCCACGAACAGATTCGGGCCGACGCACCTACAGCAACCGCGACCTACGTCGTCTAAGCTTCATCCGGCATGCCCGGTCACTGGGTTTTTCAATCGAGGACATTCGCGCACTGTTGGAGATGAACGACCGCCCCGAAGAACCTTGCGCTGAAGTCCACCGGATTGCTGAGGTACAGCGCACCGCTATCGACGAAAAGATCAAGAGCTTGACAAAGCTTCGCGGTGAACTCCGCCGTATCGAAGCGGCCTGTGCAGGAGGTGTGTCAATGGATTGTCGCGTGATCGAGGCTCTCGCTGACCGCAGCTTGTGCGAAAACGCGCACCGGACCTGACCGCCAACCGGGATGTCTGCTTATCGCGAGCTGGTCCCGGTGAACGAACGACTGGAGTGTTGTCGGAAGCGGACGAAGGTTAGCCAAGCCCCGTGTCAAGCACGGGGCGACGGGGCTGGGATCGATTTTGCTTTTTCCTTCGCCGCCAGCACGCTGGCCACGGCGGCGTCGATTTCGGCTTGTCGGGCAGTCTTATCGACGGGCTCATCCGCTAGACTCTGCCAGTCGGGCTCGCCTTCGCGATAGGGGATGAAATCGGGGTCGTCGGGGCCGAGTTCGTCTTCGAGGTCGCCGATATAGGGGTCTGAATTGGGGCCGAGCGACAGGAAGGAAGCGCTCAAGTCGTCGGCGGGGGCGGTCGCGATATGGCGGGCGGCGGCTTGGGTCAGCATGGCCTGCATTGCTTCGATTTCGGGGAGAGTCATTTCGACGGGGTCAAAGCCTTGAATGAGCGCCGCGTTGTCGTCGTCTTTCTCGGCGCGGGTTGCGACGGCGTGGGTGATGCTCATTGGCGCACCCCTCTCCCCGCTCGCGTTCCGCGAGTCGCCAGTTTCAGGTGAAGATAGCTCCCAGCTATCTTCAGTTCGTCCGGGGGACGAACGACCTGAAACTCCCCTTGTGGGAGAGGGTTGGAAATAGCTGGCGCTCAACCGCTGCCCATCCTCGCTGCGGGCGTTCATGCGGAGGCAGAACATGAGGAGGCGGTCGTTCTTTTTGCGGCGGAAACCCATGAGCTTGCCTGCGACGAAAACGGGGACGAGTTGCCCTTCAATAGCGCGTTCGAAGGCAATGTCTTTGAGGCGCTGGACGCCGAAATCGAGCGCGGCTTCCCATGCGCGGCGGAATCCTTCGGCCCCGCGCTGACGACGGAGATAATAAGCGCCTTCGGGGGACATGTTGACCTGCGCGGCGGCGCGGCTGACGCTGCCGGTATCAGCAAGCGCTTCAATGAAAGCGCGCTGGCGCTCGGGTGTCCAGCCGTCGTGCCGGACTTTGCGCGGGACGGCATCGAAATCGGGGAGGGGGGCGCGGTCTTCGCGGGCAACGGGGACGAGGTTTTGCATGGCTGGCTCCTTTGGGAAAATAACAAAATAACCTATCTGGTTTGTGTAGGACAGCCCCCTTGAACCTGCCTTTGCCCGCCCCACATTTGTGACAATTCCGGCGGCAACACCCCGCCGATGTGGACTATCGACATGACCGAAGTTCGACCTTTTGCTTCGCTGGGTGCGGCCAATCATGGCTGGCTGGATGCGCATCATCATTTCTCGTTTGCGAACTATTACGACCCCGCGCGGATGGGGTGGGGGAGCATCCGCGTGTGGAATGATGATGTTATCGCCGCGCAGTCGGGCTTTCCGGCGCACGGGCACGCCGACATGGAAATCATTACTTATGTGCGGTCTGGGGCGATCACGCATGAGGATTCGCTGGGCAACAAGGGGCGGACTGGTGCTGGCGATGTGCAGGTGATGAGTGCGGGGACAGGTGTTCAGCACGCCGAATATAACCGTGAGGACGAAGCGACGACCTTGTTCCAGATCTGGATCGAGCCGCGCGCGGCGGGTGGTGCGCCGCGATGGGACATGAAACCGTTTCCGAAAGGCGACCGGACGGCGGCATGGCAATTGCTGGCAAGTGGCTTTGGCGAGGTGGACGTGCTCGAGATACGGACCGATGCGCGGATATATGGCGCGGTGCTGAAGGCGGGCGAGAGCCTGACTTACGAGGTTGGCGCGGGGCGGCATGCTTATCTGGTGCCGGCGCTCGGTCGGATCGAGGTGGGCGGCATGGTTGCACAGGCGCGCGACGGGGTTGCGCTGGATGGCGGGACGGTGACGATTACCGCGCTAACCGATAGCGAAATCGTGATGGTGGACGCGGTTTAGCGCTCTCGCCTATAGCGCGGTCATGCTGCTTGCCGACTGTGTTCTGTTTATCGATGCCGAAGCCATGATTCTCGACAAGCCGGCGGGGCTGGCGGTCGACGCGCCGCGCGACGGGTCGTTGAGTGTGATGAACCATCTGGACTCGCTGCGCTTCGGGTTTGAGCGGCATCCGTCGATTGTGCACCGGCTGGATCGCGACACGTCGGGGTGCCTGTTGCTGGCGCGCAATCCGAAAGCGCAGAAGCGGTTCTCGCAGGCATTCGAAGCGGGGACGGTGGTGAAAACGTATCTCGCGGTGCTGGCGGGCGTGCCGACGGCGCCCGGCGGGACGATCGACATGGCGCTCAACAAAGTCAGCACGCGTGAGACGGGGTGGCGGATGATCCCCGAGCCCAAGGGGCAGCGCGCGGTGACGCATTGGGAAACCGTGACCTTTGGCGATGGCAAGGCGCTGGTCCGGTTCCGGCCGGAGACGGGGCGGACGCATCAGTTAAGGGTGCATGCGGCGAGCGGGATCGGCATCGCGATTGCGGGTGATCCGGTTTACGGGATGAAGGGGCCGCACATGCTGCTCCACGCCGAGACATTGGCGGTGCCGCGCGAGGGCAAGGAACCGGCGAAGGCAACCGCGCCGCTCCCGGCCCATTTCCCCGACTGGGCGCGACATGCCATCGGCTGAGTGGTCGCCGATCCCCGAAGACGCACTTGAAGAGCGGTTTCTGGCCGGAACGGGGCCGGGCGGGCAGAATGTCAACAAGGTCGCGACGGCGGTGCAGATGCGGCTTGATGTCTATGCGCTGGGGTTGGCCCCGGCGGTTTATGCGCGGCTCAAAGCGCTGGCAGGGTCGCGCTGGACGAATGACGGCGAGATCGTGATTACCGCGCGCGAATATCGCAGCCGTGAGGCGAACCGCGAGGAAGCGCGTGCGCGGCTGGCGGAACTGGTGGGCAAGGCCCATGTGGCCCCCGTGCGGCGGGTGAAAACGCGGCCGAGCAAATCAGCGCGCGAAAAGCGGATGGTGGGGAAGGCCGTGCGGTCAGATGTAAAAAAGGGGCGGGGTCGAGTGAATC
Organism: Sphingomonas sp.; assembly: GCA_031362355.1. Taxonomy (GTDB): domain Bacteria; phylum Pseudomonadota; class Alphaproteobacteria; order Sphingomonadales; family Sphingomonadaceae; genus Sphingomonas_O. Next base: position 51,135 of record JANLSJ010000013.1, read on the forward strand.
TCGATTAACCCCACCCGTTCGTCCTGAGCTTGTCGAAGGGCTGTCCTTCACTTTGCAACGGCCCAAAAGAAGGGCAAGGCTTCGACAAGCTCAGCCCAAACGGAATTTTCTAGATGTTTGACTTCAAATCCGGTGCGACAACCAAGACCGAAATGTGGGCCGATATCTTGTCCGCCGCGAAGGCCGTGACAGCGGGCGAAAGCGATCCGGTTGCCAACATGGCCAATGTCGCCGCGATTCTGTTTCACGGGCTGCCCGATCTCAACTGGGCGGGATTTTACCGGATGGTGGCGGGTGAGCTTGTGCTCGGGCCGTTTCAGGGGAAGGCGGCGTGCATCCGGATTGCGCTGGGCAAGGGTGTATGCGGGGTCGCGGCGACGACGGGCAAGACGCAGCTGGTGGCGGATGTCCATGCGTTCGCGGGGCATATTGCTTGCGATGCCGATTCACGCGCCGAACTGGTGGTGCCATTAGTGTACGAAGGTCGGGTTATTGGCGTGATCGATCTCGATAGCCCGACACCTGCACGGTTCGATGTCGAGGACGTGGCGGGGAGCGAGGCGCTGGCCGAATTGATGGGTTCCATATTGGGACGGGCTATTAACCATCGAACCTAGTCTTAACGCCATAGTAATGCTAAAAACCCCCTAGAAACAGCGCGTTTGATCGCGCTTGTCGATGGAAGCGTATCGGGGAGTATTTACTATGCGAAGCCTTGCAATCTCTGGTGTTGCGCTTGCCGCACTGATGGTTTCGCAGCCTGCTTTGGCTGAAATCGACTCGGGCGTTGGCGCTCCGGTTGTGCCGCCCGTTTCGGCACCGGGCAATCCGGATCAGCGTGGCGCAATGCCAGCGCCGCCGCCGCCAGCACCGATAATGATGCAGCAAGCCAGCCGTCGTCTGGATTACCAGCGCCCGTCCTATGGTTTTCAATTGCCGCGCACCTGGATGTCGGTGGAACATGCGGTCGATTATCGCGAGCATGGCCTTGATCGTCCCGCCTCGGGCTTTGGCTGGTCACGCTATTATAATGACATGGTCCTGACCGACCAGTGGGGCCGCGTTTATGATGTCGCGGGTGATTATGATCGCGGTGGACGTGGTGGTGGCCGCTATCGTGGCCGTGATACCGACGGGATTGTCGGCGGCGTTGCAGGGGCAGCGGTTGGCGCGGTGGCGGGCAATGTTATCGCGGGGGCGGGCAGCCGTCTGGCAGGATCGCTCATCGGTGGCGGCGTTGGTGCGTTGGTCGGGCTTGGTGTCGAGCTTGCGATCAACAAGGGCAAGCGTCGTGGCCCGCGTTATGATGACCGCGCGCATGATGGCGGGCGTTGGGAAGGGGGTCGCGGCGGAAGCTGGGGCGGATCGCATTGGGGTGGTTATCCGCAGCAGCAGGCGTGGAGTTATCAGGCGTGCAACTGTGGCGGTGGCGATAGTGTGACGACCACGACCGTGACCTATCATGGCGGCGGCGGTTACATGGTCCCGCGCCAAGTCGTGACCTATGAAAATGTCTATGCGCCGGTGCGCACCAAATATGTGACGCGTGCTGCGGCACCGACCAAAATCCGTGTTCGTGAAGAAGCGCCGGTTGCGGACGGCAAGACGCGGGTTCGCACGAAACTGCATACCAAGACGTATTGATTTTTCGTCACCCCGTGCTTGACACGGGGCTTGGCTTTTCTGTCTCTCAAACGCGTCAGGTAGCCCAACCCCGTGTCAAGCACGGGGTGACGGTTTTGAGTATCCTTAGTGCGTTTTATGGCTTCGGCAGTGGCAAACCTGCAAATGTCACCAGACTCTCTGAGCCGTCCTTGGCCAAAGCTGAAACCCCCGCAAATGTATCGTCCACAATAATACCCGGCAGGGTCGCGTCGGTCGCCGTGGCCGCCACATCGAGTGATTTTTCCCACATCGGCTGATCGGCGCGGCGGTAGCGGATGCGATAGCCCGCCGCGCCCGCAACCGCGGTCCATTTAACGGTCATGTTTGTCGAGACGGCGCCGCCGGCAACCGCGCTGGCGGGCGCTTCGGGCGCGGCAGCAAGCTGGCGCAGCATTGCGATGTTGAGCGCGGTCACACGCGACAGATAGGGGAAGTCCATACGGCCGGTGGTGTCGCCGTAGATTTTGCCGGACTCGGTGCGCAAATCCTGATGCTGGGCGTCGTAGTTTTCGACGCCGACGGTGAAACGCACGGCGGGAAAGCCCGCCTCGAGCATCGGGGTGTGGTCTCCGCCGCGTCCGAAGCGGTCGGGACGGCGGACGGGAAAGACGTCGAGGCCAATGTCGGGCGTGGCATTCGCAAGCTGGTCCACAGCCTTGGCAAGCGCACGCGATGGGCTGTCGTCTTCGCCACCGCTCGCGCGCCGCCATTTGAGGGCCGCCGCGTCCTCGGCCGCGCCGATGCCTTCGCTGAAGACACGGACACGGTCCGAAACTCGACGTCCATCCTGCCCGATGGTATTGCCGACAATGTCATTGTTAAGCATCGCGGCCACGCGCCATCCGCGTGTCTTAGCGGTTTCGGCGAGCAATTTGCCGCCCCACAATCCCTGTTCCTCGCCCGACAGCGCCGCGTAAATGATTGTGGCGCTGAACTTTTCCTTCGACAGGAGACGCGCGGCTTCGAGCACGAGCGCGACGCCCGAGGCATCGTCGTTCGCGCCGGGGGCTTCACTGGTGAAGTCCATCGGATCGGAAACGCGGCTGTCAATGTGGCCCGCGACAATCACGATGTGATTGGGGTTACCAGTGCCGCGCTGGATGCCGAGAACATTTTCGACGATTACGCCGTTCGGCGCGCGCGGGCCGTCGAAGCGTTTGCTGGGTCGCTCCACCGTCAAGCCGAGCTTGGTGAATTCATCTGCGACCCAGTTGCGCGCCGCGCCAATGCCGCGTTTTGGATCGGTTGCTGATGACAAGGTATGGCGCGTGCCGAAGCTGACAAGTTTGTCGACCGTTCGACGAAGTGCGGTAGAGCTCGGGGAGACCGAGCGCCGATATTCGTCATATGATGTAATAACGCGTTCGGGTGGCTTCGTCACATTTTGCGCATGTGCGGACGACGCCAGCGACAAGACTGCAATTACCAGTGCTATTCGGCTATTTCCCATCAGTTTAACTCACCCGATCCAGTGCTTCATTGTCCAGACCCCCCGGCACGATCATCACGGGGCAGGGGAGGCTGCCCGCTTCGACGCCGGCGAAATGAGTGACCAGCGGCCCCGGCGCGCCGATGGATGCAGCACCGAGCACGAGCGCGGCGATATTCGGGTCTTCGGCCAGCACCTCGCGAATCATCGGAATCGGTTTGCCCGTGCGCACCATTATCGAAGGGTGCACGCCGGTTTCCTCGACGATTGCCCCCGCAGCGCTGTGGACGATTTCTTCGGCATGTTCGCGCGCTTCGTCTTCCATTGTTGCTTGAACCCCGCCGAACGCAACGAATTCGACCGGCTCGACAATCGCGAGAATCTGCACCGTTCCGCCGGTTTTCGCGGCGCGGCGCGTGGCGAAACGGAGCGCGACGCCCGCTTCTTCGGTTTCGTCGATGACGACGAGATATGTGCGCATGTTCTGTGGCGTCCCCTGCTTTGCGCATAGGCTGCGCCGCGCTCACGATTTCTGCAAGCCCCCCGCTTGACCGGATCGCCCGCCTGTCCGATTGGAGCGGCAGAACGCTACGGCAACCGACGGGGATCATCGACTTATGGCCATCGAACTCAAAATGCCCGCGCTTTCTCCGACGATGGAGGAGGGGACGCTGGCCAAATGGATGGTCAAGGTCGGCGATGTCGTGAAATCGGGTGACCTGCTGGCCGAGATCGAAACCGATAAGGCGACGATGGAATTCGAGGCGGTGGATGAGGGGACCGTGTCGGAAATACTGGTTGCCGAGGGGACGGACGGGGTGAAAGTCGGCACCGTGATCGCGTTGATTTCGGGGGATGGGGAGGTGGCTAAGCCCGCTTCAAAACCAGAAACCGTTCGGGCTGAGCCTGTCGAAGTCCTGCCTTTGCCTGCCGCCGAGCCGAAGAAGGACAGCCCTTCGACAAGCTCAGGGCGAACGGAAGCTTTGGATAAACCAGCGGGCGACCGCATTGCCGTCTCGCCACTTGCCAGACGTCTTGCCGAGCAGAAGGGTGTGGAACTCTCCACGATCACGGGCACTGGTCCGGGCGGGCGGATTGTGAAAGCGGATATTGAGGGCGCGGCGGGGGGTGCTGCGCCTGCGCCGAAAGCAGTGGCGGCAGCGCCAGTGCCCGTTGCAGCGCCACAAAGCGCACCGATCTCGGCGGATATACCGCACGACGTCGTCAAACTCAGTAACATGCGCAAGACGATTGCGCGGCGGCTGACCGAGTCGAAGCAGCAGGTGCCGCATATTTACCTGACGGTGGACATCCGCCTCGATGCGCTCCTCAAACTGCGCGGCGAATTGAACAAGGCATTGGAGCCGCGCGGCATCAAGCTGAGCGTCAACGACATGCTGATCAAGGCGCTGGGTGCCGCGCTGATCGAAGTGCCTGCGTGTAACGTGTCGTTCGCGGGGGATACGCTGATCCAATATACGCGCGCCGACATTTCGGTCGCGGTGTCGATCGACGGCGGGCTGATCACGCCGATCGTGGCCGACGCGGCGAACAAGTCGATGAGCGCGATCTCGACCGAAATGAAATCGCTTGCCGACAAGGCGAAGGCCGGCAAGCTGCAACCGCACGAGTTTCAGGGCGGCACCGCCAGCCTGTCGAACATGGGCATGTTCGGCATCAAGCAGTTCGAAGCCGTCATCAACCCGCCGCAAGCGATGATCATGGCCATCGGCGCGGGCGAGGCGCGGCCTTATGTTGTCGACGGCGCGCTGGCGATGGCGACGGTGATGAGCGCGACGGGATCGTTCGATCACCGCGCGATTGATGGCTCGGATGGGGCGAAGCTGATGGCGGCGTTCAAGCGGCTGTGCGAGCAGCCGTTGGGGTTGGTGGCTTGACAATTCGCACGACTGTAGCCACAATTGTGGCTACGGAGAGTTGATATGCAGATCGGTGTTCGCGAACTCAAGGGAAGATTGAGCGAGGTCGTCAATGGCAACCAACATGTTGTCGTGACCAAGAATGGGCGCGTCATGGGAGAGTTCACGCCCGCCACCATCATCAAGCCGACCGCTGATCGATCGCGTTGGCTAGAGGATCGCATTGCGTTCCTCCGTCGTTGGCAGGAAGAAACGCCCGACTGGGAAGACCGCCTGCTGCGCGAGGGCATGGACGACGAGGGGGAATTGTTTGCCGAACCCACTTTTCGTTGATGCTAACATCCTGTTGCGATGCGTCGTCGGGAAAGCTGCGTTCAACGTCGATGAGCTATTGGCAAAGGGCGCTATTCTCGCCACGACCGATGCTCAGGCCCGCGAGGCAAAGCGCGTTTTGCATCATCGTTTTGCGTTGAGCGAGCAGGACGCCGACGAGCAAGTTGACGCCGTCGTTTCGGCAATGGAGACATATCAGACACCGACATATCGCGCGCAGGAGTCCGCAGCCAAAGCGCGGATACATTATAAAAACACGAAGGACTGGCCGATTCTTGCGGCAGCTATCGAACACAAGGGAGCGATTTGGACCGATGATCGAGATTTTTTCGGAACGGGTGTGCCGACGTGGACGACCCGCAACATCCGATTTTGGGCTTAGCATGATGGTGGCGTTCAAGCGGCTATGCGAGATGCCGTTGGGGTTGGTGGCTTGAGTGGATGCGATGGTAATAGACATACCTCGCTCTCGACCGACGGCTCCCGCCGAACCTTTTCCAGGGTGGGGTTTTTTAGGAACTCTGCTCGTGATTGGAGCAATTGGTGCGTTGTGGTTTGTAGTCACTGACTTCAAGAGTCGCGGCGCTCGGTTGTTGCTCGTTGGCGTAGTCGGAGGTTGCGCCGTTGTGCTGTTTCAAAACATAAAGTTCTATCGGAAATGTTCTGCATACCGAAATGATCCCGGCGCACGGATAGACGACAAAGGGCTGACTTTATTCGTCGGCAACCAGCCAACTATAAAATGGGAGCACATGTCCCATGTATCGATAGACACTTTGTCCAAAAGTGCTGCGATCATTTACGGGCGTGAAGAAGATGTTGGCAAATGGGTCGGGCGTGAATCCTTAATGATGCAAGCAGAGATTGACTTCCGCGCTATCGAACCGAAGGCACTGGTGAACTTGCTTCGTGATCATTCTCGCTTTCAAGGCCATGGGATGCTGGAGAACAAAATTGTCTGACCAATACGACCTCATCATCCTCGGTTCCGGGCCCGGTGGCTATGTCGCCGCGATCCGGGCTTCGCAGCTTGGCCTCAAGGTCGCCATCGTCGAGCGCGAGCGGCTGGGGGGGATTTGTCTCAATTGGGGGTGCATCCCGACCAAGGCGTTGCTGCGGACGTCGGAGATTTATCATTATATGACGCATGCCGATGCGTACGGGCTGTCGGCCAAGGATGTGTCGTTCGACCTGGCCAAAGTGACCGAGCGCAGCCGCAAGGTCGCGGGGCAGCTGAATGCCGGCGTCAAGGGGTTGATGAAGAAGAACAAGGTGACGGTGGTCGAGGGCGTCGGAAAACTCACTGCGGCGGGGAAACTGTCGGTCACGACCGGCGACACGGTGCGCGAATTGGAAGCCAAGAACATCATCATCGCGACGGGTGCCCGTGCGCGCGATTTGCCTTTTGCCAAGGCCGACGGGAAACGCATCTGGACCTATCGCCACGCGATGGTGCCGCCCGAAATGCCGACGAAATTGCTTGTCATCGGATCGGGTGCGATTGGGGTCGAGTTTGCCAGCTTCTATTCGGACATGGGGGCGCAAGTGACCATCGTCGAAATGCTCGACCGCGTCCTGCCGGTTGAGGATGCCGAAGTCAGCGAGTTCATGGCCAAGGCACTCGCGCGGCAGGGGATGAAATTGCACACATCGACCGGCGTGCAGAAGCTCGATGCGGGCGCGGACGGGGTTACGGCGGAGCTGAAAATGCCCGACGGCAAGATCGTCTCCGAAACCTTCAGCCACGCGATTGTCGCCATCGGAATCGTGCCCAATACCGAGGACATTGGCCTCGAAGCGCTGGGCGTGAAGACCGAGCGCGGGCATATCATTGTCGATGGCTATGCCGCGACCAATGTGCCGGGCGTGTTCGCGATTGGCGATGTCACCGGCCCGCCGTGGCTGGCGCACAAGGCGAGCCATGAGGGCATGGTCTGCGTCGAGAAAATTGCGGGCCTCAGTCCGCATGAATTCAAGACGTGGAATATTCCGGGCTGCACTTATTCGCGCCCGCAGGTGGCATCAGTCGGCCTGACTGAAGCCAAAGCGCGCGAGGGCGGACATCAGGTAAAAGTCGGCAAATTCCCCTTCATCGGCAACGGCAAGGCAATCGCGCTGGGCGAAGCCGAAGGGTTCGTCAAAACCGTGTTCGACGCGACGACCGGTGAGCTGCTCGGCGCGCATATGGTGGGGGCCGAAGTCACCGAACTGATTCAGGGCTATGTGATCGCGCGGCAGCTTGAAACAACCGAGGCGGACTTGATGGAAACCGTCTTCGCGCATCCGACCCTGAGCGAGATGATGCACGAGTCGGTGTTGGGCGCTTATGGGCGGGCGGTGCATTTTTAGCTTTTTCTGGGCGATGGAGGACGTTGTGGAGGAGATTAGAGTCTATTTTCCAAAACCATGCAGCGAGAATTGGGACGAAATGACTCCCCAAGGGCGCAACCGGTTTTGCGGCGAATGCGCTAAGACCATCCACGATCTTGCAAGCTATAGTTTTGACGAAGTTGACGCCCTGATACGATCCGGCGAGGCGGTTTGCGTTCGAGCCAGACTGGGCACAGGCGGCGCGATTGCATTGCAAAACGACCCCATGCGCAAAGCCCGTCGGATCGTTGCCACGGTGGGCGCTTCGGTCAGTTTGATGGCCATGTGCACACCGGCCTATGCCGGCAAGCGCGGACTCGAAGGTACTATTGCCGGCAAGGTTGATTATTCCTGGCCGAGCATTCTCGTGACGGCAACGGGCCCCGACGGCATACGGCATAGCGCCAAATCGAACAGGTATGGACGTTATAAAATTAAGCATCTGCCGCCCGGCACCTATAAAATTGCATTTTCGGATGGTGAAACCGACTGGAACGGCGCAGACACTGTGGTCGAAGACCGAAAAACCGCCGTTCGCGATACTGAAAACCCGAATCCGCCGATCATTGTGGGCATGATCGAAATTGACAGGAATGCTGGTTGAGGCGCGTCGTAGCCTATGGGCGGGCGGTGCATTTCTAGGGTTTCGCGTGCTCCCAGTGCCGCTATTGTCCGCGCAACCAAAGGGGACTTTATGCGCCATATTCTGACTGCGTTTGCATTGCTCGCCGCCATTCCAGCCGCCGCCGAGACGGTCCACATCACCGCTGCCCGCATGATCGACGTCGAAAACGGGCGGATCGTGCCGAACCCGATGATCACTGTGACCGATGGCCGCATCACCGGCATCGCCGACGCGCGCACGGTCCGGATGTCGGCGGATGCAAAGATCATCAATCTGGGCGACCGCACTTTGCTGCCCGGTCTGATCGACATGCATGTCCATCTGGATTCGTTGGCCGAGATTGGCGGCTATCGCAGCCTCGAATACACCGACAGTTTCTGGATGGCGGCGGGCGTCAAGAATGCGCGCGAAATGCTGGAGGCGGGGTTCACGACCGTGCGCAATGTCGGGTCGGCGAATTACAATGATGTCGGTTTGAAACAGGCGATTGCCGAAGGCTATGCAGTGGGTCCGCGCATCGTTCCTGCAGCGAGTGCCATCGGCGCGACGGGCGGGCATTGCGACGAGACATATTTTCCGCCGTCATTTGCGCGCAAAGGATCGGCGGTGGGCGATGGCGAGCAGCAATTGCGCCAGCGCGTCCGTGAGCAGCGCAAATATGGTGCCGAAGTGATCAAGATCTGCGCGACCGGCGGTGTTTTCAGCCGCAATACCGAGCCGGGGCAGCAGCAGCTTTCCGAGACCGAAATGCGCGCGATTACGGACGAGGCGCATCAATGGGGCCTGAAAGTTGCGGCGCATGCGCACGGCGCGGCGGGGATCAAGGCGGCGATCCGCGCGGGGATTGATACCATCGAACATGCCAGCCTGGTCGATGACGAAGGGATCAAACTGGCGGTGGCGCGGGCGCAGCCGGTGTGGTTCTCGATGGATATTTTCAACACCGATTATACCCAAGCCGAAGGCGCGAAGAACGGAGTGCTGGAGGATAATCTGCGCAAGGACCGCGAGATTGCGCAGACGCAGCGCGACGGATTCCGCAAAAGCGTCCGCGCGGGCGTGAAAATGGTGTTCGGATCGGATGCGGGCGTGATGCCGCACGGCACGGCGGGCGGGCAATTCCGGTACATGGTCGACTATGGCATGACGCCGATGCAGGCAATTCAGGCGGCAACGACCAATGCCGCGCAGGCGCTGGGGCGGACGGGCGACGTCGGCGCGATTGCGGTGGGGCGCTATGCCGACATCATTGCCGTATCGGGTGATCCGACGGCCAATGTCCGGCTGCTCGAAAAGGTCGATGCCGTGATCAAAGGCGGTGTTGTCGTGAAGGATGTCCGTTGACGGACCTGACCCTGGTCGGCCTCTTCGCCATAACCATGTCGCTGCTCGTCGGGGTGCTGGCCGAGCGCAGTCTGCTGGCGGGGATTGACGACCGGCTGATGCGCGCGGGGGCGATGGTGCCTGACGTGACGCCCGGATGGGTTATCGGCATGTGGAAAGGTCTGACGCATCTCGGCGATCCTGCAGTTCGAACGGTGGTCGCCATTATTGCCTTTGCGGTGATTATCGGGCGGCGGACGACGGCCTATGGTGCCATGTATCTGCTCGTCGTCACCGCAGGCGTGCTGGGTTATACCGGGCTCAAGCATCTCTATGCGCGGCCAAGGCCGCATCTGACGACGTGGCTGACGAGCCCGACCGATCCGAGTTATCCAAGTGGCCATGCCGCCGGGGCGATGCTTGTGCTGCTGCTCGCGGCGATGCTGCTTGGCGGGCGCGGGTTGGTTTGCGCGGCCGTGGTACTGGCACTGCTGATCGGTTTGTCGCGGATCGCGATGGGGGTGCACTGGCCAAGTGATGTGCTGGGCGGATGGCTGTTCGGCAGCGGCGTCGCAATGGTCGGCTATGGGATATTGATGCGGTTTGGCGGCGTTATTCCGCCTGCGATTTCGGGAGTATAGGATCGTGGCTTCGGGTCTCTTTGCGCTGTTCGACGATGTGGCCGCGATTGCCAAAGTTGCGGCGGCGTCGATTGACGATGTGACGGCGGCGGCAGGGAAGGCGAGCGTGAAAGCGGCGGGGATCGTGATCGACGATACCGCGGTAACGCCACGCTACGTGACCGGCTTTGCGGCGGATCGCGAATTACCGATCATCTGGAAAATCGCGCTCGGTTCGCTGCGCAACAAGCTGTTGTTCCTGTTGCCGGGGTGCATTGCGCTCAGTGCTTTCGCGCCGTGGGCGCTGACGCCGCTGCTGATGATCGGCGGCGCGTATCTTTGCTACGAAGGCGCAGAGAAGATCATCGAAGTCGTGATGGGGCATGAAGTCCACGGCGATGAGGCGGAGGACTTCGATGACCCCGCGCACATGGAAGTGAGCAAGGTCAGCGGGGCGATCCGCACGGACTTTATCCTGTCCGCCGAGATCATGGCGATTGCGCTGGCTGATGTGGCGACGCGCAGCCTGGTCGAGCAGGCGGCGGTGCTGGCCGTGGTCGGAATATTCGTGACGGTGGGGGTTTACGGGCTGGTCGGGATGATCGTGAAGATGGACGATGTCGGGTTGCATCTGGCGAAGGAAGCGCGGCTGGGCGTGACGCGGAAAATCGGGCGCGGGCTGGTCAGCGGGATGCCGGGATTGTTGAAAGCGCTTGGCGTGATCGGGACGGCAGCAATGCTGTGGGTCGGTGGGCAAATCATCATTCACGGACTGAAAGTGCTCGGATGGGGCGCACCCGAACATCTCATCCACGATGCCGCCGTCGCGGTCGGGCATGGGGTGCCGGGGATCGGCGGGCTGGTCGAATGGATCGTGAATGCCGCGGCGTCGGGGGTGTTCGGGCTGATCGTGGGGGCGGTGGTTGTGGGGGTTTTGGGATTGGTGAAGGGGCGGGGGAAGGCGCATTGATTGCGCCGCTATCGCTGCGATATTGCATTTTTAACATAGCTTATTGTAGGCTTTGACAATGGCGGTGACGAACGAACTGATGCTTGAGTTGCTGAAGGCAATCCAGAGCGACTTGGCCGAGCTGAAGCGCGGACAGCTCAGTATAGGCTTGCAACTCGCGTCGATGGAACAGCATGCGGCGGCCAGCCAAGTCGAGATTGCGCGGATCAGCGGCGACATGGCGCAGATGCGGAGCGATATGGCGCTGGTGAAGCGGCGACTGGATTTGGTAGAGGCGTGAGCATAGCGGGTTTGTAGGATTAGTTCTTTATGCAACACAAAATCGATTTGAATCTGCCTGCAAAACTCATCCGGGGCGATACCGTAAATCATTTTGGCGACGGTTATCGTCAGGTTTCTGGACCGACAGTTTTGGAAGGAAGTGTTTCGGAAATCGTTGAACATCTTCGAGAGTTGATCAAAACGGATTGGCGCAGTTATTTTATCTGCAATGAAAGCCGCGTGCCGCTTACGCTTGAGGAATTGGAAGGCTAAAGCGCTGCATCCACTTGCTTGCCGTTATAAAGTTGCTGCCATGCTCGGCGAAGTTTCGCTTAATTTTTCTTGTTTTTTAAACAACCCGTCGCGGCAAAGCCGCGTCGTCGGTCCTCCCGAGGGCGAGGCCGGGCGGTCGTGCGCGTCCCTTCGGGAACGGCGCGCAAGCGGACTTGCGCACCTCGCTTCGACTCGCTAAGGGCTGCGCTCGCGTTATGGGGTATTCCCCGCAATGTGTACTTGAACATTGCCGTGTGTGTGATGAAGGCCCGGGGGTCGCGATATGGCCACCGTGCCTTTTCGTGTTCGCTTCGAACCCGTGTCATGCCATCGGCAAAGTAACCCGCCGGCGCATGTCGGTAACTTTAAGGTGAAGGCTTCAAATGCCAACGATTAACCAGTTGGTCCGCAAGGGCCGCGACCCGCAGAAGGCCAAGTCCAAGGTTCCTGCGATGGAAGCAAATCCGCAGAAGCGTGGCGTCTGCACGCGCGTCTATACGACGACCCCGAAAAAGCCGAACTCGGCGCTGCGCAAGGTGGCTAAAATCCGCCTGACCAACCAGCGCGAAGTCATCAGCTACATTCCGGGTGAAGGGCATAACCTTCAGGAGCACAGTGTTGTCCTGATCCGCGGGGGCCGTGTCCGCGATTTGCCCGGTGTGCGTTACCACGTGCTGCGCGGTGTTCTCGATACCCAAGGTGTCAAGGACCGCAAGCAATCCCGTTCCAAATACGGCGCTAAGCGTCCGAAGTAAGCCGTCGGTTTTTACCGGCACCTAGGCTGAAGTTTAGAAGGAAATATCTATGGCTCGTCGTCGTCGTCCCGAAAAGCGGATCATTCTTCCCGATCCGCGTTATGGTGATCTCATCCTGTCCAAGTTCATGAACAGCGTCATGCTCGACGGCAAAAAGGCCGTGGCGGAAGGCATTGTTTACACCGCGATGGAAACCGTCGAAACGCGCGCCAAGCGTGACCCGATCGGCGTGTTTCACGATGCGCTGAACAACATCAAGCCACAGATCGAAGTGCGTTCGCGCCGTGTTGGCGGGGCAACCTATCAGGTGCCCGTCGAAGTGCGGACCGAGCGGTCACAGGCGCTGGCGATCCGCTGGCTGATCACGGCGGCGCGCAACCGCAGTGAACACACGATGGCCGCGCGCCTTTCGGGTGAGTTGATGGACGCCGCGAACAATCGTGGAAATGCGGTTAAAAAGCGTGAAGACACGCACCGGATGGCCGAAGCCAACCGCGCTTTCTCGCATTATCGCTGGTAGCTGCTATATAGCTGTTGAAAGGCTCGGTTATGGCGACTCTACCCAATAAGGACAGGCTCGATGTCGAAGAGCAGATTGCTCGCGTATCGAAGCTGGTCGAGGACATTGTAAAGTCGCAGGCCGAAACCGCCAAGATAACCGCTGAAACGCAGTTTATGCCCCGCGTTGTCATTTTTCAGGCAATGCTCGCAACTGCTGCGCTTTTGGGCGCAGGTGCCGCCATTGCCAAATTATTTTTCCCCTGATCGCTGCTTCGATCAGACCCATCGTTAGACCGTAAGGACACAAGACATGGCACGCAGCCATCCACTGAGCATGTATCGCAATATCGGGATCATGGCGCACATTGACGCGGGTAAAACCACGACGACCGAGCGTATCCTGTATTACACCGGCAAATCCTACAAGATCGGCGAAGTCCATGAAGGCACTGCGACGATGGACTGGATGGAGCAGGAGCAGGAGCGCGGGATCACGATCACGAGCGCTGCGACGACGTGCTTCTGGAACGATCATCGGATCAACATCATCGATACGCCGGGGCACGTCGACTTCACGATTGAAGTCGAGCGTTCGCTGCGCGTGCTCGACGGAGCGATTACATGCTTTGACGGCGTTGCCGGTGTCGAGCCGCAGTCGGAAACCGTGTGGCGTCAGGCCGACAAGTATAGCGTCCCGCGGATGTGCTTCATCAACAAGCTCGACCGCACGGGTGCGAATTTCGAAATGTGCGTGCAGATGATCAAGGATCGTCTGGGCGCGCGTCCGGCGGTGTTGTATCTGCCGATCGGCATCGAAGGCAGCTTCAAGGGGCTGGTCGATCTGGTCGAGAACCGTGCGATCATCTGGCTCGAGGAATCGCTGGGTGCGAAGTTCGAATATCAGGACATTCCCGACGATCTGAAGGACAAGGCGGCCACTGCGCGGTCCGAACTGATCGAAATGGCTGTCGAGCAAGACGACGACATCATGGAGGCCTATCTCGAAGGCACCGAACCCGATGTCGCGACGCTGAAGCGCCTCATCCGCAAGGGCACGCTCGGCTCGGCCTTCGTGCCAATCCTGTGCGGGTCGGCGTTCAAGAACAAGGGCGTTCAGCCATTGCTCGACGCGGTGATCGACTATCTGCCGTCGCCCCTCGACGTGCCTGCGATTGCTGGTCTGAAACTTGACGGCGTGACCGAAGATTCGCGTGCTGCGGCTGACGATGCTCCGTTTTCGGCACTCGCGTTCAAGATCATGAACGATCCCTTCGTCGGCACGCTGACCTTTGCCCGCATTTATTCGGGCAAGCTGGAAACCGCATCGTCGGTCCAGAACAGCGTCAAGGACAAGAAGGAAAAGGTCGGCCGCATGTTGCTCATGCATGCCAATGACCGCGAAGACATTCAGGTTGCCTATGCCGGTGACATTGTTGCGTTGGCGGGTTTGAAAGACACGACGACAGGTGACACGCTGTGTTCGCAGGCCGAGCCCATCATCCTTGAGCGGATGGAATTCCCTGATCCCGTGATTGAGGTTTCGGTCGAACCGAAGACCAAGGCCGACCAGGAAAAAATGGGCGTGGCGCTCAATCGTCTTGCCCGCGAAGATCCGTCGTTCCGCGTGTCGACTGACCACGAATCAGGCCAGACCATCCTGAAAGGGATGGGCGAGCTTCACCTCGAAATCATGGTCGACCGCATGAAGCGTGAATTCAAGGTCGAAGCCAATGTCGGCGCGCCGCAGGTGGCGTATCGCGAATATCTCGCGAAGAAAGTCGATATCGATTACACACACAAGAAGCAGTCGGGTGGTTCAGGCCAGTTCGGTCGTGTCAAACTAACGCTCACCCCCGGTGAACGTGGTTCGGGCGTGTTGTTCTTCGACGAAGTGAAGGGCGGCAATATTCCCAAGGAATATATTCCGTCGGTTGAAAAGGGCATGCGCGAGATTGCCAACACCGGGTCGCTGATCGGCTTTCCGATCATCGATTTCGAAATCCATCTTTATGATGGCGCATACCATGACGTCGATTCGTCGGCGCTGGCATTCGAAATCACCGGTCGCGCAGCAATGCGTGAAGGCGCGCAGAAATCGGGCATCAAGCTGCTCGAGCCGATCATGAAGGTTGAAGTCGTCACCCCGGAAGATTATCTCGGAGATGTCATCGGCGACATGAACAGCCGTCGCGGACAGATTCAGGGCACGGACGCGCGTGGCAATGCCCAGACCGTTGAGGCGATGGTGCCGCTGGCCAACATGTTCGGTTATGTGAACCAGCTGCGTTCGTTCACGCAGGGACGGGCGCAATATTCGATGCAGTTTTCGCATTATGAGGAAGTTCCGGCGAACGTCGCGGACGAAGTCAAAGCGAAGCTGGCATAATCAAAACTTTATGACTATGGGCCTCGCCGGTGCGGCGCGGTTCGCAACAATTCAGACTATAAGAAGGTAGGATAATGGCAAAAGCAAAATTCGAGCGGACAAAGCCGCATTGCAACATCGGCACCATCGGTCACGTCGACCATGGCAAGACCTCGCTGACCGCAGCGATCACGAAGATCCTCGCCGAAACCGGTGGCGCGACGTTCACGTCGTATGATAACATCGACAAGGCGCCAGAAGAGCGTGAGCGCGGCATCACGATTTCGACGGCGCACGTCGAATATGAAACCGAAGCGCGTCACTATGCGCACGTCGATTGCCCCGGCCACGCTGACTATGTGAAGAACATGATCACCGGTGCGGCTCAGATGGACGGCGGCATTCTGGTCGTGTCGGCGACCGACGGCCCGATGCCCCAGACTCGCGAGCACATCCTGCTTGCCCGTCAGGTTGGCGTGCCCCAGCTTGTCGTGTTCATGAACAAGGTCGATCTGGTCGATGATCCCGAAATCCTCGAGCTCGTCGAAATGGAAATCCGCGAGCTGCTATCGAAGTATGACTTCGACGGTGACAACATCCCCGTCATCCAGGGTTCGGCAAAGTGCGCGCTCGACGGCGTGAACGAAGAACTGGGCCGTGGTGCCGTGTTGAAGCTGATGGCAGCGGTTGACTCGTTCATCCCGCAGCCTGCGCGTCCGCTCGACAAGCCGTTCCTGATGCCAATCGAAGACGTGTTCTCGATCTCGGGTCGCGGCACGGTCGTCACCGGCCGCGTCGAACAGGGCGTCGTCAAGGTTGGCGAAGAAGTCGAAATCGTCGGCCTCAAGGACACCAAGAAGACGGTTTGCACCGGCGTCGAAATGTTCCGCAAGCTGCTCGATCAGGGTGAAGCGGGCGACAACATCGGCGCGCTGATCCGTGGCGTTGGCCGTGAAGAAGTCGAGCGCGGGCAGGTTCTCTGCAAGCCCGGCTCGATCAAGCCGCACACCGAATTCACCTCGGAAGTTTACGTCCTGTCGAAGGACGAGGGTGGCCGTCACACGCCATTCTTTGCGAACTATCGCCCGCAATTCTATTTCCGCACGACCGACGTGACGGGCGAAGTTGTCCTTCCCGAAGGCACCGAAATGGTGATGCCGGGCGACAATGTGCAGCTTGGCGTCAAGCTTATCGCCCCCATCGCGATGGAGCAGGGCCTGCGCTTCTCGATCCGCGAAGGCGGCCGGACCGTCGGTTCGGGGGTTGTCGCTTCGATCACGAAGTAATAGTGAGTTTGCAGAACCGCCTGATTCGTCTTGAAGCGAGTCGGGCGGTTCGCTTTATTTATAGGCCTGTGAAAACAGGTATGGCTCTTTCGCATCGGTAGTGGACATGGAAACGCAGAATATTCGTATTCGTTTGAAGGCATTCGATCATCGGGTGCTTGATCAGGCGACCGGCGACATCGCCGACACGGCAAAGCGCACGGGTGCGCTGATCCGCGGTCCCATTCCGCTCCCGACGCACATCGACAAGTTCTGCGTCAATCGCGGCCCGCACGTCGACAAAAAGTCGCGCGAGCAGTTCGAAGTCCGCACCTACAAGCGCTTGCTCGACATCATCCAGCCGACGCCGCAAACGGTTGATGCTTTGATGAAACTCGATCTGGCTGCTGGCGTTGACGTGGAGATCAAGCTCGCCTAATGGCGACGCTTCGCGAGCGGATCGAGAGATTCGGGGCGTCGAGATAAGGGATACCGCGGAGCTTGCTCCGGCTGCGTCCCCGTCCTCTCTCTCACGAGAGAAAATGCCCGGACGGGGCCGTTTAAGACATTGGGCAAAGCCAAGCGCGCGTGGAGCTATCCTGCGTGCGCCTCTGACATGAGGAGTAAGGCCGGTGAGGACCGGAGTGATTGCAAAGAAGATGGGCATGACCCGTCTGTTCCAGGACGATGGGCGGCACGTTCCCGTGACCGTACTCGCACTTGAGAATAACCAAGTGATTTCGCAGCGCACCACCGACCGTGACGGCTATGTCGCGGTCCAGCTCGGCGCGGGCGTTGCCAAGGCGAAGAACGTCGCCAAGCCGCAGCGCGGCCATTTCGGCAAGGCCGAAGTCGAGCCCAAGGCGCGTGTGCATGAATTCCGCGTCACCGAAGATGCGTTGGTCGATGTGGGCGCGGAAATTTCCGCTGACCATTTCGTTGCCGGGCAACTGGTCGATGTGTCGGGCCACACACAGGGCAAGGGTTTCCAGGGCGGCATGAAGCGCTGGAACTTCGGCGGTCTGCGCGCAACCCACGGCGTCTCGGTCTCGCACCGTTCACTGGGGTCGACCGGACAGCGTCAGGACCCTGGCAAAGTGTTCAAGGGCAAGAAGATGGCCGGTCACATGGGCGACCGTCAGCGCACCCAGCAGAATCTGGAAATCGTGTCGACCGACGTCGAGCGTGGGCTGCTTTTCGTGAAGGGCTCGGTGCCCGGATCAAAGGGCACATGGCTGATGGTCAAGGATGCCGTGAAGGTTCCGGCGCACAAGGATGTGCCGTATCCTGCATCAGTGAAAAGCAGTGCAGCTCCTGTGGTTGAAGAAGAAATCGTCGAAGCAGCGGTCGTCGAAGAAGCTGTCGTTGATACGGCACCTGTCGAAACGGCAGCTGTGGAAACCCCGGTTGAGGCTGCACCCGAAGCCCCCGCTGACGAAACGACAGCAACAGATACCGACAAGCAGGAGGGCTGAACATGAAACTGAAGGTTCAAACCCTCGACGCCAAGGCTAAAGGCGACATCGAGTTGAATGATAACGTGTTCGGCCTCGAGCCACGCGCCGACATTCTTCACCGTGTCATCATTTGGCAGCTCGAAAAGCGCCGTGCGACGGCCCGTGGCACGCGCGAGCGTTCCGACGTTGCGCGCACCGGCAAGAAGTTCGGCAACCAGAAGGGTGGCGGTACCGCCCGTCACGGTAACCGCCGCGCGCCGATTTTCATCGGTGGTGGTAAAGCCCACGGCGCGCGCGTCCGTGATTTCAATCCGTCGCTGAACAAGAAGATCCGCACGATCGGCCTGAAAATGGCGCTGTCGTCGAAGATCAAGGACGGCACGCTGATCATCATGGACTCGTTGGCGGTTGCCGACAGCAAGACCAAGACGCTGGCAGCATCGCTGACCAAGCTGGGCTTTGGCCGCACGACGCTGGTTATCGACGGCGACGTTGTCGATACAAGCTTTGCACTGGCCGCATCGAACCTGCACAATATCAACGTGATGCCGGCGATGGGCGCAAACGTCTATGACATCCTGAAGCACGACACGCTGGTTTTGACCCGGGCGGGCGTCGAAAAGCTGGAGGCGCGGTTCAATGGCTAAGAAACCAGCAAAAGGTTCGGGCATTTCGCTGCGTCATTATGACGTGGTCGTTGCCCCCTATATCACCGAAAAATCGACGATGATGAGCGAGCACAACGCGGTTGTGTTCAAGGTCGCCAATGACGCCACCAAGCCCGAGATCAAGGCCGCTGTCGAAGCGCTCTTTTCGGTTTCGGTGACGAAGGTGAACACCATCGTCCAGAAGGGCAAGACCAAGAAGTGGAAAGGCACGCCCTACACCAAGTCTGACTTCAAAAAGGCAATCGTGACGCTGGCGGATGGCCAGTCGATCGACGTGACCACGGGAATTTAAGGCCATGGCACTTAAACATTATAATCCGACCAGCCCCGCCCGGCGCGGCCTGATCCTCGTAGATAAGTCGAGCCTGTGGAAAGGTGGCCCCGTCAAGGCGCTGACCGAAGGCAAGAAGAAGACGGGTGGCCGCAACAACAAGGGTCACGTGACGTCGCGCGGTATCGCGGGCGGACACAAGCAGAGCTATCGCTTCATCGATTTCAAGCGTCGCCAGTGGGACGTTGAGGGCACGGTCGAGCGGATCGAATATGATCCCAACCGCACGGCTTTTATCGCGCTCATCTCCTATGGCGAAGGCGATGTGAAATACATCATCGCGCCGCAGCGTCTGGCGGTCGGTGACAAGGTGATCGCGGCGAAGAAGACCGACGTCAAGCCCGGCAATGCGATGGAAATCGGCCAGGTTCCGGTCGGCACCATTGTCCACAATGTCGAAATGAAGCCCGGCAAAGGTGGCCAGATCGCGCGTTCGGCAGGCACTTATGTGCAGGTCGTCGGTCGTGACCGTGGCATGGTGATTGTCCGCCTCAACTCGGGCGAGCAGCGTTACATTCACGCCAATTGCATGGCGACAGTGGGCGCGGTGTCGAACCCCGACAATGCCAACACCAACCTCGCCAAGGCAGGCCGCAATCGCTGGAAGGGCATTCGCCCGCTGACGCGCGGTGTCGCCAAGAACCCGGTCGATCACCCGCACGGCGGTGGTGAAGGCCGGACCTCGGGCGGTCGTCATCCTGTGACGCCGTGGGGCAAGCCGACTAAGGGTGCGCGCACCCGTTCGAATAAATCGACCGACAAGATGATCATCAAGTCGCGTCACGCCAAGAAGAAGAGGTAGTTATGGCTCGCTCAGTCTGGAAGGGTCCGTTTGTCGACCTCCATCTGCTGAAAAAAGCAGAAACCGCCGCGGAAACAAGCGCGCGCACGCCGATCAAGACATGGTCGCGCCGCTCGACGATTTTGCCGCAGTTCGTGGGCCTCGTGTTCAGCGTTTACAACGGCCGTAAGTTCGTGCCGGTCTCGGTCAACGAAGACATGGTCGGCATGAAGCTCGGTGAATTCGCGCCCACGCGCTACTTCCCCGGCCACGCCGCCGACAAGAAGGGCAAGCGCTGATGTCCAAGACTGTCAATCCGCGCAAGGTTGCCGACAACGAAGCGCTGGCCACGTCAACCGCGATCCGTGGTTCGGCGCAGAAGCTCGGCCTTGTCGCCGCGCTGATCCGCAACCGCAAGGCCGGTGATGCGATGAACATCCTCCAGTTCTCGACCAAGGGCATGGCCATCGATGTGCGCAAGTGCCTCGCGTCGGCCATCGCCAACGCCGAAAATAATCACAATCTCGACGTCGACTGCCTCGTCGTGGTCGAAGCCAGCGTCGGCAAGGGATTGTCGATGAAGCGCTTTGCGACCCGTGCGCGCGGTCGCTCGGCACGGATCGTTAAGCCATTCAGCCGTCTCCGCGTTGTCGTGCGCGAAGTTCAGGATCAGGAAGCCTAATATGGGTCATAAATCAAATCCGATCGGGCTTCGGCTTCAGATCAACCGGACATGGGACAGCCGCTGGTATGCGGAAGGTGCCGATTATGGCCGGTTGCTGCTCGAAGACCTGAATATCCGCAAGTACATCATGAAGTCGTTGCCGCAGGCTGCGATTTCGAAAGTGGTGATCGAGCGTCCGGCCAAGCTGTGCCGCATCTCGATCTATGCCGCGCGCCCCGGTGTCATCATCGGCAAGAAGGGCGCGGACATTGAGTTGCTGCGCAAGAAGATTGGCGCGATGACCTCGTCGGATGTGAGCCTCAACATTGTTGAAATCCGCAAGCCTGAAATCGATGCCAAGCTTGTCGCGCAGGGCATTGCCGACCAGCTCGAGCGTCGTATCGCATTCCGCCGTGCAATGAAGCGCGCGATGCAGTCGGCAATGCGTCTGGGTGCCGAGGGCATCAAGATCATGTGCGGCGGCCGTTTGGGCGGTGCCGAAATCGCGCGTGTCGAACAGTATCGCGAAGGCCGTGTGCCGCTGCACACGCTGCGCGCGCACGTCGATTATGCCGAAGCAGAAGCACATACCGCCTATGGCGTGTGCGGGATCAAGGTCTGGATTTTCAAGGGTGAAATCCTTGGCCACGACCCGATGAGCCAGGAACGGTTGATGCTTGAAGCGCAGACGTCGGGTGTTCGCCCGGCGCGCGACGACCGTCGTTAAGGACTGATACGATGCTGCAACCCAGAAAAACGAAGTTCCGCAAGACCTTCAAGGGCAAGATTCACGGTGATGCCAAGGGCGGCACCGATCTGAACTTCGGGTCCTATGGCCTGAAGGCGATGGAGCCCGACCGGATTACCGCGCGCCAGATCGAAGCCGCGCGCCGCGCGATCACGCGCCACATCAAGCGTCAGGGACGTTTGTGGATCCGCGTGTTCCCCGATGTGCCCGTGACGTCGAAGCCCGCCGAGGTCCGCATGGGCAAGGGCAAGGGTGCGATTGAATATTGGGCCGCGCGGGTAAAACCGGGGCGCATCCTGTTTGAACTCGATGGCGTCCCCGGACCAATCGCAGCGGTTGCGTTCAGCCGCGCGATGGAAAAGCTGCCGATCAAGACCAAGGTGGTCGCGCGCTTGGGCGACTTCTCGCATCTGGGAGCCAAATAAGATGGCCAAGATTGCCGACCTTAAACTGAAAACCGACGATGAATTGTCGGGCCAGCTGGGCGAACTGAAGCGCGAGGCGTTCAACCTGCGTTTTCAGGCCGCAACCAACCAGCTCGAAAAACCGAGCCGTGTCCGCGTCGTCCGTCGCACGATTGCGCAGATTAAAACACTTCAGACGGCGCGCAACGCCGAAGGAGCGAAGTAATGCCGAAGCGCGTTCTCACCGGCGTCATTGTCTCGGACAAGGGCGACAAGACGGTGGTGGTCAATGTCGAACGGAAGGTGAAGCACCCTCTGTATGCAAAGATCATCCGCCGCACGAAAAAATATCATGCGCATGACGAGGCCAATGCGTTCAAGCTGGGCCAGATCGTCCGCATCGAAGAATGCGCGCCGATCAGCAAGCTGAAGACGTGGAAAGTCATCGACGGTAGCGGCGTTGCCGATACCGGTGTTGAGGACAACGCATAATGATCCAGATGCAATCCAACCTGGAAGTCGCGGACAACAGCGGCGCCAAGCGCGTTCAGTGCATCAAGGTGCTGGGCGGATCGAAGCGTCGCTTTGCCGGCGTCGGCGATGTCATCGTCGTGTCGATCAAGGAAGCGGCACCGCGCGGTAAGGTCAAGAAGGGCGACGTTCACCGCGCCGTCATTGTTCGCACGGCGAAGGACATTCATCGGGCCGACGGTTCGACGATACGCTTCGACACCAATGCGGCTGTTCTGGTCAATAAGAATGAGGAGCCAATCGGCACCCGTATCTTTGGCCCGGTGGTTCGCGAGCTTCGTGCGAAGAACTACATGAAGATCATCTCGCTCGCGCCGGAGGTGCTGTGATGGCATCGCTCAAGATCAAGAAGGGCGACAAGGTCGTCGTCCTGTCCGGCAAGGACAAGGGCAAGCACGGCGAAGTGACCAAGGCGTTCCCAAAGGACGGCAAAGTCATTGTGTCGGGCGTCAACATCGCAACGCGCCACCGCAAGGCGAGCCAAGAAAATCCGCAAGGCGGATTGGACCGGTTCGAAGCACCGATGCACGCCTCGAAAGTCGCCATCGAAGACCCCAAAACCGGCAAGCCCACGCGCGTCCGTTTTGAAGTGAAAGACGGCAAGAAAGTTCGGATCGCCGTGCGGTCCGGGGAGCAGATCAATGGTTGAGGCAGCTTATAAAGCGCGGATGAAGGCGCTCTATGACGACAAGATTGTCGCCGCGATGACCGAGAAATTCGGTTACAAGAACCGCATGCAGGTTCCGCGGATTGACAAGATTGTCATCAACATGGGTGTCGGCGAAGCGACGCAGGACAAGAAGAAGGTCGATCAGGCAGTTTCCGAAATGGAACTGATTGCTGGCCAAAAGCCTGTCGTGACCAAGGCCAAGAAGTCGATTGCGCAATTCAAGCTGCGCGAAGGCATGCCGATTGGCTGCAAGGTGACGCTGCGCAAGGAACGCATGTATGAGTTCCTTGATCGTTTCATCACCATCGCATTGCCGCGCGTCCGCGATTTCCGTGGTCTCAGCGACAAGAGCTTTGACGGACGTGGCAACTATGCCTGCGGCCTGAAGGAACAGCTGATTTTTCCTGAAATCAGCTACGACAAGGTCGACCAGATCCGAGGGATGGACGTGATCGTCACGACCACCGCGAACACCGACGACGAAGCGCGCGAGCTGCTCCGGATGTTCGGATTCCCGTTCCCAATCCCGGCGGCTGAAGAAAAGAAGGCGGCATAAGCGATGGCAAAGAAGAGTTCGATTAACAAGAACGAGAAGCGCAAGGCCATGGTCAAGCGCTTTGCACCAAAGCTTGCCGCGCTGAAGGCAATTGCCAACGACAAGAGCGTCGACGACAGCGAACGCCTGATGGCGCGTCTGAAGATGTCGGCACTCCCGCGCAACGGCAACCCGACGCGCATCCGCAACCGCTGCGAGCTGACGGGTCGTCCGCGCGCTTATTATCGCAAGTTCCGCCTCTGCCGGATCATGCTGCGTGATCTGGCCAATAAGGGTCTGATCCCCGGTGTGACGAAGTCGAGCTGGTAAGGGTTAAGATATGTCATTGACCGATCCATTGGGTGATATGCTCACCCGCATCCGCAACGGCCAGCAGGCGCGCAAAGACAGCGTGACCACGCCGGGTTCGAAGCTGCGTCAGCGCGTCCTCGATGTGTTGCAGCGCGAAGGTTATATTCGTGGCTGGAGTGCCGAAGAAGTTGCAGGCCATGACGGCATCCGCATCGAGCTGAAATATTTCGAAGGCCAGCCTGCGATCAAGCATGTTGCCCGGGTGTCAAAGCCCGGCCGCCGTGTCTATTCGGGGAGCAAGGAATTGCCGCGGGTCCGCAATGGCCTCGGCATCACTATCGTCTCGACACCACGCGGTGTGCTTTCGGATGCCGAAGCACGCGAAGCCAATGTCGGCGGCGAAGTCCTCGCGGAGGTGTTCTGATGAGCCGCATCGGTAAAAAACCAGTTGCACTTCCCTCGGGCGTTACGGCGTCGATGGAAGACGGCGTTATCTCGATGAAGGGTCCGAAAGGCACGCTGACGTTGGCGATGCGCGAAGAGATCAGCTACACGCTCGAAGAAGGTGCAGTTTCGGTGAAGCCTGCAAACGCCACGAAAGCGGCGCGCGCTTACTGGGGCATGCAGCGGACATTGGTGCAGAACCTCGTGACAGGCGTGACCGACGGCTTCACCAAGACGCTGGAAATCACCGGTGTCGGTTATCGTGCCAATGCGCAGGGGCCGAAGCTGAAGTTGCAACTTGGCTATTCGCATGATGTCGATATCGATGTGCCGTCGGACCTGGACGTGAAAACGCCCGATCAGACGACAATCCACATCACGGGCATTGACAAGCAGAAGGTTGGTCAGCTGGCCGCTGAAATCCGTCGCTGGCGCAAGCCGGAGCCTTACAAGGGCAAGGGCATCAAATATCGCGGCGAGTATATCTTCCGCAAAGAGGGTAAGAAGAAGTAATGGCAAAGCTGTCACTTTTCGAAAAGCGGCGCCAGCGCGTCCGCA
>JANLSJ010000005.1:0-33744 GCA_031362355.1 Sphingomonas sp.
CTCCGCGCCGACAACGCTGGCGGCAGAGCGGACGGCAGCGCACGGCCTGACCCTCGTCGCGCTCGCACGGGCCGATGCAATGCTCGTCATCAATGATCCGCACGGCATGTTTGCCTGAATTGACGCTCCGGCGCGAAAGGCCCTAAGTCGTTTACCATGCGTGACGATCCGCCTGCCCGCACCGAAACGCCCGCTGTGGGCGCCTTGGGCATTGGCGTAACGGGGCATCGCCTGGAGCGTTTGGGTGAAACCGATCTGATTGCGCTGCGTGCCGCTCTCCGAGCATTGCTTCAGACTTTGGCGGGCGAAGCGAAAGCACCGATGCGGCTTATCACCAGCCTTGCCGATGGTGCCGACAGCATTGCTGCGGATGAGGCGCTTGATCTGGGCTGGGCGCTCGATGCGGTGCTGCCGCTTCCCCGCGCCGACTATCTGTCGGACTTTACTGAAATTGTTGCGCGCGCCGACCATGAGGCGCTGCTTGCCAAGGCGGAAAGCGTGTTCGAGCTCGACGGTGACCGCAATGTCGAGGGGGGCAGCGCGATTGCCTATGAGCGTGCCGGTCGTGTCGTGCTGGCGCAGAGCGATATTCTCGTGGCCGTGTGGGACAGTGGCCCTGTGCGCGGACGCGGCGGCGCGGCGCAGATTGTGGCCGAAGCTGTCTTGGCGGGAATTCCCGTGATCCATCTTGATCCGGCGGGAGCGCATGCGCCGCGGTTACTGTGGGATGGCTTGGAGGAGCATGACCTCGGCCAGCAAACCGTCGACACCGTGCCGCGCGGCGATTTGAGCGCGCTGCCCGGCCTGATGCGCGGATTGCTCGATTCGCCGGTCGATGTCGCAGAACAGGCAATGCTCGCGCAATTCGAAGCGCCCACAAAGCCGCGCCGCAACTGGGCGCTGGCCTATCCGCTGTTACTCGCGATGATGGGTGTCAGGGCGCTTCGCAAAACCGATTGGGCCGTCGCCGATCCCGCGCGCGCGATGCCGGCGATCCTGGGCCCGTGTTCAGGCGTTGCGTTGAACGCCAGCGGGTTCGGTGCGAAGCTGCGCACCATCCTCGCCCCGCGCTTTGCCCGTGCGGATGCAACAGCAACACATGTAGCGCAGCTTTTCCGCAGCGGCTATGTCACGAATTTCAGCTTTGCCGCGTTGGCGGTGGTCCTGTCGCTCCTCGGGCTGGCCTTGCCCGGTGCGTTCAAGCCGGTGCTGATTGTGCTCGAATTCATGGTCATCGCGACGATTCTGCTTGTCACCCGCGCGGGCAACCGGGCAAAATGGCATCGGCGCTGGCTCGACAATCGCCATCTGGCGGAGCGCCTGCGTTGCCTGACGGTCGCGGCGCAACTCGGCGAGCTCGAGCTGCGCAGCGGGGCCGATCTGCGCCCTGGCTGGGTTGACTGGTATGCGCGGGCAACAGCGCGCGAGGTCGGGATGCCGTCGGTTCGGATCGATGACGCTTTTCTTGCCTGCGTCCGTGACGGCTTGACGTCACTGATCGATGACCAGATCGCCTATCTCAAGACTGATGCCCACCGAATGCACCGGCTTGAGCACCGGATGCACAATCTGGGAACGGTCCTTTTCGCGATGACTGCCATCATCTGCGTCTCGCTGCTCGCGTTCAAAATAGCGGACAAGATGGTCGGGATGGCAGCGCTTGATGCCGTCGCGCATCCGTTCCTGACGGCGACGACGATTGCCAGCGCTGCTTTCCCCGCGATTGGTGCCGCGATCTATGGCATTCGCATGCAAGGCGATTTTGCCGGCACTGCCGAGCGCAGTGAGTCACTCGCCCATAATCTGACGACACTGCGTCAAGTCATCGATGCCGATGCATTGAGCTTCGACACGCTCAAACGCCGTGTCGCCCGCGCGACCGATTTGCTGACGCAGGATCTGGCAAGCTGGCTGCAAACCTATCACGCGCGGCCATTGACGTTGCCGGGCTAAGCTGACAGCCTTGTCATCGACGGAGGCGCTATGGTGAAACGGAGTGCGCTCATCTTGTTGCTGCTGGCGAATGCGCCGCCCGACGAACTGCCGCGTCCGGTGCCCGACACCAAAATTCCCGGCCCCGAATATGTCCGCGACGCCGAGGGCAATCTCGTCGAAAAGCGCGGCACGCGGCGGCGCACGATTGGCGGCAATGCGGTCACGCGCGGCACCGCGCCATATCAGGCGCAAATCTATTCGAATTTCATCGGCTATTCCCCCGCCGAACGTAACGGTCGCGAAATGTGGGAAATGCAGCACCGGTGCGGTGGCACCCTGATCGCGCCGAACTGGGTTCTGACAGCGGCGCATTGCATCACACAGGAACAGGTAAACCGTGACTATCGCGTTCGCATCGGTGCGACGAATCTGCGTGTCGGCAACGGCCCCAGTTTTCGCATCGACCGCATGGTCCGCCACGCTGATTACAAAGATGATACGCATTTGCACGACATCGCGTTGGTGCATTTCGTCGGTGATACTCGCGGAATGAAGACCGTCAATCTGCACGACGACAAGGACGGCGTGCTTCTTGATCATCCGCGTTACAATGCGCGGCGCGGCGTGGTGCAGGGGCGGCAAGTGCTGCGCCGTGTTGACGATACGCGCACCGAGAGTGAGTTCCAGACAAGCTTCGCACTAGGCTGGGGCAAGACACTGCCGGGCCCGGAGGGAAGGCCGTCAGTCGTGCTGATGCGCGTGCCGCTGGACGTAATGAACGACGGTGAATGCCGACAGACCGACTACTACCGCGTGCGAACGAACGCGACGACGGTGTGCGCGGCTCGGACGGGCAAGGATACCTGCACCGGCGATAGCGGCGGGCCGCTGATGCTGAATGTCGACCGCCGCAGGGGCGACGATGTCGAAAGTGCGCGGACGACCACTCAGATCGGCATCGTCAGCTGGGGCAAAGGCTGTGCCCAAGAAGGCAGCCCCGGCGTCTACACCCGCATCACCGCCTACCGCGACTGGATCAGGCGCGCGATGGCGGTGCCAGTCGGGGTGAATGAATTGCGGTAAGGGTTAGCGGGTTTCGTTGCCACTGCGCTGATCAGGATTGCCGCGCTGGTCAGGGTTACCGCGTTGATCAGGGTTCCCACGCTCGTCGGTGCTGTTTGCATCAACGACGTTTGCAACCGGAACAACAATATTTTCCGATACAATGGCCTCGACCGTGTTGGTCGGTGCCGCCGCGGAGGGTGCCTTCTGGCATCCGGCAATGGCAACGGTTGCCAAGAGTGCGACTGCAGCAGATTTGGTGATTGACATTATCCATTCCCCCATCGTCATTCGACAGTCTTAAACCAGTCCTTGTGCCTTTAACAACTGACCAAATCGTGGATCGCTTCTGAGCGGATCCAGCAGTGGGTCGACACGCGCCTGAAGCAGTCCCGAATCACCGACAGTTCGCGCGCGGTCGAGCGCTGCAAAGGCCGCTTCCTTGTATCCCCACTGCGCCAAAATCTGAACCTGCTGGTAAAGCGCACTATCGCCCAGTTCGCTTTTCAAAGATGCCATTGCCGCGTGTGCCGCCGTTTCGTTACCAAGCCGTTTTTCGACGATCGCAAGGCCAGGCCATTTCAGCAGGGGAGCCTTTTCGGCGAGAAATTCGACGCGTGCCTCGTCGTCCCGGTTCAGCATCAGCAGGCCGTTGCCAATATGGCCGTGTACATTTCGCAATTGCGGATCGAGTTTGAGCGCCTGTTTGGAGAGCGGGAAACCATCAACATAATTTCGGGCGAGATACTGAACCAGTCCACCAGAGCGGAACGCTCGCGGATTGAGGGGGTCGAGGTCTATGGCTCGCATAATCGCAATGACCGCTTTTTGCGGGCTGGCCGCTCGTGCGGTGAATACGGCATAAAGCACCAGAATATCAGCGTCGCCTGAACCAAGTGTCGCCGCCCGCTCGAACGGTCCGCGCGCGTTCGGAATGTCGAGCCGTCCATTGTAAAATGCTTGCCCTAGCGCGAGTTGTGCGGCGGCAAGATCAGGAGCCAGCACCACGGCCTTCGTTGCTGTCGCGATAGCGTCGTCATACATTCGCCGCAGATCGCGTGCTTTCGCATATTGACTCGTGATAGCCACCAGTGATCGCGACCGCGCCGCATACGCCGCTGCATAGTTCGCATCCGCCGCGATCGCCTTATCAAACTGCGCTAGCGCCGCGCGGTCGCTTTCCTCGCCGCCGTCCGAATTGAACAGCGCCCGCCCCTTCAGGAACGCGTCATAAGCAGCGACGACGGTGGTTCCGCCGGTCGCCTTGGCGACGCCCACTACGCTGGCCGCAAGCGCCCCTGCAACCACGCCGGCAATCTCGCTTTGAACCGCAAACACATCGGTCAGTTGCCGGTCGAAACTTTGCGACCATTTGCTGAAGCCCGTCTTGGTATCGACCAGTTCGGCGGCGATGCGCACAACATCGCCTGCGCGCCGGACGCTGCCTTCGAGGAGGAACGCAACGCCAAGTTTCTTACCGATTACTTTCGCATCGGCTGACTTGTCGCGGAAGGTGTTTGCCGACGTCGGCGCGGCGACCTTTAACGCCGGATTGCGCGCGAGGGCGGACCGGATTTCTTCGGATAATCCATCGGAGAAGTATATCTGATCCTTATCACCGCTCATATTGGCGAAGGGCAGCACGGCCACGCTGTTCGCGACAAGCGCCGCGCCAAAGGGTTTGAAGACGACCAATCCACCGGCGATGACGGCAACGGCGCTACCGCCAGCGATCAATGCCGTCCGCCGGGACAGGCCTTTATTCGTGGCGATCGCCGAGACCGACACGCCCGTATCAATCCCCGAAATCCCCGCCACCACATTCGCCACCTCGGGCGCATCGGCGCGGCCATGCCAGTTCGATAGGTCAACACTATGATATTGGCGAAACCCGAGCGGCGCTGCGGTGCCATCGAGCGAAACAGGCACAAGCCGTTTGTGGTCCCGCGCATGTGCCGCCTCATCACGCACCCAATCCGATTCCACCGAGGTCGCCGACCAGACGACGATCACCGCATCCGCCGCGTCGAGCTTTGCCTCGATCATCTTGGCGAAACCCGCGCCACCCTCGATCAGTGCATCCCACCAGACATTATAACCCTGCGCTGTTAGCGCCGCAGCCAAAGGCACAACCCGCGGCCGATCCGCGCGCGCATAGCTGATGAAAACCATCGTGCGCGGCGTTGTCGCAGTTGCATGATCTTCCAGAATCGGCGTGGCCCCCGTCCGAGTATGCTTGACTGTAGCCGATCAGTCGGCGCAACGGAATGCCCGACAAACCAAGGTAGTGGATTGATGTGGAATCAGACGTTCATGCTCGCAGACCGGATCAAGGCAACGCTGCTGGCGTGGACGGCCGGTCTGATTATCGCGGCGACGGCATCGGACCAGTTTGATTCAACGACGGCGACGACGCTCCCGCTCAGCATCGCGGGTGTTTTTGCACAAACCTACATTGTCGTGGCGGCCTTGCGCATCGGTATTGATCCCGCTGCACAGGCCGCAATCCGTTCCTTATTCGGGCGGGTGTTCGGTATCAGCATCCTGACGACGCTGGCGGTTTTGCTGGGCGGGTTGTTGCTGGTCATCCCGGGTGTGTTTCTATTGATCCGGTGGTGGGTGGCCGTGCCTGTTGCGCTGGACCGCGACATCGGCGTGACCGAGGCGATGCGCGAAAGCTGGGAACTGACGGCGCCGCACTGGCCATCGATCCTCGGGCTTTTCCTTGTCATCTTGGCGTTCATCGTGATTCCGATGACCGGCTTGTTCTTCCTTGGCGGTCTGGATGAGGAGATCACGTCGTTGCCGATGTCACTGGCGATGAATACCGTGCTTTATATTGGCACCATGATTGGTACCGTCAGCACAGTCGCCGCCTATCGCACGATTTATCAGCCGGTGGCCGACCTGCGCCAGGTCTTTGAATAGCCCCCTTGACGACGCGCCCAACACCCCGCCACCCTCGCACGCACACGTAAGGGACGCTTTTTTACCTCATGCAACTCGTTATCGTTGAATCGCCGGCCAAGGCCAAAACCATCGAAGGCTATCTGGGCAAGGACTTCCGCGTTCTCGCGTCCTACGGCCACATCCGCGACTTGCCGCCCAAGGATGGTTCAGTGAACCCCGATGATGGGTTTGCGATGCTATGGGAAAACTATGGCGACAAGGCCAAGCAGCTTAAAGCGATTACCGATCTGGCGAAGGGCGCAGACCGCCTGATTCTCGCGACCGATCCTGACCGTGAGGGCGAGGCAATCTCATGGCATGTCCGCGAAGTGCTCGCAAAGAAGAAAGTGCTGCCCAAGGAAGTCGAACGGGTGACCTTTAACGCGATCACCAAGACGGCGGTGCTTGCGGCAATGGCGGCCCCGCGTGCCCTCGATGATGATCTGATCGACGCCTATCGCGCGCGGCGGGCATTGGACTATCTCGTTGGTTTCACCCTATCGCCAGTGTTGTGGCGCAAGCTGCCGGGTGCGAAGTCGGCCGGGCGCGTTCAGTCGGTCACACTGAGGATGATCGTCGACCGCGAGCGCGAGATTGAAGCGTTCCGCGCGCAGGAATATTGGTCAGTCGTCGCCGATCTGGAACATGATGGCACTGCATTCCTTGGGCGGCTCGTGCGCTGGAAAGGTGACAAGATCGACCGGCTGACCATCGGCAACGAAGCCGACGCGATGTCAGCGAAGGCTGCCGTGGAATGCGGCCATTTCACGGTTCAGGACGTCGAGACAAAGCCGCTGACGCGCAACCCGCCGCCGCCGTTCACAACATCGACGCTGCAACAGGAAGCCGCGCGCAAGCTCGGCTTTTCGGCAAGCCACACGATGCGTCTCGCGCAGGGTCTCTACGAAGATGGTGCGATAACCTATATGCGCACCGACGGTGTTCAGATGGATGGCAGCGCAATATCGGCGGCGCGTGGGGCAATCGCCAAGCGTTATGATGCATCCTATGTTCCTGATAAACCGCGCGTCTACACGACCAAGGCCAAGAATGCGCAGGAAGCGCACGAGGCGATCCGCCCGACTGATTTCAGCAGGGAACGCGCGGGTTCGGGCGATCATGCCAAGCTCTATGAACTGGTCTTCAAACGCGCGACCGCGAGCCAGATGGCCTCGGCACGGCTCGAACGGACGAGCATCGAGATGACCGACGGCACCGGGCAAACGGCGCTGCGTGCCACTGGGCAGGTTGTTCTGTTCCCCGGCTACCTCGCGCTCTATGAAGAGGGCCGCGATGATGACGGCGACGAGGAATCACGCCGCTTGCCCCGCCTGTCCACGGGGGACGCGCCGGCAAAGAAGGCCGTGAACGCCGAACAACATTTCACCCAGCCTCCGCCACGCTACTCGGAAGCCAGTTTGGTTAAAAAGATGGAAGAGCTCGGCATCGGTCGGCCCTCTACCTACGCGTCGATTTTGCAAACATTGAAGGACCGCAGCTACGTCAACACGGACAAGAACCGCTTCTCTCCCAGCGAAAGCGGGCGCTTGGTCACGGCGTTCCTCGAACGCTATTTCGAACGCTATGTCAGCTATGATTATACGGCGGGCCTTGAGGAAAGCCTTGACGATGTTTCGGGCGGACGCGCCGGATGGCAATCCGTACTCGAAGCCTTTTGGCGAGATTTCAAGCCGAAAACCGCTGAAGTCATGGAAGCCAAACCATCCGAAGTGACGGCTGAACTTGACCTCTTTCTATCGCCGTTCCTCTTCCCAGAAAAGGAAGACGGAACCGACCCGCGCATTTGCCCCAAATGCGGTAACGGCCGGCTGGCCTTGCGCGGCGGCAAATTCGGGGCGTTCGTTGCCTGCTCAAACTATCCCGAATGTAAATTCACCCGCCAGTTTGGCCAAGGTGGCGATGCACCCGCGACTGGTGTCGAAGACGAAACGATGGGAACCGATCCGGTTAGCGGTTTACCTATCGATAAGAAGAATGGTCGCTTTGGCCCCTATGTTCAGGCCGGCGAAGGGAAAGAAGCCAAGCGCGCGTCGATCCCCAAGGACATTGCTGACTTCGACTTTGACTGGGCGGTCAAACTGCTCTCGCTCCCGCGTACGATCGGCACCCATCCCGAAAGCGGCAACGCAATTACCGCGAGCATCGGACGATACGGCCCCTATCTGGCGCATGACGGTAAATATGCACGACTGACGTCGACGGCTGATGTGTTTGAAACAGGGATGAACGCAGCCGTTGTCAAACTTGCCGAAGCCGCGGCTAATGGCGGGCGTCCGGCGCGGGGTGCTCAGGCACCGCTGAAGGTCCTCGGGAATCACCCGCGCACTGAGCTTGAAATCAAGTTGATGGCGGGACGCTTTGGCCCTTATGTGACGGATGGAACGACGAATGCGACGGTGCCCAAGTCGGTCGAGCCCGAAGCGTTGACACTTGAGGAAGCAGCGCAGCTTATCGACACGCGCGCGGCGGCGGCACCCGCCAAGAAGGGGCGCAAGGCCCCTGTGAAAATGAAAGCGGCCCCGAAAAAGAAGGTGGCGGCGAAGAAGAAGGCCTAGCCTTCGATGATCGACACCTGTTCCCCATAACGTACCCCAGCCAACTGACAGGCGGCAGTCAATCGTGACAAAATCTGCGCGCGAGAAACATTGGTGTCGACAAACCAATTTGGCGCAATCTCATGGGCATGATCTGACGCCAAATGTGGTGATGTAACGAAAAGCGCCTCGGCAGATGGCGCGATCCAGCGACGGCGTTCAGTGCCTTCGAAGGCGAGGAGCTGAAACAGCGGTGCCTTGTGGCGGACGAGCGCGGTGAGAATAACCAGATAGGCATCCTTCAGGTTCATAACTGGCTGCGTTCGTCCGAACAGCATAACCCGTGCATTCCCCCGTCGCCGCGCCACGCCCCGTGTCGGGCGGCTAGTCCGTTCGCTCGCCGTGCGTCGCCGCGATGTCCGCTCCGAAAGCGCCCGCCGGATAATGGCGTCATGGCTTTCGGTGAAGGACGTTCGTTGCGCCTCAATCGCCTTGTAAGTCGCCAGAGTGATTGTCACTGCTTGTCGTCCGCTCATATCCGGTCCCCAATCATGGAAACTTAATAAGCCGATAAGCCTTATAAGGCGTTAAAGCCGAAACGGCGTTAATCAGGGGCCACAGGTCCGGCAGCCGAGGTCTTTGGGCATGCGGATTGACCGCATCGAGGGCGAGAGACCGTCAACAATGTGAAGTTTCCCCGCTTGTGCATCTCCAAACGGGTGAATAGCCCGCAACGCTTCCAGCGCGGCATAGCTGCCCATAACGCCCGTCATCGCGCCGATAACGCCGACTTCGGCACAACTGTCGCAATCATCGCTGTCATGCGCATCGCCGACATAGCAGCGGTAACAGGGTTGGTCGGTTTCCCATCCGCGCCATGTCCCGAGTTGGCCGTGGAACTGACCGATGGCGGCGCTGACGAGCGGAATGCGCAGGGCATAGGCTGTGTCGGCGACGGTCAGGCGCGTGGCGAAATTGTCTGATCCATCGACAATGACGTCCGCGCCGGTCAGAAGCGCGGCGGCATTGTCGGCGTTGATCCGTTGTTCGATGACGTTAACGGCGACATCGGGGTTGATTGCGGTCACGCGCTCGCCCGCGCGCTTGGCTTTGCTGATACCAACATCGGCGGTTTCGAAAATCACTTGCCGTTGCAGGTTCGACAGGCTGACTTTGTCATCGTCGATGATCACCAGCCGCCCGATTCCCGCCGCCGCGAGATATTGGAGGACGGGCGCGCCGATGCCGCCTGCGCCGATGACGGCAACCGTGCTGCTGCGGATCGCCGCCTGACCCGCACCACCGATTTCGCGCAGGACGAGGTGGCGGGCGTAGCGGTCAAGCTCTTCGTCGCGGAGGCTCATTGACCCGTCGAGCCGAAACCCCCGGCGCCCCGCGCGGTGTCATCGAGAGTGGACACTTCCAACAGTGTCGCGCGCTGGACGGGAGCGGGGACAAGCTGGGCGATGCGGTCCCCGCGTTTGATTTCAAACGGTTCGCTGCCGAGATTGGCGAGGATCACTTTGATTTCACCGCGATAGTCGCTGTCAATCGTGCCCGGTGTGTTGAGGCAAGTAATACCATGCTTGAGCGCGAGGCCGGAGCGGGGGCGGACCTGAACCTCATAGCCCTCAGGGATCGCCATCGCGAACCCCGTTGCAATGGCATGGCGCGCGCCGGGCGCGAGCGTGAGGTCTTCGGCGGCAACCACGTCCATCCCTGCTGCGCCCGTGGTGGCGTAGGCGGGGTGGGGGAGACCAGTGCCGAGAGGCAGGCGGAGGAGGGGGATGATTATGGGGAGCATATTGAACCAGATTGAGGGACTTAGCTGTGTAGTTCGGGTGAGTCGGGATACATTTCTAACATGGCGTCAAAATAGTCTTGTTTGATCGTTTGCCAGTGCGCGGTGAGGGCAATGTTATTCAATTTTATCCATTTCTCTGAAGGCGACTCGGTGTTTAGTCGATTCAGTGAAAAGGTAATCTCGCCATAGATTCCAGAGCGCATTTTGACGTTCCGGGGGCAAGATAAGTTTTCACTCAGACCCAGGAACATTTGGTCTAGGTCAACAATTTCTCCAGTGTTCATCGAACTAGGTCGATCGGGATTATCTGGATAACGCATTTGATTATAGGCGTAAAACTTTGTGGCTGTTGAGGTTAATTGCAAAGCTGACAGGCTATTTATGCGCTGCTCTGCAAGCAGTAACAATCGAGGAAGATCGTGGGTGTTTACAATATGCCATGTCGGATCAGCGAGACTTATGGAGGCTTTCAGGAGTTTCTCTATTGCTTGAGCTCCGAGAGTCAGTCCGGCAAACAGGCCATTCAGTAACAAACATCTAGCACCAGCATAATCGGAGCTTGCCGCGTGCAGCAGCAACATCGCTTTCTGATTCACCCGCGCAAAATCGTTGACTTCGCTGTTCGTCATTTCAATTTCTCCGCTGCGCAGTTCATATTGACAAAGCCCCCAAAACTAGCGTCGCTAGTCTCTCAGCCACATCGCCCTTCGACATTCGCGCCCAGCTCTCCACGCCATCTTTCGTCACGACATGCACCGTGTTCGCAGCACCGCCCATTACGTCGCCCGACACATCATTGGCGACGATCCAGTCGCAGCCTTTTCGCGTCAGTTTCGCCTTGGCATTCTCGATCACATTTTCGGTTTCGGCGGCAAAGCCGATCAGCAGTCTGGGGCGCTTTGGGCTGCGAGCGAGCGTCGCCAATATATCGGGATTTTCGACGAGTGTGAGCGTCGGCATGACGCCGCTCCCGTCTTTCTTGATCTTCTGCCCCGCTGCTTCCACGCGCCAGTCGGCAACAGCGGCGACCATGATTGCGGCGTCGGCAGGGAGCGCGGCCTCGACGGCGGCGGCCATCTCGCGTGCGGTCTGAATGTCGATGCGCGTCACGCCCGCCGGGGTGTCGAGCGTCACGGGTCCAGCGATCAGCGTGACCTGTGCGCCCTTTTTCGCAAGTGCGGCGGCAATCGCGAAACCCTGTTTCCCCGAGGAACGATTGGCAATGTAGCGGACGGGGTCGATCGGCTCATGCGTGGGGCCAGCCGTGACGATTATGTGCACAGGGTCAGCCCGCAAGCGCGTTGACAATGCGTGCCACAATCTCGGGCGGTTCAGGCAAGCGACCGGGCCCGAATTCGCCGCACGCCATGGCACCTTCGTCAGGCTCCATCACGGTAACGCCGTCTGCCCGGATCTGCGCGAGGTTGCGCTGTGTCGCGGGATGGTTCCACATGCGGACGTTCATGGCGGGGACAACAAGCACAGGCTTGTCAGTGGCGAGCAGGATCGTGGTGGCGAGATCGTCAGCAATCCCCGCGGCCATTTTGGCGATGATATTGGCAGTGGCGGGGCAGACGACAATCAGGTCAGCCTGACGCGAAAGCTGGATATGTCCGATCTCGCGTTCTTCCTTGAGGTCGAACATATCGCCGTAAACATGGTCCTCTGTCATAACGCCCAGCGACAGCGGCGTGACGAACTCCGTCGCGCTGGCTGTCATCACCGCGCGGACGGCGATATCCTGTCGCCGGAGCAACCGGACAAGTTCGAGCGACTTATACGCTGCGATGCCGCCGCTGACGATCAGGAGAATGCGTTTGCCCTGCATGGCCATCCTCATGCCTCGCTTGCCCGAACCTGTCTAGCGCGCTGCTTTGACGAGGTCGGCCAGTGCCAATGGGGCAAAGGCCAGTCCAACCGGGAGCAAAGGTGCGAGCATCATGCCCCAATAGAAATTGTCAGGACGGCCAACCATCATGAAAACCGTGATCATACCGACAAGCCAGCACGTCACCCGAGCGCCGAGCGGGTGCTTCCATCCCGCCCATCCGAGCAAGGCAAGCGGGAGTAGTACTGCGGTGACGGCAGTCGGGACGATTTGAAAGGCACTGCTCTTTGCCATCATGTCGATAATGAACGGCCACCCGCCGCCATTGCTCCATCCCGGAGACTGACCGTCTGTGCCTATGACGACACTGGCGACATTTGATGCATGGAGCATGAGCGCAGCCGCGGCGATGCTGATCGCGATGCACCACGCTGCTGCCTCGCGCCAGCGATGTTCGGTCAATGCGAAGAATGCCATGACCGCCAGAAACGGTATTGCCAGCTCGCGGAGAAGTGCCGCGGCGAGCCCTGCCGCAAGACTGAAGCCCCAGCGATCAGGCCGATGAACCGCCAGCGACAACGCAATCAGCGTTGCCGCCCAAGCCTCGTGCCAGATCGCCAGTTCGGGTTGGGCAATGGCGAGGGTAGCGAGCGCTGCCAGACCGAGTGCTGCGATTCGGGGCGCGGG
Organism: Sphingomonas sp.; assembly: GCA_031362355.1. GTDB lineage: Bacteria > Pseudomonadota > Alphaproteobacteria > Sphingomonadales > Sphingomonadaceae > Sphingomonas_O. The sequence goes on from JANLSJ010000005.1 coordinate 12,821, forward strand.
CCGCACAATTATGGCCTGGAGCCGAAGGGCAAGCAGGACCAGCGTTGCAAAGACAAGCGCTTGGTAAATCCGACCCCCTATTTCAGGACCGCCGACGAGCGCGGTAAAGCTCGCCAGCAAGGGCGGGCGCATCGTGATAAATGGTCTGAGCGGAAAGCCCCGCGCGCGATGTTCAGCGGCGGCGGCCAGATAATAAGAGTCACCTTCGCCGATTCGCTTGGCAATAGCGCGATAGAGGTCGGCATCGCGCTGTATCGGGCCTGCGGCGACAGCAGTCGGCGGTTGTGGTTGTCCTGTAACAGTGACGCCGTAAATCGACAGCGCCAGGAGAAGCGCAAGCCCCAGACGCGCGAGACCGCGTGGTAACCCGGCGCACCGGCTCGTTATTTCTGTGATGTCCCGCTTGCCCACTGCTGCCTAACGCGCCGCTTTGGCGAGATCAGCCAGCGCGCGCGGAGCAAAGAGAAGGCCAATCGGCACTACGGGCGCGATCAGGAAGCCCCAATAGAAATTATTGGTACGCCCGAAAAAGGCAAAGGCGACCATATACCCGCCAATGATCATCGCGCCGCGCAGTGCCGTCGCTGTGCGCCAACCGCTCCAACCGAGCAGCGACATTGGTATGCAAAGCGACGCGACCCAGAAAGGTAGGACCCGCCACGGCCCGGTCAGCCAGAGCATTGTGACGACAAAGCGCCATCCGCCTGCCGCGGCCCAGCTCGGCGACGCGATGTCGTCGGGGCGGACAACGGCGGCGACCTGTCCGGCATGCCACGCGATGAATGCGCCAAAGACAAGAATCGCGGCGCTCCACGCGCTGGATTCGCGCCATCGGCGGTCGATCACCGCCATGCCCAGCATCACCAGCGGATAGACGATGGCGATCTCGCGAATCAGCACAGCGGCAAGTCCGGCGCCGATTGACGCGGCAAATCGCCGCTCGCTGCGCAGTGCCAGCGACAGTGCTATCAGCAAAGCCGCCCATGCCTCATGCCATGCCAGAAGTTCGGGTAGCGTGAGTGTCGCCGCGCCGCTGATGACGAGCAGCATGCCCAGAATGGCGCGCGGCATTGGCAGGTCTGACTGTCGCAGGCGATGCCCCCACGCGATGATCGTCGTCGCCATCAAAGCCCAGAACAATATGGTGACCGTCGCCCGGTTCGGTAGATTTGCTTGGAGGACCGCCAATGTCGGCGGTCGCATCGTGACAAAGGGGCGCAGGGGATAGCCGCCATCGCGCTGTGCCTGAGCGGCGACGTGATGATAATTCTCCCCCGCGCGGACGCGATCAACAATATGATCGTACAGGAGGACATCGGCGCGGTCGGCCTTGGCATTGCCGCTGGCCATTGGCACCGGCGCGGCAGTCTGGATCAACGGGATAACAACGAGGAACCCCAGCGCGATCAGAAGCATCCGCGCGGGCCAGCGGCCCCAACCAGCAAAGCGGCTCATTTTCGCCATGTAACAAACGATGAGGCCGCATAATTCCAGACCGCACCAACGAGCGCACCCGCAACGCCAGCCACCCACCAGGCGCGGTTCAGATCATGCATCCATGTGCCGATGCCGATATTCGCGGCTGCGCCGACAAGGCACACGGCATAGAAACTAAGTAATCCGGTGATAAACCGCGCCCCGCGCAATCGCCTGTCGCGATAGGTGAAGATGTTGTTGAGCGCGAAGTTGAACGTCATTGCGCTGAACACGGCAATGCCCTGTGCCATCGCAAAACGCGTGTCGAACGCGATCAGGCTGCCGAGCACCGACAAGTGAACGCCCAATCCGAGAACGCCGACCGCAAGGAACATCAGCAATCGGACCGGGATATACCGCCCCACGGTCTTTTCGAGCAATAATTGTGCATATTCCGCGACGACCATCAGGTCGAGTTTGCTCGCGCCAGCGGTTCGTTCGCGAAAAACATAGGGGAGTTCAACGATCATGGGGCGGGTAGGGGCCGATATGATCAGGTCGAGCAAAATCTTGAACCCGCTGCCCGACAAATGCGGGAGTGCCGCATCGAATGTTTCACGGCGGATCGCGAAAAAACCGCTCATGGGATCGCTGACGGTAACGGGCAGCACCGCATTGGCCGCGCGTGTTGCAAAGCGGCTGGCACTGGCGCGGCTCTCGTCCCACGATCCCGTGCCGCCGCCGCTGACATAGCGCGAACCGATGGCAATGTCCGCGCCGCCCGCGACCGACGCAAACAGCGCCGGGAGCAGCCCTTCATCATGCTGCATGTCGCCATCGATCACCGCGATGTTGGGCGCTGCCGTGGCGAGAACGCCTTCGATGACCGCCGACGAGAGGCCACGCCGCCCGATCCTTTCGACGATGCGGATGCGGCGGTCGTTGCGGGCAAAGTCGCGCAATGTCGAAGCCGTCCCATCGGGTGAGTGATCATCAACAAAGATCACTTCCCAGGCGATGTCCGCCAGCACATCCTCCAGCCGCGCAATCAACGCTGCGACATTTGCCGCCTCATTGAGAACCGGAACGATCACCGCCAACTCAAGCGGGGTATCGCAGTGCAAAGATGTTTCGGCAGCAAGGATTTTCGATTGAAACATGGGCGCAGCAGTCCTCGATAAGACATGCGCGTTATCGAAACATCGTTAATGGACTGTTAGGATCGCCCCGATTGCCCCTGCACTGGCGGCCAGCGCCGCGACGAGCGCATAGCGCCACCATCCCCAACCGCCTGATCCCATCAGCACAATCTCGGCAAGTGGCGGCGATGGTGGGGCGGCCCCCTTGGCAGGGAAGGTCGCTTCAATACGCCGCACCAGATCGGGCAGGCGCGCCAATGTGCGCAGGTTTTCGACAATGCTGTCGGCGGCAATCGCTTCGGGGCCCAGCTCACCGCGCAGCCAGTCGCGGACATAGGGGGCCGCCGTTTCCCACATATTGATTTCGGGATCGAGCGCCGAGGCGACGCCTTCGACCATGACCATTGTTTTCTGGAGGAGCAGCAGATGCGGCTGCGTTACCATGTCGAAATCGCGGGTGATCGCGAACAGGCTGTCGAGCATGTTGCCGACGGACATGTCCTTAACGGGCAGGCCGCGCATCGGCTCGCCCACGCTGCGTAGCGCGGTCGCAAATTCGCCGACATTGTGATGGGCGGGGACATATTGTGCCTCGAAATGGATTTCGGCGACGCGGCGGTAATTGCCGGTGATCAGGCCGAAAAGAATCTCCGCGAGCCAGCGCCGCGCCTTGCGGTCAATCCGACCCATAATGCCGAAATCGATGGCGATCAGATCACCGTTCGGTCGTGCCATCAGATTGCCTTGATGCATGTCGGCGTGGAAGAATCCCTCCGAAATCGCCTGGCGCAGGAAGCCGCGGACAAGCACGCGTGCGAGCGCTGGACGGTCGATCCCGGCGGCATCAAGCCCTTCGATGTTCGATAGCTTGATGCCGTCGATCCATTCGAGCGTCAGCACGGTGCGCGATGTCCGCCGCCAGTCGATACTTGGGATCAGAAACCCCGGTTCGGCAGTCATTGCGGCTGCGAGTTCCGACGCCGAGGCCGCCTCACGCCGTAAATCAAGCTCCCGCATCGTCCATTGGCGGAAGGTCGCGATGGTCAGGCGCGGGCGCAGGCGAGCGAATTCGCCGCCCATTGCTTCGACGTGGGCAGCGGCCCATTCGTATGTTTCGAGCGCTTCGGCGAATTCTTTTTCAACGCCGGGGCGGATGACCTTGATGGCGACAGTGGTGCCTTCGGTGGTGATCGCACGGTGGACTTGGGCGATGGAGGCCGCACCGACGGGTTCTTCCTCGATACTGGTGAAGAAGTCTTCGACCGGGCGCGTCAGGCCGCGCTCGATGGCGGCCTTGATCAGGGGGAACGGCAGCGCGGGCAGGCGGTCCTGCAAGCGCAGCAGGTCATTCGCCGCGAACTCACCGACCAGATCGGGCCGCGTCGCCAGTGCTTGCCCCAGCTTGATCGCGGCGGGACCGATAGCCTGAAATGCGTCGGCATAGGCGGGCTGTTTGGGCACGCTTGCGCCAAAGCGGGCAATACGGATCAGGCGTTTGACTGGGCGCGGGGTCAGCGGGTCGCGCTCGATCCCGGTCAGCGCGCCATGCCGCGCCAACGTCCGCGCCCATTTCATCAGGCGCCAGATATGCGTCGCGGGACGGGTCAAATTTTCCAGCCGCTGTGGATGGCGACGAGTCCGCCGAGCATTGGCTCAACTTTAGTCTGAACAAACCCTGCATCAGCAATCATGCCTTCAAACGTCGGCATGTCGGGGAAGCGGCGGATTGATTCGATGAGATAGCGATAGCTGTCTTCGTCACCCGCAATCATCTGGCCGATCTTGGGGACAATCTTGTGCGAATAAGTGTCATAGAGATCGCCAAAGCCGGGCCAGACGGTCGTCGAGAATTCGAGACAGAAGAACCGCCCGCCGCGTTTCAGCACACGATGCGCTTCACGCAGCGCCTTGGGATTGTCGGTGACGTTCCGGATCCCGAACGCGATGGTGTAGGCATCAAAGCTCTTGTCGGGGAACTGGAGTGTCTCAGCATTGGCTTCGGTCCAGACGAGGCCGTCGATCCCGCGATCCGCCGCGCGGTCGATCCCCACGGCAAGCATGTCGGCATTGATGTCTGCCACCGTAATTGCTGCGCCGGAAGGGGCCATGCGGAAAGCGATGTCGCCGGTGCCGCCGGCCATATCGAGGATATATTCGCCGGCGCGCGGTTTGACGCGCTTGACGAAGCGGTCCTTCCACAACCGGTGCATGCCTGCGGACATCGCGTCGTTCATCCGGTCATAGTTGCGCGCAACGCTAGTGAAGACGTCGCCGACGCGGGCGGTCTTTTCGGATGCGGCAATCTGTTCATAGCCGAAGGACACGGTTTCGGGTGCGCTGCTCACAAAAACTCCGTTCGTCCTGAGCCTGTCGAAGGACTGTCCTGCTCCTTTAGCAATCGCGCCGAAGAAGGACAGCCCTTCGACAAGCTCAGGGCAAACGGTTTGTGTTGTGAAAGTTGGTTTTCTATGAGGATCAAGTGCCTGAACTTCCCGAAGTCGAAACCACCGTGCGCGGGCTTGAGCCTGCGTTGCTTGGCGCTGTCCTGACGCGAGTCGATGTGCGCCGCCCCGATCTGCGCCGCGCAATCCCGGTTGATCTGCGCCAGCGCATGACCGGCGCGCGGGTGATGGCGCTGAGCCGTCGCGCGAAATACGGGATCGTGGAGACCGACCGTGGGGACAGCATGATCTTTCACCTCGGCATGTCGGGTCGATGGCGGGTTGATGCCGGGGAGATCGGGACGCATGATCATCTCGTGCTCGAAACCGATGCAGGGCGGGTGCTTGCGCTATGCGATCCGCGGCGGTTTGGTTCGCTCGATCTTGTCGATACTGCGGCGCGCGATTCGTGGCCGCCCTTTGCTGCTTTAGGACCGGAACCGCTCGGCCCCGATTTCAACGCCGGGCATTTGAAGCGCGTGTTCGCAGGCCGGGCGGCACCAATCAAAGCACTGCTCCTCGACCAGCGGGTGGTTGCGGGGCTCGGCAACATCTATGTTTGCGAGGCGCTCAACATGGCCCGCATAGCGCCCACCCTTGCCGCTGGTCGCATATCGAAACCACGACTGGAAAAGCTAGTCGTCGCCGTGCGTGAAGTGCTGTCGGCAGCAATTCTTGCGGGCGGGTCATCGTTGCGCGATTATGTTCGCCCCGACGGACAGCTGGGCTATTTTGCAAAGGACTGGCGGGTCTATGGCCGCGAAGGCGAAACGTGCCCTTGCGGTGGCACGGTGGAGCGCCGTGTCGACAGTGGCCGTTCAACCTTCTGGTGCCGTGCCTGCCAGCGTTGACCTTTTCAAACACCCCCGCTATGCGCGCTGTCCGAGGACGGTGCGAGCGAATCGCGCCGCTTTTTGTTTTTACAGCTAGTCGAGGTTTATTCATGGCGAACACGCCGCAAGCAAAGAAGCGTATCCGCCGCAACGACCGGCGCGCGGTTGTTAACGGCAACCGTGTTGGCCGCATTCGCACGTTCGTGAAGAAGGTCGAACTGGCGCTGGCATCAGGCGACCAGAAGGCTGCGGCTGAAGCGCTTCATGCAGCACAGCCCGAAATGGCGCGCGGCGTTGCGAAGGGTGTGATGCACAAGAACACTGTCGCGCGGAAATTTGCACGCCTGACAAAACGGGTTGCTGCGCTCGGATAAAAGAACGCCTTTTTATGGGTTGGAAAAAGGGTCTGCTGACAAAAATGTCAGCGGGCCCTTTTTCGTTGCAGGATCGTGACAGAAAAAAGTCTAGCTTTTCCCGCGATTCGCTTCTTATCGCTGGGGCGAACATATAATAATTGTCGAAAATCCGGGCAAAAATCGGTTCACCCGCAGTTTTGCGCCGCTCACCGATGTCAACGGTGATTATTTCATTTTTTTTGCATGTGATGTGCTTGCGTGAGGCGGATGTTCAGCCCAAAAACCGTGACAGGCACGCAAGCGAATCGCTTCTGCGGATTAGCCCGATGACTGTGGTGGAGACACGTTGAACACTTCTGTGTTTTGCGTGAGCAGTATGCTCGGATGCGATCCCAAGAGCTTAGCTATGGGTGTTCTTGCGGCGGGGGAGGTTGCGTGAATCAAGGAACGGCCATCGGTACTGATTCGACTGCGCGAATTGCGGCGGCTTGGACCGCCGTGCGGGACGGCTTGCGTCGCGACGTTGGCGCGCGCAGTTTTGATCGTTGGCTGGGGCGGATCCTTCTCGGTGATTATTGCGCCACTGATCGTTCGATCACGCTTGTATTGCCCTCGGCGTTCATGGCCAACTGGGTTTCGAGTAATTATGCCGAGCGGCTGACGCTGGCATGGCGCAATGCGCTGCCTGATGTTCTGGGCGTCAAAATCGTTGCTGACGTCACCACCGGCGAACGGATCGAGCCCATTGCTGCACGAGTCGAACCCAAAGTCGAAGAGCCCGCCGCGCCGCGCTTCCGCTTTGATCCGAAATATACGTTCGACAATTTCGTTGTCGGCCAGTCGAACCGGATTGCCTGTAACGCGGCGCGCGCGATTGCCGAGGGTGGGCCGATGCGTTTCAATCCGCTGTTCGTCTATGGCGCGACGGGGCAGGGCAAAACGCATCTGCTTCATGCCATTGGGCATGGCTACACGGCGCGCAAACCACAAGCCCGTGCGCTGGCGATGTCCGCCGAACGCTTCATGATCGATTTCGTGAACGCAATGCGCACCAAGGACACGATGGCGTTCAAGGAGCGGCTGCGCTCGGTCGACATCCTGTTGATTGACGATTTCCAGTTCATCGCGGGCAAGGAAACGACGCAGGAAGAGTTCCTTTACACGATCGACGAGCTGATGCGCGGCGGCCGACGCCTGATCATCAGCGCGGATCGCAGCCCGCAGGAACTGGACGGCGTCGAAGGGCGCATCCTGTCGCGGCTGACGCAAGGCCTTGTCGTTGACATACAGCCAGCCGATTATGCACTGCGCCGCGCGATTGTGGATGCGAAGGTCGCGGCGATGCCGGGTGTGGTTATTCCGTCGGTGGTGCTCGATATGCTCGCCAGCCGGATCGCGTCGAATGTGCGCGAGCTTGAGGGCGGGCTGAACCGTCTTGTCGCCTACGCGTCACTAAACGCACGTCCTATTGACGAAGACTTCGCCGAAGAAGTCCTCGCGGACATGTTCCGTGCGAGCCGCCGCCGCGTGACCATCGACGAAATCCAGAAACGTGTGTCGGATCATTTCAAAATCCGTCAGGCCGAAATGGTCAGTGCCCGCCGCGCGCGCGCCGTCGCCCGTCCACGCCAGATTGCGATGTATCTCGCCAAGCAGTTGACGCCGCGTTCACTCCCCGAAATCGGGCGGCGCTTTGGTGGGCGCGATCACACGACTGTGATCCATGCCGTCAAGCAGATCGAAAAACTGCGCGCCGCAGACAGCGAGATTGATGCCGATGTGCGCGCGCTCATGCGAGCGCTGGAAGGCTAGCCTCGCCGTTTGCCGGGAGGCGCAACGGTAATTTTTACCGTCTCGCCCGAATTCCCAGGAAAGCCCGTGAACATCGCTTCGATCAGGTTCGGCACCAAGGTGGTCAGGTCGTTGTCCATCGACATCGCCTTGGCTGATCCTTCGAACACGCGCTCGTTCGATCCGCGCTTGGCAATCTTCATATCGAGCTGCGACGAATAGACGGTGTAGCTTTCGACGTCGTTGTAATTGTCGAATAGGAACGGGTCGTAAAAGCCATACATAAAAGCACGGCGTCCAAAGCCGTAATAGGGACGACCGAAGCCATGGCCATAACCGCCATATCCCAACCCGCCGTAGTGACCAAAGCCGCCATAGCCAAAGCCTGATCCGGGCACACTGCGCACCTTTTCGCGACCGCGATCAACACCATAGTCGAGCGTGACGACGAGGTTGGCCGATTTCTCGTCAGCCGCACGGGTATAACCAAAGCTGTTCAGCCGCTGTGCGACGAGCCCCGCGTAATTCTGGAATTCGAGCCCGCCATCAAGCCGCGGGTTATCCGAGCGGATGGCATAGGTCTGCCCTTGCGCTGCGGGCATCGCCTGAAAGCGCGAGACTTTCGCCTGAAACGGCGTCGCGCAAGCACTGAGGGCGAGCACGGCGACGGGAGCAAAATACTTCAGTTTCGACAACATGACAGTCTACCTTGAATGCGACTCCGAAGGGAGAATGTCGCAAATTTGCGACTCTGTCACTGAACAACGCTTGAACGGCACGGCTCGGCGTTATTTGGCAAGGCCCATTGTAGCATAGGCGCTTGCCAGTGTTGGAGCGGCGAGTGTGCTGGCCCTTTCCGCGCCCTTGGCCAGGACTGCATCAATCTCGGTTGAGTGGCGCAGGTCTTCGAAGCGGGTGCGGATCGGTTCGAGCGTCGTCACGAGCAAGTCGGCCAACGCCGTCTTGAACGGGCCAAATTGCGATCCGCCATATTGGCTCAGCACGGCGTCAACGCTGCGGTCTTCGATCGCCGCCATGATCCCAACCAGATTGCGGGCTTCGTCCCGGCCTTGCAAGCCAGCGGCTTCACTCGGCAGGGGTTCGGGATCGGTTTTCGCCTTGCGGATTTTCTGGGCGATCGTGTCGGCATCGTCGGTCAGGTTGATGCGGCTCATGTCGCTCGGGTCCGACTTCGACATTTTCGCATTGCCATCGCGCAAGGACATGATCCGTGCAGCAGCGGGCGGAATGATCGGTTCGGGCAGGGCGAACAATTCGGTATTGAAGTCGGTGTTGAATTTGGTCGCGATGTCGCGCGCCAACTCGAGATGCTGTTTCTGATCCTCGCCCACGGGGACGTGCGTCGCCTGATAGATCAGGACGTCGGCGGCTTGCAGCACCGGATAGGCGAACAGACCGATACTCATCCCCTCGCGGTTCTTGCCGGCCTTGTCCTTGAACTGTGTCATCCGGTTGAGCCAGCCGATCCGCGCGGTGCAGAACAATAGCCACGCCAGTTCGGCGTGGGCGGGCACTCGAGCCTGGTTGAACAGAATCGACTTGTCGGGGTTTATACCGCTCGCGATCAGCGCCGCTGCCATTTCGCGGGTGTTCTCCGTCAGTGTCGCGGGGTCGTTGTAAACCGTGATCGCGTGAAGATCGGCAAGGAAATAGAGACACTGGCCCTGAACCTCATCCTGCATGCGCACCCAGTTGCGGATTGCGCCGAGATAATTGCCGAGGTGAAGATTGCCCGTGGGCTGGATGCCCGAAACGACGCGCATTATCTGGCTTTCCTTTTGAACTGGTCGCGCAACTCGCCGAGATTGACTGCCCCGAGCGCAAATGCTGCGACGCCATAAATGAGCGCGCCCGACCCGCATAGGATGACGAGTGCGATAATCCGTTCGCTCCAGTCCTTTGCCATATGCGGGTCGAGCAGTGGATTAAGGAACCATAGCGCAATGCCCATCAGTGCGCCTGCCGCCACTATGCGAAGTGCTTTGCCCTTAAATCGCGCGTCCGCCTGCAAATGCCCGCGCTTGTGCAGCAGCCAGTAGAGCAGAATGACGTTCACCCAAGCGGCAACGGCGGTCGATAACGCGATGCCGACAACACCGACGCCGAGATAAAGCACCGACAGCAGATTGCCGATGAGATTGAACAGCATCGAAACCAGCGCGAGGCGCACCGGCGTTTTCGTGTCCTGCCGCGCATAAAAGCCGGGCGTCAGTACTTTGATGAGGACGTAAGCGGGGACACCCAGCGAGAAAGCAGCCAGCGCTCCTGAAGTCCCGATGGTATCCGCCGCAGTAAACGCGCCATGCTGGAACACGCCCCGGATGAGCGGCGTTGCGGACACCACAAGCGCGACGGCGGCGGGGAAAGCAAGGAGCAGCGCCAGTTCCATTGCCCGGTTCTGGGTCTGCGCGGCGGCGGCGTCGTTCCCGCCACTGATCTGGCGCGAGAGGCTGGGCAGGATCGCGGTGCCGACGCCAATGCCGATCAGGCCGAGCGGCAACTGATTCAGTCGATCAGCATAATAAAGATAGCTGACGGCACCTTGTTCAAGGAAACGCGCGGCAAGCGACGTCGAGATCAACAGATTGAACTGGATCGCGCCTTGGCCAATCGCGGCGGGGCCGATCAGCCAGAGCATTTTCTTCACGTCGGGTGACAGCCTTGGCGGCCCGAGTTTGAGCACGACACCCGCGCGGCGGCAGGACCAGATGAGCCAGAGCAGTTGCAAGGCGCCCGCGACCGTAACGGCAATCGCTTGTGTTTCCGCCGTTTCCGCCTGTGTGCTCCCTCTGAAAAACAGGATGGCCACGATCATCGCAATGTTCAGTAACACCGGCGCGGCGGCGTTGACCCAGAAGCGGTTCAATGAATTGAGGATGCCGCCTATCAGTGACACGAGCGAGATCAGCGCCAGATAGGGAAAGGTGATCCGCGTCAGATAGGTCGCGAGGGCGAACTTGCCGGGGCCGCCGTCCGGAAAACCGCCAGTTAAGGCGTAAACAATCGGCCCGGCGGCAACCATCATGATGACGGTAAACAGGATGAGGAACGGCAACAGCACCGAGAGCACTTGCCCGGCAAACTCATTCGCCGCGGCAAGGCCCGCATCAGCCTTTTCCTGTTCCGCCTCGGTCATCCGCCGGTTGAACATTGGCACGAAGACGGCGGAAAAGGCGCCCTCGGCAAACAGCGCGCGGAACAAGTTGGGCAATCGCCACGCGATCAGGAACGCGTCCGACGCCAAACCGGCACCGACAAAACGTGCCATCAGCATGTCGCGGACCATGCCAAGAACGCGGCTTATTAAAGTAAGGCCCCCGATCGAGGCCGTGGCGCGGACGAGGTTCATTGCGTCCGCTCAGGCTCCTTACGCTTGACCCACCGGCGAACCCAATTGTTCTGCCTGCGCCGCCTGCGCCAGATACAGCTGCCCGAAATCAATGGGTTCGAGCATCAGTGGCGGAAAACCACCGTCGCGGACGACATCGGCCAGCGTCCGGCGCGCGAAGGGGAACAGGATGCGCGGCGCTTCGGCGAGCAGGAACGGCTGAAGCTGGTCTTCGGGAATGTTGCGAAGCGCGAACAAGCCCGCGTAAGAAAGCTCGACCTGAAATGCGACTTTGTCGGCGGCGGTGGCTTTCACTTCGATTTTCAGGACAACTTCATACATATCGTCGCCAACTTGGCCTGACGCGATGTTGAACTGGACGTCGATTTGCGGCTGACCCTGCCATTGGTAGACAGCTGGTGCGTTCGGATTTTCGAACGACAAATCCTTCACATATTGCGAAACAACGCCGGCCTGCGGGCTGGTGTCTTCACCATTGGGGAGTGCTTCGGTGCCCTGTTCGTCGGCCATGTCGTCGTGATCCTGCAAAAAATATTGGAATATCGAAGCCGCGCGCCTAGCAGGATGAAACCCCTAAGAGCAATGCCAGTTTGTATCGTCATGGCATGCGCCCTATGTAGGGTCTGGAAGTCCTCGGAGGTTTTGTGGTCGCTATCGTCCTTCTTGCAATGGTTACGGTGTTTATTGCGCTCCGGCTTTACTCAGTCCTCGGCAAGCGGACGGGGCATGAGCAGACGTTTGTCGCGCCGCTCGATTCGCCAGTTGCCGGTGCGCCCGTTGCAATAGCGGAAGCCAGCGCCAAGCCTTCGGCACCGTCGGATACTGTGTTCGAACCAGCGGCTGCAGCAGGCGTTCGCGCGATCATCAGCGCCGATAGCAGCTTTGATGTCGGGCGCTTCCTAGAAGGGTCGAAGGCGGCGTATCGCATGATCCTCGAAGCCTATTGGCGCGGCGATGAAGAAGCACTGGCTCCTTATGTCGGGGAGGATGTCCGCGAAGCCTTTGCCGCGTCGATTGCTGAGCGAACGGCGGCGGGTCATGTTCTGGAAAACCGGCTGATGAACATCGAAAGCGCAACGATTTCGTCGGCGGAACTGGTGGACAAAGTCGCGACAGTAACGGTGCGGTTCGATGCTGATATCTCGGCCGTCACACGCGACGCCGATGGTGCCGTCATCGCCGGTTCGCTCAGCGATGCCGTGCCGACGCATGACGTCTGGACCTTTACGCGGACGATCCGCGCGGAAGATCCAAACTGGATTCTGACCGACACCGACGAATCGGTATGAAGCCGGCGCTTTGGGTTGGGTTGGCGGGCTTTGCGGTCTCGGCTTGTGCGGGTGGGGTGATTGTGCCGCGCTCAGTGGGGCAGCCGGTGCGCGTTGAGGCTCCAGCGATCAAGTCGGTTGCCGCAACACCAATTGCTCCCGTCGCAACAACCTCAGCAACCGGAAACACAGCGCGCGCAGTCGGCGTTGCGGCTGGGCCCGACATTTCGACCCTGCCAATTTCCGAAGAAGCCGCACGGCGAGCGTTGGCGTCGTTTATTGCCAGTTGCCCGGCAGCGATAAAGCGCAATGATCTGTCGGGCCTGACGCGCAATGAGGATTGGCAGCGCGCCTGCGAGGCAGCGACCAAATGGGACCCGGCAAATGCGAAGTCCTTCTTTGTTGAAAGGTTTGAAGCCGTTCAGGTTGGAACCGGCGCGGCGTTTGCCACCGGCTATTATGAGCCCGAGATTGAAGGCTCACGCACGCAATCGGCGGCGTATCCCGTGCCGATTTATGGCCGTCCGCCGGAACTTGTCGAAATTGACCTCGGCGCATTCAACGACGGCGTGAAGGGCAAAAAGCTCAGCGGACGGATCGCGAACGGCACGATGGTTCCTTTTGCCGACCGTGGCGAGATCGAGGATGGTGCGCTGGCGGGACGTGGGCTTGAGCTGGCTTGGGCCGCAGACCCCGTCGAGTTTTTCATGTTTCAGGTTCAGGGTTCGGGGCGGCTAAGGCTGCCCGATGGATCGATCATGCGCCTGACTTATGCCGGGCAGAACGGGCGAACCTACAACAGTGTGGGCGCTTATATGCGCGAACGAGCGATGCTCCAGCCCGGGCAATTTACGATGCAAGGCGTCGTTGCTTATATGCAGGCCAACCCGGAAAAAGGCCGCGCAATCATGCGCGAAAACAAGAGCTTCGTATTCTTCGCCGAGCTGAAGGGCGACGGTCCGCTGGGATCGCTGAACGTGGTCGTAAAACGTCAGGCGAGTGTCGCGACCGATCCGATGTTCACGCCGCTTGGGGCACCGGTCTTCCTCTCGATGGACCGCGTCGACGCCAGCGGCCTGTGGGTCGCGCAGGACATTGGCGGTGCGATCAAAGGCGCGAACCGCTTTGATACCTTCTGGGGCGCTGGCGAAGATGCAAAGCGCATCGCCGGCGGCATGACAGCGCGGGGAACGGCGTTTGTTCTGGTCCCGAAGGGAACGCTTGCGCGGCTGACGGCAAATGGCGGGACGACGCCTTAGTCCTGACGAAGCCGCATTGTGGCGGCGGGTGTCGGGATCGGTGCGTGCGATCCGCCCGGCCACTGCTGTTACGGTGCCCTGCAGTGCTGAGCCTGTCGAAGCAAAGGTAGGAGCGCGAAATGTCGTTGATCTTCGGTCGCCGACGGCCCGAAAAGCCCAGCACTTCGGCGTAAAACCAAAGCAATTAGGTATTACCCTCGACGGCACTTGGGACAAAAAGATCGACTCGGGCCGACTCACGCCCGACCGCACCATCGACCTCCATGGTTACAACCTCGCCGCTGCGCATCATCGACTGGATCGCGGTCTCGACGAAGCGATCCGTGACGGCTCGCGTGTTATCTTGCTGATCACGGGCCGCGCGCCGCGCGCTTGCACCAGCCGGATTGACCTCCCCTTGCGCGGCATTATCCGCGAATCAGTCGGAGACTGGCTGGCCGCATCGCGCCACGCCGGCGCCATCGCTGCCATCCGCAATGCGCACCCGCGTCACGGAGGGGTAGGGGCACTGTACATCGTGCTTCGTCGCCCGCGTTAGCACGCCGCAACGCTATCTTAACCCGTGCCTGTCACGCGAGTGGTTTGGGGACGCGCTCGCCCGGACAGCTTGCGCACGGGACATGATTGCGGGAGTTTGATGGAGGAGTTTTTGCCCGATAGTCGCACCCGCAAGCGCGCGGGTGTGACGCAAGCCGTCGAAGCCGCCACAGCGCGGATCGTGGCGGCCACGAAAGGTGATCTCTCCACACTGACACCCACGATTGTCGGCCAACATCTTCCAGAGCTTGCCGTCGCGCTCGACGGGCTGCTTGCCGATGTGCGTGCCAATCTTGATAGTGTCAGCACACTGGCGATGTTTGATCCGGTTACGGCACTGCCCAACCGCCTCCATTTTCGTCGCGAGGCTGAGCGCACGCTGCGTGCCTTGCCAAACGATGGACAGGCAGCGTTGTTCTTCATCGATCTCGACAATTTCAAGGCTGTCAACGACACTTATGGCCATGCGCAGGGCGATCAGTTGTTGGCGATGGTCGCTGGTCGTTTGCTGACGGTCGCCGGGCATGAGGCTGGCGCACCGGTTGTCGGCCGTCTTGCGGGCGACGAGTTTACCCTGTTGTTCCCGGCCATGGCCGACCCAGTTGACGCAGCGCGGATCGGCAGCGCCTTGCTGGCCGCGATGATCGAACCCTGCAATGTCGCTGGTCATAGCGTTGACGTCGGCGCGTCAATCGGGATCGCGCTCAGCGCCGATGTTGGATTTGCTCTGACCGATCTGATGCGCGCGGCAGACGTTGCGATGTATTACGCCAAAACAAATGGTCGCCGCCAATATCAGTTTTACACCGAGGCACTGGCGGAACAACTTGCGGTTCGTTCGCAGCTCGATAGCGACTTGCGCGCCGGGATCACGCGCAATGAACTTGCGCTGCTCGTCCAGCCGCAAGTCGCACTTGCCGACGGGTCCGTGATCGCTGCCGAAGCGCTGTTGCGCTGGAACCATCCCGAAGATGGCCTTCGCATGCCGCATCAGTTTCTGGCGGCGGCAGAAGAAAGCGGCCTGATTTTCGGGATCAGCCAATGGTCAGTCGCCAAGGCGATGCAGATTGCC
Source organism: Sphingomonas sp. (assembly GCA_031362355.1). GTDB lineage: Bacteria > Pseudomonadota > Alphaproteobacteria > Sphingomonadales > Sphingomonadaceae > Sphingomonas_O. The sequence goes on from JANLSJ010000005.1 coordinate 28,303, forward strand.
GCCGATTGGGCGACGCAGGCGTTACCGATCCGCCTCGCGGTCAATCTTGGGGCCCGGCAGATGAATCACGCCGATTTTTTCCCGCATTTTCGTGCGCTGGTGACCCAAAACAAAGTGCCGATGGGCATTTTCGAAGTCGAGGTTAGCGAAGACAGCATGATGGAATGCGGCGATGCGGTCATCCGTGAACTGGCCGCCCTGCGCAGCGAAGGCGCGCGGATCACCATCGATACAGCGGGGGTCGGCATGTCGAGCCTTGCTCAATTACGACATTTGCCGGTCGACCGCCTTAAGATTGATCGCAGCCTGATCGCCGATATCGCAACCGACGTCCGGGCACGCGCGATTGCGCAGGCGATGATCGGGCTCGGTCACGGGTTGGGCTATGAAGTTATTGCCGCCGGTGTTGAAACGACCGAGCAAATCGACATCCTGCGCGTGATGGGCTGCGACGCGGTGCAGGGCTATGCGATTGCGCCGCCGATGGCGCTCGATGCGTTTGAGGCGTGGCGGTCTGTTCCGAAAACGCGCTTTAGCACGCCTGCATAAATATCGGTCAACGCATCAATATCGACGAGCGCAACGGCTTCATCGAGTTTGTGCATCGTCGCATTGCACAGGCCAAATTCGGCGACGGGACAGAGCTTGACCAGATAGCGCGCGTCGGATGTGCCGCCGGTTGTCGAGAGGTCGGGTGTCAGACCGGTGACTTCGGTGACAGCGTCGGCGATCAGGGCGCTGAGCGGACCGGGCGGAGTCAAAAAGGCTTCGCCTGATATTTTTGCGGTCACGGTCGCGCGGGCGCTTTCGGCGGTGACGAGGGCCGAAATGCGGTCGACCAATGCTGCGCCATTCTGGAGATCGTTGAACCGGATGCTAAGCCGTGCGCTGGCTTTGGCGGGGATGACATTCGTGGCGGGATTGTCGACGTCGATGGTCGTGACTTCGATGTTCGAGGGCTGGAACCAGTCAGTCCCATCGTCGAGGTGGATCGCTTCGATAGCGGTTAGGATGCGGACCAGCGGTGTAATGGGGTTATCGGCGAGATGGGGATAGGCAACATGGCCTTGCGTGCCCGCGACCTCAATCCAGATGTTGACCGATCCGCGTCGTCCAATCTTTATGGTGTCCCCCAGCCGATTTGTCGAGGTCGGTTCGCCGACCAGGCACAGATCAGGGATGAGGTTGCGGGCGCGCATCCGCTCGATGAGGGCGACCGTTCCGTACGTGGCCGGGCCTTCCTCGTCGCCGGTGACGATCAAAGTGAGGCGGCCCTTGTGATCTTGATGCCGTGATGCGGCGGAGGCGAAGGCAGCGATGCTGCTCTTCATATCCACGGCACCGCGCCCGTGTAGAAGATCGCCGCGCACGTCCGGGATAAACGGGTCAGACTCCCATCCGTCGCCGGGAGGCACGACATCGAGATGGCCGGCAAAGGCGAAGTGCGGGCCAGTATCACAGCCGCGGGTCGCCAGCAGGTTTTCAACCGGGCCGTCCGGGGCGTCGCCAGCAATAAAGCGTTCGACGTCGAACCCTTGTGCAAAGAGTGCCGTTTCGAGGACGTCGAACACAAGCCCGGTCGCGGGCGTGATGCTCGGCGCGGCGATCAGGGACTTGGCGAGAGCAATGGCGTCGGTCATAAATCCCCTATGCCCAAAATATCGCTCGATGCCATCCCGCAGACCAATGCCACCGGTTATCCGCCGCCCTTTGATGCCGAAGTGCAGGGACGATGGTATCGAAGGCTTGCCCCCGCCAGTGGATTAACCGACTTCGGCGCGAGCCACGTTGTGCTTAAGCCCGGTGCTTGGTCGTCGCAACGTCACTGGCATGACGGCGAGGACGAGATGGTTGTCATGCTGTCGGGGGAGGCAGTGCTGATCGAGGATGACGGCGAGACTGTGATGACAGCGGGCGATGTTGCTGCGTGGCCCAAGGGCAGCACCAACGGGCATCATCTGGTCAACCGCACCGACGCCGATTGTGTGTTTGTGGCAATCGGCGGTGGCACGCGCACGGGCGGCGGATATTCGGACATTGACATGCTATTTACCGATGACGGGCGTTATACCCGCAAGGACGGAACGGACTATGCGGCGAATCGGGTTTGAGGGTCGAAGTTCACGAAGTTCTCACTATTTTCCTACGCGAGCGCCGATCGGATTTTTCGCAATTTAAAAAGTAATTTCAAAGAGCTAAGCGTTGCTAGATCTGTTTTGATGTGTAGGACAGCACATAATTGTCATTGCGAGCGCAGTTAAGACAAAACAGCATCCAATACGGCCGCCCGCAATTCCGCGATGCCCATCATTTTCTCGCTCGACGTTACAAACAGGGTTGGATGCGCAGCAGGGTGTTTTCGCGCGGCGTCGGTGGTGCGCTGGGTTACCGCTTCGAGCTCAGTTGCTTTTATCTTGTCAGCTTTGGTCAGGACGAGGTGATAGCTGACCGCGGCCTTGTCGAGCATGTCCATGATGTCATCGTCGACAGACTTGATGCCGTGGCGGCTGTCGATCAGGACGAAGGCGCGAGCGAGGACTTGCCGCCCGCGCAGATAATCGTTGATCAGGAAACGCCAGCGCTTGACCATATCCTTGGGCGCTTCGGCAAAACCATAGCCGGGCATATCGACAAGGCGCAGGGCAGGGGGATCGCCGACGTCGAAGAAGTTCAGTTCCTGCGTCCGGCCCGGCGTGTTCGACGTGCGGGCCAGCGAATTGCGGTTGGTGAGCGCATTGAGCAGCGACGATTTGCCGACGTTTGACCGGCCCGCGAACGCGACTTCGGGGAAGTCTGGATCAGGGAGAAACTCAAGCGTCGGTGCTGATTTCAGGAACGTGACTGGTCCCGAAAAAAGTTTGCGCGCGGCTTCGGTGATTGTTTCATCCACTACTTAGCAATCGGCGCGGCGAGGCCGGGATAGCGCGAATAGAGCAGCTTCTGCTGGAGAATGGTCAGCACGTTGGTCGTCATCCAGTAAACCTGCAAGCCCGCCGCAAACGGTGCCATGACGAAGATCAGTGCGAAGGGCATGATCTTGAACACCTGTTCCTGCGTCGGGTCCATCGGCGTGGGGTTCAGTTTGAACTGGACATATTGCGTGATGCCGACAGCGATCGGCAGGATTCCGATGGCGAGAAACGCGGGCAGGCCGAGATCGGGGAACAGGCCGAAGAAGAACGGATCGGGGGCGGAGAGGTCCTTGATCCAGCCGACAAAGGGCTGGTGCCGCATTTCGATGGCGAGCAGCAGCACTTTATAAAGCGCATAGAAAATCGGAATCTGGAGCAGGATCGGCGCGCAACCGGCCAGTGGGTTGATCTTTTCGGACTTGTAGAGCGCCATGACTTCCTGCTGCTGACGCGGCTTGTCGTCCTTGTAGCGTTCCTGAATCGCTTTCATCTTGGGCTGAACGACGCGCATCGCGGCCATCGAGGCGAATTGCTTTTGCGCGATGGGGAACATCAGCAAGCGGACGGTGACGGTGAGCAGGATGATCGCGAGACCGAAGTTGCCAGTGACGCGGAAGAGCCAGTCAAGATATTTGAAAATCGGCTTTTCGACGATTTCGAACCACCCCCAGTCAATGGCTTTGCCGAAATGGGTGATGCTCAGCTTGTCCTCGTAATTGTCGAGGATGTTGGTTTCCTTGGCGCCGGCGAAAAAGCGCGATGTGACGATTTTTTGCTGACCGGGCGCGATGGTAGCAGGGGCGAGGGCGTAGTCGGCTTGATAGGTTTTGCCGCCTGCGCGGAAGCCGGTGTCGATGCCTGCGTCTTGAGGGGGAACGAGTGCAGTCAGCCAGAAATGGTCTCCGAAACCAATCCAGCCGCCCTTTGACTGGAATCGGGTGCCGCCCGCGCCTGCGGTGTCGAGGTCTTCGAAATCGACGTCGTAGCTGACCGAATTGTTGAACGAACCGATGGGGCCGACGTGCGCCGTCCATGTATCGGGGTCTTTCGAAATGCCATCGCGACTGACATACGCATAGGTGCGCGCGAGGACGGGCGCGGCGCCCGCGTTGCTGACGGTCTGTTCAGCGGTGAACATATAGTTGGCGTCGACCGAGAGTTTGATCGCGAAGGTCTGTCCGTTCGGATTGGCCCAGCGTAGCGTGATCGGCGTTTCGGGGGTGAGCGCGGTGCCATCAGCTTGCCAGACCGTCGCAGGGCCGGGAACTGCGAGGCCATCGCCCGACCAGCCGAAGCCTGCATAATAGGCATCAGCACTGCCGGCCGGTGACAACAGGCGGATCGGCGGCGAATTCTTGTCGATGGTCTGGCGATATTTGGTGAGCACGAGATCATCGATGCGTGCGCCAGTCAAGTTGATCGAGCCGGTCAGCTTGGGCGTGCGGATGGCGATGCGCGGCGTGGCGGCAATCAGCTTTGTGCGGTCCTGCACCTTCACTGTCGGCGTGGGAACAACCGCATTGTTCTGTGCAATCGGCGCGTTACTGTTTGCCGGTTGCGTCGTGGATGCCGGCGGCGGCGACGGGAAGAAGCGTTCCGAAACGGCGCTCCAGCCGAACAGGACGAGCGCCGACAGCACGACGGCGAGGATCATGTTACGCTGATTATCCACGGTTCTCTAATTCCCCAAAATCACGGTACCGGATCATAGCCATGCCCGCCCCACGGGTGGCATTTGGCGATCCGTTTGAATGCGAGCCAGCCGCCGCGTGCTGCGCCGTGCTTCTGGATGGCTTCGATGGCATAGGCCGAGCAAGTCGGCAAATAGCGGCACGACGGCGGCAGGATGCGCGACGGGCCGATCTGCCAGCCGCGCGCGATGGCGATAAGTAATTTCCCAACCAACCCCGTTCGGGCTGAGCTTGTCGAAGCCTTGTCCTTGTTCTTCCACTGCAGCCCTAAAGAAGGACAGCCCTTCGACAAGCTCAGGGCGAACGGTGCTTGTTTGGTCATCGCACCAACTTCGCAACCGCTTTGGCCAAGTCCGCGCGCAGAGTCGCAAAATCACGGTCGATGCCGCCTGCGCGGCCGATCAGGATATGGTCGCTGCCCGCTGCGCCCTGCGATGCGATCACATCGCGCGCGAGTTGGCGGAAACGGCGCTTCATACGGTTGCGGACGACGGCATTGCCGATTTTCTTGGTGACGGTGTAGCCGACGCGCTTAGCGGGATCGCCATCGGCACGGTCGCGGACCAGTAGGACGAACCCCGGCATCGGCGCTCGTTTGGCTGAATTGGCCGCCAGAAAGTCCCGGCGGTTTGCAATCGTTGTTAGGCCGACAGCTTCTTGCGACCGCGTGCGCGGCGGGCGTGGATCACGGCGCGGCCGCCCACTGTCGACATCCGGTGACGGAATCCGTGACGCCGTGCGCGGACGAGGTTGCTCGGCTGAAAGGTGCGCTTCATCGCTCATGCCCTGATTCAAAACTTTGAAAAGAAAAGGCCGCCCCGCGAGGAACGACCGCTGGG
>JANLSJ010000004.1:0-57992 GCA_031362355.1 Sphingomonas sp.
AACGCAAGACGTCGAGACGCGATTGTGGCAGCACCAGACGGGTGTAATGCGGGGCTACACGTATAGTCGCCGACCGGTCGAGATGATCTGGTCCGAGGTGTTTGAAGAGCGCGCACAGGCAATGGAGGCCGAACGAGTTCTAAAGGGATGGTCGCGAGTCAAAAAGCAAGCGTTCCTTGCTGGAGACACTCAACGGTTCAAGTTTTTTTCACGCAAGCCATCCGAACGAAAGCTCATCTCTGAGCGTCAGCGAAGAGCCCCTTCGAGCGTCAGCGAGAAGCACGTCAAAGGAGGCCTCGCTGACGCTCGGCTGAGCACCTCGCTGACGCTCGGCGAAGCGCCTTTGCACGCTATTCATACCCCCATCCTGATCCTCGTTCGTCCCCAACTCGGCGAGAATATCGGCAAAGCCGCCCGCGCCATGCTCAATTTCGGGATGACCCAATTGCGGCTGGTGGCCCCCCGCGATGGCTGGCCCAATCCGAGTGCCGGTCCCGCCGCGTCGGGCGCAGACAGTGTCCTCGCCGATGCGCAGGTCTATGACAGCGTAGCCGACGCCACCGCCGATTGCGCGCATGTCTATGCGACTACGGTGCGCAAGCGCGGCGTCATCAAGCCCGTCCTGACGCCCGAAGCCGCCGCCACCGAAATGCGTGCCTTTCACGGTCGATCCGCCATCCTCTTCGGCCCCGAACGCACGGGCCTTGAGTCCGATGATGTCGCGATTGCCCGCACGATCATCACCGTGCCGATCAACCCGAAATTCGGATCGTTGAACCTCGCGCAAGCCGTCATGGTTGTCGCCTATGAATGGTCGAAGTCCCAGAACCTCGCGCAACCGCCGAAAGTCGATGACGAACCGCCGGCTCCGCAATCCGAGCTAGATGGCCTGATCGGGCAGCTCGACGATATGCTCGACTATGCCGGATTCTACTTCCCGCCCGACAAAGTGCCGACAGTGATGCGCAACATCCGCTCGATCCTGACCAAGCCCGGCTGGAACGCGCAGGAAGTGCGCACCCTTCGCGGCGTGCTGACGGCCATCGAGAAGCCAAGACCAAAAACTTGACTCCTGCGCCACGCCCGCTAATGGCGCGCCTTCGCAATTGACCCCGCACTCCGGTGAAGCGGTGGTCCTGCCCTCCTTTTGGAGCAAGTAGCGCGGACCCGGAAGCAGTAAGACAACACGCAATTGAAGGATTACCAATGTCAAAGCGCATCAGTGCAAAGCACAAGCTCGACCGCCGCATGGGCGAAAATATCTGGGGCCGCCCCAAATCACCCGTCAACAAGCGCGAATATGGTCCCGGCCAGCATGGCCAGCGCCGCAAGGGCAAGGTGTCCGACTATGGCCTTCAGCTGAAAGCCAAGCAGAAGCTCAAGGGCTATTACGGCGAAGTCACCGAAAAGCAGTTCAAGAAGCAGTATACCGAAGCCGCGCGGATGAAGGGCGATACGTCGCAGAACCTCATCGGCCTGCTCGAACGCCGTCTCGATGCGATCGTGTATCGCGCCAAGTTCGCGCCGACGGTGTTTGCCGCGCGTCAGCTCGTCAGCCACGGCCATATCCGCGTCAACGGCGTAAAGTGCAACATCGCCTCGCGCCGCTGTGATGTCGGTGACGTGATCTCGCTGGGCACCAAGGCACAGGAAATGGCGCTGGTCATGGAAGCACAATCGCTGCCCGAGCGCGACATCCCCGAATATATCGGCATCGACGGCACCGCCAAAGCAACCTTCACGCGCGTGCCCACGCTCGACGAAGTGCCCTATCCGGTGAAGATGGAGCCGAATCTGGTCGTAGAATTCTATTCGCGCTAAGCGGTCAACTACCCAGACGTTAAAATAGGGCGGCCTGCGATGGTCGCCCTTTTTATTTGAGGCCCAAACTTTTGCGCAGGAATGCGTCAGACTGGCGCAGCATATCAGCGCGTGCCGCAGAATCGGGCAACTGGTGGTCAAGCGACGGATAGGTGATAAGGCGAACAGACTTGCCCGCGCCACGCAACTTGGCCTCCATCGTTTTGGATTGCGCCACCCCGACATTGCCGTCGACATCGCCGTGAAACATCAGCACGGGCGCAACGATTATTGCGGCATGACGAGCAGGCGATCCCGCTTCGATCACGTCAGGCCCACTGCCGATGAACGCCCGCGCGAGGAACTTGCTGCCTGATCCGTCATATTCGGCCTTCAGCATGCCAAGGTCCGTAACGGGCGCAACGGCCACGATTGCTTTGAAGAAACCGGGTGCGACAACGCCGGTTTGCAGCGCTGCGTACCCGCCATAGGACCAGCCAACGATCGCGAGCTTGCTTGGATCGGCAATCCCTTCGCTGACGAGCCATTTACCGCTGTCGACGACATCGCCCATTGCGGTGCGCCAGCCACGGAAGCCATTTTCCTGATACCAGCCGTCGCCGTAACCCGCCGAGCCGCGATAATTGGGCTGGAGCACCGCAAAGCCGCGATTGGCATAATATTGCGCGTACCAGTCAAAGCCCCATTCATCGCGCGCGCTGGGTCCGCCGTGCGGCATGACGATGGCGGGCAGCCCCTTGCCATTGCTACCCGGTGGCAGAGTCAGGAACGCCGGAACCATCGTTCCGTCGGCGGCGCGGACACTGACTGATTTGACGGTTGCCAGAGGTATTTGCGCCAATTCCGGACGGCTCAGGATCAGCACTTCAAGCTTTTTCGCTGCGCGGTCGAAAAGATAATAGCGCCCCGGATCGGTGTCATTATCGGCACGGATCAAAAGGCGGTTTTCATCCTCGCTGGCGTCAACGATGGCGATTGACGGCGTTTGCGGTAACGCCTTGCCAAGGGCCGTGACGATTTTGGAAATTGCCGGATCGAAATAGCTGACGTGCCGCCGATCCGTCGAATAAGCGACGCCGACCACGCGCTGTTTACGACCGATCCTTACAACACGATCAACATCGACATCGGGCCGCGCCAGAACCAGCGTCAAACGCAACGAGCCATCAAGCGCCATTTTGTAAAGGGCAACGCGTCCATCGAGCTTCTGAAAGCCGTATGCGACGTTTTCGGTCGGATCGACCGCGACGGGATAAAAACCTGTCCGCGTTTGTGAATCATATTCGCTCAAGCCTTGCCAGTTTCCGCCCGTGGCCGCGCGATAGAGGTATTTGGACTTCGACCCCAGATAATTCCCCGACAGCGTATATTGCTGCATGATCCGGACGTTGCCGAGGCCATCTGATATGAAGCCGGAACCCATGCGCTGGACGGGCACCACCGTCTTGGTCTGCAGGCTGGTCGTGTCGATCCGGTCGACACCCAATCCCTCGGCTTCTTTAGTGACCAGCGAGCCGATCGATTCCTGCGGCACATAAGCGCGCGCGACGAGCACCGAGCCATCCTGTCCGGGCAAAAGATCGACCAAATTGCCGCCATATGTGCTGTAGTAGAATGCGTTCGCATTGTCGCGTTTCGACACCAATTTGATGTTGCCGCCCGCCGCATCGACGGCGACCAGCCGCGACGCCGAAACGACATAGCCCGCCGCTTTCTGGATGACATAAATCGAACAGAGCAATCGGGCGTTCGAGACCCACCAGCAATAGCTAAGCCGCTCGGGGTTGCCGCTCGCCCCGGTCACGCGACGCGGCGGTGCGGATTTATCGACCGGTACAACAAACAAGACACTCGATTGGCCGGGCCCCGGCGCAAGAAACGCGATCTGTTTTCCATCAGGAGACAGGGCAATGTCTTCGATCCCTTCCCGCGCGCCAAAGGCGGCGGCAGGATCGGTTTGGGCGAGCGTCGGTGCCGAATAGACGATCAATGCGGCAACAAGAGCGAATTTAAGCACGAATACTTGCTCCCGATAAGAGTAATGGAAGGGATGGAGCAAATTGCCCGACGCCGTCAAGCGCTTGAATGTGGTGCGTTGGTCGGCCAATGTCGGTCATCGTTTCAGAGTCAGGAATCCCCCCCATGATCCGCGCCACTTTGCTTGCCTCAACAATCCTCTTCACGTCGCCGGTGCTGGCCAAACCCGTGCCATCCGTCCCCGTCACCACGCTGAAAGATGTCACCCGCACGCTGTCGTCCGACGCCTATGCCGGTCGCGCGCCGACGTCGCCGGAGGAAGCCAAGACTATCGCCTATATTTCGGGCCGCATGGCCAAGGCGGGGTTGAAGCCGGGTAACAAGGGATCGTGGTATCAAGACGTGCCGATGGTCGAGATCAGCGCCGACCCGACGCCGATGACTTTCACCGTCGATGGCAAAGCACCCGTCACGCTCGCCTACAAAACCGATATGGTCGTCGGCACCAGCCGCGTCGTGCCGCGTATCGACGTGAAAAACAGCGAAGTCGTGTTCGTTGGCTACGGCATCAACGCCCCGCAGCTGGGATGGAATGACTATGCGGGCGTCGACGTGAAGGGCAAGACGGTCGTCATCCTCATCAACGATCCCGATTATCAGACGCCAACGCTCACCGGCACTTTTGGTGGCCGCGCGATGACTTATTATGGGCGCTGGACGTATAAATATGAGGAAGCGGCGCGACAGGGCGCGGCAGCAGCGATCATCGTCCATGAGGCTGAGCCTGCGGCCTATGGCTGGGACGTTGTTGTCTCAAGCTGGGCGAAACCGCGCCTGGGCCTTGATGCCACCGACAATCATATGGGCGACAGCGCGGCAATCGGCTGGATTACGAACGATGCGGCCAAGCGCGTCTTCGCCGCCGGGGGTCAGGATTTCACGCTGCTCAATGCCGCTGCCAAGGCGAAGGGTTTTGCTGCCGTGCCGCTGGGCATGACGATGACGCTGGGTATGGACAATAAAATCCGGCGGCAAATGTCGAAGAATGTCATCGGCATCCTGCCCGGTCACACACGCAGCAGGGATTATGTGCTCTATTCGGCGCATTGGGACCATCTGGGGCGCTGCCTGCCGGTCAAGGGCGACGGCATCTGCAATGGCGCGGTCGACAATGCGAGCGGGACGGCGGGGCTGATTGCTCTGGCCGAAATGAATGGCAAAGCAGGCCGCGCGGCACGGAGCCAGGTTTTCCTTGCCGTGACTGCCGAGGAATCAGGGCTCTTGGGGTCCAAATATTACGCTGAAAATCCAATCTATCCACTGAGCCAGACGGTCGGCGGCGTAAACATGGACGGCCTGAACATCGTCGGCGCGACCAAGGATGTCGTTGTCGTCGGGCCCGGGCTGTCGGAGCTTGACGATTATGTCACGCGCTGGACGACGAAGGGCAAGCGCGTGATCGCGCTCGATCCCGATCCTGAGAAGGGATATTATTACCGGTCGGACCATTTCAGCCTCGCGCGGCTGGGCGTGCCGATGATGTATGCGTCGGGTGGCGAGGATCTGGTCGTTGGCGGCAAAGCGGCGGGGAAAGCCGCCACGGATGACTATGTCGTGAACCGCTATCACAAGCCGCAGGACGAATATCGCGCCGATTGGAACTGGGACGGCGCCGTGCAGGATCTGACCATGTATTACGGCATCGGCCGCGAACTGGCGCAGGGCAACGCCTGGCCCAACTGGGCCGCCACGGCGGAATTCCGCGCGATCCGCGACAAGGACCGGGCGGGGAAATAATGCAGCGCTTTCCCGCCGAATGGTCGCCGCACAGCGCAGTGTGGATCGGATTTCCGTCTGCGCCTGATTTATGGTTGGAGGATTTAGAACCCGCGCAAGAGCAGGTGGCGGCCTTTGCGCGGGCCGTGTACGCGGGCGGCAAGGGCGAGGTGGGGCGTCTCGTCTGCGCCAACGAAGCAGCGGCGGACCGGGCGGTTGCGTTGGCGACGGGTGCGGAAATCCACATACTGCCGTTTTTTGACATCTGGCTGCGTGACACCGGGCCACTGGTGCTCAGCGATGGCACGGCGCTCGATTATCGCGGCAATGGCTGGGGCGGGAAATATCCGTCGCCGCTCGACGACGCGTTGGCGGGATTGCTCTGCGCGTCGGCGGATTTGCCGCATCATCCGCGCAGCATGATCCTCGAAGGCGGCGCGATCGATGTCGATGGCGCGGGGTTGCTGGTCACGACCGAACAATGCCTGCTCAACCCCAACCGTAACCCGATGATGACGCGCGAGGACATTGAGGCGCAGCTGATGCTTGATCTGGGCGTGACGCGCGTCTTGTGGCTCGGTGATGGGCTGATGGGCGATCATACGGACGGCCATGTCGATAATCTCGCGCGCTTTGTGGGGCCGGGGAAGCTTGCCCTGCCCGTCGCGGATGGCGATGATGATCCCAATGCCGAGATCTATGGCGACGCATGGGCACGGGCGGAAGCGTTCGGGGTGGAGGTCGTGCCCCTGCCCTCGCCCGGCCGGATCGAGATCGACGGCGACATCGCGGCGGCGAGTTACATGAACTTCTACATCGGCAACGCGACCGTCGTGGTGCCAACGCATGGCGCGCCGAACGATGACTTGGCAGTCAAAGCCATCGCCGCGCTGTTCCCCGATCGCGAGGTTGTCGGCCTGCCCACCGACCATATCCTGACTGGTGGCGGGAGTTTCCATTGCATCAGCCAGCAGGTGCCAATGCTGTGATCCTCTTTTGGTCAAAGGCGCTGATTTCGGGACTTCTCGTCGCCATCGCGGCGACCATCGCGCGGCGGCAACCGGCGCTCGGCTCGCTCCTTGTCTCGCTCCCGCTTGTCTCGGTGCTGAGCATGATCTGGCTGTGGCGCGAGGGCGCGAGCAATGACGCGATGGCGCGCTATGTCGGGGGCACCTTCTGGTTTTTCCTGCCATCAATGCCGATGTTTCTGATTATCCCGGCACTGCTCCGGCGGGGTTTCGCCTTCTGGCCAGCATTGGGCATTGGTTGCGCGATTACCGTCGTGCTTTATCTGATGATGATCTCGATTGCCGCGCGCTTCGGCCTTAGGATTGACGCATGACCCAGACTATCACTGTCGCCGCGATCCAGTGTGCGCTCCCCGGCCCGATTGCGGCAAACCTTGCCACCGTTGAGGCGCATGTCCGCGAGGCAGCGCAGCATGGCGCGAAGATCATCCTGCCGCCCGAACTTTTTGAGGGGCCGTATTTCTGCAAGGTGCAGGAGTTGGCGCCGTTCGCGACGGCCGCGCCCGTGACCGAACACCCGAGCGTCATCGCGATGCAGGCGCTCGCCGCCGAACTGCAGGTCTATATCCCCACCAGCTTTTTCGAACGCGACGGGCAGCATTATTATAACAGCCTCGCGATGATCGACGATGCGGGTGCTATCATGGGCGTCTATCGCAAAAGCCACATCCCCGACGGGCCGGGCTATAGCGAGAAATTCTATTTCCGCCCCGGCAACACGGGGTTCAAAGTGTGGGACACCAGATATGGCCGCGTCGGCGTCGGCATCTGCTGGGACCAATGGTACCCCGAAACCGCGCGCGCGATGATGCTGATGGGTGCGGACATATTGATGTTCCCGACCGCGATCGGCGACGAGCCCGAGGCGGAGGATCTCGACACTAGCCGGTTATGGCGGCGGGCGATGGTCGGGCATGCGGTGTCGAATGTGGTGCCGGTGGTGGCAAGCAACCGGATTGGTCGCGAGGGCGATCAGACCTTCTATGGCCACAGCTTCATCACCAACGAACGCGGCGATTTCGTCGGCGAATTTGGCGCGGGCGAGAGCGGGGTATTGGTCGCGACGTTTGATCTGGCGGAGTGCGCGAAAAACCGTGCGGCGTTCGGGTTTTTCAGGGACAGAAGGCCGGAGCTTTACGGGCGGTTAAGCGAAGACCTATAAACCGCTAAAATGAGTCTTTCATTTGTTATCGCTCTTTTTGCTGCTGACGCGGCAAATGCGCCGCGCTCCGTACCTGTGCCCGACGAGCAAATTGTTATAAGTGCGCAGCCCAGCGGTTGCAGCGGCAACATTATTGTCGGTGGCGTTTGCCTCGACGTGTGCACATATCCTGTTGAAATTCGAGACCTTACTTGCAATCGAACAGCACGATTCGATGAATTCGCGTGTAGTTACGATGTGCGATTTGACGAAGGCGAAACCTTGGGCAGCTATTGGCAGCAGCGCATGGACATAATCTTTCAAAATCAGGAAGGTGTTTGGCTCCGCGAGCGCGCATTGATGACGCCAAAAACTTACGTGAAGGGCAAGCTACAACCTTAAGGTGACCGCCCGCTCAAACACCGCCTCGAACATCTCCCGCGTCAACCGCCCCGTGTTCTGGTTATACCGTGAGCAGTGGTAGCTATCGATCAGGATTTGCCCGCCCGGCATGCGGTGTTCGGCCAGATGCCCGAACTTCGCTTTGGGGAGTCGTCCGCCCAGCACTTTCACCGCTGACTGGTGCGCGATCTGGCCCAGCGCCACGAACACCCGCGCGTTGGGCAATGCCTCGACCGCGCGTTCCAGAAACGGGCGGCAGGTGCGGATTTCTTCGGGCGTCGGCTTGTTTTCGGGGGGCAGGCATTTGACCGCGTTGATGATGATCGCGCCTTTGAGCTTTACGCCATCATCGACTTTTGCGTTGAACACGCCTTCGCTTAAGCCAAATTTGTCGATTGTTTCATACAGCAACGGCCCCGCCGCATCCCCGGTAAATGGCCGCCCCGTCCGGTTCGCGCCATGCTTGCCGGGCGCAAGACCGATGATCGCGAGCCACGCGTCCGGATCGCCGAACGCGGGCACGGGGGCATTGTGCCACGGCGGAAATTCGGCGCGGCAATGCTCGCGAAACGCGACAAGGCGCGGACAGAGCGGGCAATCGCGGTCCGGTTCACTGGCGGGAATGGGGGACATCATGCTCCCCCATACCGTTTGGGCTGAGCTTGTCGAAGCCTTGTATTTCTTCCGTTGCCAATGCCAAGGAAAGGACAGCCCTTCGACAAGCTCAGGGTGAGCGGAGTTTAGTTGAACAGTTGGTATCTCATCGGGGTCGGGTCGAACCGCATTGGCGCGAAAGCGCGGGTTGCGGCTGTGCTCCCCAAAGCCATGCGCCGCTCACGCATCATCACCAGCCGCCCCATCGGCCCCGGCACACGGAACTATGCCAATGCCGTCGTGATGATCGAGAGCAGCCTCGCGCCCGACGCACTCCTTAAAAAACTCAAGCAAATCGAACAAGTTCACGGTCGCCGACCTGGTCGCCGCTGGGGGGATCGGCCGCTTGATCTCGACATTATCGCGTGGAGCGGCGGCATCTGGGCATCCCCCGGCCTCACCATCCCGCATGCCGAATTCCGCACGCGGCGCTTCGTGCTCGCGCCCTTATGCGAGATCATGCCCGATTGGCGTGACCCAATCACGCATCTAACCGCGCGGCAATTGCTCGCACGGCTTGACCGCAAGCGCCCCCGCGCATAGGGGACGCGCTCTCGGAAATGGGGCCCGTAGCTCAGTTGGTAGAGCAACGGACTTTTAATCTGTAGGTCTCGGGTTCGAATCCCGACGGGCCCACCATTGCGCCGCATCAAATCCTGCCCTAACGGACCGCTTGCGACAGGTTCTGCGAAAGCGGATCAAAAGGGAAGCCGGTGTGGATCCGGCGCTGTTCCCGCAACTGTGACCGGCGAGTGAAGCCCCGATACACCACTGGGAAACCGGGAAGGTGGGGCCAAACATTGACCCGGGAGCCAGGAGACCTGCCTGTCGCGGTCGGTCCTTTGCCTGTGCGGGAAGACACAGGGAATCGGGGGAAACCTCGCGTGACGACATCTGTGTGTTGTTACGTTTGAGGAGAATTTTAAGTGACCCGTTTCAAAATTGCCGCCGCAGCGTTCGCGCTGCTGCCGTCGCCTGTGCTCGCCGATGATGGCACGATTGTCGTGACCGCCAACCGTGTGGAACAGGATGCCAAGACTGTCGGTCAAGCCATCACCGTCATCGACCGTGCCTTGATCGACACGCGCCAGACGGTTGCCATCGCCGATCTGCTCGCAACCACCCCCGGCGTGTCGGCCATCCGCAATGGCGGGTTTGGTGGCATTTCGAGCGTTTTTATCCGTGGCGCATCGTCGGATCAAACCTTGGTCCTGATCGACGGCGTCCGCGTCAACGACCCGGCATCGCCCAGCGGCGCGTATGATTTCGGCAATTTGCAGACGACCAATATCGACCGGATCGAAGTGTTACGCGGTGCGAATTCGGTCATCTGGGGCAGTCAGGCGATGGGCGGCATCGTGAATATCGTAACCTTGCCAACTGCGGAAAAGCTGACAATTCAGGCGCGCGGTGAATATGGAGATTATGATACCGCCAATGTCTCCGGCAATGTCGCGTTTCGCGCTGGACCCGTGAAAGCATCGCTCGGCGGCGGCTATTTCTCGACGGCGGGCATATCGGCGCAAGCCAACAACATCGAACGCGACGGCGCGGACCGCCAGCAAGCCAACGGACGCGTCGAAGTGGCACTGAGCGAAAACTTCGGTTTGGATTTCCGGGGCTTTTATGCGCGCAGCTTTGCCGAACTCGACGGGTTCAACCCGACATCGACGACGCGCCAGATCAATGGCTATGCTGGCGGTTATGCCAAACTGTTCGACCAAGCGCTAACCCTGCGTGGTGCCTATTCGGTCAGCGACATCCGCCGCGATTCAACGAGTGCGTTCGGCGACTCGCGCTTCGAAGGTCGCAGCGAGCGCGCCGAATTGCAGGGCGATGCGCGGTTGTCATCATGGCTGCGCGTCGTGTTCGGGGCCGAAAGTGAATGGTCGCGCGCGGAAAGCACCTTCTCGGGTGGGGCACAGCGCACGCGGCTGTCGAGCATCTACGGCCAGTTGCTGGTCGAACCCATCACGGGCTTGAACCTCGCGGGCGGCATCCGTCACGACGATCATCGCACCTTTGGCGGCGAAACAACGCTTGGCGGCAATGCGGCCTATTCATTTGGCGGCACAACATTGCGCGCCAGCTATGCCGAAGGGTTCAAGGCCCCCGCGCTCGACCAGTTGTTCGCCAGCTATGGCAACACCGCGCTGACGCCCGAACGCGCGCGCAGCGTGGACATCGGCATTGAACAGCGCTTTCTCGGTGATCGGCTCATTGCCCGCGTCACCGCCTTTGACCGCAAGACGCGCGACCAGATTGTATTTTTCAGCTGCTCGACCAACCCGAACCCGCTGTGCACCGGGCGCGGCACATTCGGCGCCTATTATCTCAATATCGCTCGTGCGACTGCCGATGGAGTCGAGTTTGAGCTGATCGCCAAGCCGGTCGACGCGCTGACGTTCAGCGCCAACTACACGCATCTGCGCTCGATCAACCGGACTGCACCCAACGCCGACAAGGACCTGCCGCGCCGCCCGCGTGATACGGCGAATGCCTCGCTCGATTGGGCAAAGGGGCGATATGCGCTGGGTGCAACCGTCAGTCTCGTTGGGGACAGTTTCGACAACGCGAGCAATGCCACGCGGCTCGACAGCTTTGTCGTCGCAGGGTTACGCGGATCGGTGGGCATCATCGACGGGCTAACGCTCTATGGCCGCATCGAGAACCTGTTCGACGAACGCTATCAGGTGGCCACCGGGTTCAACACATTGGGCCGCAACGCGCATGTTGGCGTCCGCGCGAAATTCTAACCCGTTGAGCCGCGCGCCAATCGCGGCTACGAAACGAAAATGCGAAGGGAAGAGACGATGACCAATGCCATGACGGGACCGGCGAACACGACGCTGCTATGGTCGGCTGTGCTAGGGCTAACCGCAGCCTTGGGCAGCTATGGTCTGGCTTGTGTCTTCCCGTTCGCGGCCTTGGCGACGCTGGCGGCAGTGACATTACCGACGCGTCAAGCCGCTTTGCTGCTCGGCGCGATGTGGCTCGTCAACCAAGTGATCGGCTTCACGTTGCTCAGCTATCCGCATGATGGCCAAGCTGTGGCATGGGGTGCGATTATCGGCATCGCGGCATTTGCGGGGCTGGGTGCTGCCAAAGCTGCATTCGGGATCGAAACACGGTTGATTTCGCTCCGCACCTTGGGTGCGCTCGCCGCCTCCATCATTGCCTATCAAGCCATCATGTTCGTCGGCGCTTATGCCATGAACGGCTTCGAAAGTTCGACCGCTGCCATCGTCGCCGAAGTTGCCCGTAATGACGTGTTCTGGTTCGCCGGACTCGCCGCGATGCGCCTTGCGCTGGGCACGGCGCTTCCCCGCTGGTTTGGATCGGCGCAAACGCTTCGCACCGCGTGACGCTCGAGACGGTCTCGACGACGCGGAGCCATCACGGCACGCAGGGGGTTTATCGCCACGCGTCGACCAGCACATCGACCGATATGACCTTTTCGGTTTTTGTGCCCGACCATGCGCCGGACACGACATTGCCGGTCGTCTGGTATCTCTCGGGCCTGACCTGCACGCATGCCAATGTCACTGAAAAGGGCGAATATCGTGCTGCCTGCGCCGAGCATGGCCTGATCTTCGTGGCGCCCGATACCAGTCCGCGTGGCGACGACGTGCCCAACGACGACGCCTATGATTTCGGCCAAGGCGCAGGTTTTTACGTCGATGCGACCGAGGCTCCGTGGTCAACGCATTTCCGGATGCGGAGCTATATCGAGGCCGAACTCCCCGCGCTGATCGCCGCTAACTTCCCCGCCGATATGTCGCGTCAGGCGATCACCGGCCATTCGATGGGCGGTCACGGTGCTCTCACCATCGGTCTCCGCAATCCCGGCCGTTTCAAAAGCATTTCCGCCTTTGCCCCCATCGTGTCGCCGCTCCATTGCCCGTGGGGCGAGAAAGCACTGACCGGTTATGTCGGGGAGGACCGAGACTCATGGCGCAAATATGACGCCTGTGCCCTCATTGAAGACGGCGCGCGCGTGCCCGAATTGCTCGTCGATCAGGGTGGCGCGGACAATTTCCTTGCTGACCAACTAAAGCCGCACCTCCTCTCGCGCGCCTGCGACGATGCCGGGATCGATCTGACCCTGCATATGCATCCTGGTTACGACCACAGCTATTACTTCATCGCGAGCTTCATGGCGGATCATTTGCGCTGGCATGCCGAGCGGCTAAAGCGCGCTGCATGAGCCACGCGCACCCCCTGATCGTCGGCATCGGCGGCACGATGACCAGCAACAGTTCGTCTGAGCGGTTGATGCGCCATGTGCTTGCCCAATGCGAAGCGGCAGGTGCACAGACGCTTTGTTTCGACGGTGCCGCGCTCGACTTGCCTATGTATGGCTATGGCACGCCGCGCACTGATAAGGCATTGGCCCTGATCGATGGCCTGCGCCGTGCCGATGGTGTCGTTATTTCATCGCCGGGCTATCACGGAACAGTTTCGGGCCTGATCAAGAATGCACTCGATTATGTCGAGGATATGGCCAAGGACGAGCGCCCCTATTTCGAAGCGCGTGCGGTGGGCTTGATCTCGGTGGCGGCGGGATGGCAGGCAACGGGAACAACACTCGCAACCCTGCGCAGTATTGTCCACGCGCTGCGCGGCTGGCCGACGCCAATGGCTGTTACGGTCAATTCGGTGCAGCCGGTCTTTGCCGATGATGGCAGTGTCAGCGACGCCACTTTGCTCAAACAGCTCGACATATTGGCGCAGCAAATTGTTGGCTTCACCCGCATGCGTGCACTGGATGAATTGGCGCGGGTGGCATCGACGCCCGACGATCGCGAATAGCGCTTGACGTTATTGTCCGGTCGTCCGACGTTGCTCGCATGACAATAAACCCAACTGACCCAATGACCATGTTTCGCGATGCCGTGACGCAATGGGAAAAAATGGCGAATGATTTCGGCGGCCAGTTCATGGGCCGCCCCGAAACGGCGCAGGCCATGCATCAGGCGACGGGTATTGCGCTAAAGGCGCAGCAAGGCGCGCATGAGGCGATGGCAAAATTGCTGTCCGCCGCGAACATGCCAAGCAAAGCCGACGTCGAAGCGCTTGCAACGCGCATGGCCGCCATCGAAGCATCGCTCGCGCGTATCGAAGCCGCGATTGCTGCACCGGGCACCGCAGCATCATCCGCAGCAAAACCCAAGCGGACGCGCACGCCGGGCGCATGAGTGACGCCGCCGATCCGCTCGAAATTGCGCGCACCGAATTCGACCGCGCGATGCAGCGCAACATCAAGGGGCTTGGCTATTTCGCCTCGCCCAATCCTGTCCTCGGCGCGAGTGCCAAAGACACGCTAATCGCGCGCGGCACCCTGCGCCTTTATCATTACCGCCCGATTGTCGACGAGATTTACCGGGTCCCCGTTTTACTCGTCATGGCAACGACCAATCGCGGCTATATTTTCGACATGGTGCCCGGGCAAAGTTTCGTCGAGTTCCTGCTGACGCGCGGCTACGACGTGTTCATGATCGACTGGGAAGCCCCCGGCCCCGAAGAAAAGACATTGGCGATGGAGGATTATGTCCTCGATTTCCTGCCTGCCTGTGTCGAGCGGGTGAAAGCGGAAAGTGGCGAGCCTGACCTTAGTGTGATTGGTTACTGCTTCGGGGGGGTGCTCTCGCTGCTCTGGGCGGCGCTGCACCGCGATGCTGGCCTCAAAAACCTGATCACCTTTACGACACCGATCAATTTCAAGGCGATGGAAGCGTTTCAGGCCTGGTCCGATCAGCGATTCTTTAACGTCGATCAGGTCGTCGAGACCTTCGGCAACTGTCCGGCGGAAATGCTCTACACCGCTTTCTCGATGCTCCGCCCCGGCGCGCAGGTCGCGGGCAACATCCGCCTGTGGGACAATATGTGGAACGATGAGTTCGTGAAGTCCTATCGCATGTTTGACCGCTGGGCGGTCGATATGCTGCCGCTCGCGGGCGAGTATTTCCGCCAGACAACAAAACAACTCATGTGGGACAATGACATTTACGAAGGGCGGATGACCGTCGGCGGGCGCGCCGTCGACCTGTCATCGATCACAGAACCGTTCATGCATGTCACCGCCGAACACGACCACATCGTCCCCGCCGCCGCATCGGCACCGCTCATCGACATGATTGGTTCAAAAGATAAGCAAGCGGTTGTTCTGAAAGGCGGGCATGTCAGTCTGGTCGCGGGGGCCAACGCGATCCGCCGCTTGTGGCCACAAATTGACGTATGGCTCGGAGAAAAAAGCCTGTGAAGACCTTGAATATCGGCGGGAAGACAATTGAAGTCCGCGCTTTTGAACGTGGCGACGTCGTTGCCGTCGGCGCATTTGCCGCGGCCCTGCCCGCACACGATCTGCTGTTCCTAAGCCGCGATATTCAGCATGCGCGCGTGATCGAGGCTTGGCAGCAGGCGATTGCCAATGGCGAGATCGAAAGCCTTGTTGCCATTGACGGCGACACGGTCGTCGCGACCAGCGCGATTGTCCGCGATCCGCTCAGCTGGTCACCCCATGTTGCTGAAATCCGCCTGCTCGTCGCGCCATCGATGCGCGGGCATGGACTTGGGCGGCTGCTGCTCGGCGAAAGCATCCGCATCGCGAGCGAGCGCGGCGCGATCAAGCTCATCGCGCGGATGACGCCCGACCAGCGCGGATCGATTACCGTGTTCGAGGAAACCGGCTTTCGCGGCGAGGCCATGCTGCGCGATCACGTCCGCGACCGTGACGGGAATGTTTTCGATCTTGCGATCCTGTCACTCGACCTACGTCGTGCCGATGGCCTTCATGCGTCATGGGGCATGGACGCCGAAAAGTGACAATTTAACTGGACAGCAGCAACCTTTCGGGCAGGATGCGGTTTGGACCTAGGGCATATCGATGATCCGGGCCATATCGTGGAGAGTTTTTATATGGCAAGTCAACCACATAGCGCAGCAAAGCCGCCATCGGCACTGCTTGCGCTAACCGAATTACCCCGCGCGCTTGCCGAGTTCGGGACGATCCCTTTGGCCGCGCCGCTGCTCCTTATGGCCCCGCGCGGCGACGGGCATCCCGTGCTTGTCCTGCCGGGCTTCACGACAACCGACCGATCGACCGGCGTGCTTCGCCGTTATCTTTCGGGTCTCGGCTATGATGCGCATGCGTGGGAATTGGGGCGCAACCTCGGGCCGCGCGCCATCGGACAGCAGGGTGAAAAGCTCATCGCTCGCCTCGAGGAAATCCATGCAGCGACGGGTAAGAAAGTCTCGCTGGTAGGCTGGAGCCTCGGCGGCATTCTCGCGCGCCAGTTGTCGCGCCGCCGCCCCGATCTGGTGCGTCAAATCGTCACCTTGGGTTCGCCCTTCGCCGGTGATCCGCGCTCGACCAACGTCTGGCGTCTTTATGAAATGATGTCGGGCCAGCGGATGAAAGACCCCGATACACAAGCGCAACTGCACGAAAGTTTCGAAGCGCCGCCCGTGCCCTCGACGGCGATCTATTCGAAATATGACGGCATTGTCGCGTGGCAGAGCTGCATCGAGCCAAAATCGGCAACCACGGACAACATCGAAGTGCCCGGCAGCCACTGCGGCCTCGGCGTCAATCCGATCGTGCTTTACGCTGTCGCCGATCGTCTGGCGCAGGCCGAGGGGGATTGGAAGCCGTTCGACCGCAAGGGCCTTCGGGTGTTCCTCTACCCCTCGTCAGGGCATGTGCATTAGTCCTTTTTGGGACGCCACGCTGCCATCGTATCGCGCCCGAATTGCGCAATCATATCACCGACTTCGCGGACATGCGTCATCGACCGCGCACCCTGTTCCTTGACGAAATCGGCCTGAATTTTTGCAAGCTCCTGCACTGATTTCACGCTAGCGGCAGAGCGCATGGCGGCAAACGCGGCTCGCGTGTTTTCCTCGGCATGGTCGATCACTTTACCGTTCAGCACCGCTGCGTTTGCTGCTGCCTTTTCGGTCGCTTCCTTGATTGACTTGCCGGCCTTCTTGACGGTTTCAGCAGCTTTTTCGGTCACTTTTTCGGTCTTTGCCATCATGCTTTCTCCTTGATCTTTTTGGGTTTGGAAACTTTCGCTGCGGGTTTCGCCAGTGCCTGCGCTGCGGCCAGTAATTCGGCAAACGACGCATTCAGCGCTGCCGCATAGGCATCGGGATCAGGCATCATGTCGCGGTCACACGTGAAGCTGATCGCGATTTCATCGACATAGGAATAGATCGTATTGATCATCCCCATCGAGTCAAAAATCGGCCCGAGGCCAAACATTTTGACCATCTTCGCACCGCAGAAATAGAGCGGCACGCGGCTCCCGGGCACATTGGTTGCAACGACATTGAACACCGGCGCCATCGCATTTGCCACGCCCAGCCGCGTGTAAAGCCGCGCGCCCAACCCGGCGAGCCCCGAAGGTATCAACTGCGAATAATCAGTCAACGTCCGCGCGCCGACGGCATTGGTCAGCCCTTTCGAATTGACCGCATCCAGATGGATATGCGCAAGCCGCTCGAGCGGATCGGCAATCTGCGTGCCTAGGCTTACGACCATCGCGGAGACAAGATTGCCCAGCGCCGCTTTCTCGCCTTCCTGTCGGACAGAAATCGGCGCCATTGCCGTCATGCTGAGATCGGGCAACTCGTCCTTGTCGAGGAGATATTTACGAAGCCCGCCACCAATAATGGCAAGAATTGCATCATTGACCGTCGCCCCCGGCAATGCGTCTTTAATCGCGCGCACGCCTGCCAGCGGAAATGCGGCGGCATCAAACACCCGGTGCGACGAGACCTTGGCGTTGAACCGCGTTTTCGGCGGTGTCCGCGCGCCCGCAATCGACAGATCGCCCTTGCTGATTTCGGCCGCCAGCCGCGCGATGCCGGGCACCGACCGCACCACCGTTTCCAGATATTTCTGCGGCTGGCGCAACGCATTGAAATAGCCGCTGATGATCAGCTCGCCGATCCCGGGCTTAACCTCGGGCTTCCATTCTTCTTCGGGATAACGGTTCGACTTATCGGGCGACAAGTCATGGACGGCCGCCGACATCTCGACCCCCGACATCCCGTCGATCGCGGCGTGATGCACTTTCGAGACCAGCGCAAAGCACCCCTTGGGGATGCCTTCGATATTGTCGAGTCCCTCGACAATGATGAATTCCCACAACGGCTTGGTCAGGTCCATCGGCCGCGAATGGAGCCGCGCAACCTGGATGCACAACTGCCGCCAGTCCCCCGGCGCGGGCAAGGCAATGTGACGGATATGATATTCGATGTCGAAATCGGGATCCTCGATCCAATAGGGGTGATCCAGATCGAACGGCACACGAACGAGCCGCTGGCGAAAAGGTCGCGCGCCCCCCAACCGGCTTTGCGTGAACGCGAGAATGTCCTTGAAGCGGACAAATCCGCCCGGCGCCGTCGAAGGATCATAGATACCGACCGACCCGATATGCATCGGCGTCGATGGCGTTTCCATGTAAACGAAACTCGCGTCCTGCCCGCTCAGCTGTTGCATGCGTCTCTCCCCGTGCGCTCTATGGCGCCACATTCGTTAAGACATGCTGGACTGGATTGCGAGGCGGAGCAAGAGGCGACGACGGTTAACCACGAACCAAGCATTGCGGAACCGATCCGTCACATATTTGTTTCGTATTTATGGCAAATTCGGGTAAGTCTCAGGACATGGTCGCGTGCGCGCGTCGCCGAGTTATGACATAATGGCATCAATACAACCGGTTCAACGTATCCAGCAAAACGTCCTTGCTGTCGCTGAGCGACGTCTTCTCACTTGGCTCGCCGCGCGTATGCCGCCCTCGATAACGCCTGATCGTCTGACGAGCATCGGCTTTACCGGTGCCGCGCTTGTCGCGACGGGTTATGCGCTCAGCTATTTCAATGCTGCTTGGCTATGGTTGTCCGTCGTTGCCTATTCCATCAACTGGTTCGGCGACTCCCTCGACGGCAGCCTCGCGCGCTTCCGCAAGATCGAACGGCCCAAATTCGGCTATTTCATCGACCACAGCACCGATGCACTGGGCAATATGCTGATCATGATCGGGCTGGGCCTCAGCCCCTATTTGCGGATGGATGTCACGCTGTTTGGCCTTGGCGCTTATCTGCTGCTTTCGATTCACACTTTTGTGGCGGCACGCGTGGTTGACGAATTCCGCTTGTCCTATGTCGCAGCCGGACCAACCGAACTGCGCCTCGTCCTCATTGCGATGACGCTGTGTATGTTTGCAATGGGCCCCGGCTTGGCGCTGTCGACGGACTTCTCGCCGTTCGACATGTTTATCGGCGGCCTTGGTGCGATCCTCATCGTCCTGTTCGTCGTGCAAACCGCAAGAACAGCACGTCAGCTTCTGAGCATCGGCGAGTAGCTTAAAGCCCTATTCGCCGACGGCGTTTTTCGTCTGCGAACCGAAATAGAAGCCGGTAGCCGTGCCAAGCAGCGTTACGACCGGCCCAAACACCACATTAAGAATAGCCACCAGCCGGTCGGCGTCCGCTTTCGCGTCATTCGCCTGAATGTCGCTCGCCGTGTTATTTACCACGTCAAGAGTAGAGCCATTGACGATCATCACGGCAGTCAGAGCAATGATGACGACGATGATCAAAAGCGCAAGCAGGGCATATGCGATATTACGGCGCGCATCGTCCGCGGCTTTTTTGCCGTTATAAGGTTTTTCAGTGGGAACCGTGGGCGCAACCGCTTGAGGCAAAACGACCGAGTCGAGGTCGTGCTCCTCACCATCTTCGAGGTTGAACGTGACTTCGGCTGTCTGCTCGGGCATCGCGTCCTCCGTAAAGACGGGACGCAGTTAAACTAATTTAGCGAGCAATTACAAGTTGTGTCGTCTTTTTGCCCTTGCGATCAATAAGGATATTTGCGCCCTCATCTGTCGCTTCTTTAAGAAACTTGTCGGTTGAAATTGCCTGACGCAAGACATCGGCCATCGAAATACCTCGACGACCCGATTCCTCTTTAAGATATGTCATCGCTTCCTCGGGCAATCCAAACGTTGCTTTTGTAATTGCCATA
This sequence comes from Sphingomonas sp., assembly GCA_031362355.1. Taxonomy (GTDB): domain Bacteria; phylum Pseudomonadota; class Alphaproteobacteria; order Sphingomonadales; family Sphingomonadaceae; genus Sphingomonas_O. The sequence continues at coordinate 19,835 of JANLSJ010000004.1, forward strand.
TTCCGTCTCCGCGTTCGATCAGATGGCAAATATACAGCTTTTTGCCAGCTTTTCAAGGGCTCAAGAAGCGCTACTTCCCGAAGCCGAACACGTCTTGGTGGTAAACGCCGTCCTCGATCAGGCCTTCGAGCCACGTCGATCCGCCCAGATGATCCCCGCCAGTCTTTTCGACGTGAATCTTGATTAGCGTATCCCGAACGGCGGGCGCCATATAACGTCCGTCGCCACACAGGAATATCTGGCCGCCCTTTGCGACGACATCCCACACGGCATCACGCGCTGCCCAGACCGCATCCTGCACATAACGGTGCGGATGCCCCGCCACTTGTGAATAAGCCAGATGCAGGTCGATCACGCCATCGGCGGCCCAACCTTCCATCTCGCCTCGGCACAACCAGTCATGATCGGGATGTCGCGCGCCAAAAAAGACATGGCAGGGTGCCGTGGCGTCGAGTGCCGCCCGCTCCTGAATGAAACCGCGCAATGGCGCAAAACCTGTGCCGGGACCAATGAGCACCAGCGGCACCGCACCGTCCTGTGGCGGCGCGAAGGGCGGATTGGGGCGGCGGACATAGGCAAAAACATGCTCGCCCGGCTGCAAGTCGCGCATATGGGTGGACGCAAAGCCCTGATGCGTGCCGATCCCCGACCATGCCGGCGCGTGGACTGTGCCAACAATCAAATCGACGGCATCCGGGCTGACCAGCGGTGACGAGGCAATCGAGTAAAAGCGCGGCGCGATTGCCGATGACAGTTCGACAAAGCTGTCGAGGCTCAATTCCGCCGCCGGATATTTGACCAGCAGCCCCAGCAACGTCAGCCGCTTGTCCGCAATCTCGCTCTGCCACGCCGCATCGTCCGCCAGTTTCGCCAGCTCGGTTTTGGTATTCGGGCACCGCGTTTGCTGCGCAACAATATCGACTGCGCGGCGCGGCATCGGATCCTGTATCTCGACGAAATCAGTCAACAGCTGTCGGACCGTGACAGTCCGCCCGATCGGCAAATGGCGGAATCGACCACTCGCCCCCGACGGCACAACCTGCATCGCCCCAGCAACGCCAAGCCGCTCGATGGCGAGGTCAACATGCTCCTTGCGGTTGCGCGCATAAATCGCGATATGGTCACCGGCGGCATACGCCTGCCCCTCGGGCAACTTGACCGTGATGAACCGCGTCGACCCCCGCGGCGCTTCCTTAGCGAAATCCCACAGGCCATCACCCGGTTGAACCATCTCGTCATTGCGGGCGATATCCATCTCGACCGCCTGATCAGGCAACACGGCGGCCCGCGCATCGCGTCCATCGACGACTTGCAGCGACAGTCCACTGGCCTTGACGGCATCGCCCTTTGCGCCAAGCGCCGCCCACAGATCCTTCAGAAATGCGGCAACCCCGCCATCGAAATCGCCGTCGCCATTTGCCTCGCCGCGTGGGCAGAGACGTTGTGCGCCTGTCGCTTCCAGCGCCGCATCGATTTTCTTGGGGAACGCCTGATAATTCGGCCACTGGCTGTTGCCGATACCGAGTACGGCAAAGCGCGTGTCGGGCCATTTCGCCCCCGCAAATTGCCCGGCGTCAATCGCTGCCTCCGCCGCAAGCGCGCTGTCGGGCGCACGGCCATTATAGGTCGCCGTCACGCAAATAATCACGCGATCCTCGGGCAACGTATTCAGCGCCTCGTCCATCGAAATCGCCCGCGATTCAAACCCATCGGCGCTCGCCCGCTCGACAATTTCCTCGGCAATATCGCGCGCGGTGCCAAGGCTCGTGCCATAGATCACCGACAGCCGCTGCCCTGCCCCGGCGGCGTTACCAATGTCGCCGCTTGTATTCGAGATGTCCACCGGCGCGGCAACCGAGAGCCGCTCATGGGGTGCGCGCAGCCGCAAGCGCACCTTGAAGTCATCGGGCTTGATCGACAGCGTCTCTTTCAATGTCAGACGATAGCCATGCCGATCCGACACGGCGAATTTCTGGAGGATCATGGCAATCGCGAGCTTGGCCTCGACCAGCGCAAACTGTCGCCCGATGCACGCACGCGCGCCGTTGCCGAACGGCTTGTAGGCATGCGGATGGTGAGTCGCTTCAGCATCAGGCAGCCAACGGTCAATATCGAACTCAAGCGGATCACTCCACGCGCTCGGATGTCGCTGAAGACCCGGCGCATAGACATTGATTGGGCGATCCTTGCGCATCCGCCATTTGCCACCGATGATGACGTCTTCGGATGGCCCCACTGAAAAGACCGGCGCCGTCGGCCACAGCCGCTGCGTTTCCTTGACGATCCGTTCAATGACTTTGAAATGCGCCAGATGCTCATACGCGGGTCGCGTATCGCCGGGCAGGACGCGATCAACTTCGGCATAGGCCTGCGCAAGGACCGCAGGCGCTTTAAGCATTTCCATAAACGCGAACGTCAACAACCCCGACGTCGTCTCATGCCCTGCAATAAGGAACGTCAGCACCTGATAGCGGATATTGAGATCGTCGAGCGTTTCGCCCGTCTCGGGGTCCGCTGCGGCGAGCATCAGGTTTAGCAAATCCCGCGCATCGGTCGGGTTCGCGCGCCGGTCCGCGATAATGCCATCGACCAGCGTATTCATCAGGGCAATGTCGGCATTGAACTGCGCCGTCGATTTCTTGGCAAATTTCTGCTGGATCGGCAGCCGTGTGATGACGTTCAGCGACTCACCAAGCGCGCTGGCGAGGCTTTCAAGGAACGGGTCGATTTCGTCGCGCGAAAAGCTGTCGAACCGATGCCCGAACCCGGCAATCGCGATGCTGTCGAGCGTCAACCGCGTCATATCATCGGCAATCAGGACATCCTGGCCCGCCAGCCCTGTCCATTTCGCGATCAGCTGGTCACAGACTTCGAGGATATTGTCGTAATAGCCGCGCATCGAGCGCTGGCTGAACGCGGGCAACAGGATGCGGTGCGCCTTGCCCCAATTGGCTTCATCACTGAAGGCGGTGAACAATCCATCGCCGGCGAATTTACGCACAACGCGTAATCCGGGGCCGGGAATTTTGCGGAACCGCGTCTCGTCGCACAATTCGGCGACGAGATCAGGGTGCGTCACAAAAATTCCGACCCGACTGCCGAACCGTAGTTTGAAGATTCCGGGGTCTTCAAAATCGCGCGACACTTCGAGCAAATGCCCGATCAATCCAGCTTTCGGAATTTGGTGGAGATTGCCCAGCAACGGCACCGTCTTGGGTGCAGGGATCGTCTCAAGAACTAGCGTTTCCTCGGTCATGCACCCTCGCTTATCAAGTGCGAGTGTGCGCTGAATCGAGGGGCTGCTTCAAGCGGAAACATGCACAAAAAAAGGGGCCGGTCTTTCGACCAGCCCCCGTTTTCCAAACCTTTCGGTTAGATTACATGCCCGAACCGGGACCGTATTGAATTTCAACACGACGGTTCTGGAGCTCACGAACACCATCAGCGGTTTCGACGCGTGGTGCGCCTTCGCCGAAGGCTTTGGTCGTGATAACGCCGCCCGGAATGCCCTTGCTCGTCAGGTAACCCTGAACCGCGTCGTTACGACGCTGCGAGAGGCCGAGGTTATACTTGGGCGTGCCCGACTTGTCGGCGTGACCGGCAAGCATGACCTGTGCCTGACCGCAATCGCCATAAGCGGTGACAGCATTGTCAAGGATCGACCCTGCTTCGGGCGTGATGTCCGACTTATCCCATTCGAAGAACACGATATACGGTCCGGGCGAACAAACTGCAGCAGCCGGTGGTGGCGGCGGCGGTGCTGGCTCGGGAGCCGGTGCCGGTGGCGGTGGTGGCGCCATCGGTTCAGCCTTTTCACCGAAGTTGTAAATGAAGCTGCCGAGGATGCTGTGCGAACGGAACCGGCCGCGATTTGCGCGTCCCAGTGCGTCGACGGTGTCAACACCGTCCACGTTGAAGAAGCGATACTTCAAACCAACATCAATGTTATCCGTCAACGGCGCGCGGATGCCAGCCAGTGCCTGATAGGCAAAGCCGGTATCCGAGTCGTTGAGGAATGAGCCCGCAGGATTGATCGAGTATTCGCTGTGCTTGACGCGTGCGACACCAACACCACCGCCGATAAAGCCGCTCAGTGCTTCGTCATCGCCGAAGTCAAGCAAGCCATTCAGCATGAAGCTCAGCGCCGAAGTGCGTCCGGCTGCGCCAGGATAGCTGCCTGCAGGAGCGACGGGCTTGCCACCGCCACGGGCCGTTGACACCGTGCTCGTGTAGCCATCGACCTGAGCCTGCTTGTAGCCGACTTCAGCTTCCATACGGAATGCACCGAAATCATAACCGATGATACCATCAACGTCATAGCCGATCTTGTGATCGACTGACGCTGCCGCTGGCAAGATGCCAATGTCGAGCTTGATGTCTTCGACGATCATGGCACCGCCTTCGACACCGATATACCATGCATCATTCCGCGCGAGTGCGGGTGTTGCGATGGCGGTGGAGGCGAGCGCAACTGCGATAGCCATTTTCCGCATAATAATCCCCTTTCAGTTTTGTCACTAAGGACAGCAATAACCCACTACTCAAAGCGATGTTTCCGCGCAAGCACCCAATTCAGCAAACTGTTGCTAAAATATCGCACTGCGGGGATCCAGCCTTTAAGAAGCTGCTGCCGTAACAAACCAAATCGCGAAAGGTTGCACCCGCGTCAAGTGGCTGAAAACAATCCGTGTGTTTCAAGGCCGGCGATCAACGCAGCGATTGCCGCCCTCGCTTGCAAGTCGATTGTCGCGCCGCCCGATGGTCCGACAACCCGCGCCGCCCGCGATCCCACGACTTGCTGTCCACCCACAGAAATCGTCATCGCGGTCATTGCGCCGCCGATCCACGCCAACGCACTCCGCCTGAACATCACGCCATCGGCAATGCTCCACGCCTGCATACCCTCAAACGGAGCAACAAATCGCCAGCCGCCGCTGGTCCAGGCCGTGATTGCACCCGCCTGCCCCGTCCACGCCCCCGTTGGCGACGGCCCGACAATCCAGCATTGTCCGATTACGGGCGATACGGGAACGCTGGCGGGCGCGACCGCCTGAACCACCGCCTGCACGGCAATGTCGGCAAGTGCCAACGCTTCATTATGCGTCACTTCCTTTTGCGCCTGCGCCGCAGCCAGCAAGGGGAATTTCAAACGATCCGATTGCAAAGCCATGTCATTCTCCTCAAGTCGTCGGAACCATGGTTGTGGCGGCGCGCGACACGCTAAACGTGCCAATCTGCACAACCGAAATTGTTGCCGTGACAGCGCCCGCCGCGACATCCGCCGCCCGCTCGGTCGCGTCATATATCCAACTCGGCGCAGCGACCTCGACCACAACGTCCGGTCGACCGCTCGCAACCTTGGTCACCCGATACCGCTCGCTGTCCTCGGCCAGCGGCACATCGACCGCATCGCGCCAACGCCAGCCATCGCGCGACCGCCGTGTCCAGCCGATCAAGAGATCGCCGCCCGACGTCGTTGTCCTCATCGCAACCGGCGACAGCGGCCGCACGCTCGCCCCGACCGTGGCAGGTCCATCGGCAACAACACCAATCGCGTCGCCAACACCCACGGCCATCACTTTTGCATTATCGACAGCCGCGGCACTGCTCAGGCTCGCCAGCGCGATCGGCTCGACCAAAACAAATGGCGCATCAATCGCATGCGGGGAAACCGCCCATTCGGTTCCCCGCCGTCCGCGCCATAGTTCCGACAGCCGCCATCGCCCTGCCCCCAGCGGTTCGGCCCGCCCGAACTGAAATGCCTCATCGCCAATCATCGCCAGATTGGCCCCGCTCAGTAAGGCATCCTCATCGGCATCGTATAATGTGAGCGCCGGATGCACCATCTGCACCTCGACCGCATTGATCCGGTCAACCAGATCATATGATCCCACGCCCAACATCGTCACCATCCGGCCCATCACGCTTGGTAACGCCGTGATCCCCGCATCGGCATAGGTCACTCCGCCATTGATGCTCGTCATCAGCGCCGCACGCCGCCAGCCACCGCTCACGCCATTTGCCGCCACTGCCACGAACGGCACGGTCTCGGGCACATCCCCAAGCTGCGGCAAATCGATGATCTGCAACGTCGTCGGCCCCTGTGGCAAATCGACTTGTGGTCGGTTCCGCCCCGGATCAGCGACCGGCACCACCAGACTGCCAGGTGCCAGCAACACCAGATCAAGCCGCACCACCATCGTCTCGAATGTCACCCGCGCCACCCGCCAGACTCCGCCCAGCCCCGGCACTGTCACCCGATCCCCCGGCGCTACGGTCATGGCTCGCCACGGCAGCGTCACCGTCGCCCGTGAACGTTCGGCCCACATCCGCGCCAGTCGCGCTTCGGCAATCGCCTTCGCCGCGCCGGCTTCCAACGCTGCAGGCAATTCCAGCTGCACCTCACGCCTTGCCGCGCCATCACGCTTGGCCCGCTGCGCCCCGACCAGATAATCGCGCGACACATCATTATAGGCGAGCGTCACGATCTCGGGGATCGACGCCGCTGCCACCCGGTCGGTCGATAACGCCACGCCAACACAATCCAGCCCCGTCGCCGGATTGCGCCCATGCAACAGGAACGGTGCGCCCACGAGCGCCCGCGCCTCAGTCTCCATAGCGCGTCAACAAATCATTGCCCGGCAAATGCGGCTCACCCCGAAAATTCACCGCATTGCGAAACCGCGCCACACAAGTGGCAAACCGCTTGTCGCACCCCTCGACCAATTCCACCCGCATCCCCGCCGCCACCGCAAACGCGGGCACATCACGCAACGTCACGCTCGCCCCCGCATTGGCGACCACCCGACTTTCAAGCCCCGCATTATCGCCCGTCAGCCAACGCAATGACCCATAAGCAAAGTCGCCATCCGCCAGCGCCCCCGCTACCGTCACGACGCTATCCACAACCGAAACCACAACGTCCGTAACCCGCCGCCCGCTCAAATCAACGCGGCACCGCCGGTCCCCCAGCTTCGCGCGGCATTCGGGCGATGTCTCCTCGACCACCGCTGCATCAAGCACCGCCGTCGGCCCCCGCAACCCCACCGCAAAGCCGCCGTCCTTGATCTCGACCTCGCCAAACTCGCCTGTTAGCAGCGTGACAGGCGCAACATCCGGCGCAGTCCAATCCACCGCCGACAACGTCAAAGCCGCCCCATCCCACCGCCCCGCCATCAAATCGGCATCGGTAAAAGCATCGGACGTCAGCGCCGCCGACAGCTGCACGTCGTCGTGATCCAGCCCATCCGACCGCTCGATGGCCGACGGCAACATCCCCGGCGCAGCCCGGTGCACCAGTCCCCCAATGGTCAGATCGCGATCATGCGACGTAAATCCAAGCGTAACCCCATCCCGCCGCTCCACCGCCCAAGCAAAGGCAAGCGTCGAGAGCGGCTGGGCGAACCAGTCCGTCATTTTGTTTGTCTCCGATAGTAAGGGGGCCACCCCCAACCCCTCCGCGAAGGCGCGAAGGGGAGCCACAGTGCACAAGAATTCCCCTCCAGCCCTTGCTGGAGGGGCTAGGGGTGGCCCTTTCCTTCTGTCGTTGTTATGCCAAGAGCATGCCACCCGACGACGCCACGATGGTCCAACGCGCGCGCCACCTCCGCAACAATCCGACCCCCGAAGAAGTCAAACTCTGGCACGTCCTGAGCCCCATCCGCCCCCGCTTCACCCGCCAGCTAAAAATCGGCCCCTACATCGCCGACGTCGCCTGCCGCCGCGCCCGACTCCTCGTCGAACTCGACGGCAGCCAGCATGTCGACAACCCCGATGACGCCACCCGCACCGCCCACTTCGAAGCCAGCGGCTGGCGCGTCATCCGCTTCTGGAACAACGATGTAATGACCAATGTCGAAGGTGTCGCCGAAGCTATCTTCGAGGCCGGAAACCCGCGCCTACCAGAAGGCGAAATATTCCACGCTATCGCCCCCCGCACAAACCGCGAACGCAAACCCAGAAGCAGAAAAGAACCCACCCCCAACCCCTCCAGCAAGGGCTGAAGGGGAGCAGATTGCACAACCCTCTCCTCCCCTCCACGCCTTCGTGGAGGGGCCGGGGGTGGCCCCTTCATGACGACTGTGCAATCATCTGGTAATGAAGCGGACATTCCTTTTCTCTCTCGTAATCTTCGCGTCATCGTGCAGCGAGCCAGCCCCCGATCCGCCCGAAAACTGCGCGATCCCGCCGTCTTACTATAAGCGCTACGGCGACCCGCCCTCCGTCAGAAGTGGACCTATTCCGATAATGCCAAGCTACAACGTGATTTACGTTTTGCGGAATGGCGAAGGCCGCATGAATATGCATGACTGGGACGTCGCCAAATGGAACGACGCCCCTGTTTCGATTGCAACGATAGAAATCTTTTTGAAAATCGTGCCGAGGTTGAACCCACAACCAGACACTGTGCTAGATTTTCCCGTCGGTGCTCCCTGCAAAACCGTTCTTGAGGTTCGAGCGCTAATGGAAAAACACTTGGCGTGCCGAAATGGCTATCGGTGCTTTCAAGGGTTTAGCCCCGGCTGGAAAACTACTCCCGAACCTCCACCAACCCCACACTAACCACTTCCCCCGCGCGCCAGGTCGCCACCGACACGTCCAGCACATCGCTCGCAAAGCGCACCGGCACATCAAACAAAAACCCCGCGCGCACCTCCGCGTCCGCAACCGGCGCCACCGCAAACACAACCCGACCGCCGACCAGTGACCACCCCGTCGCAACCGCCACGCCACCCACCGACACCAGCACACTCGCCGCCACGGGCCGCGACACCGGCCGAACTTCGGCGTCCGCGCCGACGCCATAGACCTTAAAAAGATCAAACCCCGTCCGCACGCCATCCCCGACGCCCAGCAACACATCCAAGGCCGCCGGCGTCCCCGTCATCCCATTGCTCGAAAAATCGGTCGGATCCCGAAAGCGGAACGCCTTTGCCGCCCCCCGCCGTGCCCGAAAGAACGCAATCAGCGTCGCCACATCGGCCTCGCTGCGCACCCCCGGCCCGACATCATACCGCATCCGCGCCGACGCCCAGTCGGCATTGCGCTGCTCATGCCCCGACGCCGTCGTTACGACCGCGGTCGAAAAGCCCGGCGAGACCACCGCCTCACGCCCCATCGCCAACGGAAAAGCCACATCGTCAAACGCCTCCACAGGCCCCTCCCCCAAATCGAAATGCACAAAGCCATCGCGCATCACCTGTGGCAACGCCCACACATAAGTCGCCGCCACCCCACGATCCCGCGCTCGCTCCGCCGCCGCATCGATCAGTGCCCACTGCCCCGATTGCGCCGCCGTCAAGACGAACCCGCTCAAATAATGCTGCGCAGCATTCGGGTATCCCAGCCGTGCCGTCGCCTCGGCAATGCCCCGCGCCGAAGCCCCCTCGTTGCCCGCCGTTACCCACTCATAATCCTCGAGCTGCAACACCTCGAACGCTGGAGCCGCCCACCCCACCGGCAAGTTCGCCCGCCGTACCTCGGGCCGGTCATCCGCCAAAGCCCCCGGCAGATAAGGCAGCAACAACCGCTCGCACGCCGGATGATCCGCCCGCACCGCCGCGCACAACGCCGCCGTCGAACTCACCAACAACGCGCCCGCCTGATCAAGCAACCCCCGTTGCGCCGCCGTCAGCGCGCCCCGCACATCATTGATGACAACCGGATTGCCGCCAAAAGCCGCCTTCGCCGCCGCGTCATACAAACAAATCCGGTGATCTAATGTGACCCACCACCACGGCTCGCCAACCTGAAACCGCGGCGCATGCCCCGCTGCAACAGCAATCCCGACAAACGCCCGCGCCAATGCTTTTAGATAGTCCATCGCCCCCGAAACCGCAGGCGACAGCAAGGTCGACGGCGGCACATAGCCCGTGGCCGCCGCATCACCATTCGCCGCGCGCTGCTTCCAAGCTGCCGGGCAATTCGCATCAAAAAGCTCATACGACAGCGAGACAATCAGCCCCAACCCCGCTGCCTTCAGCCGCGCGGCAAAATCCGCATGCCAAGCCGCCGTCGGCGCATTCAGCGCCCCGCCCGCCAGGGTCACCGACCCACCCGCATCAAGCCGGTAATAATGGCTCATCCCGACATAATGATTGACCGCACCCACATACCCCAGCCGCTGAATGTTGCGCAGCAATCGCGCAGGCGTGACGTTATACGCATCGTCATAGCCCGTCGCGATGCTCAGCCCATGCGGCGGCACCTGAACATCATCCAGCCGCAAGACCGACCCCGCCCCGTCACACGCGACCTCGCTCAGTTCGACCCACCCCTCCTCGGGCGCGGCCAGCGCCACCGCCGTCCCATCATACCCCGTCGGCACCAGCGAAATGAACATCCGGTCCACATCGCCCGCGAACACCGGCACCCCCGGCAACACGAACCCGCTCGCCACTGCCGCAAAATCAATCGTCACCACCGCGTCAGTTGGCGTACCCACAGCATAATTCCACAGGCGGACATACCAGCTTGTGGGCGCACCCAGCGTATCGCGCCCCTCAATCGTCAGCGTCGGCCCATTGATCGCATCGAGCGCCTTCACCCCCGAAGACCGCCAGCGAAACGTGAGAACACAATCCCGAAAATCGCGCGACGTTTCATACGCCAGCAACGGATGATCGACCCTGTCTTCGCTCGCCCAGATCAACCCCGCCAGGTCGTTCTTGCGATAAAAAACCGCATCGACCCGCAACGCATGCGGCCCCGTCGAAACCACCGCCGCCATCATCGGACGCGGAAAATCGACTGTCCAGTACACCGGATCAAACCGCTTCACCCACGTCGAAACCCGCGCACTCCCGCGCGTCGCCAGCCACCAACCCATCTTTCACCCCTCTCCTTCCGGGGAGGGGCCGGGGGTGGGGACGCGATACGCGAGCCGTTCCACCTTTCGAATCCCCACCCCAACCCCTCCCCTGAAGGAGAGGGGCCTAAGATGCCTATTCCTCGCTCAACGCCGCCCTTACCGCCCGCGCCACTTGGCGCCCCGACCGCGCCAGCATATCGGGTGCCGACCCCGCAGGCGCATTGATCGCAATCGAAACCCGCACGTCACGCGCACCGCCGCTGCCAGCCGACACCGCCCCGCTCGACGTCGGCACAAACAGCTCCGGTCCCCGCTCACCAACGACATAAGCCCGCCCCGGCGACACCGGACCGCCCGTCGCGCGTCCCGGCAACCCCGTCAGCGCCCCAATCACGGCCGACCCGAGCGACACCAGTCCGCCGCCCGATCCGCCGCCAACCAGCGCCGACAATCCCGACCGGACCGTCGCATTGGCAATCTCGTTGAGCGTCGACAGCGCCGTCGCGCGCAGATCGTCAAACCCAAACTTGCCGCTCCGGATCGCTCGCGCAAGCCCGCTCTCGATCAGCCGCCCCGCCCGGTCCGCACCCGTCCCCAGCCCGTTTTCCAGCGCCGCGCGCATCTCGGCCACGTCGCGCGCAAAGCCCGACACATCGGGCCGCACGTCCACAAATTCATCCATCGGGAAAAACCTCCATCAGGCGCGCGATGTCGCCAGCGCTCGAAGGCACCGGACGATCCCCCGCCAAAACCTCGAATATCGCTGCCAGCTCATCGGGCGTCGCTGCCCAGAACGCATCGGGCTTCCAATGCAGCACCGCGCCCGCATAGCCCGCCAGCCGACGGGCGTTGTCGGCAAACATCACTTGCCCGAAAGTATCTGCCGCAACAGAACCTTCAGAGCTGGCGTCACGCCAGACAACCCCACGGCGACAACCGCTTCACCCAGCATTTCGCGCGTCACGCCCTCACGCTGCACAAGGCAATGCCAGAACAACGCCACAATCTCGCCCAGCAACAACCCACCCGAAGCCGCCCGCTCGACCAGCGCAAACAGCGATCCTAGTTCGCCCTCCGCCGCGACCAACGCCGCAAAGCTCGGGCGCAAAACCAGCTCCGCTCCGCCTACCCGGATCGACGCTTCGCCGCGCATGATATTCGGCATCAATTATCTCCTACCGTGCTCCTGCGAAAGCAGGAGCCTTGGAAAAAGGAATGCCTTCTCAGTCCCAAGCTCCTGCCTTCGCAGGAGCACAACATTGCACTCACAATGTCACCACCGGACCCGAACTCTCAAGGCTCAGCGTGTAGGACCGCTCGCCATTGAAATCCCCGGCATAATCCAGCCGCGACACCAGGAACTTGCCCTGCATCCGCTCGCCGCTTTCGAACGACAATTCGCAATCATCAAGCTCACCCGCCAGCGCCTTCGTCTTCAGCCGCGTCTCCGCTGCCGATCCGGTAAACACGCCCGCGCCCGATACGCTGACGGACCGCACCCCGGCTCCGGACAGCAATTCGCGCCACCCGCCCGACCCTTTGTTGGTCACAACCACCACGTCGCCGTTGATCGACAGCTGCGTCGTCCGCATCCCGGCCACAGTCGAATAAACCACCGTCTGTGCCCCGTTCCCGATCTTCAACAGGAACGCACTTCCCTTTTCCGCTGGCATGATTTTCTCCTTTCTAAAATCCTCCCCGGAACGGGGAGGGGGACCACCGCAGAGTGGTGGAGGGGTCGCGCGTCGGGAGTGCAGTAATGCGCGTTACGAGCGACCCCTCCGTCAGCCCAAGGGGGCTGCCACCTCCCCGTTCCGGGGAGGAATCAGTTTTCCAAAACCCGTATCCGGTGCTCGACCCGCGCCACGCGCACCCCGTCGCGCGCATCAGCAATCTGTGTCCGCATCAGGACAGCGCTGCCCACCGACCACCCATCGATCACACCCGACAACGACGCCCCCACCACTTCCGCCGCCGCGACCATCGCGGGCAACCGCACCCGCTGACCCTTCGCCACCCGCAGCGTCACCAGCGTCCGCAATTCGCGTCCCGTCTCGCTCTTGGTCCCCCAATCGGAAACCAGCGGCCACGCCACATCAACCTGCGGCAAAGACCCCGCTGTCGGCTCCAGCCCCAATCCCGCCACGCCTGCGAATGCCGGATCAGCGGCGAGTGCACCTATCAACGCATCGCGCACAACTTGATCAGCACTCATGCCAACCGCACCCGCCGCGACCCACGCCACAATGCCGCCACTGCCGCCGGTGGCCCCAGCTCATCCGCGCGATCCCGATACACATGATAGTGCGAGACCAGCCGCACGATCCCGTGCCGCAGACTTTCCGAAAGCCCCGCCCAGGTCACTGCCAACCCCGCTTCCGTCGAAACCACGACACGCTTTTCCAGAACCGGCACCAGAAACCGCACCCGCCCGCGCCCCTCGGCATCAATGTCGATCTCATATGCAGATGCGGGCAACGCCGTCGTCGCGCCCCCAATCGCCAGCGCCGCAACCCCCGAAATCACCCGCACTGGTGCCGGCAACAACAATTGCCACGCCGCCCCCGGCTCGATCACTTCGGTCATCGCCCGTTGCAGAACAGCGACCCCGACATAGGCCTCGCACTGCTCGACCGCCGTCGCGATCAGCGCCGCGAGTGCGCTGTCTTCGCTCTCGCCATCAATCCGCAAATACGTCTTGACCTCGTCGAGCGCAAAAGCATCGACGGCCACTGCCGCGCGCGTCACCATCCCCATCAGAACGCGCTCGCTTCGGCGAACTCAAGTGCGACATAGGCAACACCAACGCCCGCCGCACCCATCGCAGTCAGATTGGCAATCAACAGCCCCTCATTCTGCGCAAGGACAATCGGATAATCGCCGGTATCGTGTGCCAATAGGTTGTTCAGCGCCGGTGCAATCGACACGCCCGCGGCCCCCGACCACCCGGCCTGCATCGCCAGAGAATTGGCATCAACCGTCCGCGTCCCCGCGCCCAGCGCCGCCGTCGTCGAAATCCGGCAATCAAGCGAGGTCGGCGTGCCCAGCGCGGTCCGGTGCTTGCCATTGTTGCCGGTGAACGCAATCGCCGTCCCGCCGGTGTCCGAGGCCGTAAAGTTCCGCGCTGCCAGCAAGCCAAAGCCCACCATCTGCGCCGCTGTAAACGGCACTGTCGTGACAAAACCAATGCCCGCCCGCCGCACCACAACCGGGTTCGCCGAAATGTTCCGGAAACTGAACAGCGTCGCCCCCGCCGCCAGCCCCGTGACATTGCCCGTCGCCACCCCGACCGAATTCCACCCCAGCACGTCCATCGGCCGCATCGTAACCCGCGCCGCACCGAATCCGGGATCGACCAGCAGCGCGGTCCCCGCCGCACTGCCGCTTTGAATAATTGCCATGTTTTTATCCTCCTCGTGGAAATTCTGTGCGGCTCACCGCCACCCGATTCCGTGCCCGTCCATCGGGAAATATCCCATCAGTCCCGCCATCCCCGGCGCATAAGGCGCGGTTGGCACCGGCAGCGCGCTCTGGTCGCCGCTGAACAGCGCGATGCTGTCGGTCACCCCGTCAAAGTTGAACCCCATCCCGTCGAGCCGTTGCAACGACAGCCCCCGCGTCGGCGCTATGATCCCCACCGTCGAACTCCCGCGCAGCACGCCATCGACGTAAAGATCACCGCCGCCCGGCTTCACGACAAAGCGGAAATGATGCGGCAGACCGTCATTGACGACGACCGACGTAATGATGTTCCCTGCCCCCGAATTCTCGGTCGAGGCCACCGCGCGCCCATCGGCCAGCACCCCAAAATACCAGCTGAACGGCGCAGACCCGCCCGCGCCGACCACTTGGCCAATCGCCACGCCGAAGCTCACCGCACTCGTTTTCAGCCACGCCTCGACCGTAAACGTCGCGGGCGGCACCACCGGCCACACCGATACCGGCGCAAAGCCATAGCCCCCCGCCGCAAACCCAAGCCCGAACTTGCCCGCCGCATAAGTTGCGCCGAACAGCACCAGCGGCTCGGTCGCCGTGACCGCGCGCGGCGCTGTCCCCCGGATCAGCGGATCAATCGCCGCCTGATACAGCCCCGCCATAAACGTCTGCGCTGCCGCTGTCGGGTGCAGCTGGTCCGTAAACTTCGCCACATCAGTCGTCGCGCCGCCTGCGAAATAGGCATTGCCCGCCAGATCGAGCACGACATCCGCGCCGCCCGTGTTCGCGACAACGCGCGCATTATAATCGGTCCGCTCGATCTGCTCGGCTGCTGAAATAAACGCATCCGAACGCGGCAACAGCGTGGCGATGACAACGCGAAACCCCTGCGCCTTCAACAGCGCGATCATCGGCAAGGCATATTGATTGTAGAGCGTCACACCCAGCGTGCTGTTCGTGCCAATATCGTTCGTGCCGCCTTGGATCACCGCCACGCAGGGCCGGTCCGCCTGATACAGCGCGCTCACATCGCCTGCGACCACGCGGTCAAAATGCTGCGCCAGCGTCGAAGATCCGGTCCCCAGATTGCTGACCAGCACGCTCGCCGGGAAACCCATCAGCCCGATCGCGCCAACCCCGCCGCCACCACCGCCACCCACCGCGATACTGTCACCGGTCATCACAATCCGCGCATCACCGATAGCAGCGCCCTGGACCGGCGCCGTCACATCATAGAGAAATTTGAAACTACCGCGCACCGCGCCACTGCTCTGCCAGAATGCCGCAATCGCTGTCGCCGACGTGGCGGTGCCTGATGCGGAGACCAGGTCCATTTCATATTCGTCAGCAAGGCTGCCCTTGCCCGCATAAGGGCCAACCGCCTGCTCGAACCGCACCCGGCTTCCCGTCGTCAAGCCCGACAATCCTGCAAGTGCAAACTTGCCCGCGCGTGCGGAGGCCGCACCCAGGTCAACCTCAACCAAAATCGATGCAGACCCACCGCCCCCCGCCGGACCCTGCGGACCTTGCGGCCCGGTCGCACCGGTCGGTCCGATCGCGCCCTGCGCACCCGCTGCGCCTTGAGGACCGGCGACACCTTGCGACCCCGCCGGTCCTGCGGCACCGGGAGCACCCGCCACGCCCGGCAACCCTTGCGGACCCATCGGCCCGATAACCCCCGCAATCGGCATCTCCGGCGCACGCGCCACGGCTGCCAGCATCGCCGCAGTCACCCCGCGCCACTGCGTCACAACTGGCGGCTCGGGCTGCCGCCAGCGCAGCACCAGCGTCACGCGGTCACCGCATCGATCATCCGGATCGCCACCGGCTCGGTAATCGTCACCTGCCCCGCCACGATCAGCTTTGCATCCGCCAGATATGTCCCCGCCGCCAGCCCCGCCGATTGCGCTGCTGAAATCGTCAGCGTCCACCCCTCGGGCCGGTTCGCCACCACAAACGTCGCTGCCACCGCTGCCGCCGGATCAATCATCGTCCGCCCCGCCGCCACCGGCTTCATCGCCGCTGTCACGCTCGTCACCGTCAAGGGATCGCCCTGCACCGCATCAAGCGCCAGCGACACGGTCTCCCCGCGCTGGAATGTATATGTTGTCATGAATTGCTCCCGAAGGAAGAAGTAAGGTGCCACCCCAGACCCCTCCACGAAGGCGTGGAGGGGCTTATGAAATGCAATGGGATTCCCCTCCAGCCCTTGCTGGAGGGGCTAGGGGTGGCTTCTTTTCCCGGCCTACGAAACCGCGAACTTCATCACCTTGATCGCTTCCGAATTGGACACCGTCCCACCAACCCGTTTGGTTGCATAGAAATACACAAAAGGCTTGTTGGTATAGGGATCGCGCAAAATCTGCGTCTCCGCGCGCTCGGTAATCACATAGCCCGCCTGAAAATTGCCAAACGCAATCGACAGGCTGTCTGCGGCAATGTCGGGCATGTCTTCGGCCTCAACCACCGGATAGCCAAGCAACGTATCGGCATTGCCCACAATCAGGCTTGGCTGCCACAGAAACGCCCCGTCGGTCGTCTTGAACTTGCGCAATGTTGCCAGCGTCTTCGAGTTCATCACCCAGCTTGCACCTTGGCGATACGGCGCGCGCAATGCCTGAACCAGATCAACCAGCCGATCCTGAGGTGCGGACGCCGTAAATGCCCCCGCGGCTCCCGACGCCAGATATTGCAACGTGCCAAATGGGCGCGTCGCATCACCCGTTACGGCTGTCGGAAACGTCAGAAACCCCTTGGGCCGCGAAATCCCTGTGCCGCCAACAAACGCCGCGCCTTCGGCTCGCGCAAATTCGGTTGCGATCTCGCTCGACAGCCACGCCTCGACATCGAACGCCGCATCGTCGAGCATGAACTGCGACGCCGCTGGATTGGCGTACAAGTCGCCCATCGGCGGCACGATTTCGTTGAACGTCGGCGTCCCCGTTTCGGGCCGCGCCGAAACTTCGGTCGCCCACCCGCTCGCAACGCCATTTTGGGTCACCAGTTTGCGGTATCCGGCGGTCCCTACCCGAACCACATTGGCGATACGGCGGATCGGCGAAATTGTTTTCAGCGTCGCATCGATAACACTGTCGATCTCGCGCGGCACGGCAAAGCCGCCGTCGCTCCCCGTCGCCCCCGAAAAGCTCTTGACGCCCCCCGTCTCGCCGCGCCGGACAAACCCGTCAAACGCCGTCAGATAAGCAGGCTGCTCGGCCACCAATACAGGCCGCTCCGGCTTCATCGCCACCGCGTCAAAGCTCTCCTCCAACGCATCGGCTTTCACTTCATAATCCATTGTGCTTCCTTCCTTCAGAAAAACGCCGTTCGTGCTGAGCTTGTCGAAGCACTGTCCTTCTCTTTGGCCGTTGGGCGCAGAAGAAGAACAATGCTTCGACAAGCTCAGCACAAACGGTTTTGGTTAAACCTTCACCCCTCCACCGCATGCACCCGTGCCAGCGGCTGCATCGGCACTTTAACAACGCTCACTTCGACCAGTTCGAGTGCCAAAAGTTCACGATATGTTCCCTTGCTGCCTCGCCTGATCCGATATCCGAACGACAACCCCGATCCCGCGCGCACCAACCCGGCATCACGCACGCGGCCAATCACCCGTAGCCCCTTGGCATCCTCGGCCAGCATCTCGATCTCGCCAATTGGCCGCGTCCGGTCGTGCTGCCACAACAGCGGCACAGGCCGGTCGAGCTGCCCCGAAAAAGCCCCCCGCCGCACCACGTCCCCACCGCGATCCACCCGATCGAACACCGCTGCATAGCCCGCAAAGCGCATCACCCGCTCACCAGCGAATAAAGCCCCAACTTCACCGCAATCCCGATCAGCACCAGCGCCAAGCCAATCCGCACCACCCAGCCAATCACCGCATTGCGCGCCGACGATTTCGCATCGCGCCAAGCCTTCAACAGCTGCCGCAATTCCACAACATCATCGCGCGCATCCTCGTCGGCCAGCCCCAGCCGCGCCAGTGCCCGCCGCGCGCCCATCTCCGACGCTTCCTCGACCAGCGCGCGCAATGTCACCAGGTCATGCCCATCCGCCTGCGCCAACTGCGCCACAATCAAAGCATCATTCATGTTGAATACCCCACACGGCGGAGGCCGCCGTTCAAAACTCACCTCGTTCCCGCAGAACGCCGCAATCAGCCTCCGGGCAAGTCCGCCTCGGTCAGGTCGTAAAAGTCTTCATCGGGCGGCGGATAGATGACCGGCTTGTCGCCAAACCGCGCCTTCAGCGCGCGTTCGCGGCGGTCAGGCGTATATTCCTCCGCGTCCCACGCGTCCGGATACTCAAATCGCGCATCGAACTGTCCATCCTTGATGTCGTAATGCAAAGCGCCCCATCTTTTGCCGGGCGCCGCATCGTACCAAAGCTCCAAGACCTCCTTAAACAAAGGCGTATCGGGATCATGATAAATGACTTCGTGCCCCTTATCCTAGAAAATTCCACCTTCGACAGATCCATTCGTCGCTTCCGCATAAAGGTAGCTGTCATCGGGATCGTCATTCAGGATTGCAGCGACATATTGCCCGATGGAATTAAGTCTCTCGGCCATTTTTTCGTTCGACATTTCATTGGCCCCTTCGTGGATTTTCAATGTGTTTCGTGGCGCGAAAGCCCTCAACATAATATGTTACGCTCAGCGATTCCGGCCGTCGCGAGCGACCAACATAGCTCGGCCGAATATCGACTATAACCTTCTTACCCCTCTTCAAATTTGCCTTCCAGCGAAGTTCCAAGGATCGATACTCGCTTCGGTTGCTCCGTGCATCCTGTGCAAAATGATTGAGCGCAATCTCCGGTCCGCCGAACTCCCGCGCAATGAAATGGCCGCCGCGCGCCCATCTCCGACGCTTCCTCGACCAGCGCGCGCAATGTCACCAGGTCATGCCCGTCCTCACGCGCCAGTTGCGCAACGATAAGAGCGTCCGTCATTACCCCTCTCCCTGCAGGGGAGAGGGCGACTCGCCCACAGGCGAGCGGGGAGAGGGCAGAGCCATCTCGTTATCAAACCCCAACATCGCCCGCTTCTCTTCCCGCGAAAGAAAATCCGCCGCCGTCACTTGCCCCCAAAGCCGCTCGCGTTCCTCGCTCAGCGCGGGCACCTGATCCAGATCCACGGTGAGCGCCAACCCCGGAAACCACCCCTTCAGCCCGTCGGCGATCCCGCCCAGCACCGTCGCCGCCACCGGCAGAATCGCCAGTCGCCACAATGCCTTGTTCGCCTCGCGGTAATTCGCATAACCCGCATCGCCCGGCAGCCCGAGCAGCATCGGCGGTACCCCGAACGCCAGCGCAATCTCGCGCGCCGACGCTGCTTTCAGTCCCACGAAATCCATATCGGCGGGGGTCAGCGACATCGCCTGCCAGCGCAATCCGCCCTCAAGCAGCATCGGCCGCCCCGCATTGCCAGCACCCGAAAAACTATTATCCAGTTCAGTTCGCAAACGCTCGAACTGCTCGGCGGAAAGCGCCGCCCCCGGCTCGCCCGGCTCATACACCATCGCGCCTGATGGCCGCGCCGCATTATCGAGCAGTGCCTTGTTCCACTTGGTCGCCGCATTGTGGATCGCCACGGCCCCCGCCGCCGCGCCCAGGCACCCCAGCCCATAATGGTCATCCAGCGGATTGGCCGTCTTGATGTGGATCACCGCAGGCCGCCCCGCCGCGTCCTCGGCCGCGATCCGCATCGTCGCCTCGCCCGCCTTATACAGGAAAGCCACCGGCCACCCCCGCGCATCCGCCTCGATCGTCACCCGTTCAGGGCGAAGGGCAAACAGCTCGACCGGCGCGCCATCGGCCCCACACAACACTTGCACATAAGCATTGCCATGCAACAACAACTGCATCGCCACTGTCTCAACCAGTCCCTGCCCCGCCGTCTTGGCGCTAAGCAAAGGCAAAACAGCCGGATCAGAAGCCGAAACCGGCGCCGACCCAACCCCTTCCGCCACCAGCCGCACCGCCCGCTGCGCTACCGGATTATTAACATACCCCTCGCGCACCCGGTCTTCGTAGCTGCGCGGAATTTCACCCCCGCTTCCCCAAGACGACCACCCACGCAAAAGCGCCGGACGCAGCGAACCGCGCCCGGCAGATTTCCTGCCGAAAAATTTCATTTTTTGCTCCAGATTTAGGTCGAAATTGACGCGTCAGACTTAGCTTACGCTGACTGAAAACGTCTCAAAATATGCGCGATCAATCTTGCCGACGAGCATAAAGCCGGACGCGGCAACAGACCCGATTATCTGAATATTATCGGCATCCGGCTTGCGCGCTTGAGATTGGAAATCACCACCAGTTGCAGCCTGACGAAACTTTACATACTCCGAATCAACATCACATCGAAAGCCTGCCGACGTTAAACGGCCTCGAAGCGACTTAATCGCATTCAAATTCTGCAAGATACGTTGTTCTAATGACCGACACTTAGGGTCGTCACCGGCAAGCGCATGGTATTCCGTTGTGAGCTCCAATGTGGAGTCAACTCGACCCTCAATCATCCGGACGAGATCTCGAATCTCTTTCCGACGTTCACGCTTATCTTGTTGCTTAGAAAGAACCAGCCAACCCAAAATTGTTAATAAGAGCGGCAGATAAGGAGTCAGCCAAGCCAATGAAGCTGCAAAACTTGGCGCTTGGTTCAATTGGACGACCTTAGTGGACGGTGAGACCGAGGTACTCGCGAATTTCGGCTACCAGTAAATTGTCTGCCGAAACAGGGACGATTCGATTTTCAAGGTCTGCAGGCATGAATCCTTCAGTCCGGACCAGCCCGCCGAACGCCTCCTCCAAGAATGACGACCCATAAGCCAACGCCCCGTCCAGTTCGATTCGCACGGTATCCCCTGATTTAAGAGCAGGAACGATGAAATCCTGACGGAATCGCTGACCGGAATAACGACCATCGCTGATATAGCGGCCAGCGGGAAAACGGGTGAAGTCTTCCGCGACCCTAATGACCTTACTCGACATCTTTTAAACCTTCCGTGATCGGGACACGCCATACGATCAATGTCCCATATATAGAGCCGGTAAATTGATTCTCAACCGCCCGTTTGCCCGCTGCAAAGCCGAATTGCCCTCGGTTGCTAAAAATAATACAGGAACCTTCATCGGACTGGCGAGCTGCATCAAGAATCTCCGGCAACCCCTTACCGCGATTCTGAAGCGACGTGCTCGTTTTTCCAAGCTCCGATGCCAGTTTGATAGCTTCAACGTCGGCGCGGTCCGCTGCGAACGTGCTCAATATCCTTCTCACTGCTGTGTGCTGCTTCGGCAACGATTTCGGAATACCGATCCCTAAGTCGCAAATAACGATTGAAAGAAATCCATCGCGCTCCTCGGAAAACAGCCACCAGCGCTTTTCGCCACCTACCGTTATACCGTCTCCACGGTTCCCAACATAAGCGTGCTGCACTGAATTCGTCATCGCCTCGGTCACGCCGCGATACAGTCCGCTTTTAATTGACGGAGCAAGTTTGCCTTCGCAATCGTCCAACATGCTTCCGGCATCCTTACCCTGGACCTTGACGCCCGTAGCTTGCCGCCAATGGATAACAGTTTCGTCCGTGGCCGCTGCGGCAGCAAAATGACTGAACCGTTCATAAACGCCAGTTTGTTCCAGCACTTGATCGACAATCCTGTCTTCTGCAGGGCGACATCTCATTTCGCGCGTGTTTCCGATAAGCCGCCTAATTCGATCAATCTCTGCGAAAAGCAGCATCGTTCCGGAAGGATGCACCGCCTGTGTCAACCGGAAATCAACCAGCGCACCTCCGTCACCATTCAACATAACGAATCTCAATTTCACCAGAAATCGAAGCAACTCCGCTCGAGCATTCGGATCATTTAATGAAAGGGTTACGGGTGTCGGCAGCCTAACAAATTCGACTTTCCCTCTACGACAAGCAAGTGAAGAGTAACGCCAAGTCGCCCCACGAACCTGCGATTTCCTTTGCCGCCAAAGCAAAGAGCGAAGATAGCGACGGCGAATTGCCGATCGTTTACCTCGTGAAGTGACGCAGAATATCTTCCTCATGGCATTGCGCTTATAGGTCAGACTATGCTGGTCAAGGATTTAGCCTAGCTCCCCCTCAAACCACCCTCACCCTCGGCACCACAACCCGCCGCCCCAACATCAATTCCGTGACCGCCCAAACCAGCGCATCGGCCCTGTCCGGCGAGCGTCCCGGCCCTTCGTATCCGCCCCCAATCAGCAACCCGCACAGCTCATCTTCAAGCCCTGCAAACGCCCCGACATGCCGAACCCGCCCGCGTCCATATAAAGCCGCCACTGGCTCGGCCCGCGCGACCTTGCCCCGCGACGCATGCACCAACCGCACCGGCAATCCGCTGTCCGCCGCCCGCAACACACTCGCCACCATGTCGCCACCATTGTTCGCTTCGGCAATCACCCGGTCCGCCCCGTGCCGCGCTGCGCAATCAGCAACCACGCCAGCCCAGCCCTCGGGCGAAAGCCCCGAAACGCTCGCATCCTCGATCACATAGCCGACATCGTCGTGGCCGAGTCCAACGCACACGACCCCGCATGCATCGCCCCCGGCGCTCGCGGGCGGATCCACGGCAACGATCACCCGCCGCAAATCGGGCACTTCGTCAACCCGCCCCCCCTCGATCATATCGCGCGTCCACAGCGCGCCCTCGATGTCCTCGATCATCTCGCCGTCGATCTCCTGCCGCCCCAATTTCGTCCCGCCATAATTCTCGTTCAGATCATCGATATACTGCTGCGGCACATGGACATTGTCGCGCGTCCGTCCCCGCGTCACGGCCGTGTGCAGCGACGCGATCAACCGCTTGATCAGCGGGCGGGCGCGCGGCGTCGTGGTCACCACAATCTGCGGTCGCCTGCCCCGTCGCATCCCCATCTTCAAATTGTCCCACGTCGCTGTATCTTTAGCCCATTTGGCGATTTCGTCGCACCAGGCATAGTCATGTTCGGGCCCGCGCAAACTGTCGGGATTGGCCGCCGAATAGACAAAGGCCTGCGCGCCTGACGGAAAGGTCAGCACCCCGCGCGACGGTTCCCAAACCGGCGTCCCCCCAATCTGTGCGGTCGCCAATATGCCCGATGATCCTTCGATCATCACGCGCCGCACTTCCTCTTCGCTCGCGCCGACCAGCGCAATCCGTGCGCCCGGCTCCTGCGCCACATAATGAACCCATTCGGCTCCAGCGCGGGTTTTGCCAAAACCCCGGCCGGCCATCAGCAACCACACGCGCCAGTGCCACGCCGGCGGCAATTGCTCCATCCGTCCCCAGCATGCCCAACTGGCGTAAAATTCCCTGATTTGCTTGTCGTTCAGCCACGCGATCAGCCTGTCGCGCTTCTTGCCGGACAGCGCTTTGATCTGTTCGTAAACCGACGGCCCGATGCGCGTCGTTTCGAAAACAGCCTCAGTCATCGTCGGGCTCCCGGTTCAGCTCGGCCAGTTTCGCGATCAACTGGTCGCGCAACACGGCGCCACGCTGCACCCGCGGCACATCTGGCGCGCCGCGCTTCGCCTTGGTCTGGTGATGGCGCAGCAATGCCAGCGCAAAGCTCGTCGAAATCGCCGGGCTATCGGCCCCGTCGCACGCATCGCCATAGGTCGCCCGCCGCAGCAACATCATTTCGAGCTTTGAATAAGCCTCGTCCAGCGCCCGATCCCACGCGGCGGCAAAGCTCTCATCCTTGCGCCGCAAATGATAAGGGCTGTTTTCCGGCACGCCCACCGCCCGCGCTGCGCCAACGACATTGGCGGTTTCGACCAGCGCCCGCAAAAACGCCTCGCGCTTTGCTGCGGTCCACCGTTCGGCCAGCGCCACCGGTGCCGCACGCACAGCTTTCCTCTTCGCTTTCGCGGCCATGAAATTCTCCCAAATAGCAGAAGGGCCGGAAAGCAGTTCCCACTGCCCCGACCCCGACTCGCATTTCTGCATCGTTCAATATTGATAACCAAACAGCGTCACGCTGTCAAGCATAAAGTGCGTATTTGGTTATTTATTGAGAAAGCGCTGTTCCTTTTCGATCAGCGTCGCAAAGCTTGGCCGCGCCAGAATAGCCGCTGCATAGGCTGTCACTTTCGGAAATATCGCTGCATCAATGGCTACGCCTGCATGCTCAAAATTCACAAACGGACTGGCGACGGCAATATCCGCCAGCGTCAACCGCTCCTCGACCAGGAACCCGCTCGCCGGGATCACGCTTTCGAGATACGCCAGCACCGGCGGCAATGCGTCGGCTTCCGCCTTGTCAGCGGCGGCCAGATCACCGTCCATGCCCATCAATGGCGCAACCACCCGATTGAAGAATATTGGCGCGGCGGCGGCAAACATGATGGTGTCGGCATATTCATCAAACCACACCGTCCGGCCCCGCGCCCGCGCTTCGGCGGGGATCAGGGCGTGCTCGGGATGCTTGGCCTCCAGATAATGGACAATCGCCGATGAATCGCACAGCTGGTAATCGCCATCCTCGAAAGCCGGAATTTTTCCAAACGGACTCATCGCCAGAAATTCAGGCGTCTTCGGCCCCGGCGGCGCCACTTTGTTTTCAACAGCCAACCCCTTTTCGGCAGCAAAAACGATGACCTTGCGGACGAACGGGGACAAACTGCTGCCGTGGACGATCATGATTATTCTCCGGATTTGAGCCTTGCTAGGCTGGGCCGATTTCAGTTTCAAGACGAAACTATCCGCTCCGCTGCGAACCGGCTAAGGACCGCAAATGTTCAGTACGCCTGCCATCGCCGCCATCCTCTGGGCCGTCATCCTTGGCGGCGTCGGTGGCTTGGTCACCGAAATCGGCCCTTGGTATCGCGCGCTCAAAAAACCCAGTTTCCAGCCGCCCGATTGGGCATTCGGCCCGGCTTGGACGATCATCCTCGGCCTCGCCGGCTGGGCCGCTTATATGGCCTACACGGCGGCAACGACCGACGCCCAGCGCACCTCGGTGATGATCCTGTTCGCGGTCAATTTCGTCGCCCATTTCCTCTGGTCGCCGTTGTTTTTCAAATATAAACGCCCCGATCTTGCACTCATCGAAGTCGTCTTCCTGTGGACCTCGTGCCTGCTGCTCTGCGTCGTCCTGCGCCCGATCTCGGTCACGGCGAGCTGGCTCGTCGCCCCCTATCTCGCGTGGGTCAGCTTTGCGGCTGTGCTCAACGCCGCGATTGTCAAACTCAATCCGCGCTTCTGACTCGCTTGGCGTTGCCTTTGCCGACCCACCCGATTTGTGCTATTTAGAAGCCCCAGCCGGCCCCACCTGACCGACTTCGAGTCGCGTTGGTAGCGTACCTGTTTTCTGCAAAATTGCTGGAGAAGGACGATGAGCCGTTTGCGCTATGCGACAGCGATTGCCGTTGCTGTCATGATCTTCGAACCCGCTGCGAGTGCCGCCGCGCCACCGCACTCGGAATCCTGGCCGGGCGTGCAGAGTCAAAATTTCGAAACCAAGGCAGGCCGCGTCACGGTCCGCCTGCCGAACGACATCCGCGCGGGCGACAGGATCAGCGGGACGATCAGCGTTGCACCCGCCGGGCGGACTGCGGCTGAACAAGACCGCAACCGCGATACGTTGACCGGCTATGTGTATGATATTGGCGGCACACGGATCGCGGCGGTCGGTCACGTCGTGCGCTTTGTCGTCCCGGCTGCCCGACTTGTTTCGCTCGGGCTGATCGCCGCGAACGGCAAGACGCTGATCGCAAAAACCCAGATCATGGCCGGGATCGCCGCACCACTCGCGACGAACTTCAACCCACCCCGCCTTGGCCAGGCCGGGCGGCCCGTGGCGATCCAGGGTCCATTCGATGGCAATGCCGCCAACACCAATGTCTCCATCGGCAACACGCCTGCCGAAATTATCGCTGAATCCCCGCGTCAAGTCGTTGTCCAGAACCCCACCGATACAACGGGGCCCACCCAACTTCGCATCACCGAAGGCAGCGTCGAACACAGTGCGCCTTATCGTGTCGCGCGCGTTACCCTGTCGGCGGCAAAAACCAATCTGCTCAAGGGCGAGAAAACCACGCTCCAAGCGCACGTCACCGGCCTTGGGGCTGAGCCCGCAAACCTTGTCGTGATGGGCAGCCCGACGATTCAGCTCGAAGGCGGCAATGCCCAGAACGTGCCGCTCGCCCCTGATGCCAACGGCACAGCAGCCTTCGCGCGCAACATCACTGCCCTTGCGCCGGGCACGTTTGACGTCAGCGCTCAGCTTGCCCTGAATTCGGCGACGACAATCGTCCGCGATCCGCTTTACCCCGGCGCGATCGACATGAACGGCATCGACACGGTCCTGCACTTGCTCGGCCTGACGGCTGGCATGAACGATGAAGCGCGTGAGATCATGCTCAAGGCCACGCTGAAGGCGCTGCGCCAACGCCTGTCCGACGCGACTGACAAGGCAACGCGCGACTGGCTGAAAACCAAGATCGGCATCGTCGAAGCTCTGATGGACCGCCTCGGCATCGGTCACTAAAGTCGGCCTATGATTCGAGCCTTAACCCTGTTAGCCGCCGCGTTCATGGCCATCGCCGCTGCCCCCGCCCCAAAATGGACGCTTGTAATTCACGGCGGCGCGGGCGTCATCGAACGCGCGCGGATCAAGCCCGAGCAGGACAAAGCCATCCGCGCCGCGCTCGCGCTGTCGCTCGAAACCGGCTCGGCAATCCTGAAAAAAGGCGGCACCTCGCTTGACGCCGTCGAAGCCGCTGTCCGCATTCTTGAGGATGATCCCCATTTCAACGCCGGTCGCGGCGCGGTGTTTACTTATGAGGGCACCAACGAACTCGACGCCGCGATCATGGACGGCCGCGACCGTAAAGCCGGAGCGATCACGGGCATCACCAAAACCAAAAACCCCATCGGCCTTGCCCGCGCGGTCATGGAAAAAAGCCCGCACGTCATGTTGTCGCGCGAGGGCGCGGACCAGTTCGCCGTCGAGCAAGGCCTCGAACAAGTTGACCCGTCCTATTTCGCCACGCCCGAGCGCCGCCGCCAGCTCGACGAAATGAAAGCGAACAAACTCTCCGCGTTCGATGTCGACCTGAAATATGGCACTGTCGGCGCGGTCGCTGTCGACCAGTCCGGCCATGTCGCTGCCGCCACGTCAACCGGCGGCCTCACCGGCAAGCGCTGGGGCCGCATCGGCGACAGCCCGCTCATCGGCGCAGGCACTTATGCCGACGACCGCGCCTGCGCCGTCTCTGCCACCGGCGCAGGCGAGTTTTTCATCCGCGAAGGCGTTGCGCATGAAATTTGCGCGCGCGTCCGCTTCAATCGCGAGAAAATCGTGCAGGCTGCCGACACGGTTATGGCTGACGTCAAAGCCCTTGGCGGCAGCGGCGGCGTCATCGTCGTCCATCCCGACGGCAGCGGTGGCTGGAGCTTCAATACCCCCGGCATGTACCGCGGTCGCATATCCTCGACCAAAGCCGCCGAAGTCGCCATCTACGGCGACGAATAACCGCCGCCTCAGTGCGTGACTTTTTTGCAACGCAGCATCGGCAAGTTGCACACAAGCGAACGCCAATGTTGCACCGAGTCACAGAGTCGCAACATAAGCCCCGCAGGGAGCCTGACGAGTCGGCGCTAGGGTGCGCTGCGACAGGCTATCGCCATTTAGGGGTTCAGAAAATCATGCGTCATCAATTCCTCGCCAGCGTCGCGTTTGCGGCTGTTATCATGCCGGGTGCGGCGTTCGCGCAGTCGACGGGTTCGGTCGATTTCGACGAAAAGGAAATCGTCGTTACCGCGAGCACGGTGGATCGCGGTCTCGGCGGCGTTGCAACCCCTGACACGACCAAGGCAAAAGCAGTCCTGACGCAGGAATTCATCGAGCGTCAGCTGCCCGGCCAGTCGATCAACGACATTATCAACCAGCTTCCCGGTGTCAGCTTCCAGAACAACGACGCCTTCGGTTCGGCCGGCGGCAAGCTCTCGATCCGCGGCTTTGACAACACCCGCATCTCGCAGACCTTCGACGGTGTGCCGCTCAATGACTCGGGCAACTACGCGCTTTATTCGAGCCAGCAACTCGACTCCGAACTGATCGAGCAAGTCAACGTCAACCTCGGCTCAACCGACGTCGACAGCCCGACCGCTGCGGCGTCGGGCTCGACCGTCAATTATCGCACGCGCAAGCCTTATGAAGAATTCGGTGCAAAGCTCGTCGGCGCGGCCGGCGAATTCGGCTTCTTCCGCATTTTCGGGTCGGTTGATAGCGGCGCTTTCGGTCCCTTTGGCACGCGCGCTTTCGTTTCGGCCAGTTCCAGCGAAAACGACAATGTCTTCAACCGCAGCGGCAAAATCAGGAAGCAGCAGTATAATGCGCGCGTGTATCAGCCCATCGGCGACAATGGCGATTTCATCTCGATCGCCGGGCATTACAATCAGGCGCGCAACAACTTCTTCGGTTCGGTGCCGCTCCGCATTGATCCGTTGACCGGCATTGCGGTGCGCTTCCCCACCGATGGCGATGGCCGTTTCTACACAATCGCACCGTGCCAGACCAATCAGGTTGCGCGGCCCGGCCTCGCCGATGTTGCAAACACTTGCGGTTCAACCTTTGACGAGCGCGTCAATCCGTCAAACACCGGCAACATCCGACTCGCATCACGCTTCACACTGACCGACGGCCTGATCCTCTCGGTCGATCCCAGCTTCCAATATGTCAAAGCCAATGGCGGCGGCGGTGCAGTCGGGCAGGAAGGGCGTCGTGACGTCAACCCGGTCGGCGGCGCGTCGAACTGCCAGACGACGCCTCCCGGCGCGACGCTCAGCTGCCAGACCGGTTATATCGGCGGTATCCCTTATTTCGGTCGCGACTTGAACGGCGACGGTGACATCCTCGACACCATCCGCGTCCTGACGCCAAGCCAGACCGGCACCCGCCGTTACGGCGTCATCGCCTCGCTGCGTTACGACATCAACGACAGCAACACCGTCCGTATCGCCTATTCGTTTGACCGTGCGCGCCACCGCCAGACCGGCGAAGTCGGCTTCCTCGGCAGCGACGGCAAGCCGCTCGACGTGTTCCCCGTCAACAATGGCCTTGCCGATGTCGGGGGCAACACGCTGCAAAAGCGCGATCGCCTGTCATTCGCAACGCTCAACCAGATTGCCGGTGAATATCGCGGCGAGTTTTTCGATGATGCACTGACCGTCAATCTCGGCGTCCGCGCACCATTCTTCAAACGCGACCTGACAAACAACTGCGCCACATCGAGCGCCGCCGGTTTCGTCGAATGCTTCGGCACCAATGCCGCCGGCCTCGCGGCCTTTCAGGCAAACAACCCGACGGTCACCATCGGCGCCGGTGCCTCGGCAACGACATCGCCACTGCAGGGGCCACAACAGCGCATCCTGAAGTATAACAAGATCCTGCCAAACCTCGGCCTGACCTATGACCTTGATGAAAATGGCAGCATTTTCGCCAACTATTCAAAGGGTTTGCAGGTTCCGGGCACCGACAGCCTCTATAACAGCTTCTTCTTCGCGCCGACCGCTCAGCAAGCGCGGCCACGGGCGGAAACAACCGATAACTTCGACGTCGGCGTGCGCTGGCGCTCGGGCAATCTGCGCGCGCAATTCTCGGCCTGGTACACCAAGTATAAGGATCGTCTGGCGCAGGCCTATGACCCCGATCTGGATCGCAGCGTCTATCGCAACCTTGGCGAAGTCACCAAATACGGCGTCGACGGCAGCGTGTCCTACAAGCCAATCCCCGAACTCGCGCTTTACGTGTTCGGCTCGGCACTGAAGTCGAAAATCAAGGACAATCTGCTCATCACCGAACTGACCAACGGCACGCAGATTTTCGCGCCAACCGCCGGCAAGCGTGAATCAGGGTCGCCGGTCTACACGCTGGGTGGCCGTGTTCAGGGCGCACTGGGGCCGCTCGAAATCGGCGTTCAGGCCAAGCGCACCGGCCAGCGTTTTATCAATGACACCAACCTGCCGCTGTTCACGGGTGCCGCAAGCACGCAAATCTATCCGGCGGCGGCCCCGGCCTACACGCTGGTTGATCTTGATGCGCGCATTTCGCTCGACTTCATCGGTTTGAACAAAAAGACCTACTTCCAGTTCAACGTCAGCAACCTGTTCGACAAGCTCTATGTCGGCGGTTTTGACGGCGGCAACCAGACGCCAACCTACAACGCGGCGACGGGGGCCATCACCGGCTATTCGAACCCGATCTTCGTCCAGATCGGTTCGCCACGCACGGTGCTGGGATCGTTCGTTATCGCTTTCTAAGGCAACCACCGCACAGGCAAAGGCCGTCGTCCGAAAGGGCGGCGGCCTTTTGCTATTTGGGCGACATCATGCCCCGCAATGGCCGCGCCATCACCCGCCGGACCATCGGCTCGAAAAAGCTCAGCGGCTCGCTGTCATAATCGGGATCAAACGCGGCTTGGTCATACACGCGACAGAAATGCTCGCACGCATCCCAATGTTCATGCCCGCGGTGAACGTCGCGCGCATCGCGGTCCATGCCCAGAAAATGAAAATAATAATTTCCCTGAAAAAGCCCGTGCTGCGCGCAAATCCAATGCTCTTCCTCGCTCACGAACGGCTTGATCATCGCGGCGGCAATATCGGGATGGTTATAGGTACCAATCGTATCGCCAATGTCATGGAGCAGCGCCATCACGACATAAGTCTCCGCCCGCCCGTCGCGATGCGCGCGCGTCGCCGTTTGCAAACAATGCTGCAACCGGTCGATCGGAAACCCCCCAAAATCACCTTCGAGCAGCTTCAGGTGCGTCAGCACGCGGTCGGGCAGCCCTTGCGCAAACCCCAGATATTGGCTCGCGATGATTGACCAGTCTTCCTGCGTCCCTTCCTCGAAATTGCGGAACTTCGCGCGGGGGCTGTCTTCGCTGTCAGCCATTTCGACTCTCCTCAAGTTAAATCTAACCGTTCGCCCGGAGCTTGTCGAAGCAGATTTTCGCAGCTGCTCTGTGCTCCGGACTTGATCCGGAGCCTTGCAAGGACAGGTGCGCTTTCGAACTGCAAGGCTCCGGGTCAAGCCCGGAGTACAACTTCGCATGCGGACCCGTTTTGCTCTTGGCACTTCATCCGCTACACCCGGCGCAAATGCCCACGACACCCCCCACCCCCGCAACCTTCTTCGCGGATAAAAACCGCGCCTTCTGGCTGCTACAGGCCGGCGGCTGGGCGGGTTATCTCCTCCTCCGCGCGGCACAGGGCGTGGCGAACGGGATGACGATTTCGTTCTTCATCCCCGTCCTTGTCTCGACCGCGACCGGCTATTCACTCACGCTCGTGATGGCGGCGGTCTATCGCTGGCTGATCCTGAAAACCCCGCTGGTCATCTGGACCGGCACGGTCGCGACCGTTGCCGTCGGGGTCGGTGCCTATTCGATCATCGATGCCTGGGTCTTCTCGATGATCAACCGCGGCGGCGTCTTCGAAGGAGGGCTGGTGCTTGGCACGGTCCTCATCAACGGTCTGCTGCTCGGCGCGTGGTCGGCGCTCTACTATGGCATCAACTTCTTCCTGATCGCCGAGCGCCAGACGCTGCAACTGCTGAAACTCGAAGCCATGGCCTCCTCCGCCCAACTCGCCATGCTGCGCTATCAGCTCAATCCGCATTTCCTGTTCAATACATTGAACAGCATTTCGACACTCGTCCTGCTCAAACAAACCGACCGCGCCAATGCGATGCTCAGCCGTCTGTCGTCCTTCCTGCGTTATACTCTCGTCAACGAAAGCGAAACGCAGGTCACGCTCGAACAGGAAATCGAGACGCTGAAACTCTATCTCGACATCGAGAAAATGCGCTTCGAGGATCGCCTGCGCACCTCATTCGATCTTGATCCCGCCGCCGCCAGCGCGCGACTGCCCTCGCTGCTGCTTCAGCCGCTCGTTGAAAACGCGGTCAAATATGCAGTGACCCCGATGGAAGAAGGCGCGGACATTGCCGTCACCGCGCGCCTCGTCGGGGATCGCGTCCACATCACCGTGTCGGACACCGGGCCGGGGTTGAATGACAACGCGGTTCGGCCCAGTTACTCGACCGGGGTTGGCCTCGCCAACATCCGCGACCGGCTCAATCAAGCATTCGGCGCGGATCACCGTTTCGAGACACGCAACCAACCGGGGGGTGGGTTCGTTGTCACGGTGGAAATACCGTTTTTGACGCAAAACCAGATGCAAGAGGCCGCATGACCATCCGAACAATCCTCGTCGACGATGAAAAACTGGCCATTCAAGGGCTGCAACACAGGCTGGCGGCGCACGCCGATGTCGAGATTATCGACACCTGCCTCAACGGGCGCGAGGCGATCCGCGCGATCAAGACGCACAAACCCGATCTCGTCTTCCTCGATATCCAGATGCCGGGCTTTGACGGTTTCTCAGTGGTTTCGGGCCTGATGGAAGTCGAACCGCCGTTGTTCGTCTTCGTGACGGCCTACAGCGACCACGCCCTGCGCGCGTTCGAAGCCGATGCGACCGATTACCTGATGAAGCCCGTCGACGAACAACGCCTCGCCGACACGCTTGACCGTGTCCGCCAGCGCTTGCACGAAAAACGCGGCGTCGAACAGGCCGAACAACTCATGGAAGCGCTGACCGAGCATGCACCCGAAGCCGCCGAGGAAATCACCGAAGGCACCGACACGCTCGCTGCAAACCGCTTTGAAAAGCTCATCAACATCAAGGATCGCGGCCAGATTTTCCGCGTCGATGTCGACACCATCGAGCGCATCGACGCGGCGGGCGATTACATGTGCATCTACACCGGCGACAACACGCTGATCCTGCGCGAAACGATGAAGGATCTCGAACGGCGATTGGACCCAAGACGTTTCCAGCGCATCCACCGCTCGACGATTGTGAATTTGGACTTGGTCAAGCAGGTCAAGCCACACACCAATGGTGAATGCTTCCTCGTGCTCGATTCAGGCGCGCAGGTGAAGGTCTCGCGCAGCTATCGCGATGTCGTCGCGCGGTTTGTGCACTAAGGTGCAGCCGTGCTCCGGGCTTGACCCGGAGCCTTGCGACTTGAGAGCGTACCTGTTCACGCAAAGCTCCGGATCAAGTCCGGAGCACTTATTTATTGCACCAACCGCGTCAGGAACCAGTCGGAGAGTTCTTCCTCGCTCAAGTCACCCGATGCAAGCGCGAGAAATGCAACCACCACTTCGGCATCGGTCGCATTCAACGCATAGCCGTTGAGGACCAGAAAAGTTTCGCTAACCACCGCTGCCGTCCGCTTGTTGCCGTCCACAAACGGATGATTTCGCGCAATGCCGAAAGCATAGGTTGCCGCCAGCGCCGCCGCATCGGGTTCGCCATACGCCGCCAGATTCGGCGCACGAGCTATCGCGCTGTCGAGCAAGCGTTCGTCGCGAACGCCCTCTCCGCCGCCATGTTCGGCAAGCTGCTCGCGATGCGCGGCAAGCGCGACATCGGTCGCGACCCAAATCCAGTCCGCCACGCGAATCTACTTGGCGAGTTCGCGCAACGCCAGCTTGCGCCGCTCCATTACGTCGCGCGCAACGGCCATCTGCGCCTCGAAATCGGGACGGTGCGGCGTTAGCTCAATACCGTTGCCAACTTCAGTCGCCGCAACATAATCGCCTGCCTCGGCGCCGAGCTTTTTCAGCAGCTCCTTTGGCAAGATAACACCCATCGAATTCCCGATCTTGATGACTTTGAGCGGCATGTTCATACAGGCGTTATAACACAAATCACGCAAATTGCAACAACGCCAGCATTTTCACATCGATCACGACACCATCGCGCCGCTTGTCCGCAATAAATCCCGGCACATCAGCCAACGCCACACGGTGCACCATAATATCCTCGCCCGGTACACCGCCGCCATCGCCCACCCGCGTCAATCCATGCGCGCGGACGAGCGTGAAGGTCTCGCTGACCATGCCGGGCGACGACGCAAAAGTGCCGATGACCTCGATCCGCCCGGCGCGGAATCCGGTTTCCTCCACCAACTCGCGCGCCGCCGACGCGGCAACATCCTCGCCATCGGTTTCATCCCCGACCAAACCAGCGGGCAATTCCAGACACCGCGCCTGCAACGGCACGCGATATTGCTCGACGAGCAACACGTGTCCGTCTTCAATCGCAAGGATCACCGCCGCGCCAATCCCCCGCGCGCGGCTCACATATTCCCAAGGACCACGCCGCTTAGCCGTGATATATTTGCCCTGCCAAATGATTTCTTCGGGCGCGCTTTGACTCACAAACACCCCCGTTTGGGCTGAGCTTGGCGAAGCCTTGTCCTTCTTTCTGGCCATAACGAAGAAAAGGGCAGCCCTTCGACAGGCTCAGGGCGAACGGAGGTTGCGAAGCCTGACATCAAAGCTCGATCACCCGATCTGAAAGCTCGTTCTTGTCGTCATCGGCGCGCGGCAGATGCCCAGCGAGGATCGCGCCAACCTTTTCCACCGCCGCGATCATCCCGTCCGTGGTCCGCCCCGCCGCGACATGTTCGATCATCGCTGCCATCGCGTCGCCCCACACCGTGTCGGGCACACGCGTATAGATCGCTTCGTCGGCAACGATCTCGGCCATGTGCTCACCCATCGACAGGTAAATGAGAATGCCCGTCCGCCCCGTCGTGCGCTTTTCGGTGCCGACCTTGAACAGCTCGATCGCCCGCCGCCTTACCCGCCGCCGCCGCGTTGCCTTGGGCGTCAGCGCCAGCCGCAGCGGCATGATCGCCAGCGTGTAGCGGACGATCAGAAACACCAGCGCCATCAGGAAAAAGATCAGCACATACAGCGCGGGCATCTCGCGCTCGCCCCAGCCGCTGGTGACCAGGTTCAGCAGCGCGTCGGGCCATGCCGGAAACGCCGCGAACAATATCGGCACGAGCAGCATCGCGAGGATCGCATAATGCAGCCCGACATC
The DNA here is from genome assembly GCA_031362355.1 of Sphingomonas sp. GTDB lineage: Bacteria > Pseudomonadota > Alphaproteobacteria > Sphingomonadales > Sphingomonadaceae > Sphingomonas_O. The sequence continues at coordinate 55,005 of JANLSJ010000004.1, forward strand.
ATGATAAGCATCCGAACGATCGGCAATGATTGTGACTATCTCGCCCGCCGTGCCTTCCTCGGCAGCACGAACGGCATCGCTCAGGCGGTCGTGGTCAGCGGCTTCGATATGCATCACCATCCCCCCGAAGCGCCGCCGCCGCCGCCCGAGCCACCACCGCCCGAAAAACCACCGCCGCCCCCGAAACCACCGCCGCCAGAACCGCCACCACCGCCCCAGCCGCCGCCATCATTGTCGCGGCTGTTCACTGCGGCATTGATCGCACTCCACAGGATGACTTCGCCGATCCCGCTGCCACCGCGCCGGTGTCGCCGCCCGCCAAGGCCACGCAACATGGGAAGGATTACGAACAGGAAGATGAAAATGAAAAAGATCAGCGCGCCCGGCACACCGCCACTTTCAGGCTCGCGAGCCTGCGCCTGTGCCGCGCGTGCCGCGGCTTCTTCGGGCGGCAGTTTGATCTGCGCCGCAATCGCGTCGACACCAGCATCGATCCCGGCGGGATAATTGCCCGTCTTGAATTGCGGGATGATCACCGAATTGATGATCACGCTCGAATAGGCGTCGGTGAGCACTGGCTCGAGTCCATAACCCACCTCGATCCGCGTCCGCCGCTCGTTCGGCGCAACAATCAGGATCGCGCCATTATCCTTGTCCTTGGTGCCCAGCGCCCATGTGCGCAGCAGGCGATAGCCATAATCGGCAATGTCGCGCCCTTCGAGGCTCGGGATGGTCGCCACCACAAGCTGATGCCCGGTCGCGGCATTGATGCCTTTCAGCTTGGCATTGAGCGCCGCTTCCTGCGCGGGGTCGAGCAGGTTTGCCGCATCGACCACGGGTTCGCCTGCGAGTTTGGGGAAGGTCTGGGCGTGGGCGGGGAGCGCGCAGAAAGTCACGAAGAGCAATGCAATCGCTCTCCCCAATCCGTTCGCCCTGAGCTTGTCGAAGGGCTGCACTTTCTTGGTCACCTCAAAGGAAGGACAAGGCTTCGACAGGCTCAGCCCGAACGGTGCCTTGAGGAAATCAGAACTTCACCGTCGGCGCACGGTCTGCATTGGGCGCGGTCGCGGTGTAGGTCGTCATCGGCTTCGACCCGTAGAATATCTTCGCGCCAATTGCATCGGGGAACGTGCGGATCGTGGTGTTATAGGCCTGCACCGCTTCGTTATAATCCTTGATCGAGACGTTGATGCGGTTCTCGGTCCCCTCCAGCTGCGATTGCAGCGCAAGGAAATTCGCGTTGGACTTCAGGTCCGGATAGGCTTCGACGCTCGCGAGCAAACGCCCGATAGAGCCTGACAATTGCCCCTGCGCCTGCTGGAATGCCGCAACCTTGGCCGGATCAGTCAGATCGCCCGCATTCACCTGAACCGACGTTGCCTTGGCGCGCGCCTCAGTGACTTGCACAAGGACGCTCGATTCCTGCTTCGCAAAGCCCTTTACGGTTTCGACGAGGTTGGGGATCAGGTCCGCGCGCCGTTGATAATCGGCCTGAACATTCGCCCATTTCCCTTTCGCATTTTCCTCAGCCGTCGGGATCGAGTTGATCCCGCAGCCGGCCAATGAAACAGCGGCAAGCGGGGCAAGCAGAGCAAAGCGACGGGCGAACGGCATAATGTGTCTCCAGCTATTGTGTTCTGCGAGGCTAATACACGACTCGTTGCCAAAGGTGCAATTCGTTTTGCACCGGGGTTGCAATCGAGTGCAGCGCTGTCATGGTAAACGGGTAGTTAATAAGAACGAGGGGTTCGCACTATGAGTATGGTTTCAGAATTCAAAGCTTTCATCAACAAGGGCAATGTCCTTGATCTCGCCGTCGGCGTCATCATCGGTGCTGCGTTCGGCAAGATCGTCACTGCGCTGACCGACGATTTCATCAACCCGATCCTCAGCATCCTGACCGGCGGCATCAACTTTCAGGACATGTATGTGCCCATTGGCGCTGTCCCCGCTGGTGCGGCGGAAACGCTTGCCGGCATGAAAGCCGCTGGCGTACCCGTGTTCGCTTATGGCCACTTCATTACCGAAGTGATCAACTTCGTCATTCTCGCCTGGGTCATCTTCATGATCGTCAAAGCCGCGAACAAAGCCTTTGCGCGCAATGCCGATGATGCGACACCCGAGGATATTCTGCTCCTCCGCGAAATCCGCGATGGTTTGAAGAAGTAAGTTAGGCCGCAGCCAAATCCTCGGCGGTCGCGCTCGCAAGGCTCGTCCCGTCGAGGATCCGCGCGGTATCATCGCGCACGATCATCATCGCCCGGCGGATCGCGCACGTCGCCTCGCTCTTGCAATCCTTGCAGCGCTTGTAGGCTGTCCGGCTGACGCAGGGCACCAGCGCCAGCGGCCCTTCAATCGTCCGGATAATGTCCCCGAACGAAATCAGATGCGCCGGACGCGCCAGATGGAACCCGCCCGATTTGCCGCGCGTCGAAACCACGAATCCGGCATTGCGCAACTCGCCCAATATGATCTCGAGGAACTTGCGCGGGATTTGTGCTTCATCAGCAATCCGGCTCATCGGAACCGGCGGTTGCCCGACTGTTTCACTGGCCAATACAAGCATCGCACGCAGCGCATAACGGGATCGTTGGGTAAGCATCCCTTGCTCTTAACGCGCTGACCCTGAACAGCAAGTTGCGCCAACCCTTTTAATTAACCGCAACTGCCCTATATTGGCACCGCCGGATTCGTCCGGAGATGGTGATGAATGATGTCGTGTCATAGACACAGCGGACCCGGGGGCGGTACCCGGCGGCTCCACCAAAATCCTTGTTTCGACAGGGATCCTGACGGGGCCGAACTAGGATCGACGTGTGTTGAAAAGCGGTATTTTTGCCAGGCCTGAATGCGCCTTAAAACCGTTCAAAACCAATAGGTGCCAACGATAACGAGGCCCTCGCAATTGCTGCCTAACTAAGTCTTCACGGACGAAGTTAGAAAGCCTGAGCGCGGTACGGACCACACCGGGCAACAGAAGTGGAAACC
>JANLSJ010000012.1:0-61398 GCA_031362355.1 Sphingomonas sp.
ATTTCAAGGAGCTATTCCTGCACAAATCAATTACGTATGGATACGTGAAGGACTTGTGAGTAACAGCTAATTTAACCAAGCACCCGACGCCTTAAAACCGTCGGACCTGGAGCCGCCGCCCACATGTCCCTTCATCTAAACTGACAATGTCAAAGAGCGCAAAAGAGCGACGCCAGATTAACCCCCGTTTTGATCCGGGAGGATCGAGCGCCGAAACTAGTGCAGACACGAAGGCGAACCCGAAGGCCGTCGCCGCGACAGAAAGACCCACTAGGCTCGTGGGAGATTCGCGTCAACACCCTTTTGAAATTTTATTTCAGATAAATGGCACCAACCGTGGAGCCACTGGCCTCTTCAGCGTGCGGTAGCTAAGCGGGCACGGAAACCGGACGGGACGCGCGTGAACGAAACCAAAGCAGACCCCGCATTTGCCGACCGCGTGCGAAGTGCAGTCTTCTGGCGTTCGGGCAGCCAGATCGTCGCACAAGTCGTGCTTTGGGCCGCCACGCTCATTGTCGTTCGGCTGCTGAATCCGTCGGATTACGGGCTGTTTGCGATGACCCAAGTGATCTCGGTAATTTTTGCGGTCTTTAACGGAAGCGGATTCGCCAGCGCGCTGATCCAGGCTGATTCGGTCGACGATAAGGAAATAGCGCAGGTCTTTGGCATGATGTTGCTGCTCAATGGCGTATTGGCTGCCATTCAATGGATGGTCGCGCCGATTGCCGCCGGACATTTCAATCAGCCCGCCATCACCGGCATGATCCGCGTGCTCGCACTTTCCTATCTGGCAATGCCGCTGATTTACGTCCCGTCGGCGATTCTTTCGCGTAGTCTCGATTTCAAGCGTCAGGCCATAGCCAATTTTACCGCTGCCCTGGCCAGTGCGATGACCGCTTTGACGTGCGCACTTTCGGGTCTGGGCGTCTGGACACTCGTGATCACGCCGCTGGTCATGTTTTACGTGCGCGGGATCGGACTTATGGTTGCCGCGCGGCTTTGGGTCATGCCGAGTTTCAACTTTCGCGGCACCCGCGCGACCGTTGCGTTCGGCGGGGCGTTAACAGTCTGCCAGATTTTATGGGTGATACAGAGTCAAGCCGACATCGCCATCGCTGGTTCGCGCTTCGACCCTTATCACCTCGGCCTCTATTCCGAAGCCTTGTTCTTGACGCTGATCTTTACGGCGAAGTTTATTCCACCGCTCAACGACGTCGCATTTCCAAGCTATGTCGAACTTAAGAATAGCGGCACGGCCGTTGCGAGCGCGTTTGTCAGCACAGTGCGTATGACGATGTTTGTCGCAGCCCCGCTCTATCTCGGCATGGCCGCGACCGCGGCTCCGTTCATCGAGACCGTCTTCGGCCCGAAGTGGCTGGAAATGATCCCGTTCGTTCAGCTGCTCGCGCTGGCGATGCCGTTCTTTGCCCTGCAAATCATCTTTTCGCCCGCGACAAACGCCATGGGCAAGCCGGGCATTTATGTGAAATCGAGCGCGGCAGGCGCAATCATCATGCCGGTCGCGTTTTGGATCGGCATTCAAAATGGAGCGATTGGTCTGGGCTATGCATGGATCGTCGGTGCGCCGCTTTTATTGCTCGTCACAATGATCGTCTCGCTGCCAACAATCGGCGCTCGCGCACGCGATATATTTATTGCGGTGTTGCCGAGCGCATCGGCGGCATTGGTTATGGCAGGCGGGGTCTGGCTGGTATCGCCTTTGATTGTGGCCCTTCCCGCCGCCGCCCGTCTGGCCATTCTTGTGGCGCTCGGCGCCGCAATCTACCTCGGTCTATCATGGTGGCTACAGCGGCACACCATCAAGGATTTCATCGGCTTCCTGCACAAGAACAAAGTGCCTGCCTGACATGATTCGGACGCCCGTCGCGATATTTGCGCATAATGAGGAGCGCAGAATTGCGGGCTGCATCCTCAGCCTGCCACTGGGCTCAGACGCGTTTGAATTTCACTTGCTGGTCAACGGAACAACGGATCGCACCATTGAAATTGCGTCTAGTCTGACGGTTGCTTGCGCGCAGTTCCACATTCATGACCTCCATTGGCGCGGCAAGGCGCGAACGTGGAATTACTTCATCGATACAATTTTCGATGAAAGGGCAACCGCCTGCCTGTTCGTCGATGGCGATGCCGTTGTCGCGCTGGGGTCTCTCGAAGCAATGGTGGCGACATTATCGGCAGGCCCCGAGGCGAATGGTGTCAATGCCATGCCCGTCACCGGCCGCAAACAGGCGATCTATCGCGAGGGGATCCTTGTCGAACACGGCATGTTCGGTGCGCTCTATGGCCTCAGCGGCAAATTTCTAAATCGCCTCAAAGCAAGCAGCATCCGTTTGCCGCGCGACCTTATCGGCGACGACGGCCTGATCGCGGCGCTCGCAAAGACCGACCTGCTGGACGAAAGCCACTGGCGAAAGGAGCGCATTGCCAATTGCCCTAGCGCCGAGTTTGCTTTCGAAGAAGTAGACTGGCGCGTGCCGACGACATGGGGGCTGCAATTTCGGCGGATGGTGAGCTATAGTGTGCGGCGCTATCAGAATAAAATCATCTCGCAGGTCATGCGCGGCCCCGGCCCTACCGCGCTTCCTGAGACCATGCGTGAGACCTACGCCACCGCGTGGCATTTATTCGATATCCGCCCAAAATATGCGCTTTTCGATTGGCTTGCACAGCGGCGCATGAAGCGCGGCTGAGCAAAGCGCATTCAAAACACAGCTTTATTCATGATTATAAGCTATAAGCCCGCTGGTGTTCGAAACTGCAATCCATTCTCCCGCCGCCAAAACAGCGCGCACCGGCAAAGTCATCTTTGCCGAATTCAATGAACTGTGCCCGTGGCTGATCGATCAGTGGATGGGCGAAGGGCTGCTGCCGAACTTCAAAGCCGTGCATGCCCAAAGCACGGTTTTCGAGACTTTTGCCGACGTCACCGATCCCGCCAATCTCGAGCCGTGGATCCAGTGGTATTCGCTCCATACCGGCCTGTCGTTCGACCAGCACAAGGTTTTTCACCTAACCGAAGGCGCTGCGGCATCGCATGATGACCTGTGGCGAATCGCCCATGCGGCCGGCCGAAAGGTCATCAATTTCGCCGGCATGAACGCGCGTCCGTTCGATTTGCCGGACAGCGTCTATGTCGCTGACCCCTGGTGCGAGGATGGCAATGCGTCGCCGCCCGCGCTCAACATCTACAATCGCTTCGTCGGCGCGAACGTCCGCGAATATTCGAACCCCGATGCGCGGCTTACAGTCACAGACTACGCCAAGTTCCTTGGCTTCATGGTGACGCATGGGTTGCGCCCGGGCACCGTCGCCGCGCTTGCCGCCCAGTTGATAGAGGAACGCGCGAAGGATCGCCGCCTGTCGTGGAAGCGCGCGACGCTTCTCGACCGGATGCAGATGGATGTTTTTCACCATTATTACCGGAAAACCCAGCCCGATTTCGCGACCTTCTTCATCAACTCGACCGCGCACTTGCAGCACAGCTATTGGCGGCAGTTTCAGCCCGAGGCGTTCACCGCACAACCCGATGTCGAATCGGTGGCACTTTATGGCGATGCCGTGAAAACCGGCTACGTCGCAATGGACCGCTTGCTCGGCGAATTCATCGGCCTCGCGAACGCAAGCAGCGCAATGCTCGTGTTCGCTACCGCACTCAGCCAGCAACCCTATCTCGCTGCCGAAGACTCTGGCGGCAAGCATTTCCACCGGCTGCGCGACGTCGGTGCATTCTTCCGCCGCTTCGCCCTGCCCCACCGCGACATCGACCCGACGATGACGCATCAGTATTTCGTGCGCTTCGATTCAGAAGCCGACCGCATAAAAACCCATGAAACGCTCGCTGCGTTCAAGCTGGCGGACGGTCGCGCCCTGTTCGGCTTTAACGAGCGGACGGAGGACGGCCTCTATTTCTCATGCGATATTTATGCGGAAGTCGACGGCAATACCGACGTAACGACGCCCAATGACGCAATCCTCAAGTTCAGCGACATCGCCTATAAAATCGACGCGACAAAATCTGGACGACACCACCCCGCCGGTGCGCTCTGGTTCCGCACCGGCAGCCACGCCAAACACGAAAAGCCCGTCTCTATTCTGGACATTTTCCCGACAACACTCGATCTGCTTGGCATCGAAAACCCAACGACCGACCGAAATGGCAAGTCGCTAATCGATCAGCTCGCGATATAGTCGCGCATCGCCGCGGCTTCGGCTTCGATATGGTCGATCCGGTGTTTGACGAGATCGCCGATAGAGATGAACCCGATCACTTGGTCCCCTTGCACGACCGGCAAATGCCGAATCCGCCGCTTGGTCATCAGCGACAGGCCCGACATCACGGGCGTGTCGGGATCGACGGTCATTGCGGGCGCAGTCATCACATCGCCGATCCGCGCCGCAAGCGCCGCCGCACCCACTTTCGCGATCGAGTAAACAACGTCGCGTTCAGAGAATATCCCGACCACATGGCCATCATCGATCACCGGCACCGCGCCAATGCGTTTCTCCGCAAGCATCGCAACGGCATCGGACACAAGACTATCGCTGCTGATCGAAACGACATCACCGCCCTTTAGCGCAAGGATTGCCCGGATCGTCATGACCATTCTCCCCGTCAGCGCGACTCTGCGCCGCGACGGGTTGATCGTCTCATGTTCAGGGGCGTAAGGGAAGCCATGGCAAACCCCGGACTCGACGATCCCCACTATGCGGCTTTTGCGTGGGGCCGCTTCAGGAAACTCATGATCTGGATGGTCGCGGCGTCGTCGGTCACGACGGTCGGTGGACTGCTGTTCCTCAAATCCATGATCGGCCCTATCCCGATCCACATGGCGATCGCGACCGGCCTCGGCGTGTTCGCATCGGTCATGCTCGCCGCCGCTTTGATGGGCCTTGTCTTCCTCAGTGCTGGGTCCGGCCATGACGAAACGATCGTTGATCCCTTCGAGGATTTGAACCCATGAATCCCGACGAACCCATCCTCCGCGTCGTTCCGCAGCCTGCTGACATCAACGCAAACGGCCATATTTTCGGCGGGTGGGTGCTGAGCCAGATGGACATTGCCGGTGGCATTGTCGCGGGTCGCATTGCGCAGGGTCGCTGCGCCACCGTGGCCATCGAAAAAATGGATTTTCACGCGCCAATCCTGCTGCGTGATCTGGTCTCTATCTACGCCAGCATCGAACGTCGCGGGCGCACCTCCCTCGCGATCCGCCTCGACGTCATCGCCAGTCGCGACCGGGGACAACAGGAAGTCAAAGTGACCAGCGGTGTCTTTACCTTCGTTGCGCTCGACGATGATTTCCGGCCGAGGGCATTGCCGCCGGTTTAAGCAGCTAATTGCGCATTCGCCGCCTCGATCTCAGCGGCCTTTGCTTCTACCAGCCTCACGATATGATCGACCATATCAGCGTCGTTTACATGGTGATCAGTCACGCCCGAGAGATAAACCATATGCTTGCCAGCCCCGCCGCCGGTGAGGCCGATGTCAGTTTCACGCGCTTCGCCGGGGCCGTTGACGACGCAGCCGAGCACTGACAGCGACAGTGGGGTGCGGATATGCTGGAGGCGTTCTTCGAGCTTCTGCACCGTGCGGATCACATCGAATCCCTGCCGCGCACAGCTTGGGCAACTGACGACGCGGACGCCGCGGTTGCGGATGCCGAGCGCTTTGAGAATTTCGAAGCCAACGCGGACTTCTTCTTCGGGTTCGGCGCTGAGCGACACACGCACCGTATCGCCAACACCATACCAGAGCAGCGAGCCGATCCCGATCGCGGACTTGACCGTGCCGCCAACGAAACCACCCGCCTCGGTAATGCCGAGATGCAGCGGACAATCAACGACTTCAGCCAACTGCTGATACGCCGCCACCGCAAGGAAAAAATCCGATGCCTTCACGGCGACCTTGAATTCGTGGAAATCATGGTCCTGCAACAACTTGATATGGTCGAGCGCCGATTCCACCAGCGCCTCGGGGCAAGGCTCGCCATATTTTTCGAGAAGGTCTTTTTCCAAAGACCCTCCGTTCACGCCAATGCGGATGGCACAGCCATTGGCTTTGGCCGCATTGACCACTTCGCGAACTCGCTCTGCCGATCCGATATTGCCCGGATTGATCCGCAAACATGCGACGCCCGCATCCGCCGCCTCAAGCGCCCGCTTATAATGAAAATGAATGTCAGCCACGATCGGCACTTTGCTCGCGCGGACGATGGTTTTCATCGCCGCCGTTGACTCAACATCGGGACACGACACCCGGATGATGTCAACGCCCGCGTCCTCGCACCGGCGAATCTGGTCGATGGTCGCCTTTGCATCCGACGTCAGCGTGTTGGTCATCGTCTGGACAGTGACCGGGGCATCGCCGCCAACGGGAACATTGCCGACCATGATCTGGCGGGATTTGCGGCGCGTAATATCGCGCCAAGGGCGAAGTGAAGACATGACGGTGCCTATAGTCGCTCGCAGGCGGGGCGCAAAGGGGCTTATCTGACAAGTTGAAATCTAAGTCACCTTGCGCCAATGTTGCATCGCAGCATTGAAAGGGCCGCGTTGCGGATAGCGATTGTCGATGAAAGTGCGGCCCGCGCCGCCGTGATTGAGGAGGGGCTGCGCGACGCCGGCCTGACGGACATCACGGTGTTCGCCGAGCGGCACGGCATTGCGGCGCGACTTGAGGCGCTGTCGCCTGTCGTCGTCCTCATTGACCTCGGCAATCCACACCGTGACGAGCTGGAGGAACTGTTCATGCTCTCGCGGGCGATTGCCCTTCCCGTCGCGATGTTTGTTGGCCAAAGTGATACGGCATCGATGGAAGCAGCGATTGACGCGGGCGTCTCCGCTTATGTTGTCGATGGCTTGAAGAAAGAGCGGATCAAGCCAGTGCTTGAACTGGCTATCCGCCGGTTCAATGCCTTTGCCCGCCTGCGCACCGAACTTGACGAAGCGCGCACCGCACTGGCCGCGCGTGACAATATTGACCGCGCAAAGTCGCTGCTGATGAAAAAGCGCGGGTTTGACGAACCGACTGCTTACGCAGCGTTGCGCAAGGCAGCGATGGATAACGGGCGGCGCATTGCCGACGTCGCCGACGCCGTTGTTACGGCCAATAAACTGATGGGGGATTTATGAGCCTGACACCCCTGCGCATCGGGTTCCTCCCGCTCGTCGACGCTGCGCTACCCATCCTCGCGCGCGAACTCGGCTTCGCTGAAGACGAAGGCCTCGACCTGACTTTGGTCCGCGATATGAGTTGGGCAACGGTCGCAGACCGTTTGCTTTACGGCCACAGCGACGCCGCCCACATGCTTGCTCCGCTGGCGATTGCGACGACTTTGGGGCTGGGGCGACCAGCGACGCCGGTCTCCGTGCCGTTCGTGCTCGGCTTGAACGGCAACCTGCCCGCTACATAACTGGCGCATCTCGCTCGTGACGGGCAAAGCCCTGGGCGAAGACGACGGCTGCGTGCCCGTCATCCCCGTCAAGATCGACGGCGGGCGCATCCTCATCGGGCGCGCCGAGGCACTTGCGAGTGTCAGTTAAAACCACCTGCGCTTACTGCTGCGTCGGCTGCGGCATCATCGCCACACCCACCGGCGAGAGGACAGCCGACATCAAGGGCGACCCCGAACACCCCGCCAATTTCTGCAAGCTGTGCTCCAAGGGAACACATCTCGGCGAAACCATCGGGCTCGAGGGGCGGTTGCTGCATCCCATGATCGGGTCGGAGAGGGTTGGCTGGGACGACGCGCTAGACCTCGTGGCCGGCCGCTTCGCCCATCGGCGACGCAGTCCGCAGTAGCACGCCGACGGTCTTCGCCAAAGCGACCGAAACAATCCCGGAATTCGCTTAACCCTATCAATAGTATTTTATTGCTTCGATCTTGTGGCAACGATAACGCAAAAGCGTATAACAGAGGACACACGGGGCGAGACAATGACCAAACCAAAGCTGCAAAGTGCAGCGGCGTATGGCAAGCAGGCGGCGTTCCGCTCGAAATTCTGGTTTCGTCGCTGGGCGAAACACAGATCCGCCCGACGGCGAAAGCGGCATGACCGTAAAGCAGGAATCGCATTGATGCGTGCGACTGATCCAAGCGTCAGCGGTCGCAGCGTGTTTGTCACGGGCGGCGCACTGGGATTTGCGGCGGAACTTGTCCTCGCGCTATTCTTGGCCGCTGACGACAGCAAAATGATCACCGGCCAGCAGTTTATTATCGACGCGGGTCGCGTTTGATGGCGGCGGCATTTGTCGGCGTCGACTGGGGCACAAGCAATGCGCGGTTTATGCTGGTCGACGCTGGCGGCACGCTGATCGAGGAGCGCAGCGGCCCCGGAGTCGCTAAGTTGGATGGTTCAGCGGCAATTGAGGCCGCATGTTTTGAAGCGATTGCTGGCTGGCCCGGTGTGCCCGTCGTGATGACCGGAATGGTCGGATCGAATATCGGCTGGCACCTTGCGCCCTACGCAAAAACGCCCGCAGAAGCAGGCGCTGAACACGCTATCAGGTTCGACGCCCAAGATCGCGAATTCGCCATCCTTCCCGGCGTCGAAACAATCCGCCCCGACGGTTTCCCCGATGTCATGCGCGGCGAGGAAACCCAGATTTTCGGCGGGATCGGCAGCGATAGCGCGCTTGTCTGCCTGCCCGGCACGCACAGCAAATGGGCCGTCGTCACGGACGGCGCGATCAGCGGATTTCACACCGCGATGACCGGCGAGTTGCTTGACATCCTCGGGTGCAACAGCATCCTGCTCAACCCGAAGCGCGCACCCGAAGCGCAACCAGACGATGCATTTCTCGATGGCGTCGCTGAGATCAGGGCAAGCAAGCTCGGTCTCGAAACCCTGCTCTTTACGGTGCGGAGCCGCCAGATTGCAGGCAGTCTGGCTACTGAAGCCGCCGATGGGTTTCTTGCGGGCCTATGCATCGGGGCCGACATCCGATCCGCTCTGGTGCAGCACTCGGAAGCAAGATCGGTGACGCTAATCGGTTCCCCTGCCCTCACGGCGCTTTATGCCAGCGCGCTCGCCGCCTTCGGCATCCCCTCGCGGCAGATCGATGGGCGAGCCGCGGTGCTTGCCGGGCTTTTCAAAGCCTATCGGGAGATTTTCGGGTGACGCCGCTGCATATCCTCGACGTGAAGAACCAGCTCGGCGAAGGCATACTTTGGGATCGGCGGACGCAAAGTGCTATCTGGACCGACATCCAGTCGTCGCGCTTCTGGCAATGGCAACCCGGCAGCGACCCCGCAAGTGTCCCCCTCCCCCAACGCCTTGGCAGCTTTGCGCTAACCGATACACCGGGCCGCTATCTCGGTGCGTTTGAGCATGGTTTCGCCTCCTTCACCCCCACCACCGGCGCGTTTCAAATGCTGTCGCCCATCACTGCCAATGATTCCCATCTGCGCCTGAACGACGGTCGGGTGGATCGCAGTGGCACCTTCTGGGCCGGCAGCATGGCCGAGGCGAAGGGCGATCCCCTCGGCAGCTTATGGCGGTATGACGGCGACGACAAGGCAACACGCTTCATCCAAGGCATCAAGATTCCCAATAGCCTGTGTTGGAGCCGCGACGGCAGCCAAATGTATTTCGCCGATTCCCCGCGCCAGACGGTCTGGCGTTATGCGTATGATGCCACGCTTGGCCCCGTCGGCGACCCGCAAGTCTTCGCCACGACCACAGGCAACCGTTACCCCGACGGCAGTTGTATCGACAGCGAAGATCACCTGTGGAACGCGCAATGGGGCAGCGGCGAAGTCGTCCGCTATCGCCCCGACGGCAGTATCGAGCGACGGATCGAACTTCCGGTAAGCCAGCCCAGTTGCCCCGCATTCGGCGGCCCCGATCTGAACCTGCTGATGATCACGACGGCGCGCGTGGATCTGACGCCCGGGCAATTGGCCAAACAGCCCCTTGCCGGCGCTCTGTTCGTTTACGAGACAGACGTGGTAGGCTTGGATGAAAATATCTGCGAGGCGGTGACGCCGTGACAACAATGAGATCGACCAATCTTACCGATCATGTCGCGGGCGAACTCGGGCGATCCATCGTTTCGGGCGAATATGCGACCGGAGACGTATTTCAGATCGATGCACTGTCCAAAACATTCAACGCCAGCCGCACGGTGATGCGCGAGGCGGTGAAAGCGCTGACCGCCAAGGGGCTGGTCACGTCGCGGGCGAGCGTCGGCACCATCGTCAGCCCCGAGCAATCATGGAACCTGTCCGATCCCGATGTGCTCAGCTGGTTCCTCCACGCCAAGGGAACGCGCCTCGACCTGATCCGTGAATTCAACGACTTCCGCATTGCCATCGAGCCCACGGCCGCTGCCTTGGCCGCGCGACGCGCTGACCCGCAAGCCATCGCCAAGATCGACGCCGCGCTTGACCGGATGCGCGCCGTTGAACGCGGCGAGGATGACTCACTCGACGCCGACGTCGCGTTTCATGTCGCCATCCTTCACGCCAGCGGCAACCGCTTCTTCGTCAACATGCGCCACACCATCGACGTCGCGCTCCACATCTCGATCCGCGTGACCAACCGGCAGAAGGCCGTCGCCAGCGCACGCGACCACGCCAAAGTCGCCGACGCCATCCGCGCAGGCGATTTCGAAGGCGCGCGGGCGGGGATGCTGACGCTGCTCGTAGAGGCGCGGCAGTTGCTGAAAGAGCCGGGGCCGGTTTGAGGCACGCAGGATGTTAACCCGCCGCGCCTAGGGCATCGGGCGTCAGGAGACACCAACATGAAATTCGTACTGCTCAAATCGCGCGGCGGCGACTATATGATCGTCGTGGCCAACGTCGCCTACCTTCGTACCGACGAGAACGGCCAGACCAAAGTCGGCATGGTCGGTGGCGATGCGATCCTTGTTGCGGGGACGATCGAAGAAACAGCGGCCACTATTTTGGCGGGGTGATTTTGGAGGATTAGCCGTCGGCTGCAACAAACCGCCCGCGTTTCCACACTAAGCCCAGCAGAATTGCACTCGCCAGTACTGACAAACAAAGTGCCGCAACCGTTGATTCAGGCCCAAAGCCACCACCGCTCATAATTGCCGTGACGCCATCGACCGGCCGGGTTTGAAGCGGCCCACCGGAAAAGCTGTTTAGCCCGGACACAGCGCTGCCAAAAACCCAGCCCTGCGCAAAATTCCAGCCACTGTGCATGCCAATGGACATCCACACCCGACCCGTGAGCAGATAAAGTCCCGCGCCAATGCCCTCACCAGCGATCAAACACAGCGCGGAGAAAAACGAACCATCGGGATTAGACAGGTGGAGTCCGCCAAACAATACTGCGGTTGCGATCAGCGCGGGGAACACGCCCGCAGCGCGCCATAACAACCGGAATATTATGATCCGCATCAAGACTTCCTCGATGACGCCCGATTGAACTGACTGTTTCAGCGATTCGGCAATTTTCGTCACGGGTGTCGCCGTGATCGTGACCCAACCTGCGGACCACATCAGACCAATAATCGCCACGATCAAAATGCCGCCAATCACGAGACCGATAGCAATATCCGGTATTAGCGCGCGGAGTGCCAATTCAGGCGTTTTTCGCCTTTCGACCAAACCTACCGCTAGCGCATAAACCGTCAGCATGCCTGTGGCCCCGACAATTACCGCAAGCAGTCGCGCACCCGGCGAAGCATTGGCGCGGGTCGTAAAGACCTCTCCGAAGGTCAATGCCGACAACCTGAGGCTGGCATCGGCGGCGAAGTTGAACGCCACGATGCACAAGACAGAAAGCACGCTGAGCCATGCCAGCGCTTTTGCCCCGCGGAATCGCCCCGGTGCCAGCCATCCCTTGTTACCCAAAATGATTTCTGTGGCCATTTTGCCGCTCTCCCAGCTTAGGGGATAGCACTACTGTATTATCTTTGCAATACACCTATAAATGCCGCGGCGTTGCGCCCGGCCTCGTCCGCCGTCGTCCCGACCCGATAGATCGAGCCCCCAACGCCAAAGCCGTCCGCGCCTGCGGACCGGAATGCCGCAGCATTCTCCACTGTAACGCCGCCGACCACCAGCACAGTTGCGTCCCGTGGCAGTACCGCGCGCATCGCTTTGACGACCGATGGGGAGACCAGTTCACCCGGAAACAGCTTCACCGCATGGGCACCAGCATCGAGCGCAGCGAACGCCTCGGTTGGTGTCAGGCAGCCCGGAGCCGAAAGCATACCGCCTGCGACGGTGGCGGCGATCACATCGGGGCGCATGTTGGGCGAGACGATGATTTGCGCACCCGCATGCCGACAGCGCTGGACATCGGCGACTGACAGCACGGTGCCCGCGCCGATGATCGCGCGACCGGCGAAGCGTTTTGCCATAAGTTCAATCGAGATGAACGGGTCGGGCGAGTTGAGCGGCACTTCGATGATCGTCACACCCGCCGCGATAATGGCTTCGACAATGTCCTCCACCTCTTCGGGCGTCACACCGCGTAGAATGGCAACGACTGGCATCGTGGAGAGGCGAGCGAGGAAATCTTCGTGGAGGGTCATAGCACACGCGCCAAAGCATCGGCCCAGCCGTCGAGGCGCGTGTCGCGTGTCGCGGCGTCCATTTGCGGGGCAAACCGCTGCACGCCGCGCCGCATCACGGCAGCATCTTTGAGCGAGCCGTAAATCCCCGCGCCAACGCCCGCGAGCATAGCTGCGCCCAACGCCGTCGTCTCGATAAAACTCGGTCGCTCGACATCGATGTCGAGCATGTCGGCCAGATCCTGCGCCATCCAGTCGTTGGCGACCATCCCGCCGTCGATGCGCAGTTCGGCCCAATCGGCTCCATCGGCGGCGAAGGCGTTTTTCAAATCATTCGTCTGATGCGCCATGGCTTCCAAGGCCGCACGGGCGATATGCGCTTTCTTCGCGGCAAAGCTGAGCCCCATGATCGCGCCGCGCGCGTTGGGCTGCCAGTGCGGCGCGCCAAGGCCAGACAGCGCAGGGACAAGATAGACGCCGCCATTGTCCGGCACGCTGCGCGCCAATGGCTCGGTATCGGCGGCATGATTGATCAGGTTCAAATCATCACGCAGCCACTGCACGAGGCTCCCTGCGACAAACACCGAGCCTTCAAGCGCATAATGCCGTTCTCCGCCCAGTTGCCACGCGATGGTTGAAAGCAGCCGATGGCGCGATTGGGGCAGTGTCCGTCCGGTCTGCGTAAGAACGAACGCGCCGGTGCCAAACGTCGCCTTGGTCTGACCGGGCGTCAGGCAAGCTTGGCCAATGAGTGCCGCTTGCTGGTCACCCGCCATGCCGCAGATCGGGATCGCGCCACCGAGCAGGTCGGGGAGCGTGGTCCCCAGCGGGCCCGCGCTATCGACAATCTCGGGCAATATCCCGCGCGGGACGCCAAACATGTCGCGCAGGCCATCATCCCATCCCGCGCTGCCGATCGCCATCAGCGCCGTGCGCGCGGCATTGGTCGCATCACTAATATGGGCGCCGCCGGTCAGGCGGAAAACAAGGTAACTTTCAACCGTGCCGACCGCGAGGTGATCACCCGCGTCCTTCAGCTGCGGCCAGTTCGCCAGCGCCCAGCCGATCTTTGACCCCGAAAAATAGGGATCGAGCAGGAGCCCGGTCTTCGCCTGCACCGTGGGTTCGTGGCCACCCGCTTTCAGCATTTCGCAAATGTCGGCGGTCCGCCGGTCCTGCCAGACAATCGCGGGGGCCAGCGGTTCACCCGTCCGCCGGTCCCAAAAGACAATCGTCTCGCGCTGGTTAGTGATGCCGATACCGGCGATCCGATCCGCGCCGCCCGCTTTCGTCACCATCTCTCGCGCACACGCGAGCGTCAGGCTCCAGATTTCGGCGGCATCATGTTCGACCAATCCCGAGGCAGGATAATGCTGCGTAATCGGCTTCTGGCAACTGCCCAGACACGCACCATCAATGCTGAAAAGCATCGCGCGGGTCGACGTTGTCCCTTCGTCGATAACAAGAATATGGTCGCTCATGTCCCGGCGGCGCGCATTGCCCGTCCCTCTTCGCTCCAGATAAACGTCGCGCGATTGCCGAACACGAAGCGGTTGACCGCCAGCGAGACCATCACCGACGTCACCAGCACGATCACCATCACGTCGATATAATGGAGCCATGGCAGGCCCATGTGCTGGTAAAATGTCTCGCCCGCGTAAAGCATATTAGGCTTGTAGAGCACGAAATTGTGGAACGCATAGGCCAGAAATCCATAGATCAAGCCAACCACTGCCGCGCGCGCATCAACACCCCGGAACAGCAAGCCCGCGATAAACGCCGACAGGATCGGCATCGAGAAAAGACCATTCAATTCCTGCAACAGGTTGATGATGCTTTTCGCACTTTCGAATGCGGGCACCAGCGCGATCGATGTGATCGTCAGGACAATCGAAACGATGCCCGCGAGCCGCCAATGATCCTTCACCGGCGAGACGAACTTGTCATGAAAATCGATCGCATAAAGCGCGACCGAGCTGTTCAGGATCGCGCTGGTGTGCGCAATCACGGCGCCCATCATCATGGCGGCAAACGCGCCCGACATCCAGCCGGGCAAGACAGTGGCGACAAGGCGGCCATAGGCTTGGTCGCCGACATTGCCGAACAGTTTATAGGCGACAACACCGGGCACGACGACAATCAGCGGGATGATGAGAATGCGGATTGCGGCGGCCGCCAACACGCCCTTTTGCGCTTCGCGCACCGTCGGCGCGGTCATCGCCTTTTGGGTAATATTCTGGTTGGTCGACCAATAGAATATCTGGATGAAAATCATCCCCGTAAACAGCGTATGAAACGGGATCGGCGAGGTGATGCTGCCAATCATCGACAGGCGTTCGGCGGGGACGGTCGACAGATCAAAATCAACCGCTGCCATGGCTAGAAACACGATCAGCAAGGCAATAGCGAGCACACCAATCCCTGAATAAGTGTCCATCACCGCAACCGCACGCAGGCCGCCCGAGATCGTGTAAACCGCCGCAATCATTGCCATCGGCGCGGCAAACCAGATCAGCGACCAATCAACGCCGAACATCGATTTGAGGAACAAACTGCCGCTATAGAGTGCAGCAGGCAGGTAAATGAAGATATTGCCGAGCAGAAACAGCGCCGAAATCACCGTGCGGATGCTGCCGCCATTGTAGCGCTTTTCGAGCAGCTCCGTAACGGTCGTGCAATTGTTGCGATAATAGATCGGCACGAAAACGAAGGCGAGAATCAACAGGCCGATGAACCCGCAAATTTCCCACCACGCCAGCAGCAGCATCTGGTTGCCGTTCATGCCGACCAGCTGTTCGGTCGAGAGGTTGGTGAGCGTGATCGACCCCGCAACGAACAGCCACGTCAGCCCGCCGCCCGCAAGGAACACCTCACGCGTCGTGCCTTCGCCGCCGGTGCGTGCGGCGCCTTTGCCATGGACTTTGACGTAGGTCATGACCGCGATGAGCGTGGTCAACCCGAAAAATATGGCGAGTTGCAGCGCTGACGATCCGCCTTCAAACATCTTAAGTTCCCCCTCTGGCGCTTTTTATAAATCATATTAATGGGCCAATCGCCATTTGCTACTTTCCTTATGGCAAAAGGCAAGTATCGAACTCGAACATATTTTGCGCGGACGATATGCCAAAGGGGCTTTTCATGAACCATATCCGCTTTGACGCCGGGGAAACAACGCTGATCCTCAGTTGCGCCATCGGAGCGCCGCCGCATGTGGCGCACTGGGGCAAACAGCTTAGTGGGGACGTTACGGTGGACGACCTTGTCAAGCTGGCGACACGGCAGGGCGGACCGGGCAGCGCTGACACGCCCATCACAGCGTCTCTGGCAATGGAGCCGGGGATTGGTCTGCTCGGGCCGAGCGGCTTTTCGGCACATCGCGGCGGGCGGGACTGGGGCGGCCGTTTCGACGTCGTCAAAGTCGTCAAACAGGCAAATGGCGCATCTATCACATGTGCGGACGTTCGCACAAAACTCGGCTTGGCCTACCGCATCACAATCGACCCGACCTCGGGCGTTGTTACAATCGCATCGACCATCACAAATTACGGCGACAAGCCACTAGAACTGATCGAGATGGCAACCGCGTGCCTGCCAATCCCCCAGCCGATGACCGAGATTATCGGCTTTTCGGGCCGCTGGTCGGACGAGTTCCGTCGCGAACGGCTGTCGCGCTTTTCGGGCGGCTATGTCCGCGAGAACCGGCGTGGGCGGACATCGCACGACAGCTTCCCGGCGGTCATCCTTTGCAGCCCATCGACCAACGAAAGTGCCGGAGACGCTTACGGCCTCCATCTGGCATGGAGCGGTAACCACCGTATCCGGGTCGATACGTTGAATGATGGCAGGGCTTTTGCCGCGCTTGGCGCCCTGACCCTGCCCGGTGAAATCCGCCTTGCGCCGGGCGAGAGCTATGCCAGCCCCGACATCGTGGCGTGCTTTTCGGCAACGGGGCTTTCGTCGCTCAGCCGCCATTTCCACCAACACGTGCGGACCAACATCCTGCGCCCGGCCACGCGCGCCAAGCCCCGCCCCGTTCATTACAACACGTGGGAAGCGGTTTATTTTGATCATGATGTTGCGAAACTGAAAGACATCGCAACGCGCGCGGCAGACCTTGGCGTCGAGCGCTTTGTCCTCGACGATGGTTGGTTCGGATCACGCCGCCATGACCGCGCGGGGCTGGGTGACTGGTTGATTTCAGACACGGTTTACCCGCAAGGACTGAAACCACTTGTCGATCACGTCATCGGCCTCGGCATGGAAATGGGCATCTGGTTCGAACCAGAAATGGTCAATCCCGACAGCGATTTGTATCGCGCGCATCCCGATTGGGCGCTGCGGATCAAGGGCGTCGAACAAGTGCCGTTCCGCCACCAATATGTCCTCGACATTTCGCGTCCCGACGTCAGCGACTATCTCTTCGGACAGATCAACGCTGTCTTGCGCGATCACGCCATCGGCTACATCAAATGGGACATGAACCGTGACCTCAACCATCCCGGCGATGCGCAGGGTCGCCCGCGCGCACATGCCCAAGTCGTGGCGCTCTATGCACTGATCGACCGCATCCGTGCGGCGCACCCAACGGTCGAAATAGAGACATGCTCATCAGGCGGCGCGCGGGCCGACATGGGCATCCTCGCGCATACGGACCGCATCTGGACCTCGGACAGCAATGACGCGCACGACCGCCAGAATATCCAGCGCGGCGCATCCTATTTCCTCCCGCTCGACGTTATGGGCGCGCATGTCGGCCCGTCTGAATGTCATCAAACCGGGCGCAAGCTATCGATGGGCATGCGCGCGGGAACGGCGTTCATGGGCCATATGGGGCTTGAACTGAATCTACAGACCGAGCCGCAAGCCGATCTCGATCACCTCAAGTTAGCGATTGCGCTGCACAAGCACCACCGTGCGCTGATCCACAACGGCGATTTTCATCGGCTCGATACGCCCGATGATCTGAATATCGTCGGCGTTGTCGCCGCAGACAAAGCGGAAGCATTATGGTCCATTGCATATATGAAAGGGCATGGCGCAACAATGCCGGATCGTTTTCACCCCACGGGACTGGATGCCGATGCACGCTACCGTGTCCGGGTAATCTGGCCGAAAGACTGGCGCTCGGTTTCCGGCCCCTCGGTCGTTGATGCGCTCGCCCTGTTGGGCGAAGGCGCTGTGGTTTCCGGCGACGCACTCATGACCTTCGGTATGCAATTGCCGCTGGCGGTGCCGGAAACCGTCCTGCTCTTCCACCTTGAGGCTCAGCCCCACCATTCCGCATAATCGACATACCAGCGGATTGTTGCGGCAAGCCCGCGCGCAAAGTCATATGCGGGAGAATAGTCAAGTTCGGCCGTAAGTTTCCGACAATCAATCGCATAGCGCCGGTCATGCCCAGCGCGGTCGGTGACGTAGGTGATCAAGTCTGATGTTGGTCGTCCCTGTGCAGCGGGCGCGCCCGGGAACTTCGCCGCCAGCCCCGAATCCCCCGCGAACAGCGCATCCACTGTCGAACAAATCGTCGTGATGACCGTCATATTCGGCAATTCCTCACCGCCGCCGACATTGTAGGTTTCGCCCGGCCTGCCGCGCGCGAGCACCAGATCGATGGCGCGGCAATGGTCATCGACATGCAACCAGTCGCGGACATTCATCCCGTCGCCATATACCGGCAGCGACTTGCCGGTCAGCGCATTGATGACGAACAGCGGGATCAGCTTTTCGGTGAACTGATAGGGCCCGTAATTGTTCGAGCAGTTCGTCATCGTCGTCTGCAAACCATAGGTATGATGGTAGGCGCGGACGAGATGGTCCGAGGCGGCCTTCGACGCAGAATAGGGTGAGTTCGGCGCATAGGGCGTCGCTTCATGGAACGCGGGATCATCCGCACCGAGCGAGCCAAACACTTCGTCGGTCGAGATATGGTGGAAGCGGTGCGGCGTCCCGCTGCCGCCATCAATCCAAACCGCGCGGGCGGCTTTCAACAGGCTGTGTGTGCCGACAATGTTGGTATCAATGAAGATATCGGGGCCGGAGATCGAGCGGTCGACGTGGCTTTCTGCGGCGAAGTGGACCAGCGTGTCGATTTGGTGGTCGCGCAACAACTGGGTGACCAGCGCTTCATCGCGGATGTCGCCTTCAATGATCGTGACATTGGCAAGGCCATCAAGATTGGCGCGCTTTGCCGAATAGGTCATCGCATCAAGGACAACAATCGGCACATCGGGATAAGCCACGCTCCGCGCGCGGACATAGTTGGTGCCGATAAAGCCCGCGCCGCCAGTGACGAGGAGATTGCTCATTGGCCAGTCCGTTTCTTCATCATCATTGCGGCCAGTTCATGCCGCCAATGGTCGGCGGTGTAGCCGAGCAATGCCCATGTCGCCGTCTTGTCGAGCACCGAATAATGCGGGCGAGCCGCTGGCGTCGGATAAGCACTGGTCGGAATCGGATTGATTCTGACAGCGCTGTCCAACAAACCCGCGGCCATGCCGAGATCGTAAATTGCGACTGCGAAGTCATACCACGATGCCACGCCAGCATCGGTGAAGTGAACAACCCCGCGATGATCTGACGCAGCGAGCTTCCACAGCGACCGCGCCAGACTGTCGGCGTGCGTTGGCGTGCCGATCTGATCAGCGACCACGCTCATACTATCGCGCGACGCCATCAGTTTCAGCATCGTCTCGACGAAATTCGCACCCCCCGCGCTGTAAACCCATGCGGTGCGGACCGTCAGCATATTACCGCCGACAGCAGTCACCGCCTGTTCGCCTGCCGCCTTTGACGCGCCATAGACACTCAGGGGACTGGTCGGTGTGTCGGGTAAATACGGCAGATGCCCCGTCCCGTCGAAAACGAAATCGGTCGAGACATGGATGAACCGCGCGCCGATGTCTGCTGCCGCCCGGGCCATCGCGCCGGGTGCCATCGCATTGATAGCATAGGCAAGGTCGGGCTCACTTTCGGCCTTGTCGACCGCCGTGTAGCCCGAGGCATTGATGATCAGGTCCGGCGCGATGCTTTGGATGTGCGGCGCTATCGCGGCGGTGTTCGTCAAATCGAGGACATCATTGTCGATGGCCGTGATCGTCGCAGCCTCGGGCGCTAACGCCTGTAGCGCGCGCCCGACTTGTCCACCCGCACCGAAGATCAGCACTTTCATGTGAATTTCGGCGCGTCGAGAAAGGGGAGTCCCGCTCTATCTTTGTCCGAAACCAGCGGCGTCATATCACCCAAGGGCCAGTCGATGCCGACTGTTGAGTCATCCCATGCCAGGCAATGCTCGGACGCAGGCGCATAAAATTCGGTGCATTTGTACAAGAAGTCGGTGCCGTCCTCGAGTGTCAGGAAACCGTGCGCAAAGCCCGGCGGGATC
Source organism: Sphingomonas sp. (assembly GCA_031362355.1). Classification (GTDB taxonomy): domain Bacteria; phylum Pseudomonadota; class Alphaproteobacteria; order Sphingomonadales; family Sphingomonadaceae; genus Sphingomonas_O. Next base: position 19,890 of record JANLSJ010000012.1, read on the forward strand.
CACAGCATCCGGTGGTTCCGCGCCGACAATTCATAGCCGACCCATTTGCCAAAGGTCGGCGACGAAGCCCGCATGTCAACCGCAACATCGAACACCGCACCGCTGACCACGCGGACGAGCTTTCCCTGCGCAGGACCAATTTGATGATGCAACCCGCGCAAGACACCGCGCGATGACCGGCTGTGGTTGTCCTGAACAAACGACAGATCGAGGCCGGCATCGGCGAAGGCCCGCGCATTCCAGCTTTCGAGGAAGAAGCCACGATCATCACCGAACACCTTGGGCTCGATCAGCTTGACGTCGGGAATGGCCGTAGCGGTGACAATCACTTAGGCACGCCCGACCGCCAGTTGCGCGGTCAGATAAGCACCATAGCCACTTTTGCCGAGCTTTGCTGCCAGCAACGCAAGCTGGGCATCATCGATAAATCCGCTGCGCCACCCAATTTCCTCCGGACAGCAGATTTTCAAACCCTGCCGCTCTTCAAGGATACGGACGAACACGGCGGCATCGAGCAGCGATCCATGCGTCCCCGTATCGAGCCACGCCGTCCCACGGCCCATGAGTTCGACGTTCAGACTGCCATCGTCGAGGTAAGTTCGGTTGAGGTCGGTGATCTCAAGCTCGCCCCGCGTCGAAGGCTTCAGGTCACGCGCGCGGTCCACCACGGTCCCGTCGTAGAAATAGAGGCCGGTAACAGCATAATTTGATTTCGGGGTTGCTGGCTTTTCCTCGATCGAAATGGCCCGACCGAGACCATCGAATGCAACCACGCCATAGTCGCTGGGGTTCGATACCCGGTATCCAAACACTGTCGCCCCATCCACGCGCGCATCAGCCGCAGCCAGCTCCTCGGGCAAGCCATGGCCGTAAAAAATATTGTCGCCCAGAATCAGCGCCGACGGATCGCGCCCGACAAAACCGGCACCAATATGAAATGCCTGAGCCAGTCCGTCGGGCGATGGCTGAACCGCATAGGAAATCGACAGCCCCCAACCGCTGCCATCGCCCAGCAGATGTTGAAACGCGGGCGCATCATGCGGCGTCGTGATGATCAATATGTCGCGGATACCAGCCAGCATCAGCACTGATAGCGGGTAATAGATCATCGGCTTGTCATAGACCGGCATCAGCTGCTTTGAGACCGACAACGTCAGCGGATGCAGTCGCGTGCCCGATCCCCCGGCGAGAATGATGCCCCTACGCACGCCGCCTACTCGTAATAGTGGCGATACGCCTTGCTGCCATACCCATATTGGTCCTCCAGCCCGACACTCGCACGGTTGAGGATCGAGCCGAGCAACTTAGACGGTTCCATGAACTGGACTGCTGACTTTATCGCTTTGCGCGGCGTGACGCCATCTTCGGCGACCAGAATATAACCATCGAGCCGTTCGCAGATTAGCTTGGCATCATCGTTGGCGAACACCGGCGGCAGATCACAGAGGATCAGAACATCATCGGGCAACGTCCGCATTGCTGCAACCAGCGCATCGAACTTGTCGCCCGTAACCAGCGACGCCGAGTGCCCTTTCACCTGCGCGCACGTGAACAAAGTCAGCGCCAGCCCCTCAACCTTGCGGGCGATGCCCGCGAGATCAGGGTTCGTGCCGTTGAGATAGGTTTCAAGGCCGCCTTCAGATTCTGTCCCGAAATTACGTGCGACCGTTCCGCGCCGCAAATCCAGATCAAACAGTGCCACGCGGGTTTCGGGAAGCGTCGCCAGCGACGTTGCGAGGTTGCAGGCGATAAACGATTTTCCTGCCGACGGCGATGCCGACGTAATGCCGATCAGCTTGTGCCCCTGACCGCGCCACAGATCGAGAACGCGTGATCGCAGCAACGTAAACGGACGACCATCACGATCGGTCGGATCGAAGCCGATAACGCGCTCTTCACGGAGCAGCGCGGGATCAATTGTCACTGGTTTAGCGCGCGACAGATCAAGCACAGGGCGCACGGTTCGCGCCGCATGTAGCGGTGTTTCTTGCATCGTCGTCATTGAACTTCCGGTGCCCCCAATTTCATCCATCAGCCGTCGCCAGCTTAGCGCGCCGCCAGCTCAGCGGATTCAGCCTCTTGAGCCACTGCCAGCGCCCCCCTTCATCAGATGGTGATCCACCGTTTGCGTGCTTGCCCGAAATGATCGGGACAATACCAAGCGGGATCGCCCCAGTTACCGCTTCAAGTCCTGCCGAGCCGCGGATGGGCTGGCGCAGCAATTCCATGAGCAGGATCAGCGCGAGGCCAATCCCGGCGCCAATCGCGCCCCCGCCTGCCATCAGCAACGGGCGATTGGGCCACGTCGGCTGGTCGGGCTGTGATGGCGCATCGACAACCACAAGCCGTTCCCCACGCTGTTCGGTTGCCGCGCGCGCCGCCGCCTGCGCTGATATCAGCCGCGTCGAAGATTGCTGATACTGCACGTTCAAACCATCGAGACGTTGCTGCATCTGCGCGGCCTGCTCCATCACCGCAGGGCCGCGTGATTGCGCCGCGTAGATTTGCGATGACCGGCTCTGGTCCTGTGACTTGGCCGTTTGGAGTGCCGCGATCTGCTTGTTATTAAAAGCAATTTGCTGAGCGATGCTATCAACCGGCACCTTCTTCACATTTGTAGCCGCAAGGCGGTTTGCTTCTTCAAGCCGTTGCTTGGCGAAAATGACATCGGGGTGCGTTTCGGCGTAAATTGACCGCGCCGCTGCCAAGCCCATTTCCGCTTGCGAGACGACCGGATCGCGCTCTGCCGAGGTCTTTACCAGATCGCGCTGCTGGTTGAGATTGGCATTGTCGCGTTGCAGCATGGCAATCTGGCCATCAACACCACCGCCGCCGCCCATCATCGGTACGTTGATATTCGAGAGCAGGGACCCGTTGCGTGCCTTCAGTCCCGAAAGTTGCGTCTGCACCAGCGTGATCTGCCCCTGCAAATCCTCGGCCTGCTGACTGAGGAACGCAACGGCCGCGCGCGTCTGGTCAACATTCGCCGTCGAATCAATTTCGACGATCCGGTCAATCAGCGACTGCGTCACTTGCTGCGCGAGAATCGGGTCGCGATAGTCATAGCTGATCGTAAACGCGATCGTCGCTTTGCCGCCCGATTGCTGAAACTCGGCACCAACCGGCGTTACCGCAATGGCGTCGTGAAATTTACTCACGACCTTGGAAAGCGGATCCGACTGACGCTCGTTCTGATAGAGCGCATATTTATCCATGAGCTGGATCAGGTCACGCCGGCTTAGAATCTGTTGGCGGATTTTCGCAAGCCGCTGGTCAACGATTTCGGTGCCCCCGGAAACGCCCGTATCGATCGGCACGTCAGCAGATTCGACAAGCAATGTCGCCGATGATTGATAAAGCGCGGGCAGAAAAAAGGCGGCAGCTGCGCCCGCCAAAAACAGCAAAACCGTGGGTATGATCAACCACCATTTGCGCTGCAGTAAAATACCCGGAACTTGCGCCAAAATCGACGCTGGGTCAGCATAGTTTTCTGTTTGTTCAGTCGTCATCACTGGTTACCAAAGCTATAGTTGATGCCAATCGACCCATAAGCGGTGCTACGCGTGCCCTGAAACGTGCTTCGCGAAAACCCACCCGTTATTTGGCCTGTCATACGATCTGAAAAGCGGCGTGAAAAGCTCGTAGTTGCCGATGCGTAGTCGGTTGGCGCACCGATCGCCTGCCGGGGTACCGTCGACCGGCTATACCCGCCCGACGCACTGATCGAATCTCGCCCGTTAATGCGGTAACTGTAGGACAGTCCTGCCGTCGTCGACGTCCGGACGCCGTCGAACGACGACGCCGCCGTCGACCGCGAGCCATTGAAACAAAAATTTGTGCGCGTATCAGTGCGGCACAAATTAACACTGCCCGACAAATCAGTCGACGACAGTCGACCAAAGCCGACGTTGACCCGCGACGACGAGAAACCAATGCCACCTGACAACGACCAGTTCGCCGCCAGACGGAACGTCCCGTCAAGCGAGGGACTGATAATGCGCGCGTCGCCAAACGGTGTGCCAAAATAATTGACGCGGCTGACGCTCACCGATGCCCCAACATTCGCACGCGCGCTGATCACGCGCGAATAGCTGACGTTCTGGCGGATGTTCGAATATTCGCTGCGGTTGCCACCTTGGGGATAGCGCGCCACGCTGCCGTCATAACCAAGCGAGATCGTGTTCTTGTCGTCAACCGAATAGGTTAAACCCGCACTGGCTTGTGCATTCGTCGTCCGTTGCTGAAAGCCGATCACGGTAATATCAATTATCTTGGGAACCACATTCAATGCGGACGGCGCATCAAAGATCGGGTTTGAGTTATAAATGCTGTTAATCGAACTGTTCAGCGAGACGCCGGCGCGCACCGAAAATTGCCGCGACAGTCGACTGTTATATCCCACTTGCGACGACAGATCGATGGCGTCGCGATAGCTCCTGTTATACGCTGAAAAAGATGCATCCCCTGATACCCGCAGGCTTGATCGTGCCGTGCGCTCTTCGATGAAGGGCGACAGCGAAACCCGAGCACGGACTGCCGCGGTATCGCTGGCGGTCAGCAGAAATGGGTTGTTTGAATACTCCAAGTTGCCCGAAACGCCGATCCCCGCCGCAGTTTCAGCGCGCGCCGCCGGGCAAAAAAATGGCATCGCGGTCAACGCCGTCGCCATTAATCGCGCCAGATAGTCGACCGATCCCCGCATCATGGGACAATCACCGTATCGCCCGTTTCGATCTGCGGTAGCATTTCAGCGGTGATATTCGGCGACCCTTTGAATGCCGCACTGAGCCGGACTTTCAAAAGGGAAATGCCAGTGCCCGTCTTTCGAATGATCGTTACATTGTCGAGATTTGCAAATTCATCAGGACCGCCCGAAAGCGCGATGGCTTCCATGACATTGAGATAGCGACCCGGCGTCATGTTGCCGGGATTCTTCACACGGCCAACAATCGAGAATGTCATGCCCGATGGCGCCTTTACCGAAACCGTAACCTGCGGCACTTCGCCACGATATTGCGTCTTCAGCCCTTGCGAAATTTCAGCCTCGATCGCGCTCGGCAACTTTCCCGCAGCAGCGATACGACCGACCAGCGGGAAAGCAAAACTTCCGTCGGGCAGTATACGAACCTGACGCTGAAGCCGTTCTTCGCCCCATACATAGATCTCGATTTCATCACCGGGATTGATTGTATAGGGTCGGTTCGCCGCCTTCGGCGCGTCAGCAGCGTAACCGGCGCTGGTCATTGAAGCCACCAGCGCAAAAATAGTAACTGCCAAAAATCGTAGCATTTCTGCCCCCTTTCGCGGCTTCGTTTCGGGTGTTGTGCCTACCACCTTGATCGTCGCGATTGCTTACACCATAGCACTGATTCTAAACGAGCGTATAGCAGCACCAGGACCAAATGATGCAACTGCCTATGCTTAATGCCCGTTTTCGACCGATTTTGCTGAGCGGCGCCATGCTTTTGGCGGTGTCAGGCTGCGCGTCGAAGACCCAGCGCGCCAATGAGGCCTACGCCCAGGCGCAGCAGTATCTGACTGACGGAAAGTTCCCCGAAGCAAAACGTGAGTTGCTGCGCGCCGTCGCGATCCGCGACGATGTCCCCGACATCTGGTTTGCGCTCGGACAGATGCGGTTGCAAAGTGGCGAGCTGCCCGAGGCATTCACTGCTTTTAGCCGAGCCGACGAGCTTCGCCCCGGCGATGCAAATACACTGCGACCGCTGGCTTATAGTGGCTACATGATCGGTGCGACACGTCTTGCACAGGACGCAGTCGATAGGCTGCTCGCGCTCGTGCCGAACGATGGTCAGGGCTTGGCCGTCAAGGGATTGCTTGCGCTCGACAAGGGCGACGAGGACGTCACACTCACCGCCGCCGAATCGATACTAGCAGCGTCTCCCAATGACGAGACCGGCCTGTTGCTTAAAGCGCGCGCAATTGCCGTCGGTGGCAAAGTCGATGACGCCATCAAGCTTCTTCAGGCGGCGGCATCGGGTCCTGAGCCGCGACCGAGCATCAACTTTGCGCTGCTTCAGTTTTATCGCGCAAAAAGCGATGTTGCTGGCATGGCATCGGTCTTTCCAGAGATTATCAAAGCGCAAAAAGGCAATGCCGAACTATCGCTTGATTATTGCAATTTGCTCTATCGTACCGGCAAAATTGCGGAAGCACGCAAACTATGGGCCGACACCGTGATCGCCAAACGCGATGACGCCAAGTTTATCGCTTGGGCATTCGAACTCTATGACAATGCCGAACCCGCCGACCAGCCCGCCTATCTTGACGAGCGTTTGACAAAGCTGGGCGGGTCACCGTTGCGCACCGCAGCCGGACAATATTTGATCACGCGCAAGGAATACGCCCGCGCTGCTGCGTTGATATCACAAGGCAGCGGCGCTGCTGAAAATGACCGAGGCATGTATGCCGTCGCGATCGATGGCCTTGGTCGACGGGCGGAGGCACAAGCGCTCGTCGATTCGATCATCGGCGCTGGCGCAGGGGCTCAGGATGCCAATGCTTTGATGCTTCGTGCAAAATGGGGCGCAGCGGCAAAAAGCTTTGACCGGGCAAACGCCGATGCTCAAGGCGCTGTTCTGGCCGATCCGTCGCTGCTGGAGGCGCGCACGACGCTCGCCCAATCCTACCTCGCGAATGATCAACCGCTGCGCGCGCGTCAGGTGCTTGCCGAAGCTGTGCGCGATCTGCCGCGCAGCCGCCGGGCGCTTTCCGCTTATGTCCAGCACCTCCAGTCTGTCGGCGATCACGGCAGCGCGATTGCAGCGGCGCGCAGCTTTGCGGATGCCAATGGGGCGCAGCCGTGGGGCTGGGAAACACTCGCGATGACCTGTCAAAAAATCGGAGACGCTGCCTGCATCATAAGCGCAAAACGGCGTTATGACTTCGCCATCCGCGACTTCACATTTACCAATCCGTCGCGCCCGTTCAAGATGCGCGGCTTGTTCAGCCCCCTGCCGGGCGCCTGATGAGCGACCTCGCTGATCCGATTGTGAGCGACGACGATCACGTCGTAGCAGCGAAGGCCGCGGCACCACGCCGACGGCGCATGCGCTTCACGTCTAACCTGCTGACAACGCTTGGCATCGCATCAGACGTGCTATGTTTTATCATCGCGTTCTTCGCCGCGATGGTGATCTACGCGTCGATCTTTGACCGGGGTATCGATCAGCCGCTGCACATGAACGCAGCGGTCATTTTGGCGATAAACTATTTCCTGATCCGCATATCGCGTGATGGTTACACTACGTTTCGCGGTCAAGGGTCCGATGTCGGCCAAGGCGGCGTTTACGATTTCATCATCGCGCTGGTGCTGACGGGCCTTACGGCAACCCAGCTTCGCTCAACTTCTGAAATGTCGACCGGAATGACCGGCATCTACGTTGCAACCTGCGCAACGCTGCTGATGCTCAGCCGCATCCCTTTCCGCCGCCTCGCATGGTGGCTGATGGAGCAAGGAATCATCGGCCAGCGCGTGGTGATCTACGGCGCTGATCGGACTGTTGTTGGACGCGTTGTTGATCTGCTCGAACTCGAGCGGCTACCGCATCTCAAAATTGTCGGCTTCGCCGATGACCGCGGCGAACGTGCCGACAAGGCCGCGCATCGAGACGTCTCGTTCGTTGGCGGATTTTCCGAGATTCTTGCGATGGCACGCGACGGCGATCTTGATCAAGTGATCATCGCTCTCCCGCAAGTCGGCCAGGACCGGCTTGACCGGATCATCGAGCAGCTGAGCGCGGTATCGATCGATGTCTGCGTGTTGTCGCGGGAAATTTTGGAGCTGCGGTCAAGCTTCCGGCTCGGGGTGATCGGTTCACTTCCGGTGATGACATTGCTGCGCCGTCCGGTGCGTGATTTCGACCTGATCGGCAAAAACTTGCAGGACTATGCCTTGGCAGCAATTGGCCTCGTTGTCCTGTCGCCATTATTGCTGCTGACCGCGATCGCGATTCGCATCGAAAGCCCCGGGCCAATCCTGTTTCGCCAGTTGCGCTTCGGTTTCAACAATTCAGAAATCGAAGTCCTCAAATTCCGCTCGATGTATGCGGACGCGCAAGACGTGACTGGCGCAGAGCGAACGGTCAAGAACGATGCTCGTGTCACCCGGGTCGGGGCGTTTATCCGTCGCTTCAGTATCGACGAACTGCCGCAACTGGTGAACGTGCTGCAGGGCAACATGTCGATTGTCGGCCCGCGCCCGCATGCGACCAAGATGCGCGTCGAGGATGCGTTCTACTTTGACGCCGTAAAGGGCTATGCTGCGCGCCACCGCGTCAAACCAGGGATTACCGGCCTTGCGCAAGTGCGCGGGCTACGCGGCGAAATTGCCGATCTCGACCGGGCGCGGCGGCGCGTTGAATATGACATCTACTACATCGAGCATTGGTCGCCTTTCCTCGACATCCGCATCATCATCGAAACCGTCTTCCGGCTGGTCTGGGATAAAAATGCCTATTGAGGACGCAACGACGCGATTCGTTGGCGTTGAATTCACCAATTTGCACTGGGATGACGCGCTGGCGCGGGTGATCGCCGCAGCAGACGCCCCGCAATATACGTCGGTCGTTACGCCCAATGTTGATCATATCGTTCGCATGGATCAGCTCGGACAATCGGCAAAGGGCGTGCGTGTCCGCAACGCCGTTTATGATGCCGATCTTTGTTTGTGCGATAGTCGGATCCTCGCCCGACTTGCGCATTGGAAGGGTGTGTCGCTACCGATTGTTCCCGGCAGCGACCTGACGGCGGCAATTTTTGCGCACAACATCCGACCCGGAGAGCGAATCGCCATCATTGGTGGTGATGATCAAACCATTGTTGAGCTCAGAAAATCATACCCGGCGATTGTCGTCGCCCAACATATTCCGCCGATGGGTATGATCGACGACAACGACGCCATGGATGCCGCTGCACGTTTCATCAGCACTGCAGATTGTCGTTTTATCTTCGTCGCCGTGGGGAGCCCGCAAGGGGAAATTCTGCTTCACCGCGCGCGGCAACTTGGCGCGAAACGCGGCGTGGCGCTCAGCATCGGGGCATCGATCGACTTCCTCACCGGACGGCAGGTCAGAGCGCCCCGCATCGTCCAAAAGCTCGGTTTCGAGTGGGCCTATCGCCTCGTTTCCGAACCAAAAAGACTGTGGCGACGGTATCTGGTCGACGGGCCGCGTATTTTTGGGATAGTGATGCGCGGGGGCGACCGATGAGCGGCGCGCGCTGGGAATCCTGAGAATGGGAATACTGGGCCTGTGCTAAAAAACCTGCTGTTCCTCGAAGCCCTCATCGTGATGGGGTCTATTTTTTTCTACATGGCATCGACGCGCGCAAGCCGCCGCGACATCGGCTATTTGCCCGGCGTGGTGATAGGTTCGATGGCAGCACTCGCGTTCCTGTCTCCCATTCTGATCATTCTTCACATCGCTGTTGCCCTCGTGCCCCTTGTGCTGGGGCGGACAAAGCTGAAGGTTGGCATCATTGTCGCTATTGGTTTGTTTGCGCTTCCATCGCTCCCGACCAATCTAACGCTTGGCGGAGCATGGCTTTTCCCGTGGACCGTGCAGAGCAGTTTAGCGGTGGGCGGCCTGCTTGCCTTCGCCATCGCACCCGGACGACCCGCTCAGGCACCGCCATGGGCTGATTCGGTTATGTTCATCGTCATTGCCGTGCTCATTGTGGTCGATGCGCGCGGCGGTGCGTGGATCGGCTTCTTGCGACAGGCCGCGATGTATGCCTTTGTTTATGTGATCCCGGTTTACATTATCACGCGGTCGGCGCGCAACGCGACCGAGTGGCGAACGCTGTTAACGGCGATGGCCGGTGCCGGTGTCATCCTTGCGTTCGTCGTCCTTTTTGAAGCGTGGGCCTCATGGCCACTTTACTCGCCGATCTTGCCACACTTCGGGTTTGATGTGAGCGTCTTCGTGAAATGGCGCGGCGGGTTGATGCGGGCTTATGGGCCAATGCAAGAGGCAACAAACATGGGGTGTGTCCTCGTCATATGCTTTGCAGCAGCACTGGCGGCGCGACGGTCCTTCGTTTCGAACACTGCCTATATCGCCATCGTTTCGGTTATCGCCCTCGGCACATTGGCGCCGCAGTCGCGCGGCGGCATGATCGGCATTGCAGTCGCCTTCATCGTCAGCTCATTTTATCGCCGCGGCGTGAGCGGCATGGGGCAGCTTGGTGCTGCCGGATTTTTGCTCACAGGTGCTTATGCGACCGCGATGATGATCGGATCAATCGGCAGCCAGATCTCGACCAGCATTGAAGAGGCAAAGGGATCGGGCGACTACCGCACCGAATTGCTCCGCCGCGGGCTTCAAGAGTATTGGAAAAGTCCAATCTTTGGCGACAGCTATGCAAATGTCGTCGCGCGGATGAAGGATATGATTCAAGGCGAAGGAATCGTCGATTTCGTCAACAGTTACCTCTATTTCGCGTTGTTTGCGGGCGGCATCGGGCTCGTTCTCTTCTGCCTAGCGTTCATCATCCCGATCGGCCGGTTGACGCAGATCCGGCGCTTGCTGCCGCCCGCCTCGGCGGAGCGCGAGCTCGCCGGCTTCTGCCTTGCGCTGCTAACGTCGGCAGCGGTGATGCTTACCTTCACCTCCTACTTGCAGCGCCCAAGTATCTTTTTTCTCATTGCGGCAAGCGTGGCACTGATGATGAAAGTGCCCGGTCGCGCTGTTGCGGCGAAAAAGCCAATCGACTTGCGCGTCAATCCGTCCGACGCCCCCATAGTCGCTTGAGGCGACCCTTGACTCGATCAAGGATCGTCGGCGGGGCATACAGGTTCAACTGATCAGCAATCGACGTTTCAAGAATGTCGCGCGCATCTTTGGCGATCCACGCCGCATAATCTTCAGGGCCCGAAAACTTACCCATCCGCGCCGTATAGGCGGCAAATTGATCCCATCCGCCCGGGCGGTTCATCCGGCAATAGGGGGACCTCGGATCATCAAGATTGTGCGCAAATGAAATCGGCAGCGGATACCCCGAGATCAACCCGGCCCGCGTCAACGCCTTATGGTCGAATGGCACGCCGCGTGCTTCGGGATCATGGACGGAAAAGCGCCGGAGTGTTTCTATTCGACCGAGAAAAATACAACCCGCCACCCAGACATTCTGGAATATCGGGTACTCGCCAACGCGGCATATTTTGTGCGCGCCAATCGCGGCATCCCATTCCTCGGGAAGGAAAACCCAGCCGCCGAGTAGCCCGAGCTGCGGCTCCTTCACCAGCATGTCGGCAAAACGCGTCATCCATCCCGCCTCGCCCAAAATATCATCATCCAGCTTACCGCCAACGCCCGTGGTGCAGCGATCGACAAACCAGTGCCACGGTGCGAACTGGCCGACGTTGGTGGGGTTCAGATGCCGCTCTACAATCCGGTCGTCACGCAATTCAGCGATGAAATCGGCAAGCCCGTCTTCGGAGCCGTTGTCCCACAGGTGCAATCGAAAATCCGACGGATCGGCGAGCAAATGAGCCATCGTCCGCTCATAATATTCGCGACGATTCCAGCTAACCATCAGGATCGAAGGGATGTTGTCGCTCATGACTCCGCGCCATAACCGCGCTCGCGCAAGCGTCAATGCTGCTAACCATCAATCAGGCTGGCGCCGGACACCCCGCAAAGCTAAGGCCGCGCCAACGTGGGTTTAGGGACATTATGACGTGACGCGGCACGAAGCTCGGCAAGCGGCGAATGCCCGTACGCTGGCCGGACCCGACATGACCGGCAGTTTTGCGGGCCATGCCGCACGCGGCGGCGCGATTGCGTTCGGCGGGCAAGTCACGCGGCTTGTCCTGCAATTGCTAGGCACGGCGATCATGTCGCGCCTGCTCGCGCCCGCTGATTTCGGCCTGATCGCAATGGCCGCCACCGTCACCGGCTTTGTCGCATTGTTCACGGACATGGGCCTTTCGGTGGCGACGATCCAGAAGACCGAAGTCTCGCAACCGCTGGTCAGCACATTGTTCTTCGTCAATATCGCAGTCGGCTTGATCCTGATGATTGCGGCTGCACTTGCCGCCCCCCTCGCGGCGCTCCTTTACAATGATCCGCGTGTGACGCTGATTGTGATTGGCATGGCGCTGTCGATCCCGCTGGCGGCTGCCGTCGCCCAGCATGACGCGCTGCTCGCCCGTGCTATGCGCTGGATGCCGCTACAACTCATTGCGCTGGGCAGTCAGGCTGTGGGACTCGTCGTTGGCGTCCTGCTCGCCTGGAAAGCCGATGCCGGCGTCTGGGCGCTGGTCGCACAGATGATCACAGCGAGCATCGTCACACTCATCCTGACGTGGATCGTCTGCGACTGGCGTCCGTCGCGCGTCAACGATTGGCGCGACGCCCGCGCCGAATTGGGCTTCGGTGCGAACGTCACCGGGTTTTCGCTGCTAAATTTCTTTCATCGCCAGTTCGACAATATCCTGATCGGCTGGCGTTGGGGGGCGGTCGAACTGGGCTTCTATGCGCGCGCCTATAATCTGCTGACCCTGCCAATCGGCTTGATCAACGGATCGCTGTCCTCCTCGGCAATTCCCATTCTGGCGAAATGCAAGGATGAACCCGAACGCTGGAACGCTGCCTATCTTCGCCTCGCGACTGTCACCGCGTTTCTGGGCTGCGGGTTGTGCGCGGTCCTGTTTGCGATTGCCGAGCCGCTGGTCAACATCATCCTCGGGCCGGGGTGGGGCGAAGTCTCGGTCATCTTTCGCGCGCTTGCGATGTCCTCGATTTTCGCGACCGCGTCGAATTCTTGCGGCTGGGTCTTCATCAGTCTCGGTCGCACGCGCCAATATTTCTATTGGTCGCTATTCGCCAGTCCCCTCTTTGTCCTGTCCTTTGTGATCGGCCTGCCGTGGAAAGCCGAAGGCGTCGCGATCAGCTATGCCGCGTGCATGGCAATTCTCGCGCCAATCTATTTCGCATATGCCGCACGCCAGACGACGCTGACATTCGCAACACTCTCGCGCTGGATCGTGCCCGTCCTAGTCGCGGCGGCGCTTGCCATCGGTGCTGGCGAAGCGGTCAACAGCTTCACGCGCAACGCCAACGACTTTGTGCGTGTCATAATCGGGGCGTTAACCGCTGGCAGCGTATACACGCTGCTCGGTGGCGCTTGCCTCTACGGGCTTTCGCATTATCGACCGCTTCGGGAGATGTTGCATGAATTCATCGCCCCGATAAGTCGCCGATTTGGTTTTGGATCCGGAGTTTGACGTCGATGCCAGTTTCAACGCGCAAGCGTGTCCTCCAGTCGGCGCTTGGTGCCCTTCAGGATGCCGCCCCCGGCACTTATGAGCGCTTGCAACGCAATTTCGCGGAACTCACCCCACGTGCGCAAATGCTGCAAGAGGCGCTGGCCGGCGTGCCAATTACCAGTATAACCGTCGCGGGCGCACAAGGCGTCTTCGAAGGATCCGCTGCCGATGTATCGGTGATCCAGCGCTATGCCCTTGAAGGGTGCTGGTCACCCAAGACCATTGCAATGGTTCAAGCGTTCTTCGGACCAACCAAGGCGGGCACATACCTCGACATCGGCGCGAACATCGGGCTCACCGCCGTGCCGATTGCCGCTTCGGGCATCCGGACCATTGCCTTTGAAGCTGTCCCAACCAACGCCACTTTCCTGCGCCGTAACGCCGAAGCCAATGGTGCTGCCACGTGCATCGAGGTCGTCGACGCGGCGCTGCTCGACAAACCCGGCACCGTCACATTCGAACTTTCGCCGACCAATCATGGCGATCACCGCTTCCGCAACGCCGACGAGATTTCGCTGATGGACGAAAGCGAGTGGGCGACGATCACCGTTCCCGCCCACGCACTGGACAGCTTTGCCGAGCGGATCACGGGCCCGCTCGTCATGAAAATCGACGTCCAAGGCGCCGAACCGCTCGTCTTCCGCGGCGGGCGCGCGGTGTTCGACAAGGTGGATCTGCTGATCTGCGAAATCAGCCCTTATGCCATGGCGCGGATGCAAGTCGATCCGGCTGACTTCTTCGAATTTTTCTCGACGTTTGCCAGTATCCGCGTTTTCGAACGTGAGGCCGAGGACGGCGCTGTCGAATATTCGGGCGCAGAAGTCCTGCCCTTCCTCACGAAATTCCACACCAACAATATCGGTGAGCCTTACGGGCGCTATATCAATCTGGTCGCGACGAAGAAATGAACATCCTCGTCGCGACCGAGGATCTGACTTTCAGCGTCAGCCTCAGTCATGCCTATAAAGCGGCGGGGCATGCGGTGAGCGCGGGGCTGCCCGAACTGTACCTCGGCCTGCGCGAATTTGACCTGATCCACTTTCACTGGCCCGAAGAATTGACCCAGTGGCAAGTGCCGCCGCTGCGCCCGCTCGTCGAACGGCTCTTCACCCGGCTCGACGCCTTGAAGCCCGCCACAAAGATGGTTTGCACGGTGCATAACCTGTTGCCACATGGAGATGGCGGCCCGGCATCGTGGGATTATTACAACCGCTTCTACCAGCGCATGGACCGCATCGGCCATTTTTCGCAAAGCTCGCTCAACGGCGTGCGCGCGAAGTTTCCTGACATTGCCGCCGAAAAACACTTCATCCACGGGATGAACGATTTTGCGAACCTGCAATGCCATGCGACCGGACAGGCTGTGGCGCGCGCTACTTTGGGCATCCCGGCGAACGCTCTTGTGGTCGGAGCGGTCGGGCAGATGCGATCACTCGACGAACTGGGTTTGCTGGCAGACGCGCTCACGACGTCCAACATCCAAAACCTGCACGCCCTGCGCGCGTTTCGCCCGCCCTCAGTCAGCAGCATCGGTGATCGCGTTCGCCGCAAACGCATGATGCAATCACTCGAGCGCAACCCAAACACCACACTCGAAGGCTATCTCGAGGACGCCGACCTCGTTGCCGTGTGCGAGGCCGCCGACATCATCGTCATCCCGCGTATGGAGAACCAGTTGAACTCGGGTGTGCTCCCGCTCGCGATGACGTTTGGCACCGGTATCGTCGCGCCCGACTGCGGCGTGTTTCGCGAGATGCTAACCGGGTCGATGAACGAGCTTTATGTGCCGGGCAATTCCGCCGACCTTGCTAAAGCCATCGCGCGGCTCGCGGCGAAAAACCCGGAGGATGTCCGCGCAACCAACCTCGCTTTGTCCGCTGATTGGGGATGGCCACACGGCATCAAGCGCATTCTTGCGGCGTTGTCCGCATGACCGGCTCTGTTGCCGTTGTGACGGTCAATTACCGGACACCCGAAATGACGCTTGCCTGCGTGAAGGCGCTGGCGCTTGAGCGCATTGCGATCCCTGATCTACGTGTAGTCGTTGTGGATGGCGGCTCAGGCGATGGGTCAGCCGAAAAACTCCGCACCTGCCTCGTGGCCTATGACTGGGTTGAACTGCTGGCGCTTGATTTCAACGGCGGCTTTGGCTGGGCGAATAATCAGGGGATCATGCATTTGCTGCAGGGATCTGCCCCGCCTGACTTCATCCATCTGCTCAACCCCGATGCTGTCATCATGCCGGGCGCTGTCGTGGCCCTACGCGACGAGCTCAACACTCACTCCAAATGCGCAGCTTCGGGAAGCCAGCTGCTGAATGGCGATGGTTCGAAGTCGGGCTCCGCATTCCGCTTCCCCTCGGTCGCGCGCGAGTTTTTCCGCGGTGCGCAGATGAACCGCCTTGGTCGCACATTGGGCGTGACCGAAGGGATCATTTTTCCTGACGGCCCCGAACAAGTCGAATGGGTAACAGGCGCGAGCATGATGCTCCGTGCCGAAGCGCTGAAACAGGTCGGCCTGTTCGACACGGGTTTCTTTCTCTATTTCGAGGAAGTCGAGCTGATGCACCGACTCACCCGCGCAGGCTGGACCATGCGATTTGTGCCCGACAGCCGCGTTCTCCATGTCGGCGGCGCGGCAACGGGGATTGCCGATGCCGAGCTGCATCATCGCACCAATATTCCAGACTATCTCTTCGTTTCACGCCGCCGGTTTTTCGCACTCGCTTACGGTCCAGCTGCGACGCGATTTGCAACACTGGCATGGCTTGCTGGAAACCGGCTGCTCCGTATTGTAAAGCTGTTCGGCATATTGCGCGAACGCCCCTCCGCCGACGCAGAACGCGCCGGTTTGCGAAAGCACGGGATCGCCGCAAGCAAGTTTGACCGCACCCCCGCGATCGCGCACTGGGATGATGAACCAAGGGTGATGCCAGCTTGGCACCTGGCACAATGACCCCGACCCTCGCCTTCGTCACGCCATCTTATCCACCCGATCTCGCGCGCTGCGAACTGCTCGTCGAGTCGCTTGATCGCTTTGGCCCCGCATTCAAACATTACATCATCGTTGATCGTGTCGACATGCCCTCTTTCGCGCATCTGGCGAGCGCGCGCACAATCCTGATCGAGGCCGAAAGCGTCATCGATCGCCGCTTCATCCGCATCCCGTGGAAAGGGAGCAGCTGGTATAATTGGCGCGCTTTGCCGATGCGTGGCTGGATCAGCCAGCAGGTTTACAAGCTCGCCGCGGTCCAGGTCGTTCCCGACGACATTCTCGTGATGACGGATTCGGACACGACTTTCGTCCGGTCCTTCACCGTTGAAAATTTCCTCATCGATGGCAAAACCGGACTGCTGGATGTCGAGTATTGCGCAGGAATGGTGCCGACGTGGACCAGCGTTGCAACCAAGCTGCTCGGTCTTCCCGCAGAACCACCCTTGCGCGGCCATGTTGGAAATCTGATCGCATGGCGGCGCGAGCATATCTTGGGGCTGCACAACCATATCGAACGCGCGACCGGATTGCCGTGGCAGATCGCCATCGCCCGCCAGAGAACTTTCTCCGAATATATCCTCTACGGCTGCTATCTGCGTGACGTCGTCGGCTACGGTGCGTCACACCATGCCCCCTCGTCTCGCGCGCTGGTCAAGCAACCCTGGGACCATGACTTGTCCACGCAAGCAGGCCTCAAAACCTATTTCGACGCCATCGAACCCGACAATATCGCTGTCATGATCCATTCGAAAGATGGCCTGCCGGTCAGCGCCGCCCGCCCCTATTTCGAAGCCTTGTTCGCTGCGGGCAAATAGGCCGCAGCCGCGCGCGCTTTGGGCGCCTGGTCGATGGGCTGGTCAAGATACTCGCGCAGCCCCCACGCGCCATCGGATCCGATACCCGAAACGTCTTGCATCAGCACCATCAGGTCGCCGTTCCGTTTGCCCCAACCGTCGATGTAACGGCGGTAGGCGGTCTCCATGCGCGGATCTCGATTCAGCGCCTTCAACAGCGGCACATCATTGGGCAGAACGATGTGTTGGCCCGCTTCATAAGTGATCAACCGGACACCATATTGGTCGGCAATCGCCCGCTGATGGTCAATCTGATCGAGCACGATCGCAATGCTCGCGTCCATCCCCACAAAGATATTATCAGCGCCGCTGTCCAGCGGGAACTTGGTCTTGTCGAACGCGAAATAGGGGGCGATGGCAAGCGCATCGACCCATTTTGCGGTGTCGGCAAAGCCCAACACCAGTTTTGATGATTCATAATAGACATGCTGCGTTGCGGCGATCCGGACGAGAGCCTCGGGCCGATCCTTATAAGTCGCCGTCCAAATCTTCATGACTTCGGTCAGCCGCTGGGCGTATCGGCGAAAAAGCGCTTCATAGCCGTCCTTTGAGAGACCGCGATCAAGCCCCTCCTTCTGCACCCGCTCATAGGTGGGATAAAAAACCGTATTCCAGATTTCATTGCCAAGTTCGACATGCGCAACAAGCTTGGGATCGAGGTTTTTGTGGACATAATCGGCAAAGCGCCGCTGGTACTCATCATCGGCCTGATACGGCAGAATGAACCACGGACTGACCTGCGCTTCGTTCGCGATTCCCACCAAATCCTCGATCGCCATCCCGTCCGCCGTCTCGGCGCTCGAATTCGAGATTTGCTTGCGCCCCTCCCATGTCAACGTGGGGACCGTCGCCGTATTCATCACACCGAGATAACGGATCACGCTGAACCCGCGCAGCGAAGCGATGAAGGCAGGATTGAACCGGACTGTCGCGTCCATGGACGTTTCACGACAATCAATATTGCGGATGGGGTCGACGGGATCGATGTTCGAAATTTCGAGAAATATATGGGCGACAACTGGTTTGTCATCACGCGGCACCATCGTTTGCCAGCGAAAGCGAAAGCTATTCTTGCCCTTGCGACGGTCCGTGATGAGCCCATGCCAGATCACGTCAATGTCACCCTTGCCCGTGTAGCGACAGATAATGTCAGCGCTGCCGTTGGTGAAATTGGGGTGATTCATGGACCGGAAGGCAAGCGCGCCCGCCGGGAGCGGACGCAGCCAGCCATCGCCGTCAATCAGCTCGGGCGGCATCCCTTGCCAATTGCCATCCTTCAGCGCCATCTGCCAATGATTGCCGAGAATCAGGTTGGCATGCATCCGGTTGTTGTTCCACCAATGCGCGCTGCCCACATTGACGCCGACGGCCAGAGGCGGGCGGTTGGCCGACGTGGTCGGATCGGTTGGCTTGGCTTCCAACCCGCTGGAGCAGGCCTGCGTAACGAGCACCAACAGAAGCATCGCAAAGAAGCGGATGTTCATGGTAGAAACGATTCCTTATTGCCCGCTCATTAGGCTAAGCGCGTGACGGCGCGATGAAAAGATGCAAATCACCGCCGCAGTTTTCAGCCGGGGACTCTCGCTTGCGCATCGCTTACCTCGTCAATTGCTATCCCGCGCCGAGCCACAGTTTTGTCCGGCGCGAAATCGCGGGGGTTGAAGCGGGGGGATTAACGGTGCTGCGCTATTCGATCCGCCCCGCCCCTGATGCCTTGCCCGACCCGCGCGATGCCGCTGAGCGAGAGATCACGACGACAGTGTTGGCGCACGGCGCGTTCACTTTGATGGGTGCGTTCCTGATCGAAGCGCTGGCGCACCCGCTGGGCTTCCTGCGCGCGCTGGGCCGCGCCTTCGGCATGGCACGCGCATCTTGGGGCAGCGCGTGGCGACAGCTCGCCTATCTCGCCGAAGCCGCTTGGCTGTGCCGAGACTGGCGACGACAGCGCGTCACTCATGTCCATGCCCATTTTGGCACCAACCCGACGGCTGTCGCGCGATTGGCGCGCGCTTGGGGCGGACCACCCTACAGCTTTACCGTCCACGGTCCCGATGAGTTTGATGCGCCAGGGGCGATTGATCTGGGCGGCAAGATCGCCGACGCTGCGTTCATTGCCGGGATCAGCAGCTATGGCCGCAGCCAGTTGATGCGCTGGTTGAAACCCGAGGACTGGGCAAAGATCGCGGTCGTCCGCTGCGGCGTTGATCGCGCATTTCTGGACGACGCGACCGACCCGCCCGACAACGCGACCTTGTGTTGTGTCGCGCGACTTGGTCCACAAAAGGGGTTGCACATATTGATCGAGGCCGTCGCAGAAGTCGCGCCCGAGCGACCCGATCTGCGCATCGTTATCGTCGGCGATGGCCCGCTGCGTGGCGCGCTCGAAACGCAAGCCGCCGCGCTCGGCATCACCGCCAACATCAATTTTGTCGGCGTCAAAGGCGGCGATGCCGTGCGCCAGCATCTGCTCGATGCGCGTGCCTTCGTTTTGCCGAGCTTTGCCGAAGGTTTGCCCGTCGTCCTGATGGAAGCCCTCGCGCTGCATCGGCCCGTGATTACGACGTGGATCGCGGGCATTCCTGAACTGGTCGACAGCGAAGTCGGTTGGCTGGTGCCGCCGGGTGACGCTGCAGCACTCGCTGATGCAATTCGCGCTGCGCTCGTCGCGCCCGTGGCTCGCCTCGCTGAAATGGGCGAAATCGGAAGGGAACGCGTGCGTGCCGCGCATGATGCCAATGCCAATGGCGCGCAACTGGCCGATCTGATCCGCGCGAGCGCCACCTGATGGTGGGGGCGCTTGCCGCATTGCTGGGCGGCGTGGCAGCCGTCCCGTTGCTTGTGCTGACGACAGAAACGCTTTGGGGGTTACGAACACCGAGAGCCAGTGCCGCGACGGCCAAGGCAACGCGCGCCACCGTCGTCATTCCGGCACATAACGAGGAAGCCGGAATCAGCGCAACAATCGACGCAATAAAGCCAAGCGGCTGCACCATTCTCGTCGTCGCCGACAATTGCACCGACGCCACCGCTGTCGTCGCGCGTGCCGCAGGTGCGCAGGTTGCCGAGCGAACCGACCCGACATTGCGCGGCAAGGGCCATGCGCTCGCTTTCGCCCGCGCGGTGCTTGCCGATAACCCACCTGACGTTATCATCGTCATGGACGCGGATTGCACGCCGATAGGCGACGCCCTTGCCCACCTCGCGCGCCACGTCATGCAAACCGGCCGCGCGGTGCAGGCCCGCAATGAACTGGCTGCCAGGCCTGACGATCCACCGATGACGCAGATTTCAAACTTCGCCTTTTCGCTCAAGAATGTCGTCCGCCAGCGCGGGCTCATGCGGATCGCGGGCACGTGCGTACTGACCGGCACCGGCATGGCCTTCCCGTGGGCGCAATTTCGCGATGCGCCGCTCGCCACATCAGACAGTGTTGAAGATCTCGCTATCGGGCTTGCGCTGGTTCGTGCCGGGCATCTTCCGGTTTACGCGGACGTTGCCCGCGTCACGAGTCCGCCAGCATCGGGCACCGCCGCCGTCACGCAGCGGACGCGCTGGGAACATGGTTTCATCGCCACGGCATTACGGATCGCGCCGCAGATGCTCTTTCGGCGTCATTGGCCTTCGTTCTGGCTGGGATTGCACCTCATGGTGCCCCCGCTCGCGCTGACCTTCGGATTGGCGACGATCACGCTGCTGGCACTGGCCGGCCTCGGTTTCTTCTCAACTTTTATGCCTGCCGCGGCGCTGGCCATCGTCATCGGCATCGCAGGGATTGCCGTTCTCGGCGGATGGCACGCCATCGGGCGTCACATCCTCCCGCTCGGAACGCTCCTTCGCGTTCCGCTCTACATCATGTGGAAATTGCCGATTTACCTCAAGCTCGCGCGCGGCGGTGCGGATCGCCGTTGGACCCGCACCGAACGCGACTAGAACTTACTTGGCTGGTGCCGCCGGGGCGCCCGCGGGTTTGACAGGTGCAAAGCCATCCTGATATTCGACCTTGCCCTTGGCGCGGGCTTCCTTGAGCCGCGCTTCGCCCAGCTTGGCGAGCGATTGCGAACGCAGCGCACGCACCGCCATCTGCCGCGATTGTGTGTCAGGCAGCGGCTCGGCCTTGTTGCCCACGATCACATTGACAGTGACTTGTCCCTGGCTTGGCACAACAAAGGGCTCCCCCTTGGGCAGCGAAAGAATCTTCTGCATCTGCTCTGGCGGGACCGTGGCCGAATCGACGACACGATTGGCGCGCTGGAATGTGATGCCGAGCTGTCGCAGCACAACGGTCACCTCTTCCATCGTCTTGGCAGGCTCAAGTGCTTTCAAGCGCGATGTGTCAGCGGGGGTCGCAAACGCGATTTGGTCCACGCTGTAAAGCTGGCGTCCGGCAAACAATGACTGGTTGCCGGCGATGAACTTGTCGACGTCGGCCGCGGTCGGCACGGGGATCGTGTCGTTGGTGCGCTTGGCCAGCTTTTCGACAAGCATCGATTCCATGACTCGGCGTTGTTCGACGATATAAGCGGGATCCCGATCCAGCCCCTGATCCTTTGCAGCCTGCGCCAGCAAGCGGCGATCGACGAGTCGCTGCAACAATTGCTGCTGGACGAGCTTCTTGTCGACACCCGGCGGCACCTGAGCATTGCCGAGTTCGGCATTGAGTTCGGGCAGCGAGATTTCTTCGCCGTTAACTATCGCAACCACCTGATCAGTTGGCTTTTTCGAGCAGCCCGCAAGCGCAACGCCGAGCGCGACAGTTGCTACGAGTCCGATCCGGCGCATGGCGCCACCCCCATTTATCATCATTTTTTGCCTTTCGTGGTCGCTTGAATGCAAGGTCGATACAGGATAACGCTATCGAATTGCAACGAAAGCACGGCATTGAGCACGATTTATGACTGGCTGACTGTCGCGATATTCGCGGGCCTAATCGTATTGTTCCTTCAGCGCTCGATGCAGGATGCGCCATCGGACAAGCTTTGGCACTATCTTGTCGCCTCCGCAGGATGCGCGATCACCAATTATTTCGGCAATGAAGGCATGCATCTGATTGCGATTGCCGCTATCGTCGCGACGGGCGCTTTTGTGGTTTATTTCATCCGGCCGTTCCCGATCTGAAAGCGCCGGTCATGACGACCGATAGCCCCGAAGAAACTGACAAGCGCGCGATAATCCGCTGGATTTTACTTGCGCTGGGTGTGATTGCCATCATCGCTTTGGCAACGACAACCGCGATCGAACCTAAAAGCCCGCGCCGCGCCGTTACAGTACCGCTCGAGGCTGATAGTGTCGAGCCCGCGCCCCTCGCGTACCAACCCAACATCGCGCCCGAAGCCGCCGAGACGATCAACGCCGAACGTCCCGATTATGTCGGTTCGATTGTCCCGGCCCGCCCCTTCATCCCCAGCCGCGCACCCGAACGATTCCCCGATCTGGTCCGCGCGACCGACTGCCTGACACAAGCGGTCTATTATGAAGCCGCCTCCGAATCGCCTGCAGGGCAGCGCGCTGTCGCGCAAGTTGTGCTCAACCGCGTGCGCGATCCGCGCTACCCATCGTCAGTGTGCGGCGTTGTTTATCAGGGGTCCGAACGCCGCACCGGCTGCCAGTTCACCTTTACCTGCGATGGCGCATTGGCCCGCAAGCCCGACCCCTTTTTGTTTGCCCGTGCGCGCATGGTAGCTGTGGCGGCCTTGTCGGGGATGGTCGAGCCGCTCGTTGGCCTTGCGACGCATTACCACACCAAACAAGTTGTTCCCTATTGGCGGACTGATCTCGTCAAGCTGCGGACGGTCGGCGCGCATATATTCTATGGTTGGCAGGGCAGTCCGAAGGGCTTGCGCGGGCTGCGTGTGGGGTATGCCGGGATAGAACCCGTCATCACGCCCGGTGCCACATCGCCCGGATTATCGCCCGACATTTTGCCAACGCTCGACCCGGCTGAAGAAATACCAAACCCGTTTGGGTTGCCGACACCCGAATCGGGCTTAAGCGCGCCGAAAATGAGTGCGCAAGACTTTGGCCAAATTCGCGCCGACGAAAGCGTTGGTCAATTGAACGTGGGCCAGACGGGCGGGCTCGAAGCCGACAATCAAGCGGGCACACTCAATCGTTAGGCCGTTTTCCACAGCAATTGGCGTGCCTTGGGTGTGACCGACCCGGCTAGGTCCGATGCGAATTCGCGCAAAACGCCAAACGCTTTGTCGGCATCATTTTCGACGCAAGACATGCGCACAAGCACGCCATCGGGGATCGCACCTTTGAGATTGGCAACGACCACCGCCCAACGCTGCTCTGCCCAACTCGTCGGCAGGGCTGACCCCAGCCGCGTCCAGTAAAGCACATGCTCCACCCGCAGCGCGCTGGTCGCCGTAAACGCCCGCGCCGGCACCTTGTCATTGGCGAGGGCAATGGGCGCAATCGTTGTCTGGCTCAGTTGATAGCCGCCCACGGGATAACAAACTTCGGGACGATGCAATTGCAAGAGCCCGTCCTGAATGCCGCTATAGGCGACGAGGAACATCACGGCCTGCCCGTCAGGCCGTGTGTAAACGCGTGTCAGAACTTCATCATAGAGCCGGGCCGATGTGGCGTCCGGCGGTGGCAGGACCAAGCCACTGGTCGTCTCGAATTTCCATGCCCCGAAATTTTTCGGGACCAGGCCATCAAGTCCATCTTTGCCCAGTTGCTTCGGGCCCGGCTGCGGCTGGCGGGCATAGGCGACGCTCGCCGCGCCGAGGAGGCCAAGCCCGGTTAAGACATTGCGCCGCGACAATCCGCTCACGCTGGGTGTCACATCATCAGTCATACGTGCGCCTGTATTTTCTTGCGATCAATCATGCGCGACACGACCGAATCGATGAAAAAGATGGTCAACAGCGCGGTGACAAACATCGTGAGCCCCGCAAAATTATGCATGAACCCCTGCGCCGCAGACTCGCTAACGTGATAGGTCAGCAGGATCAAAATCAGCACACGGATGAAATTGGCGAACACCGCAACCGGCAGAATCGTCGCCAACAGAAATATCGAATAGCCGATGCGCGCGCCGCGCTGGAGATAGACATAAAAACTCGAAATCGCCGAGAGTGAGACCAGCGAGTTCAGCCCCGAGCAGGCCTGCGCCACAAGCAACTGATATTGGCCAATTTGAATCGTTACACCAGCGCCGCCAATCGGATAGCCGAGCTTGTAAAGAAACAGCACCGAATATTGCGAGATATACATCTTCAAAGGATTGGTAATCGCCGCGACCAGCGTGTCGGGCGGCGGCACGATGAAGGCCATGTAAAGCAGCGGGAACCACAGCAGCTTCATCGCCTTCATGCCGACCAGCCCATAGAACACCGACATGATTACGCCGTAAACCAGATAGCCCTCGATCTCGATGATCTGCGTGATCTTCGCCATGATCGCGAGGATGAGGAGCGGAATGAACAGAACCAGAAACCGCCCGAGCGGCACTGGCTGTGCCACCTTTTCAACCTCGGGCCACAAGCGCCAGATAAGCCACGCACCCGTGACGAGAACAATCGGCCCATGCCCGCCCGACTCAGTCGACCAACTGGCATCGACAATATAACCAAGCGTTGGTGCGGTCAGCGCAACTAACCCCGCAAGCAGAACCCACTGATCAATAGTGATTGATTTCAAACGCGAAACGACCGAGCGCGGCGCGGGCGCGATGGGTGACGTCTGGGCCACATCTTCTACCATCATATCGGCCATGGAGGCGCGCTAGCATTGCGGCGATTATCTGGCAATGTGTGTAGGTTAATACCCGTGCTTAAGCGATGGAACAGCCCTTGCGAAAGTGGCGCGCGCGCTTCATTGACGAGATGGTGAGTATCCGGGGGTAAAGTGGCGGCGACCAAAGCAGTAATGGCCGAAGTCGGACGCGACCCGGAATTTGTAAAGGCACATGCGCGTCTTGTTGCGGACACCTCGACGCAGTTCGATCTCACCAAATTCGTTGCCCCCGAAATCCCGTCTTGGATCAAGCCAACCAGCGCGTTCTTCCGCTGGCTGATGCCCGCCTTTCCCTATATTTTCTGGGGCGCACTCGCGTTGGTCGTCGCGCTGATCGCGTGGTTCATCTTCAACGAAGCGCGCGGCATGGCCTTTCGCTGGCCGTGGCAGCGCAAACCCGAAGCTGAGGAAGAGCTCGAATGGGCACCCGACCCGTCGACGGCGCGGGCCTTACTGACAGAAGCCGAAGCGCTCGCCGCTGCTGGAAGCTATGCCGAGGCAGCGCGACTGCTCCTGCGCCGCAGCGTCGAAGACATATCCCGCCGGCGTCCCAAATTTCTGAAACCATCGGTCACCGCGCGCGACATCGCTGTCGCCGACGCCATACCCGAGGGTGCACGTAAGGCCTTCGCCGCCATAGCCCGCGTCGTCGAAATCAGCGCGTTCGGCAGTGCCTCGGTGAGCGCTGAAGCCTGGACCCAATGCCGGGCGGCCTATGGCGAGTTCGCGCTTGCGGGGTCATGGCGTGGCTGATCGCGCCGACGCCAATCCCTTCAGCGCCAAGACGATTATCTGGGTGATCGTTGCCGGGCTGCTGGCATTCGCCGGGTTCCTGTTCCTCATGGCCTATGCCCCCGAATGGGATCGCGGCGGTAATGGCGGGACGCATGTCTTGTCAAAGTCAGCGGTTGGGTTCTCGGGGCTTTATGCACTTGAAAAGGACTGGAACGGCGAGTCAACGACGCTCATCGAGGACAAGGACAATTGGTATTCTAAAGGCTTGCTCATTGTGACGCTGGGTGCTGAGACAGATTCCAAAGCATTTGAGGAATTGGTCCGCGTTCGGCGGACGACGCAAATGGAAGACGCGACGACGCTTTATATCCTGCCAAAATGGGTGGTGGTGCCCAATCAAAAGCGACGCGGCTGGGTCACCGAAATGGGGACATTGCCGACCGATCCGACGCAGGCGCTGCTCGACAAGCTCGGCGAGGTGAGGCTCGCGAGCGGGACGCTCCCGAAAGATACCCGCATCGGCGGCCTTGATGGCGACATCAACCTGCCCGCGCCACGCAATATGCGCTGGCTGAGCGAAGGCGTGGTGCCGATTATTTCCGATGGTCAGGGCCGGACAGTGCTCGGTCGCATCGACGTCAAGGACGGCTCGGATACGTTCATCCTTGCTGATCCTGATCTGCTGTCGAACCACGGCCTCAAGACCCCAGAAGGCGCGGCAGCAGCGGTGGCAATCATCGAAGCGTTGCGCCCCGAAGACAACGATGAAATCGCATTCGATACGGTGCTTGCCGGTTTCGAGGACAGTCGCAACTTGCTCCAACTCATGTTCGAACCACCCTTCCTCGCTTTCACGCTGACGCTCATCGCGGCCGCATTGCTGGTTGGCCTCCATGCTCTTGGACGGTTCGGCCCGCCGGTAATCGAAGGCCGCGCCATCCCGTTCGGCAAGCGTGCGCTGGCGGACAATGTCGCCACGCTGGTCGCCCGTGCTGGGCGCGAAGACCGGCTGGGGGATCGCTACGTCGCCGTCGTCCGCGATGCAGCGGGCGCTGCACTTGGTGCCGGAGCGTTGGCGCCGGAACCACTTGAAACATGGCTGGGGACCCTCCCCGGCGGATTTGCCGATTTGGCCACTGCCGCCCGTAATGCGCCCGATGCGGCGTCGATGCGCGATGCGGCAGCGGCATTATTCCAGTGGAAGAAGGATGTAACGCGTGACCATTGATGATGTGAAGAACTTGGGGAACGCGATCCGCGGCGAAGTGGGCAAGGCGATTACCGGGCAAACCGACACGGTCGATCTGCTGCTCGTCGCGCTTTTTGCCAACGGCCATGTCTTGCTCGAAGGACCGCCGGGGACGGCAAAGACGTTCCTGGCGCGCTGTTTCGCTGCGTCGCTCGGCCTCGATTATGGCCGCATCCAGTTCACGCCTGATCTGATGCCCGGCGACATCGTTGGCGCGAACCTATTTAATTTCCAGACGTCGACTTTCACACTGACCAAGGGGCCGATTTTCTGCGAGCTTCTCCTCGCCGACGAAATCAACCGGACGCCACCGAAGACGCAGGCAGCGCTGCTCGAAGCGATGCAGGAACGGTCAGTGACGTTCGACGGGACCACGCACAGCCTGTCATCGCGCTTCATGGTGGTGGCGACGCAGAATCCGATCGAGCAGCAAGGCGTCTATCCGCTCCCTGAGGCGCAGCTGGATCGTTTTCTTTTCAAACACATACTGAGCTATCCGAGCCTCGAGGATGAACTGGCGATCGTGACCAAGCATGGTGCGCAATTTGGCGCGCCGAACATTGCGGAATGGGGGATTGCCCGCGTTGCCGATGCCAAGTTGCTCGAAGCGGCTGTCGCGACGGTCTCCGAAGTGCGTCTCGTCGATGATGTCGTTCGCTATGTTGTCAGCCTCGTGCGGGCGACGCGCGAGAGTGGTGATTTGGAAAGTGGTGCGTCTCCCCGCGCGGCCGCGATGCTCGCCAGTGCCGCGCGTGCGCATGCTGCGCTCGATGGCCGCGATTATGTCATTCCCGATGATGTAAAAGCGCTCGCCGTGCCTGTGCTGCGTCACCGCGTCATCCTGTCACCCGCCGCCCAGATTGACGGTCGGCGTGTCGAGCAGGTCGTCGAAAGCCTGGTTGCCGCGACCGAGGTGCCGCGTTGATGACCAGCGGAGTGCAAAAAGTGTCAGACACTTTTTCGCTCGGGCGGTTTTGTCCCGGCGTGTTGGATCGCCCGGAAAAAGTGTCTGACACTTTTTGGCAGGGTCGCCGCACATGATCTATCCGAGCGGACGGGCAGGTGTTTTGGCAGCAGCGGCGGCAGTGCCAGCGTTCGCCATCGCCGTCGCTCTCCCCGCTTATTGGTATGCCGGTTTGTTCGGGGTGATCCTGATTCTCGCGCTCACAGCGGTGGATGCGGTGGCGGCGGCTCCGAAACGCTCGATGAAAGCGCAACTGGCCGCACCGCCGGGCGCTTATGTCGGCGAGGATGTGACGCTGGCGATCACCGCACCGCCACTGTCGCAGCACGTTGAAGCGCGGGTCGGCCATGACGAGCGGCTGTTGCCCATCAAGGAAAAGCGTCTCGTTCAGCACGGTGTTCTCGCGCTGACCTTCAATGCGGTGCGGCGCGGCTCGGCGATCCTCGATACGCTGTGGGTTCGCTGGGCGGGGCCTTTCGGGCTGATCTGGCGACAGCAGCAGGTGCCGTTGAACTATGCCATTGGCATCCTCCCCGACATCCGCCCTGCCCGTGCCGAAGCGCTGCGCCTGTTCCGGCGTGACATGCCCATTGGCGAAACCGTGCAGCTTGACGTCGGCACCGGCGCGGAATTTCAGGCGCTCGCCGAATTCCGCCAAGGGATGGATCGGCGCGCCATCGACTGGAAACGCAGCGCCCACCATTCGAAGTTGCTCGCCAAGGAATACCGGATCGAGCGCAACAACGACATCGTCTTCGCCATCGACGGCGGACGCTTGATGAGCGAGCCGGTGGGCGGCCTGCCCAAGGTTGACCGTGCCGTTTCCGCCGCTCTGTCCGCCGCCTTCGTCGCGCTTAAACTGGGCGACAAAGTGAGCTTGTTCGGTTTCGATTCACGGCCCCGCGTCGCCAGCGGCTCGGTCTCGGGTGCTAGCTCGTTCGGCGTATTCCAGCGGCTGGCGGCGCAGATCGACTATTCTTCGGACGAGACGAATTATACCTTTGCGCTGACGACGCTTGGCGCAAAACTCGTGCGGCGCTCGCTATTGCTGGTGTTTACCGACGTCGCCGACCCGACCAGCGCCGAGCTCATGCTCCGGTCAATCCAGACGCTCGCCCAAAAGCATCTCATTCTGTTCGTCCTAATGCGCGATGTCGAGCTGGAGGAGTTGGCCACCGCGGCACCCGATAGCGCGGCACACGTCTCACGCGCCGTTGTCGCCGCCAGCCTTCTGCGCGAACGCAAGATCGTCATCGCGCGGTTGCAGCGGTTGGGTGTGCACGTCGTTGAAGCCCCATACGAACGGCTCGGCACTGATCTGGTCAACGCTTATCTCGATTTGAAGAAGCGGGATTTGTTGTGAGTCTCGCCAGCTTCCGCGCCGAACGCGAGGATGATTGGGCGCGCCTCGAATCGATCCTTGACCGTGTCGAGCGCAAATCGCCCAAAGCGCTTGACGATGATGAGCTGTTCGCGCTCCCCGTCCTTTATCGTGCCACGCTGTCGTCGCTGTCCGTGGCGCGTGCAACATCGCTGGATCGCGGGATGATCGACTACCTCGAAGGGCTGTCGCTCCGCGCTTATCTCTACATCTACGGGATCGAGCGCGGCATCGGTACGCGGGTTGCACAGTTTTTCCTGATCGACTGGCCCACCGCGATCCGCGCCATTTGGATTGAAACGTGGGTCGCATTCGCCTTGCTCGCCGCGGGGCTCGCGGCGGGTTACTTCCTCGTTCAGAGCGACCCGAGCTGGTTCAACGCGCTAATGCCCGGCGGCATGGCCGAAGGACGTGGCCCCGATGCCAGTGCAAAGGCGCTGAAAGCAATCCTCTATTCAAACGAAGGCAACAGTTTTCTCGGGCCCTTCGCGGCCTATCTCTTCACACATAATGCCCAGATTTCGCTGCTGTGTTTTGCGCTCGGTTTCGCATTCGGCATCCCGACGATGATGCTCGTGATTTATAATGGCGCGATGATCGGGGCGTTGATGCAGGTCTATGTCGCCAAGGGCTTGGGGATGGAACTGACGGCATGGCTATCGATCCACGGAACAACCGAACTTTATGCCATCGTCCTGTCAGCAGCTGCCGGTCTGAAGATCGGCACTGCGATTGCCTTTCCGGGTGCAAAATCGCGGATGTCGGCGGCACGCGATGCCGGTCGGTTGGGCGCAACCGCGATGGTCGGCGTCGTCATCATGCTGGGCATTGCCGGGCTGCTCGAAGGATTCGCGCGTCAGCTGGTCAACACAGAGGTCATGCGCTTCACCATTGGTGGCACGATGATGGTCATCTGGCTTGCCTATTTCTACCTGCTTAGGCTCGCCCCGCGTGGCGTATAAATCGCGCGATTTGCGCCGCAGGTTGGTCACGCCCGAAGGCGTCGATCTCGGCGTTGTGCTTGGCGAAATCGGTCAGCGTGTGTCGGCGTTCATGCTCGATGCGCTCGTCCTGATCGGGGTTCTTTTCGCCATGACAATGATCGCGCTATTTGGCGTGCTGGGCGTCGGCCAAGCGGCGTTTCACCCCATCGTTATCCTTTGGCTGCTCGGCTTTTTTGTGCTGCGCAATTTCTATTTCATCATCATGGAAATGCGCCCGCGCGCGGCGACGCTGGGGAAACGCTGGGCAGGCTTGCGTGTTGTCGCGCGTGATGGCGGGCGGCTGACGGGCGACGCCGTCATCGCCCGCAATCTGATGCGCGAGATCGAAGTGTTTCTGCCACTCAGCCTCCTCGCAGGCGGCGGCGCGGGCGGGACGGTCGATGGTTATATGACGTTGTTCGGCCTCGGCTGGACGGGGATTTTCCTGCTCTTTCCGTATTTCAATGCCGACCGGTTGCGTGTGGGCGATCTGCTTGCGGGCACCTGGGTCATCCAGACCCGACCCAAGAAACTCGCCGAAGATCTGTCGGTCGCGCGGACCGCTGCCTTCACATTCACCCCCGCGCAACTGAGCGCATACGGCGTTTATGAGCTCGATACGCTCGACGGCGTCATCCGCCGCAGCGACGGCCCGGCGCGATCAATGGTGGCACAGACCATTATTGATCGGATTGGCTGGTCGAGCGACGTGGCCGACATCGACGGCTTCCTGACTGCTTATTACACCCAGTTGCGCGCGAGCCTTGAAAGCGGTCTCCTTCTCGGGCGGCGGCGCGAGAGCAAGCATGATGCGAACCTGTCCACTGCGACCAGCAGTTTCAGTTTCAGCGGCGAACAGCTGAGCTTTTACGGCGAACTCGAATATGTAAAACTCGGCGAAGTCCTTCGCGTTAACGACGCGGCAGCGCGGCAGCGGGTCGCGCAGGCGATCATCAACAAGATCGGCTGGAGCAGCGATGTCGCCGACGTGGATGGTTTCCTGCAATCCTATTATGCGGCTTTGCGCGAGCGCTTTGAGCGCGGGATGCTGAACAAGTTAAAGATTTAATTTACCGCAAGCGAAACAATTGCCCCCCAATCTCGTATCTCCCGCGAAGTCGTTTGGGCTTCAAAGGGAAACTCAATGAAAAAATTCAGCATCGCCGCCATGGCCACCATCGGCATGGCTATCGCCTCGCCTGCGTCCGCCGCACAATTTGGGTTCACATTCGCGACCAGCACAGTGCTGTTCGGCGGCCCCGTGATGGGCAGTGGCATCTTCACGACTTCCGACACGGCAATGACAATAGCAGGGCGGACAGCATTTGTCGTTACGTCGATCAGTGGGATGGTCAACGGCATCGTGATTGCGGCCCCAACTGGCAACTACGGCAATTATTTCACGACTGGCGGCTCGTTTCTCGATGGCTCGGGCGTCAAATTCAACAATGCCAATGGGGGTCGCATCGATTTCTTCTTTCAGGACAACGCCCAGCAATACCGTGTCAACACGTTCAGCCCGGGGTCGTCATCGTTCGTAACGGCAACATCGGTGGCCGTTGCTGCTGTTCCTGAAGCCACGACATGGGCAATGATGCTTGCCGGCTTTGGTATCGTCGGCAGCACGCTGCGCCGTCGCCGCACTGTCCGCGCCTCCGCTTAAGGCGGGTTGCAACCTCACATCCCCGCGCTTAGGACGCTAAGGCTTCACCAGCGTGGGGGTGTGAGGCGTGATCGGCATCATCATGGGCAGCCAGTCGGACTGGGAAACAATGCGGCATTGTGCCGACATTCTCGATGTCCTTGGCGTGCCTCACGAAACCAAAATAGTCTCGGCGCACCGGACGCCTGACCGGCTTTATGACTATGCCAAGGGCGCGGCGGCGCGCGGGATCAAGGTGATTATTGCGGGCGCAGGCGGGGCTGCGCATCTGCCGGGAATGGCGGCATCGATGACGTGCCTGCCCGTGCTGGGTGTGCCCGTTGAGTCGGCCGCGTTGAAGGGCATCGATAGCCTTCTCTCCATCGTCCAGATGCCCGGCGGCGTGCCAGTGGCGACGCTGGCCATCGGCAAGGCAGGGGCGATCAATGCGGGGTTGCTCGCGTCTTCGATCCTTGCGCTTTCGGATGATGGGCTCGGCGCGCGATTGGCGGCATGGCGGGCGGCACAGACCGACGGGGTAGCGACCGATCCGGCATGAAGACACTGGCTCCGGGATCGACAATCGGCATTATCGGCGGTGGGCAATTGGGCCGGATGCTGGCACTTGCTGCCGCGCCTTTGGGGTACCGGGTGCATATCCTAGACCCCGATCCTGATTGCTGTGCACGGCAGGTCTGTGCTGCTTTCACCCAAGCCGATTACGGTGACCGCGCAGCACTCGCGGCATTTGCGCAAACCGTTGATGTCGCCACCTACGAGTTTGAGAATATCGACGCCGGACCCCTTGATAACGTGGCGTCGCGCGTGGGCCTGTTCCCGCCCCTTGCGGCGTTGAAGATCGCCCAGGACCGGATTGCCGAGAAGGAGTTTGCTACTGCACATGGCGGGCGAACGGCCCCTTGGGTGCCGGTCAACACGCGCGAGGAACTCGACGCCGCCATCACCCGGGTCGGCACCCCTTCGATCCTCAAAACGACGCGGTTTGGCTATGATGGCAAGGGGCAGGCGCGGCTTGCCACTCCCGCCGATGTCGACAAGGCATGGGACACAATTGGCGGCAACCCGGCAATCCTCGAGGGGATGGTCGCATTCGACCATGAATTCTCGATTCTCGTCGCGCATGGCCAAGACGGCGCGAGCGTCACATGGGATGCGCCCGAAAATGTGCATGTCGGCGGCATCCTCGCGACATCGACCGTGCCGCCGCACGCTGACATCATTGCTCAGGTAACCGAAGCGAAAGCGCTCGCCGTAAGGATCACCGATGCCCTCGACTACGTCGGCGTGCTGGCGATTGAATTCTTTGCCAGCGCAGACGGTCCCGTCTTCAACGAAATGGCCCCGCGCGTGCACAACAGCGGGCACTGGACGACCGAAGGCGCCATCACCTCACAATTTGAAAACCACATCCGCGCGGTGTGCGGCTTGCCTTTGGGGATAACCGATCTGGTTGCGCCGTGCGTCGCGATGCAGAATCTGATCGGCGACGATGCCAACGACTGGCCTGACTTAGCGGCCGAACCCGGCGCGCACCTCCATCTTTACGGCAAAGGCGCGCCCAGTCCGGGCCGCAAGATGGGGCATGTGACGCGCCTCGGTTAGGCCCGCGTTCCCGACAGCGGAGACGTCCCGAACATGCCAGCCTTGACGCCACCCGTGATCGTGTCGCCGTCGACCGTCGCATCGCATTCGAGGACCATCGGCATCGGCACTTTCATGTCCATCGTCCAGGTCAGCTTGTTGCCGTCGATCTTGCCATTGTCGCAGGTCAGCGACCCCATCGCGCCGGCATTGGTGCCCGACCATGTGCCGTCGCCATTGTCGTTGACGGTCATGACCGACTGCTGCTCACCCAAAGGTGATTTGACGACACAGTTCCATGCACCAGCTACGTTCGACATTCATCTTCTCCTGTTATTCAATTGCCCGCAGGCGTTGGCAGCATTTCGACGGTCAGCCCGGTTTTTGCAAGCTGTGGTTTGACGCTCGCAGCATCGCCGACAATAACCCATGTCAGCTTGGCCGGATCGAGCGTCGCCCGCGCCGCCGCATCCAGGTCCGCTGCCGTCATCGCCTTGTAACGCGCAGGCAGCTTTTCATAATAATCATCCACGCGCCCCAGCCAGACAATCCGCTGCATCGCACCGAGCACCGCATCGGACGTTTCAAACTGCCCCGGCAATTCGCGCGTCGCGCCGTTCACTGTCAGGACGAGTTCGGCGGGCGTCGTGCCTTTGGGCCCCAGATAGTCTTTCATCTGACCAATCAGTGCGACCACGGCGTCGCCCGTCTTGTCCGCCTGAACCGGTGCGTTGACAATGAACGATGTCCGGTTTTCATAACCATTCACACCCGAACCAACACCGTAAGACCAGCCTTTGGTCTCGCGCAGATCAGTGTTCATTCGCGACAGGAAACCACCGCCCATCACGTCATTGGCCTGACGCAACAGGACAAGGTCATCCTTGCCGCTTTTGTCGAGAACTGTCCCGCCGAGGATTACCGACTGGCCCGAACCCGGCCGGTCGATCAGGTAAATCTTGTTCGCAGGGGCCGGAATTGCCGCCGTGAACGTCTTGACCGGCTTCGGCGTCGCCGGTGCGGCCCACGTCCCGAACGCCGCCTCAAGCTGCGGCTTCAACGCAGCCAGCGTCGTATCGCCGATCACAAAAATCTGGGCATTGTCGGGGCGGAGCCAGTTGCGGTGAAAATCGACCAGCGCTTCGCGTGAAACCTTGGCAACCGAAGCCGCTTCGCCCGCCCCCGACCCCGGATTGCCGTATGGATGCGCACGGCCATAGATCAGACCGGGCAGAACATAGCTTGCAACGCCATCGGGCGAGCTCAACCCCGCCTTGATCCGCGCCAGTTGTTGCCCGCGCACACGCTCGACTTCTCCGGCGGCGAAAGCGGGATTGCGGATGATGTCCGACACCAGCCCCAATGACGCGCCAAGATTGGGCGTGAGCGCATAAAGACTGACACTGGTCCGGTCGATGCTCGCGCCCGTCGAGATACTCGCGCCCAGCCGCTCGCTTTCCTCGGCAATCTGTGTCGATGTCCGCGTGGTCGTGCCTTCGTCAAGCGCGGCAAGCATCAGCGAGTGCGTGCCCAGCGCATCCTTGGGATCGCTTGACGAACCGGCGTCAAAACTGACTGACATCCGCACAGCCGGAATCGCAGCGCGCTGGGCAAAAAATACCGGGATGCCATTCGACAGCGTCGTCCGCTCGATGGCCGGGAAATCGAGCTCGGACAAAGTGCCAACGGGAGGCGCAGTGCGCACTGGTGGTTTGTCATCGGGGGACATCGTCGCGACTGGCTTGGGGGCTGGCTGTGTCGACGGCGCATCGCCGGTGATCGCGAGCATGGCTGGCGATGTATCGCGCTCGCCCGGCTCGATCGTCAGGTTGAACACCGGACGCCCCATCCATTTGCGCGCCGCCTTGGCGATCTGCTCGGGCGTCAGCGCGGCAAGCTCGGTCAGCTCGCGCTTATATTTTGTCGGGTCATTCGAATAGACCAGCCCCTCGGCGAGCGCGACCGCTTTGCCGCCAAAACCACCAACCGATTCATAGCCACCGATCGTGCCGGCAACGGCCTTGGTTGCAACACGGCGCACTTCATCGACGGTCGGCCCGGTCTTCAGGAAATCTGCAATCAGCGCATCAAGCCGCGTCGCTACGGCGGCGACATCCTGTCCCGGCTTTACGTCGGCTGTTACCGTCAGCAGCCCGAGTTTCTCATAGGAGCCGACGCCCGCACTGACGTTCACGGCGGTTTTGTCGCCGCGGACCAGCGCATTGTCGAGGCGGCTCGACGACAGCCCGCCGAGCACTGCGGCTGCGGCATAAAGCGCAGTCGTATCTGCGCCATTAACCCCCTCGACCACCCAATAGCGCTGGAGCCGCGTATAGGGCACTTTGTCCTTGATCACCTTGCTGACCGACGCAGGCAGCGTCGGGATCGGCGCATCGGCGCGCGTCACCACCGGGCCACGCGGGATTTTGCCGAACCACTTTGTCACCATGCGCCGGGCCGTCTTCAGATCGACATCGCCTGCCAGCACCAGCACGGCATTGTCAGGCCCATATTTGGCACGGAACCAGTTCTTCACATCCTCGAGACTCGCACCGTTCAGGTCGGCCATCGATCCGATCGTGCTGTGGCGGTAAGGGTGCCCCTCGGGAAACAGTGTCGTCCACACGACATAATCGACCGTGCCGAACGGCTCATTGTCGCTCTGGCGTTTTTCATTCTGGACGACGCCGCGCTGATTATCGAGCTTTTCCTGCGTCACCGCGCCGAGCAGATGCCCCATCCGGTCGCTTTCAAGCCACAGCACGCGATCCAGTGCCCCCGTCGGCACCGTCTGGAAGTAATTGGTCCGGTCAAACCAGGTCGTGCCATTATAATCGGTCGCGCCGATTTGCTGGAGCGGCTCGAAGAAATCACCCGGCGAATTTTCGGAGCCATTGAACATCAGATGCTCGAACAGATGGGCAAAGCCGGTCTTGCCTTTGGGTTCATCCTTTGACCCGACATGATACCAGACCGAAACCGCGACGACCGGTGCCTTGCGGTCCGTATGAACGAGCACGCGCAGGCCGTTGGGCAGCATGAACGCCTGGTAGGGAATGTTCACTTTCGCGACGAGATCAGCAACCGGTGCTGCATCCCCGGCAAAGGCAGGGTTAGTGAACAATAGCGGCAGCGCGAACAGAACGGCACGGGACATAAACGCATCCTCGTTTGAAATTTGATTGCGCTGTCTTAGCAGGGCGATACGCGTGCGCAACGCCTTCTATCAGGGTTTTGGCTTGTAAATCTGATCATCGGTCGGGAAAGCCCGCGACCGAACATCGGCGGCATAAGCCGCCGCCGCTTCGCCCACAAATTCGGCCATTGCCGCATAGCGTTTCACAAAGCGCGGCGTGCGCTCGAACAGACCAAGCATGTCTTCGGTCACGAGCACCTGCCCGTCGCACTGCGCCGAGGCACCGATCCCGATGGTCAGGCAATTGACCGCCCCGGTAATCTCGACCCCGATCGGTTCCACCACCCCTTCGACGACCATCGCGAACGCGCCCGCCGCATCAACGGCCTTGGCATCGGCAATGATCTTGGCCCGTTCGGCGTCGCTGCGCCCGCGTGCATTATAACCGCCGAGCTGGTTAACCGCCTGTGGCGTCAATCCGATATGGCCCATGACGGGAATGCCGCGCGCCGACAGGAACGCGATCGTCTCCGCCATAACCGCTCCGCCCTCAAGCTTGACCGCCGCTGCGCCCGTTTCGGCCATCACGCGGCTCGCACTTTCAAATGCCTGTTGCGGCGACGCTTCGTAAGTGCCGAACGGCATGTCGATGACGACAACACTATGATAACTCCCGCGCACCACCGC
This sequence comes from Sphingomonas sp., assembly GCA_031362355.1. GTDB lineage: Bacteria > Pseudomonadota > Alphaproteobacteria > Sphingomonadales > Sphingomonadaceae > Sphingomonas_O. The sequence goes on from JANLSJ010000012.1 coordinate 57,151, forward strand.
CGCGCCATGCGCGCACATCATGTCGAGCGTGACCGCCAACGTCGACGGCAGCCCGTAAATCACCTGCCCGAGCGAATCGCCGACCAGTAAAATGTCGCAATGCGGATCGAGTATCTGCGCCATCCGCACGGTGTAAGCGGTGAGCATGACGACAGGTTCGGCCGTCACTTTGTCGACCTTGCGCGCCCGGATTGCCGGGACGGTCAACCGTTTCATCGGCGCGGGCGTCGGATTCGCACGACTTGTCGAGGTGTCAATGGTGTAGGTTGTGGACATGGGTGATCTCTACCAGAGGGTCATGACATCATATTGGCGAATCTTCTTGTCACGCGTCAAAATAGTTAGGCCGTTGTCGAGCGCCTGCGCAATCAGCATGCGGTCGAACGGATCGCCATGATGCGGCGGCAGCGTGTAGGCATGGGTATGTTGCCGATATTGAAGATCGAGCGTTTCAGCCTTTAGGCGGCGGACAATCATTTCAAACGGAACGCGGATCGGCAGCCTGTCGGGCTTGCGTGCGAGCTTTTGCATATATTCCCAGCCGGAAACGACACTGATGAGCAGGTCGGTCGCGGGGTCCGCGACGACATCGCGCACCGTCTGACTGACACGTTCGTCACCTTGCACAAACCAAATCGCTGCATGCGTATCAAGCAAGTAGGTCGTCATCGGCGTCCAGAATTTCGTCCCACTCGGCTTCGGTGAACGCAGGCGCTTCCCAGTCAAGGTCGGGAATTAGCCCCTTCCACGCACCAAATGCCAATCGACGTTGCTCTGATATCGATAGTCGACCGTCGGCCGGTATAATCCGGACGAGCGGCTGACCCGCCTTGTCGATGATCACTTCCTGACCATCGAGGCTGGCCTGAATCAGCTTCGACAACTGTGTCTTGGCTTCGCCGATGTTGACATGAATGCCCATACTTGGCCAAATAGCTTGGCCAAGCACAAAGATCAACTGATCGTCACGCCCTTCCAGAATGCGATCCGGTCCTTGATCTCGCTCGCCGCCGATTTCGGCTCGGGATAATACCACGCGGCATCGCGGTTTTCCGCCCCGCCTGCATTGACCGAATGATAATGCGCGGTGCCTTTCCAGCCGCAGACGCTGGTCGTCGCGCTGTCGGTCAGCACGCCTGCCGCGATACTAGCGCGCGGGAAATAATGATTGCCTTCAACCACGACCGTATCGTCGCTTTCGGCAATCGTGACATTATTCCATATGGCTTTGACCATGTGCTTATCCTTTGAACGCGGTGACTTCGACTTCGACCTTCATGTCGGGTCGGATCAGTCCCGCGACAACCACCATTGTCGCCGCAGGGCGAATATCGCCGAACTTTTCACCCAGCACCGGCGAGATTATGTCATGATAGGCCATGTCGGTAATGTAATAAGTCGCGCGGACGACATCGTGCATCGCAAAGCCCGCTTCGTCCAGTGCGGCTTCGATAATCCGGAACGCATTGCGCGTCTGTTCGACCAAATCGTCGGGCATGTTGCCTGTGTCGGGATCGGGCCCCGTCGTCCCCGCGACAAAGCACCAGTCGCCCTGAACGACCGCGCGTGAATAGCCCGCCTGCCGCTCGAACGGCGATCCCGATGAAATAAGTTTGCGTGTCATGCCAATGCCTTGCTCCCGCCGCATCGCGCTGGCAAGACGCAGCCATGCAATATTGGCTGATGAAATCCGAACCGTCGAAGTATAGCTGGACGGACCTTATCCGCGATGGCCGCACAATCTGGGACGGCACACGCAATTATCAGGTCGGGATTTACCTGCGCGCGATGGCGCTGGGCGATCCGATTTTCTTCTACCATTCGAATGAGGGGCTGGAAGCCGTCGGCATCATGAACGTCGTCGGCCTCGCCCACATCGATGCGACCGACCCCAAGGGCGTGTTCTACGCCGTCGACGTCGCCCCCGTCCGTGCGCTTGCCAAACCCGTTACGCTCGCTGCGATGAAAGCCGAACCGGCGCTCGCTGACATGCAGATGTTCAAACAATTCCGCCTATCGGTCGTGCCGCTCGAAAAACGGCATTGGGATGTGATTCTGGGGATGAGCGAAGGCTGATAATTGACCGGGGCCGACAAGATTACAGTCGTTAAAACTATCTGCCGAGTTGCAAAACCACCCGTCGCCCCGTGCTTGACACGGGGCTTGGCTAGCCTTCGCAAACGGTTCCCGCAAGAAGCCAAACCCCGCATCAAGTGCGGAGCGACGACGGAGGGGATGTCCATATTCGCTAAGATTGCGGTCATCCCCTTGGGAAAAGCCACCCGTCCGAACCTGCCCTACATTCATTCTTCCGTTCAAGGGGAGTACTGTCCAATAGGCCCTTACACCGAACAGTGCCGGACAGCGTAAAATCTTGCAATTCTCCAAGAAGTCTTTATATTCATTACACACTCTTCGGGGTGCTGGGGGGTTCAATTCCCGCAGGCTGGCTGATTATCAGCGTCCTTTTATTATCTATTGCGCTTCGCTTTGTGAGCGTCTTAATTTTGGAGGGCACTGCTATGAAGAAAAATTCTAATTCCTCGCGCCGAAAAGCGCACAGTAAAATGAATACCAACCTGAACTCAGTAACTAACGTGACGAGGCTTATTTCTGTTTCTTTCGAAACTGTATGGGCGCTGATCGTTGGCTGGTCTGCAGGTGCGGCCGGCCCCACACCTTTGGCGCGATAATGCGCGAGCACCATTCTGGAAGGGCGGGAAAATCTAATCTCGCCCTTCTTTTTGCAATCATCCGATGATCTTGAAATTGGCTTCGAACGCTAAGATTTCTGCCGTAAGCAGCGTCATAGACATAGTCTGAATACCGCCCTTTGTTCACATGTGACGTTGCACCTGCAACTGCCTAAATTGGTCTGTAAATCTTCTGAGTCCTAAAGCTAGTCATCCTTAGTCATGAAACCTTCAAGCCAGCGGTTGCCCTCCAAAGATTCTGTGTACGGTCGGCTATGCGCGATTCTGGGCGCACCGTTTTCTCCCCACCGATTGTATTGCGACAGATCATCGAGCAAGGCATCGAGCCAATCGTGACCATGATATTCGAATATCTGATGACGCCCCATTTTGAACGCTTCGGTCAATTCTGGCTGATCTTCTCGAAAAAACAGGAAGTCTCTTGCATATACCTGCGTGATTGAATTCAAGGCTGCCACCTCGTCACCGCCCAATCTGAGAGTCACCAAACGCGGCTCGGTTGGATATTGCATTGGCAGCATGTATGCTATGCTCGCCGTGGGTAGTATCGGCAACACTAGTTTCTTCCCCGAGTTGATGCCATCTTGTGAAGCGGGGAAATTGTGAAGGAAGCCGTCGCCAGCAATGAACTCCTTTTCATCGCTAAATAGAATGGCCCATCGACCACTGATTTCCATCCTTTTTCGGTAAGCCTCATAAAGTCCTCGCTGGTTGGAGGCGATGAGGACGTTCGCTTGATCTGGATCGGTTTGGCTGAGGTTTGGACGAAAGCGTTCAAAGCCGAGCTTGATAGAATGCCGAATGCTCGGACTGCGTGCTAAAAGGGATGCGGTTACCGTGGCAAGCTGGTTTTGCCTCTCAATCGCCAGAAGTTGCGGTGTAATTCGCTCAACCATCGGCCGATCATGATTCACAACGCCGGTATCGAGCGTTGCGAGCCAGCGTATGAACTCAGAGATTTCGCCGTCGGCCTGATTGAATAACGGTTCGAAAGTTGAGTCCCACGGACTACCTAACTTGATGTGATGCGCATTGGTTATTGCACCGAATGCCCCTGCGGGTGCCCGACGTAAATCACCGGAGGGCCTAATTGCTGAGACCATCCCATCTGCGGCGGTCCAATGTTCTGCGAGTGTTCGCGGCCACCAATGGTGCAGTTCTGATTTCAAAGGTTTTCTTGTCATGCAAGGGTCATATGCCATCCATCGCTTGGTAGGCCATAGGTATCTGACATTATTAGTAGCTAAACGAATAGGATACACTTTACGCATGCGGGCTTGGACGAACCCTTTGTATCAATTCCTTTCATGCTTCCTGAATAGATGTCCGGTTATCCGCATTTGCAATTGACAGCAGACAGTCCGGACTCCCCAACAAACCCGCCGCAGAAAACCGGCATTATGTAGCAGTTGCACCAAGGGGTGCGGCGCGTGATTAGCGGGCTGATAAAACTACTATTTGCCGGAATCCTTTTTTCCTCGCCGCTCTTTGATCAGAGCAAGAGCGGAATCGAGCGAATAGCTGTGAAACTGCG
>JANLSJ010000022.1:0-16400 GCA_031362355.1 Sphingomonas sp.
AACCAATCGATTTTGCGCTTTCGCAAGCTGTCCGCTATTGCCGTTCGTGAAGCGCCATTGTCGGCGGAAATAGGGGCATGTTGCGTGGTAAAATCGATCATTTTCGCGTTGGGTTTACTCGTGACAGCCCCGGCACTGGCCCAACAGCCGGCAACGCCGCCGCTCCAGGCACCGCCGCAATCGGGTGTCCCGGTTCCCGGCGAGCTTGAGCTGGCCAAGATGATCTGGTCAACGATGGCCGCGGTTGACCATGCCAATCGCGCAGGCAATTATTCGGTGCTGCGCGATCTGTCCGCGCCGGGATTCCAGATTGCCAATGACGCGGCCAAGCTGACCCAGATATTCTCGAACCTGCGCGCATCGAACGTCGATTTGTCGAACACGATGCTGCTTGCGCCGACCTATCGCACCGCGCCGCGCATGGTCCAGGCGGACATCCTTCAGGTTCAGGGATTTTTCGGCCTGCGCCCGACCGCGATTGGCTTTGATCTCTATTACCAATGGGTGCAGGGGCGCTGGCGTTTGTTTGGCGTGTCGATCAACCCGGCGCAGATCGCGAACGCGCAACCGGGTGCGCCCGTGCCCGCACCAAAAGCAAAGTAGACCGGTGTAACCCCATCCTGACCATATGTGGGTTTCACCGCCCCAAAACAGACGGTTGCGTGGTCAATTTTTTGATTTAATAACGCAGGCAGGGGCGCGAAAAACATTCGGCATTGGGCATTTGTAACCGCGACCCTGTTTGCTTTGGGGAGACGGGTAATGATGCGTTCCAAATTTCGCCGCACGACGGTTGGCCACATGCTCAAGACGAGCGCAGTCGCCACAAGTCTGATCGCACACGGGGCCTACGCCCAAATTGTTGCGCCGCCGCAAGTTCCCCTTAGCGATATGCAATGCAATTATCCGGTCGGTGCGCCGCCAAGCTCGCAATTCGGGTTGCCCGCGGCCAGCGCCTGCACGACGACGGGCACGCGCAACATTGGTGCTCCGACGGTTACGCAGACGCCGGTGGGCGGCGCCACAACGCGTGTCACGGGCGAATGGGTCGTCAACTATGCCGGCGCACTGGCAATAGACGGTGTGCCCGTATCACTTGTGAACGGACAGCAATTTAACTTTGACGCGACCAATTTCTATGACCCAGCCGCGGTGTCGGCGAACGTCACGACGAACTATACGGGACGGCTCTCGTTCGTCGTTGCGAACGCACAAGCGGCTGGCGTCGCATCGACAATGCAAAGTTTCACGCCCGGCGAATTTTACGAATATACCGGCGTCTCGACGACGGTGAATTCGTTGGCGGTCAACATTGTGGGTGGCGTCGCAGCCAGTGGCGGGCGCGACTATGCTTATTCGCTGGCCTCATCCCCGCCGATCATCAATGGCAATTCGGTTGCTGTGGCCGGACAGTATCAGAATCAGAACAACGATGGCGCGATTGTTTTCGGCACCCTTGGCGGCACCGCAGTGGTGACCAACTCGGCCGTAACAAACGCACCGATCCTCGACATCAATGGCAATCCGACGGGTGCCTGGCGTTCGCTCCACGGCCTTCAATTCAACATCACAGCCACAGAAGTGACCAAGCTGGATCAGACCGGCCTGATCACGCCCACGGTCAGCGTGACCAATGGCATCCAGATGAACGGCAGCCGGATCACGGGCCTTGCCGCCGGGACGGCAACGACCGATGCCGTGAACAAGGGCCAGCTTGATGCGGCGACTGCCTATGTAAAGGTCAACGGCACGGGTGCTCTTGCCACAGCAGCGGGCGCGAATGCCATTGCCATCGGGGCCGATTCCAACGCATCGCAGGCCAACACCATCGCCCTTGGCCAAGGGGCCAAAGCGCAATCAGCAGGCGCGCTTGCGATTGGCACCAATGCCAAAGCGGTCGGCGGCAACTCTTTCTCCGTCGGCGCAAGTTCGGAGACGAACGGGCTCGGCACAGTCGCCTTTGGCAACGCCTCCTATGCCGGCGGCGAAAATGCGCTGGCATTCGGTTATGGATCACAAGGCACATCGGCAAACGCGACGTCGCTCGGCACTTTCTCACGTGCACAAGCCGTCGGGGCGACTGCCGTGGGCTTTCAGGCGGCTGCGGTGCACAGCGGCTCGACGGCAATCGGCACCAATTCGGCAACAACGGCGGCCAACCAGATCCGCCTCGGCACCACGGGCACGTCGGTTTCCATTGCTGACATTGGCGCGTCAGACGCCGCACAAGCGGGGCAGGAATTCTTCCTGACCATCGACAACAGCGGGACCGTCGGCAAAGGCGCGCAATCGTCGGCTGTGCTTGCCGCACAATCGTCAATGATCTCCGAACTCCAAGTCTCGCAGGCACTCATTGATGATACCGTTGCGACGCACACCAGCCAGATTGCGGGGCTCAATCGCGGTCTCGATGGCGCCAACGCCGGGATCGCCGCCTCGATGGCGCTCGGCGGGATGATGGTCGTGCCCGACAGTGCCGTGAGTGTGAACTTCAACCTCGCGACCTATCGCGGCGAGCAAGGGTTCGCCGGAGGCGTCATCGGTCGGGTCGCGCGGAAGGTTTACATCAACGCAGGCGTTGCGGGATCATCGCGCAAGGGGTCGACCGGCGGCCGCGTCGGCATCGCGTTCGGGCTGTAGCGGACATAAGAGCGCCGCTTGCATCGCGCCCGTAACGGCGCTAAGCGGCGCGCTTCGCGACATCGCGACTCTTCCCATTCCGGTCTGACCGGGGCCGGGCGGCTGTCTGCAAGAGCATATAAGGCAAACGAGCGTGGCAAAGACGACCCCAGGCGAATTCATCCGGCAAGTGCGCGCCGAGACGGCAAAGGTCGTCTGGCCGTCGAGCCGCGAGACGATGATGACCGCGATCATGGTCGTCATCATGACGGTCGTGCTGAGCATCTTTTTCTTCGGCCTTGATTCGGCGTTTGGCGCCATCGTCAAGTCGCTGATGTCGCTGGTAGGATAAACGAGCACTATGTCACGCTGGTACATCATTCACGCTTATTCGGGCTTCGAAAACAAGGTCCGCGACGCCATTATGGCCGACGCGACACGCCTTGGCCTCGAAGCACTGGTCGAATCGGTCGAAGTGCCGACCGAAACAATCACCGAAGTGCGGCGCGGCAAAAAGGTCCAGTCGGAGAAGAAGTTTTTTCCCGGCTATGTCCTCGCCAAGCTGAGCATGAACGACGACGTTTATCACTTGGTCAAGAACACGCCGAAGGTGACGGGCTTCCTGGGGTCAATGGGCAAGCCGCAGCCAATCACTGAAGCCGAAGCCGCGCGCATTCTGAACACCAAGGAAGAAGCTGCCGCCGCGCCGAAGACCAAGATCAAGGTCGATTACGAAATCGGCGACAGCGTCAAGGTTCTTGACGGCCCGTTCGCGAGCTTCAACGGCATTGTCGAGGAACTGGATTTCGACCGTTCGCGCGTCAAGGTGTCGGTATCGATCTTCGGGCGTGCAACGCCTGTTGAACTGGAATTCGAGCAAGTCGAGCGCAGCAAATGATTAGCGTCGCTAATCACATGACGGCGCTCGACCGGCCGACCTCGCCCTAGCGAGGATCGACGGCGCGGCTTTGCCGCGACGAAACTGCGGGAGGCCGATAAGGCCGCTAACACCGCTAAACCTGAGAAAGGGTGAGTAAGTGGCTAAGAAGATTACTGGTTATATCAAGTTGCAGGTGCCAGCCGGCGCGGCAAATCCGTCCCCACCAATCGGGCCTGCATTGGGTCAGCGCGGCGTCAACATCATGGAATTCTGCAAGGCATTCAACGCCGCGACGAGCGAAATTGAAAAGAACATGCCGATCCCGACGGTCATCACTGTTTATGCGGACCGCAGTTTCTCGTTCATCACCAAGTCGGCACCGGCCAGCTTCCTGATCAAGAAAGCCGCCAACCTGAAATCCGGTTCGAAAGAGCCCGGCAAGGTGAGCGCCGGAAAGATCGCGCGGTCCAAGCTCAGCGAAATCGCCGAGCTGAAAATGAAAGACTTGAACGCCAACGACATCGACGCCGCCACGCGGATCATCGAAGGCAGCGCCCGCGCAATGGGCCTCGAAGTGGTGGAGGGCTAAATCATGGCAAAGCTGACAAAACGCGCAAAAGTCCACGCTCTCGTTGACCGCGAAAAACTGCATGGCATCGACGAAGCCATCGCCATTGCCAAGGCGAACGCGACGTCGAAGTTCGACGAAAGCATCGAAGTGGCATTGGCACTCGGCGTCGATCCGCGCCACGCGGATCAGATGGTCCGTGGTGTCGTCACGCTGCCCAAGGGCACGGGCAAAACCGTCCGCGTCGGTGTGTTCGCCAAGGGTGCCAAGGCTGATGAAGCCCGCGAAGCAGGCGCTGACGTGGTCGGTGCCGAAGACCTGCTCGACATCGTGCAGGGCGGCAAGGTTGATTTCGACCGCTGCATTGCAACGCCCGATATGATGGGTCTGGTTGGCCGTCTCGGCAAGATCCTGGGACCAAAGGGCATGATGCCTAACCCCAAGCTCGGCACCGTGACGATGAATGTCGGTGAAGCGGTCAAGGCTGCCAAGGGTGGTCAAGTCGAATATCGCGTTGAAAAGGCCGGGATCATCCATTCGGGCATCGGCAAGGCATCGTTTACCGCTGAAGACCTCCGCGCCAATTTCGATGCGCTGGTCGATGCGGTGTCCAAAGCCAAGCCGACGGGCGCCAAGGGCAAATATCTGAAGAAGATCGCCATGTCGTCGTCGATGGGCCCGGGCATCAAAATCGATGTGGCGGACGTGGCCGCTTAAGCACCACTAACGTCAAAAATTGGGGTCGGGACGTAAGTTCCGGCCCCTTTTTTATGTGCCTCTACGTGCAGCCAGTGGCATTGATGACCTTGCCCGCCGAAAAGATAAGCGAAGCAGATGTGCCATCGGCCAATTGGTAAATCCAGTTGTCGATGCCCGATCCGATCACATTATCGGGGGGGCCCCACGCCGCGTTCACTTCGGCGGCGCTGGTCGTCTTCTTCAAATTAAGCTGATCGCAACGACGCTTCTTGGTCAGCGGATGGGCGTCGACCAAAACGCGTGGCTTTGGCGCTGGCCCCGCATCGACCACAACCGCGCGAGTCAAAGTCCCCGCATCGGGCGATGAAAAAGTCAACCAAAGCTGCTCGTCGCTGTCCAGACCATAGAGCCGAATGCTGTCGCCCGGACCAAAGTTTCGGGGCTTTCCCCAGCGACTAACCACATCATCATACGTTGTTGTGTCGTCGAGTTTCAGGTCGGATAGTTTCGGCATTATTATGGTCGCTCCGGCAGGGGTGACGTTGGTTTGCACACTTTCAGGACCGCGTGCCGGGGCACAGCCAGCCGACGCAACCGCCATTGCGATGCAGCAATATCGCAACGCGGAATGCTGTAAGGCATACACAGAACGACGTCCTATGGCTTGGGCCCGACCTGAGCGCCGGGCGTCACCGCATAATAGCCGACAAACTTCACATAGTTCAATTCATTGCCCGCGCCATCGGTCCCAACGAACCGGTTTGCCGTGCGCGGGTCGACAATGAGTTTTCCTGCGCCATCGAGATTGGTGGCCGGGCCATTGCCGCCTTTGCCGCTCCATGAACCATCCTCATTGTGACGATACCAATGATAGTCCTGAATCCCGTCCTTGTTATCGACGACCAGCGCAACGATGTAGCTGCCTTTTGGCGCTTTCAACGTGTCCGACGGTTTGTCACCGAGCCATTGGATGCCGGTTGTTTTGCCGTCTGATGCAATGGCAGCTTTCAGCTTGCCAATATCGATCTTGCTATCGGTGAAGTAATTCTGCGGAACATTGGCGCGCTCGCCAGGCTGGGGTTTTGAATCACGTGTCAGCGACAGGTCATTAACGGCATAGGCATAGCAATTATTATACTCTTGCTGTGCTGAACCGACGCCCTTGTTCCACTTGGTCGGCTCATATTTGGGTTCAGTGCCGGAAATGCGCACGCCGAGGCCATCGGTCTTTGTGCCATCCTTCAAAGTGACGATAACAGGCTTGCCCGCTGCAACGGCAGCGCGCTGATCGGTAGCACGCCGTAGTTCACCCACTTCCGTTGCGGACAGCAGAGTCTCGACGGCCTTGCGAACATCGGCGGCGCGCGCCGGGTCCTTCGTCGCGATCTCGGCGAGTTTGCCGTCGATTGCCTTGATGTCGTGAGCTTTGCCCTTTGTCGCATCGGCGACAATTTTCTGGGCAGCGGCCAGCGGCGTTTCGGGCAGGCGCGTCGCGACGGACGTTGCGCGGCTTACCGCCCCGGTTGAGCCTAAATCCAAATAGCCCATATCAGCGTCCTCGATTACTCTCGAGAGTCCACTAGCCCATCAGGAACGCGTCGTATCTAAACGATTCGTTTAGTGGATTGCCGCCACCGGTCTTGACCTCCGCGCCGATCCCGCTATGTGCCCGCGCTCACCCAACCGGCGTTCGCGCAGGCTGGGCCGTCCGAGACAGTTGGTGAAGGCACTTCGGCGTTCTTAATTTCCAGCCGAGACGGGGAACAGTTTTTGCCGCATCCGAATGGGTGCGTCGGGTAACCAGACCCCTCGGGCGGGCCGCAATAGGCTCGCTATCCAGCGATACTTTGCGGCTCAACATATGCGTCATGTCGGCGCATGTGAACACGTGGAGAATGGCATGGACCGTACTGAAAAGTCCGATCTGGTTACCAGTCTGAACGCAAGCCTCGCCACAGTCGGCGTTGTCGTCGTCGCCCGCAATCTCGGGCTGACAGTCGCACAAACGACCGATCTGCGGACGAAAATGCGTGAAGCCGGGGCCAGTTTCAAGGTCACGAAGAACAAGCTCGCCAAACTCGCGATTGAGGGCACCCCTTATGCCGCGCTCAGCGATATGCTGACAGGCCCGACGGGTTTTGCCACATCAACCGACCCCGTGGCCGCCGCGAAAGTGGCCGTGGAATTTGCGAAGACGAACGACAAGTTCGAACTCGTTGGCGGTGCGATGGGCGATACGCTCCTCGACGTGAATGGCGTGAAGGCACTTGCGACCTTGCCTTCGCTCGATGAACTGCGCGCCAAGATCATTGGCCTGGTGCAAGCGCCAGCAACCAAGATCGTGCAGATCATCCAGGCACCGGCCGGGCAACTCGCCCGCGTCCTCGGCGCTTACGCGGCGAAGGAAGCTGCATAATTGTCCCGACGCCGTTCGGGCTGAGCCTGTCGAAGCCTTGTCCTTCTTCTGCACCGATGGTGGCAAAGTAGGACAGCCCTTCGACAAGCTCAGGGAGAACGGAGTGGGGATTTGGTTTGGTTACTCACTATCATTGAAGGAATATCAACATGGCTGATCTGAACAAAATCGTCGACGACCTGTCGGCTCTGACCGTTATCGAAGCGGCTGAACTTTCGAAGCTGCTTGAAGAAAAGTGGGGCGTTTCGGCTGCGGCTGCGGTTGCAGTTGCTGGTCCTGCGGCGGCGGCGGCTCCGGCTGCTGAAGAGCAGACCGAATTCGACGTCATCCTGACGGGCGACGGCGGCAACAAGATCGCGGTCATCAAGGAAGTCCGCGCGATCACCGGCCTCGGCCTGACCGAAGCCAAGGCCGCTGTCGAAGCTGCGCCAAAGGCAATCAAGGAAGGCGTGTCGAAGGACGAAGCCACCAAGGTCATGGCACAGCTCGTCGCCGCCGGCGCGACTGTCGAGCTCAAGTAAGCTCAGGCTTACTGGTTACGAACAAGGGCGGTTCCCGAAAGGAAGCCGCCTTTTTTCATTCCAACGGAATATCGAACAACGTCATCCAGTCCACCGAACCGTGAACGACCCGCATGATGTCAATCGACTTGGCTTTGACGGCATAGAAAATCAGATAGCCGTGAACGGACAATTTTCGCAGCGCATACTGGTCATACTGGCGGACGCTTGGGAAACGGTTCGGGTAAGTTGCAAGACCACGGCAGCGCTCTCGCAATTCATAAACAAAGGTCGCTGCACGGATTGGATCATCGCGTGAAATACGGTCGCCGATCTCTTCCAGATCGAACGCCGCCATCTCGGTGAAATTGACAATCACGCAGCGCGCTTTGCCGCCATCGCCTCATATTTTTTGAGCAGGCGATCAAACACTTCCTCGGCAGGCTTCACGCGCCCCGCGTCTGAATCGGCGATCCCGCGTTTGATGGCTTCGTCGAACACCTTAAGCCGCTCCTCGCGCTCCTCGACCAGCCGCACCCCTTCGCGCAGCACTTCGCTCCGCGAGCCGTAGCGGCCGTTCTTGACGAGGTTATCGACCGTCGCTTCGAGCTTGGGTCCGAGATTGACGCTGCTTGCCATGATGGGTCTCCGAGCGAGGATTATATGTTGGCGGATAATAGTTAGCAAATCTCCCATCATTCAAATTTTGTTCAGGCTTTCGAGCTAGTCCGCTACCCGAGTTTGTGGAGGTACGCATTTCAATCATCGCCATCTTGCTTATCGCGCAATCAGTGCCGAATGCTGCGGCGGAGCCACTGACAACTGAAGTGCCGCAGCCCCAAAAGATCGATTCGTTTGAAGACGTCCGATTGCGCCGTCTCGGTTTAAGCTGTGGCACAGTGGCGTCCGTCCGTTACTGCTTCCCGCAGAGACTGCTCTACGGTGATTACGCGCCAACCGAAGACGAGGTGGCGAGAGAACCAGAGTATCTCAAAATTGATCCAAAGCATTTTGATCTGATTGTTCCGTATAATGCGACCCTTGCACCCGATTGCTATGACAAGGTGATTCACGAACAACTGGAGTTCAGCCTTTCAGCCGTTCAAGCCGACGATTCTTTGGACGCTTATGCGCGTCGCGACTTCGAGCGCACACGCAACGAACTGGACAAGCCGCTTCGATCAGCAAGCTGGGCGGGCCTAAAATGCGCCAAATCGTCGAACTTTCCTGAAGGTACCTGGTGTCTTTCCGAAACCGCCATACCCGCACAGGGCGGCATGATCATCCAGTGCAATCGTCCCGGCAGCGTCCCCGTGCCTCACTGCAGTCAACGATATTACCATGATGGTTTGGTAATTACGACACACAACTTGCGAAATTGCGGGATCCACTGGCGTGAAATCCGCGACGTGGTTGACAATCTTTTGATAGACGGACGGGCTACCGCTGCAAAGATCGATGACGACGAGCTCTAGGCGACGACTGACTGCCCCTCCAACAAACCCCCTTCCCATCCCCGCCCCCGCTCCCTATATGCACCTCATACAACATTCCCGACTGCCCCTCGCCACCCGGCGATGACGGTCGCCTTCCCGCCCTCGGGACATGCTGGCTCGGCGGAGTTCAGCACGACGCATTGGGGGTTTTGGACAGGTTATCATACGCTGCCAGTGCGGTTCCCCCACAAGGGAGCGCGCACTTTTTTTCGTGGGGATTCAATCCCCTGGACGCACAAGGACGACGAACGACCATGGCAACCCAAGCGGCTCCGGCGATTTTCTCAAAGCGCATTCGCAAGGTTTTCGGCAACATCCACGAAGTCGTGGCGATGCCCAACCTGATCGAAGTCCAGCGCGAATCATATGAGCAGTTCCTGCGCTCGGATGCGTCGATCGGCTATGTGTCGGGCCTTGAAAAAACGCTGCGCAGCGTCTTCCCGATCCGCGATTTCGCCGGCACAGCCGAGCTTGATTTCGTCGATTACGTCCTTGAAGATCCCAAGTTCGATACCGAGGAATGCCGCCAGCGCGGGATTACCTATGCCGCGCCAATGCGCGTCACGCTTCGCTTGATCGTGTTCGAAGTGGACAGCGAAACCGAAACCCGTTCGGTTCTCGATATTAAAGAGCAAGACGTCTATATGGGCGACATGCCGCTGATGACGCACAACGGCACATTTGTGATCAACGGCACCGAGCGCGTCATCGTGTCGCAGATGCACCGCTCGCCGGGCGTCCTGTTCGACCATGACCGCGGCAAGACGCACTCGTCGGGCAAATATCTGTTCGCCGCGCGGGTGATCCCCTACCGCGGAAGCTGGCTCGATTTCGAATTCGACGCCAAGGACATCGTCAACGTCCGCATCGACCGGAAGCGCAAGCTCCCCGTCACGGCGCTGCTCCAGTCGCTCGGCAATGCCACGCTGAAAGTCGTGATGAACAAGGACGCAAAGGGCGCGTTTGCGGTCGGCGACCTTGTCCAGCTGAGCGGCACGCAGGTGTGCGAAATCATCGAAGTCCGCGACGATTATGTGACGATCAAGGATCCGACGGGACCGCTGAATGCGCACAATAACTCGATCCAGACCGAAGACGGCGTGAAGAGCGGCAAGTTCAACGTCGTGCGTCAGGGGATGAGCCCCGAAGAAATCCTCGCCGAATTCTACAACACCGTCACTTATGTGCGCGGCAAAGGCGGCTGGCAGGTTCCTTATGTCAGCGAAAACTGGCGTGGCCAGAAGCCGATGTTCGACGTTGTTGACGCGAAATCAGGCGAAGTCGTGTTCGCGGCAGGCCAGAAAGTCAGCCCCCGCGCCGCGACCAAGGCCGGCAAGGACGGGCTCGAAATGCTCCTTATCCCGACCGAGGAAATCTTCGGCCGTTACTCGGCAATCGATCTGATCAACGAAAGCACCGGCGAAATCTATGTCGAAGCGGGTGACGAACTGTCGGCCGAAAATCTCGAACTGCTCGACAAGGCAGGCATTGAGTCCATCGCCCTGCTCGACATCGACCATGTCAACACGGGTCCGTGGATCCGCAACACGCTGAAAGTCGACAAGGCCGAAGACCGCGACCATGCGCTTTCGGACATCTACCGGGTCATGCGCCCCGGCGAACCGCCGACGCGCGAAACGGCAGAAGCGCTGTTCTCCGGGCTGTTCTTCGACGCGGATCGTTATGACTTGTCCGCAGTTGGCCGCGTAAAGCTCAACATGCGCCTCGAACTCGATGCGCCTGATGATTACACAACGCTGCGTCGCGAAGACATCATGGCTGTCGTCAAGACGCTTGTTGGCCTGAAAGATGGCAAGGGCGAAATCGACGACATCGACAATCTCGGCAACCGCCGCGTGCGCTCGGTCGGCGAACTGCTCGAAAACCAGTATCGCGTCGGATTGCTCCGCATGGAGCGCGCCGTGAAGGAGCGTATGTCTTCGGTCGATGTCTCGACGGTCATGCCCAACGACCTGATCAACGCCAAGCCTGCGGTTGCCGCCGTGCGCGAATTCTTCGGCTCGTCGCAGCTGTCGCAGTTCATGGACCAGACCAATCCGCTGTCCGAAGTGACGCACAAGCGTCGCGTGTCGGCGCTCGGGCCGGGTGGTCTGACGCGCGAACGTGCAGGCTTCGAAGTCCGCGACGTTCACCCGACGCATTATGGCCGCATCTGCCCGATTGAAACGCCCGAAGGCCCGAACATCGGACTGATCAACTCGCTGGCTTCGTTCAGCCGTGTGAATAAGTACGGCTTCATCGAAACGCCGTATCGCAAGGTCGTCGACCACAAGGTGACCGACGACGTGGTCTATCTGTCGGCGATGGAAGAAGCCAAGCACACGATTGCGCAGGCCAACGCCGAACTGAGCCCAACCAAGGGCTTTGTCGAAGAACTCGTCTCCTCGCGTCAGGCGGGCGAATTCCTGATGGCGATTCCTGACAACATCACGCTGATGGACGTCAGCCCGAAGCAGCTTGTGTCGGTTGCGGCATCGCTCATTCCGTTCCTGGAAAACGATGACGCCAACCGCGCGCTGATGGGATCGAATATGCAGCGTCAGGCCGTGCCACTGGTGCGCGCCGAAGCGCCGTTCGTCGGCACCGGCATGGAAGAAACCGTTGCGCGCGATTCGGGCGCGGCGGTGGCCGCCAAGCGCGGCGGGATCGTCGATCAGGTCGACGCCACCCGCATCGTCATCCGCGCCACCGGCGAAGTCGACTCCGGCCATTCGGGCGTCGACATCTACACGCTGCAAAAATTCCAGCGCTCGAACCAGAACACCTGCATAAACCAGCGTCCGCTGGTGAAGGTGGGCGACGTCATCACCGCCAAGCAGATCATTGCCGATGGTCCGTCGACCGAACTCGGTGAACTGGCGCTCGGACGCAACACGCTCGTCGCGTTCATGCCGTGGAATGGCTATAACTACGAAGATTCGATCCTGATCAGCGAACGCATCGTGAAGGACGATGTGTTCACATCGATCCACATCGAAGAATTCGAAGTGATGGCGCGCGACACCAAGCTCGGGCCAGAAGACATCACCCGCGACATTCCCAACGTCGGCGAGGAAGCCTTGCGCAACCTCGACGAAGCCGGGATCGTCTACATTGGTGCCGAAGTCGAACCCGGTGACATCCTCGCGGGCAAGATCACGCCCAAGGGTGAATCGCCGATGACGCCCGAAGAAAAGCTGCTCCGCGCGATCTTCGGTGAAAAAGCGTCGGACGTCCGTGATACGTCGCTGCGCCTGCCGCCCGGTGTTGCCGGAACGGTCGTCGAAGTGCGCGTGTTCAACCGTCACGGCATCGACATCGATGACCGTACCCGCGCCATTCAGGCCGAGGAAAAAGATCGCCTCGCCAAGGATCGCGATGACGAACGCGGCATCCTTAACCGTGCGAGCTGGTCGCGTCTGCGCGAAATGCTGTTGGGTCAAACCGTCAGCGCCGCGCCAAAGGGCGTCAAGAAAGGCGCCAAGATCGATGCTGCGCTGCTCGAAAGCGTCGAGCATTTCGAATGGTGGAAAATCGCTGTCGAAGACGATGCCCGCCAGTCGGACCTCGAAGCCGTCAAGACGCAATATGACGACGCCGTCGGCCTCATCAACGCCAAATATCAGGACCGCGTCGAAAAGCTCGAGCGTGGCGATGACTTGCCCCCCGGCGTGCTCAAGATGGTCAAGGTGTTCGTCGCGGTGAAGCGCAAGCTGCAGCCGGGCGACAAGATGGCCGGCCGTCACGGGAACAAGGGCGTCATCAGCCGCATCCTGCCGAATGAGGACATGCCGTTCCTCGCCGACGGGACGCCGGTTGACATCGTGCTCAATCCGCTCGGCGTGCCAAGCCGCATGAACGTCGGCCAGATTTTCGAAACGCATCTCGGCTGGGCCGCGCGTGGTCTGGGTCAACAGATCACTGATGCTCTGGAAGCGTGGCGCGAAGCGAACCCCGAAGGCAAGGCTGGCAAGCCCCCGACCGCGGTGCGTGAGCGGCTGAAAACGGTGTATGGCGAGAAATATCACGCCGAGATCGACGCCCGCGAAGACGAAGACATTGTCGAAATGGCGGGTCTGTTGAAAAATGGCGTGCCGATGGCAACGCCGGTGTTCGATGGCGCGCGTGAAGCCGACGTGTCCGACATGCTGACGCTGGCGGGTCTCGATACGTCGGGCCAGTCGGACCTGTATGACGGTCGCACCGGCGACATGTTTGACCGCAAAGTGACGGTTGGGTATATCTATATGCTCAAGCTGCACCATCTCGTCGACGACAAGATCCACGCACGGTCAATCGGGCCGTATTCGCTCGTCACGCAGCAGCCGCTGGGTGGTAAGGCACAGTTCGGCGGACAGCGTTTCGGCGAAATGGAAGTCTGGGCGCTCCAGGCTTACGGTGCTGCTTACACGTTGCAGGAAATGCTGACGGTGAAGTCCGACGATGTCGTCGGCCGCACCAAGGTTTACGAAGCCATCGTCAAGGGTGACGACAGTTTCGAAGCCGGCATCCCTGAATCGTTCAACGTGCTGGTCAAGGAAATGCGGTCACTCGGCTTGAACGTCGAACTGACCAGCATCGACAAGGTCGACGAGGACGAAATGCCTGCAATTGCGGCGGAGTGAAGGCGGAGGATATGCGAGGGTTGATCAGTAGCTCAAAGTACAGGACGATTATCGCCTCAGTCGCGTGTATCGCCCTAGTGTCGCTTGGAGTTTACTTGGGAGGAAAAATTGCCGTTGTACTAATTTCGTTCGGCACTTCTCTTCTGACGACGATCATCCTCAATCGTTACGGCCACTTGAAGATTTTTTAATTTTTATCCCAAGAGGGACCAGACATGAACGAACTTACAAATTTCGCAAATCCCGTCGCAAAGCCGGAAACATTCGACCAGATCCAGATCGGGATTGCCTCGCCCGAGCGCATCCGTTCGTGGTCGTTCGGCGAGATCAAGAAGCCCGAAACCATCAACTACCGCACGTTCAAGCCCGAGCGTGACGGCCTGTTCTGTGCGCGCATCTTTGGCCCGATCAAGGATTATGAATGCCTGTGCGGCAAGTACAAGCGCATGAAATACAAGGGTATTGTCTGCGAAAAATGCGGCGTCGAAGTCACCGTCTCGAAGGTCCGCCGCGAACGCATGGGCCATATCGAACTGGCCGCGCCCGTCGCGCACATCTGGTTCCTGAAGTCGCTGCCTTCGCGCATCGGCCTGCTCCTCGACATGCAGCTGAAGCAGCTCGAGCGTGTTCTGTATTTCGAAGCGTATATCGTCGTCGAACCGGGCCTGACTCCGCTCGAAAAGTTCCAACTGCTGACCGAGGACGAACTCCTCGAAGCGCAGGACGAATATGGCGAAGATGCGTTCAGCGCCGGGATCGGTGCCGAAGCGGTGCGCCGCATGCTCGAGGAACTCGATCTGGTTGGTGAACGTCAGGCGCTCCTCGACGAGCTCGCTGTCACCAAGTCCGAGTTGAAGCCCAAGAAGATCATCAAGCGGCTGAAAGTCGTCGAGAGCTTCATCGATTCGGGCAACCGCCCCGAATGGATGATCCTCGAAGTCGTGCCCGTCATTCCGCCTGAACTGCGCCCGCTGGTGCCATTGGACGGTGGCCGTTTCGCGACGTCGGATCTGAACGATCTGTATCGCCGCGTCATCAACCGCAACAACCGACTGAAGCGCCTGATGGAACTGCGCGCGCCGGACATCATTGTCCGCAATGAAAAGCGCATGTTGCAGGAATCGGTCGACGCCCTGTTCGACAACGGCCGTCGCGGTCGCACGATCACCGGTGCCAACAAGCGTCCGTTGAAGTCGCTGTCCGACATGCTCAAGGGCAAGCAGGGCCGCTTCCGCCAGAACCTGCTCGGCAAGCGCGTCGATTATTCGGGCCGCTCGGTCATCGTGACCGGACCGGAACTCAAGCTGCACCAGTGCGGCCTCCCGAAGAAGATGGCTTTGGAACTGTTCAAACCGTTCATCTACGCACGCCTTGACGCCAAGGGTCTCTCGATGACCCTGAAGCAGGCCAAGAAGTGGGTCGAAAAGGAGCGCAAGGAAGTCTGGGACATCCTCGACGAGGTTATCCGCGAACATCCCGTCATGCTCAACCGCGCGCCGACGCTTCACCGACTTGGCATCCAGGCGTTCGAACCCGTCCTGATCGAAGGCAAGGCAATCCAGCTTCACCCGCTGGTCTGCTCGGCATTCAACGCCGACTTCGACGGTGACCAGATGGCCGTGCACGTGCCGCTGTCGCTTGAAGCACAGCTGGAAGCGCGCGTTCTGATGATGTCGACCAACAACATCCTCTCGCCCGCGAACGGCAAGCCGATCATTGTGCCGTCGCAGGACATGGTGCTCGGCCTTTATTATCTGTCGATGCTCAAGGAAAATGAGCCCGGCGAAGGGATGCTGATCTCCGACATGGTCGAAGTACATCAGGCATTGCAGGCCAAGGCCGTGACGCTGCACACCAAGATCATCAGCCGCGTGCCGCAGGTCGATGAAGCTGGCGTCAGCTTCATGAAACGCTTCGAAACCACCCCCGGTCGCATGCTGCTCGGCGAATGCCTGCCGCAGAACCACAAGGTGCCGTTCGACGTCGTCAACCGCCTCCTGACCAAAAAGGAAGTCGGCGATGTCATCGACATCGTCTATCGTCACGCGGGCCAGAAAGAGACTGTGCTGTTCGCCGACGCGATCATGAGCCTTGGCTTCAAGCACGCGTTTCAGGCAGGCATTTCGTTCGGCAAGGACGACATGATCATCCCGGACTCAAAGGTTGCGACCGTCGATGACACCCGCGCACTCGTGAAGGATTTCGAGCAGCAGTATCAGGACGGCCTGATCACGCAGCAGGAAAAGTACAACAAGGTGATCGATGCGTGGAGCCGTTGCGGCGACCAGGTGGCGAACGCCATGATGGACGAAATCCGCGCCGTGAAAAAGGGCCCGGATGGCCGCGAACTGCCGATCAACTCGATCTACATGATGGCGCACTCGGGTGCGCGTGGTAGCCAAGCGCAGATCAAGCAGCTTGCCGGTATGCGCGGCCTGATGGCCAAGCCGTCGGGTGAGATCATCGAAACGCCGATCATCTCGAACTTCAAGGAAGGTCTGACCGTTCTTGAATATTTCAACTCGACCCACGGCGCGCGTAAGGGCCTCGCGGATACGGCGTTGAAGACGGCGAACTCGGGCTACCTGACGCGCCGT
>JANLSJ010000028.1:0-98490 GCA_031362355.1 Sphingomonas sp.
CTCCCCTGAAGGGGAGGGGGGAAGGTAAAACCCCACAAACTGCGCCACCGCCCAATCAGTGATATTATCCACCCGCTCGCCGGACTTGGTGTAGCGGTAGCGGGGGAAGTATTGGCAAGCGTCAGGGATAAACCAATCTAACGCTGGCGTTTCATTCGCCGAAAGACAAGCAAACTTCCCCCGTTTCCCTTTTGAAACGCAAAGTGAAGGGTTCAGGACTCCCGTTGGAAATATGGAATCAGCGTGGCCAAGTTCATCGACAAAAACTGACGAGCGATAAAGCCACTCTTTGCTAAATGGCCGGTAGATGGACCTGATAATGTGGCTCTCAGACCACTGCTCCCTGCGGTTTTGGGCCAATCGACGCTTAAGGTTTCGAGACCATTTTATCGAATCTGGAAAACTTTCTGGCTTGGCCGGAAGGGCATTGTAGACCTTGACCAATTCCTTCGTTTTCAATTTCAGCCTATTTTTGTCACGATCAAAGAGCCAATCATCACGGTTGGTTGAAATACCAAGAGAAAAGGATTTGAAAATCGAACGATCTTGAGAGCTTCCTTTTTGCCCTTTTGTTTTTTTGTCAGCGAGAGGCAACATCCCATCGACACTCTCGGTAGGCAAATTTATCCACGCTCCATCGTCTCTTTCCGATATCAGAGTCCAACCTCGTCCACCTAAATCGACCGATATTAGCCAACTCAGCTTATCGTCACCCTGCCCCGACGGTGCCGGAATATATGATAGCTTTAGCTTGCCGGTGTGGTCCTTACGCTTGATCCAAAAGCTGATGGCAACACCAGTGCCAATCCCAAATACATTGCCGGTGCCACCAACGCCCTTCTGCTTGTAGTCTCCCCCAAGATCGACAACCCAGCCTTCGGAAAATTCTTTCGCAACCGTTCGGCGAAATCCGTCATCTTGATGCGCGTCAATGAAGGCGCGGTTGGTGACGAAGGCAATGATGCCTTCGTCACCCAAGCGGTCACTTGCCCAGCGAATGAAGCGCTTGTACATATCATATTGTTTGGTTTTCTGCGCCGTGCTCGCTTTGATGTAAGTCGCTTTGATGTTGGCATCGATGAACGGATAAGTTCGGTTCTTGTTGTTATCGTTCTCGTTCTGTTGGTTGGCATTGTACGGTGGGTTGCCAATGAACACACTTATCTTGCGTTGGTTCTGGCGCTTGATCCGCTCCATATTTTCGGTGCTAACACTACCAAACAAGTCCCCAACATGAGTGGCCTCTTTGACGCCCTTTAACGAATTCACATTGTCCAGCGTATCAACAAAGCACAGATTGGGATATTCGGCGAACTGGCCGGTAATCGCCGCATAAGTGGCCTCGATATTCAGATTGGCCACATAATAAGGCAATATCGCCACTTCGTTGGCGTGCAGCTCTTCCTTATATTTATGCCGCAGCTTGTCGTGATTGCCGCGGAAATGTTCGAGCAATTCGACGATGAAAGTGCCCGTTCCCGTCGCGGGGTCGAGAATCTCCACACCCCTGTCGATTAGGTTCTTGCCGAAATGCGTTTCGCACAGCCAGTCGGCGCTTTTGATCATGAAGCGCACGATTTCGCCCGGTGTATAGACCACGCCCAGCCGGTCGGCGGCCATCGGGTTATAGACCTTGTAGAAATTCTCGTAGAGGCCTTTCAAGAAACCCTGTTTCTCGGTGTGGCTTTCGATAACCGCGGCGGTCGCGCTGATCCCGGCATAATAAGGCTGCAATGCCTTCAGCAGCCGTTGCTTCTCGCCATAGCCGAATAATTTGTCTTCCAGCGCATAGAGCGCGGCGGCGACATTATTCTGCCGGTGGAAATCGGGGTTTTCGAACACCTTGGCGAAAATATCTTCGGTCAGGATATGCTGGATCAGCATTTCCTGCACATCGTCTTCGTCCACCGCCGGGTTGATCGCATCGCGGGCGTGTTTCAGGAACGCATCTTGCGCCTTGGCAAAGTCTGCGCTTGCGGCGCGCTTGGTCTGGATAATTTCGCGAAGTGCGCTCAGCACGGCGGGCAGATCGACCGCAAATTGTTTCACTGCCTTTTTGAAATCGGCAATCTCCTGCCGCTCATGCGCGAAAAAGCGGGTGAGTAATGGCAGCAGCGTTTCGGCATCGTCCATTGCCGCACGCATCTGTTCATGCCCGTCCTGATAGAGGACGGCAGTTACATCGTCGGAGAAAATGATATTATCGCGTGGGTAGCCCCTGCGGAATTTGTCGGTGATTTCCTTGTTGAGGTCATCATTTTCGTCCTTGGCTTCCCAATAGCCGAACGGAATGCCTAGTTTTACGGTCAACGCGCCGTCGATAGAGATCAGATTGCCCTTCTCAGTGCGCTTCTGATGCTCTTCCAGATAGACAAGGTCGCTCTGTTTTCCCCAAGCGCGCAACAATCGGGCAAAGGCTGGGCGGAGATTTGTTTCGCGACGACTGCCCGAAACCATTTTTAACTGGTCAAGGTCGGCGCGATATTCGTTGATCAGCTGGCGGCTCAAGAAATTCCCCTTCGCTTCCCGTAACTGCCCGCCGCACCCCGCGCTGTAAACCCGCTTTCCTACACTTTAAGTTCCTGTTATGTTCCATAGGAGCCGAGTCGAAACCGGGAGAAAAAACCAAACCCCACCGCGCGCGATATGCACGAAGTTTGTAATCTTTGAGGGGAAATGGTGCCCGGAAGAGGACTCGAACCTCCCCCGTCGGCCTTGGCCGACAGACAGGAGATCGTGGAGGCGCGCTGAAACTGTGGTGCCCGGAAGAGGCATCACAGCGCTAAATCATAGCTGAACATCGCTATGCACAATCCCAGATTTCCAGAGGCTTGCCCAAATTCGGCTGCTCATCGCTGAACATAGATTTTCGCCTTTTCACATGCACGGAGGTGGCCTATAAGGTGGACTGAAATTGCCTCTTTAGTTCGGGTCACTGTGCTCTATAACGCCCTTACCCAGATGTCCGCGAAGTCGCTTGATCGCGGGAAATACGCCGATGGCCAAGGCCTATGGCTTATCAAACGCGACCGGGTGTTTGGCAAGTGGATGCTCCGTCTCGTGGTTTCGGGCAAGCGCCGTGAGATGGGGCTTGGGCGCTGGCCGGATGTTTCAATTGGCGAAGCGCGTGAACGGGCTGCGGTGGCCCGCAAGCAATTGCGCGATGGTGTCGATCCGATCTTTGAGCGTCACAAGGCCAAATATGGCGTGAAGCGCCTAACCTTGGCGGAAGCGATCACGGGCTGCTTTGGAGCGAGAAAGGCAGAGCTGAAACGAGATGGCGATGCGGGGCGCTGGCTGTCGCCGCTTAATGGCCACATCATCCCCAAACTTGGCGCGTATCCCGTCGAGGAAATAAGCCAACATGCTCTCGTCGAGACGCTAGCGCCGATCTGGCATGAAAAGCCCGAAGTGGCGCGCAAGTGCCTCAACAGGGTGAGTCTCACACTCAAACACGCGGCGGCGCTCGGGCTTGATGTCGATCTGCAAGCCACGATGAAAACGCGCGCGCTGTTGGGCAAGCAACGTCATACGGTCGAACATATCCCTTCGCTGCCATACAGCGAGGCGCCGGCGTTCTATGATCGGCTTAAAGGGGCCGACGGCGTGGCGGCGTTGGCGCTTCGTTTCTTGATGCTCACCATCGCTCGCACCAGCGAAGTGCGGCTGGCGACGTTTGATGAAATCGACGGCGACGTCTGGACGCTGGCGTCAGAGCGCACCAAGGCGGGCCAAGCGCGTCGCATTCCGCTGACGGCTGACGCCATTGCGGTGATCGAGACTTGCCGCAGCCTTGCGAACGGCAGTTACCTGTTCGCATCGTCGCAAGGGAAGCCACTATCGGATGCTGGGATGGCGGCACTGATGAAGCGGCTCGGGCATAGCGCTCGCCCACATGGCTTCCGCGCCACATTTCGAACGTGGGTTGAGGAACAGACTGATACGCCGTTTGAAGTGAAGGAAAGCGCGCTGGGGCATATCGTCGATACCGAAGTGGTGCGCGCCTATCAGCGGTCGGATCGATTTGAGCGGCGGCGGGCGCTGATGATTGCTTGGGAAGGGTTCTTGCTGGGTCAACGATAAGGTCACGACGCTGGCGAGCGACGAATACACACTGGCGTCCCGCCGAAATTGTGGCGAAGCTGCGCATTTCCAGAAACATGCGGCTTTAGCGATAAAGAGCGCGTACTTTGTTTACCGCAACTTCGATTAAACAATTGATTATATTGACAAATATTTTGAATATGATATAATCTAGGTAGGTCTATCTGGCCTTTCGTCAACTCAAATGAGCTGACGAAGGTCGGCTAGAAAGCGTTCAAAATGAAGATGCTGTTGGGAATTTCACTCACTTTGTCGGCTACAATTGGCTTGATGCTTGCCAAGGCAGCTTATGGAGATCAAGTTTTCAGTGTTCACGCCTTTTTCTTAGCCGTCGCGCTACCCGCGCTTGTTCCTTTGGCTCTTACGATCTACGTCTCCAACCGGAATGCCATTCGGTCCATCAGAAAGCGTTAGCAACTGAATCTTCAAAGGCCGCTGTCTCACAGGATGGCGGCCTTTTCTATTCCCGATTGTAGCGTTTCAGGGCATTAGCAGAAACAATGAGGAGGTCAATGTGCGAATGACGCCAATTCAAGGTTCGAAAGCAATTTTTGCTGGTTTTGTATCATTCATTTTGATGATGATGACAGTATTGATCGCTACCCGTTTAATCTATTGGCCTATTGTCACGCAATTTGACGCACCAGATCTTTTGAAACAAGTGGGTGTTGTTGTTGTGATCGCTGCAATTGTCGGCGCAGCAATTACATTTAATCTCTTTGGAATAGTTTTTATAGTTAACATTGGCTATATCGGTTTACTGGTAACTCTCGGAGAAAGGCGCAGTGATAATTTTTTAACAGAAGGAATAGTTTGGCGGCCGCCGTTTACGTGGTTCGAGGAGTTTGAAGCCCGAGAACGAGATTTCACAATAATTTCAGATACGATCCTCTCAAAAGACTCTGTTTCGATAAAACTCAGAGGCCAGCTAAGAGTTCGAACGATCAATCCATATAAGTTTTCTGATATTACTTCGCCAGATAGAACTATTCAAGAAGAAGCGGTTTCATCAATAAGATCACATATTTCAAATATTTCAGCGTTGGAAGTGGCCTGCTCTGCTGATTTACAAGCTGATCTGATGAATGCGCTCCGGTTAAAAGCAAATGATCTTGGTTTGGTTATATCTTTTTTATCTATTACAGAGCTTCAAATTCCAAGTGAAATTGAAAAATACGCACAAATAATAGCAATAATTAGAAATAGGCATCCCGAAATTAGCTTCAGAGAAGCGCTTGACTCGGTCCAATCAAACCAAACACAGGTTACTAAACATATCATTGAAAGCACTACGTTAGGAGAAGCGGCGAACGCTGTTTTTGCGAAAATTATCCGGGGCACTATTTTAAATAACTAGAGAGCTAGGTGATTCACGTATTTCGATTTTGCTTCAATGGTATAGGTGCGATAAGAATAAAAGAGGAACAGAGAATTTTTGCGGGGACGTGGGTGATCGCAAGCGAAGATAACAAATCAGCCCGCGCGCATCTGGTGCCGCTTTCGCCGCAGGCAGTTGAGCTTCTCAAGGCCGCGCCACAGTTTGAGCCTTACGTGTGGTCAAGCGACGGCGAAACGCATGTGAAGGGGTATAGCAAGGCTAAGCAACGGATTGATGCGTTTTTGTTGTCTGGCGGATTGGAACTGAAGCCGTGGCGGTTGCACGATCTGCGCCGGACAGTGGCAACGCATATGGTGCGGCTTGGTGTGCCCGAATTGGTGGTGGGACGGGTTCTGAACCATGCGCCGCAGGGGGTGACGGCAAGGACTTATGCGTTGCATAGCTATGCGGCGGAGAAGCGGGACGGTCTGAATGCGTGGGGGAAAATCCTCGTTTGATGGTGGGATGGCGGCGACTTCAGCGGTTATAGGCGATTGGGAGTGGGCGATGTTTTGGATTGCAGGCATAGAGACCGATAGGTCGAACCACACAGGTATTCACGACGCACTACCTACAAATCTTGCCTTTGAATCTGATGGCGGTAACACAATTCGTATCGGGCACCCCGCTTGGGACGTCACCACTGCAATTGAAAAGCTGCTTTGCGCGAAAGCTCTGATGATGCTGCTTGCTGATCTTCCAGCGGACGAAACTACTTCTCTCACATTCCTGTTTTCGGGCCAGACAACGCAAGCCAATGATGTTCCGGCGCTGCTACAGCAATGGAACGACACTGGCGATCCGCCGGTGCTGTCGATTATTGCATTGGTTCTCGGCGCTGAGCGCGTTGGTCATCAGACGCACGGGCTGGCAGCATTTGTTGGGTATGAATTGGCTGCTGGATTTTCCGACGAGACGTTTTCGCGTGATGCTGCCCGTGATCTCGCGCGCTTGGCGCGATACATCCTGATGAGCGGCGATGTGCGGGCAAATCAAGAGTTCATTGGTGTAAATGGGTCGATTGTGTTTCTCGGGCCTGACGATCCGATGCCCGATTGCGGGTATTGGATCAGGCGGATTGCAATGGCGC
The DNA here is from genome assembly GCA_031362355.1 of Sphingomonas sp. Lineage (GTDB taxonomy): Bacteria > Pseudomonadota > Alphaproteobacteria > Sphingomonadales > Sphingomonadaceae > Sphingomonas_O. The sequence goes on from JANLSJ010000028.1 coordinate 6,573, forward strand.
CCGTGGCACGGATCATTAACTGATGAATCTGCTTGAACTACAGTTCAACTGACGATCCGATGGCCTCGTTAAATATCGGCGGCTTGCCAATGCATACCATCGGGAGTGCTCCACGGTCCGCCCCACGTCCAACCTTCATCGGCAAAGGCTTGCAGCACTTGTGGGTAATTCGCGAAGTTGGGCGTGGCATCGCCAAAGCCATTACGCGATGGATCAAAATCGACTGCACATCCCCATGAGTGCATCGACAATCGCGTTTTGCCGCGCATCAATCTGAAGTTGTACCCGCCGCCGTAGAGGTGCATTCCCCACTCTGACACTTTCTGGACGTCCTTGCCCGCAGCCACCCAAATCGCGGATAGGATCGACGAGAGGCTTGAGGCGCATTTGGTATGGATACGAATACCTGACACTGGCGCGTTGTCCCATGCGGTCACAAGTGGCCACGGTGCCTTCACCTTTACGATGTTGGCGCTTTCCCAAGCGGGACTTGGTTGATCGTCCTTTCCCCGTGGGTTCCCGTAGAATGAATCAACAAGGCTTTGGTGCGGCCAATCTGTCATGATTTACCCTTCCTGTATCTGAGACTCCTTGTTTACGCCTACCACTGTCACACGATTCAACCTCATCATACGCCACCACGTCACTATTGTGGCCAAGGTTGGCGCTATAGCTCGCTCAAATTTTCGTAATACTGACCGCCAATTCCATCGATGGCAACGCAAAATAATGCGGCATTGAGGCGATTTGCGTGCGTTGGCAGAAGTAACTATCGAAAGTTCAATTCCGACAGGCTGACTTGCGGATAAGCAAAGAGGGATACCGATGATCGAAGAAACTGAAAGCCTGCTGGCGTTGACGGCTGATATTGTGGCGGCGCATGTGGCCAATAACAGTGTGGCCGTGTCTGATCTTCCGGTGTTGATCGGGAATGTGCATATGGCACTAGCGGCGCTCGGGGGTGCTGCTTCCGATACGGCGCTCGGGGGTGCTGCTTCCGATACGGCGGTCGCGGAAAAGGCGGAACCGGCGGTCTCGATCCGTGCCTCGGTTAAACCTGACACCCTGACCTGCTTGTGCTGCGGCAAAACCATGACAATGCTCAAGCGTCATGTGATGACGGATCATGGGATGACGCCGGACAGCTATCGGGCGCACTGGGGATTGCCAAAAACCTATCCGATGGTGGCTCCGAATTATGCGGCACGGCGGCGGGCGCTGGCGATTTCCATTGGGCTGGGGCGGAAAGCTGGGACGAAAGTGGCGAAACGCAAATAGCGGCGGGTTGATCAACGGATCAGGCTGTTACCAAATTGGCACACCTTTTCGGCAACGATATGTGTCTGTTCCGATACCCTCTTGCACAACCGAAAAATTGAGCGGATACCACCTGCTATCAAAACGCAATAGGTCGCATTGAGAGGTTTCCGTAGCGGTAATGTCGCCGTGTGACCGAGGGATTAGGTGTGATTGAGCTGAAGCAACGCGATGCTTTTATTTCTCCACTGACTTCGCTGAATGCCAGTTCATTTGCCACACCCCATACACAGGATACCGCTGGCCGAACTGGCAATGTGGTTGCGCGCCGCGCTAGCACCAAAATTGCGCGCAAGCCATTGACTCAAAGAGACTTTTTTGTGCTAAACTTGAGGGTAGATGTTGCCGTGTCGTCGCGCACTCTGCAAAGAGCCGCTACGAAACGACAACGTGTTGTTGTTTCGGTCGACGATCGCCGTCTAAGCCATCGGCAAGATTCGGTTGTGGTGACGCTTACGCCAGTGTTGAAGTTCAATGATTTGAACCACATTTTCGCAAAGCAACCAGACAAAGACGACAGCGACAGTGCCGCCTTGCGACAGGTGTGCGATAAATATGTTAAACATTTCCGCGATAATGTGACCACAAAGGTTCGGCAGGTCATTGCCGGTCGGGCCGCTATGATCGCCGCGCTGCATCCACGTCAAAATATAGTTCTTCAGTTCCGCCGAAATTTCGCGGTTGAGCGCCTCAACGAAGGCGTCACCGAGATGCTTCAGATTCCAACTGGTCGCAACGACCCAGCGGACGAAATTAAACGTGTTTGGTGGCCAAAATCGTTTGATGATACCCATCATCAATTCCTCTCAGGGAAAGCGGTTTCGTCGCCAATACCGGGGGAGAGTGGTTGAGATACGGCGTTCCTGCGCCCTCACCTGCTCTTCCCCAACTTCCTATCCCGCGCCATGGCAACATCGGCGCGGCTTTTTTTATGGAATATCGCTACGGCGACTGGCTGCGGGCACGAAAAAAGCCGCCCGAATTTTTAGGGCAGCTTACCGTGGCGCTAAAAGCGCAAAGGTTCAGTACGCTGGTGCCAGTTAGGCGGGCACCGGCGCTGGCCGATATTTTAGGATTTAGGCTCCTCATGGGTAAAACTCCTGCGAAGCTGGCGTTCCGCCAGACCGGGTGAGATCGTTACAAAGAGCGTCATAAAATCGACTCCAATGATCAAAAGTTTTACCGTCATGTAACCTATCCGACCGGTGGAAAATCGCAAGCTAAATCAAGCCCAGAATTCAGAGAGTTAGATGGCTCAGAATTTGGTAAAGAATGGCTGATTACTGCAAGTTTTGCTTCGGCCAAGGCTAGTGCCGCCCAGAAAAAAGCTGGACAAGATTTTCAGTTATTTGCGAATCAGGTCAAGCGCGCGACTCACCAGCGCATATGGCAAAGATGCAATCGTCGTAGCTCGATGTCGCAAGTCCGCACATGACCGACTGACGCAATGCTAAACGCGGATCAGTCGGGTGACCGACTACCCACACTCCCCCGACCGCGCCCCGAGCTTCCGCCACTTGAACCCCTCCGGACGCCGCTCTTCCTGATAGGTGTCAATCGCCATCGCCATGCGCGCGGCTGCTCCCGTCAGGCCCGCCTCGTCCAAGCGATCAATGATGCTAGTCATGTCCCGTAACAGCACATCCACGTCGGGCGCAGCAATCGGTTGCGATTGTCCGGGCATAGCAATCCTCCCTCGCCCCCCAATCGAGCGAACGGCCCCGATAGATTGTTCCCTATGAACCCTTCGTTACCGCCCATTAAAGCAACCGTTCATCCCGGAAACTGCTCAAGCCGGGGTTCCCCACGATGATGTGATCATACAGCCGCGTATCCACCAGCTTGCATACCGCTGCCACCTCGCGGGTCAGCGCTATGTCCGCCTTGCTTGGCATATGGTCACCCGACGGATGATTGTGCGCAATGATAATGGTCGATGCCCCCACATCAAGCGCCACTCGCGCGACTTCTTTGGCGTGCAAGTGGCAACGGTCATACGAACCCCGCGCCAGTTGGCCGTCGTAGATCAACTGACCCTTCATGTCGAAATAGAGACCATACACGACCTCCACCGGCTCGGTGCTGAGGCGATAGCGCAGATAATCCCTGACCTGCTGCTCGTTGATACCTGGAGCACGAATCGACAGGTCCGTGCGCAGATACTCACCAATGGCGGTATTAAGTGCGCCGATAAAGGTCACCACCGGCTCGACGTCGTGCAGCACTCGGCGAAGATGTCCGGCATGGGCGCTTACCACGGCCCGCAAGCTGCCAAACTCCGTTAGCAACCGGTCTGCTATCTGGGCTGACGTTGATTCTAGCAGTGGCGCTAAAAGCGACTCCAAGCTCGATCCGTGCCGTGAGCATGTTGCCGCTTGCGGTGCTGCCATGTCCCGTAGGCGAGAATAGGGGGCATCAGGAAACCGGACAAGATGATCGACGCTGCATAGGCCCACGGGCTGTGGCTCGGGGCCACTATATTGGCCACATGCGCTATCACCGTCAGCAACTGCAGGGCCGTAGTCCAAATTGTCCAAATCCTATGGGCATAAAGCGCAATTGAAAGCAGTGCGATCAGGGTGATGACGTCGATAATCAGCACCCCAAAACGGGTGTGACCGGGAGCCGTTGGTTCGAGGGCATCAACGATAGCGGTCGATACGGCCGCCGTGACAAAGATGAGAGCGGTGAGCCGTTCGGGTGATCCCCCGCGCCATGCCGCATAGGCACAGGCGACAAGCAGCACCAAACCAAAGGCGACGTTGATCATCATCGCATTGACCGAAGCCTATCAAATAGGCGTCGGTCAATGCCACAATTATCAAGCCGCCAGACGCACCACGGCATTACCGCTGTTATCGCCCGCAATTTTCATCGGCGGGCAGTCTTGCCACGCCCCAAAGCTCACTTCGCGGAGGCCAATATCAGATTTCGCTTCGTTTAAGCTCGCATGAAGGTCCAACACCTTGCTGCGCATCTGAATGGCCATTGCATTGGCTTCACCGAGGCGGTCAAAAGCATCCTTGGCGGTTGCTATCGGCAAATTGCCGACGGTTATGGCATTGAGCATGGCGGTGGTGAGGGCCGCCAGATTACCGACGACCGCATTGATCGACGCTTCGGTCGGCATGAGACAGTCAGCCACCATCGTGGCAGCCTGCGTGCGTTCTTTTTTCATACTGATGTCCTTGGAGTTAGTGTGTGGTTTTGGCTAGTCGCGCTAAGGCATCGACGAGATTGATGATGGCTGCGAGGGCGACGGCGCACAGCAGCGTCGCCACCAGTATCAACAGCAATCGTTTGGTCGGTGTTAACTCATCGAGAATCCTTTCCATCCCTTTGAGCGGTAACCGGGTCATTTCTGGCGGAAACCCATACTCACCGACTGGTGTGGATGGTTCCGCAAAGAAGCTGACCGGCTCCCGTTCGTCCTTGGTGTGCAAGGCGAAAGGTGACGGAATAGTTGGGGAATCTGCTACCCGAAATGTTTGCGATGGTAATTTTTGCGGTAATGGGAATTGGTCCCATTCCGCGAAGATGCGGGCGGCATGGCGGCGGTCGGTTGCTTCAAGAAGTGTGACGGCGGTAGCCAGATAGCTGTCAACGGTGCGCGGCTTAATATTCAACTCTCGGGCGATCTCTTTGGAGCTTTTAAGCTGACCCATGAGCCGCAGACATTCCCGCTGGCGTCGAGACAGGTTTCGAGTCGGGTCATCGCGCATGTGGGAAAGCTATCACGATTACATTCTATGGCGCAGATTTTCAGCGCAACATCGAACTTGGCGGCAATCTTTGGTTATCGGACGTAGACCCTTGTCTGTTGTTGGTGCGATTGATAGTCATTTTGACAGCGGAATGATTGGGGGCGGTGATGATCAGATATTGCAAGCGGTTAGCCATTGGCATTGGCTTGGCAATCGCAACGCCTGCAGTGGCTGCGGTCGAAACCTTCACCGATACGTTCAATCGCCCTGACGGTGCGGTGAGCAATGGCTGGCTCCCTATGCAAGGGAACCCGAACGATGGGCTGGTTATCCAGAATGGCGCGCTTGCCCCACAGCTATACAATGGCAGTGTCGCTGGTATCTATCGCACGGCTGACCTCAGTGGGTTTACCCGCGCAACTGCTACGCTCACCGAAGCCAACGGGCTTGATGGGTTCGGTAATCGCTTTGAAAGTTTCTTTTCGTTCGGATCGTCTGTCCTTGGTGGGGCAGGCTCAGGGCTGCAAGTCGGCTTCATCCGATCAGGACAATTATTCAACAATTCAGCGGTGTCGTTATTTTTCGACGGCCAAGAAATTGGGCGACTGGCTTCGACGTTCCAATTTGGGCAGTCGATCACACCGACGGTCTATGTATCGTCTGATGGTCGGGTAAGCGGCAGCGTAGCCGGTAGTGGTCAGACATTTTCCTTCGACTTCCAGAATGGCCCCTACACCTTCGGCAGCAATTCCTTTGGTGTGATCATGGCCGATCCCGATGTGCGGGCTGGAAACATCATCACGCCGACACTTGATAATTTTGCGCTTACGACGGGGTTGTCTGGGATCGTTCCCATTTTGCCCAACCCTCCACCACCGACCACGGCACCTAAGCCAATCCGCCTTGAAGGAAATGTCGTCGATTTCGATCCCTCCAGACCGACTGTCATTATTACACATGGGTGGCAGCCGGTGCCGATAACTGGTGATCCCAGCTGGGTTGGGGATATGGCAGATCAAATTACGGACATCACTCCTAACCTTCATGATGTGAATGTGATTCAGGTATATTGGGATGATGCAAAGACACTATTGGCGACCGCTGAAGCACTCCGTTCAGCGACCGCGCAAGTTGCTTATCAAGGTAGATTGCTTGCGACCGAATTGGCAGTTTTGGGCGGCAATTTTGAGAACGGAATTCAATTTATCGGCCATAGCCTTGGGACACATGTAAATGCGTATGCGGCACATTGGCTCACAGCTTCAGGAACAAAGGTAGATCAGTTTACAATTCTCGACAGACCCTTTGGCCTTGGCATTCGACCAAATGACATATTCACACCACTCGGTGGTGATGCAGACCAACGAATATTTCGTAGCTTGCTCAATAAGGACGAAGTTCGTGTCGTTGATAACTATTTTGGTCGTGATTATTCTCTACCGACTCCATCAACAGGAGCTGCTTTTACAGGAGTGGCGCAGGCACTCGACATTGAACTAGCCGACCGTGACCATGTTGGTGTTCATAAATGGTATGCGGGTTCGATAATAAATAACGGATGCTCTTTGGCGGTGGGCGGTTTCGGATGCTCCCGATACGGTGGTGGATTTTCGGAAATCCTCACCGGGCGACCATGGGATCCGAAACAGCAAAATCTCGTTTTGCCCTCACAGACTATCATGCTGCGTCCAAACGATTGGCTTAGGTTTAATTGCGCAATAAATGGTCAGGAAACAGTGGTAACCTGCACAGAAAGCTCGCCCGCCTATCTGTGGATCGAGAACTACACGTTTGCCAGTGACGCACAATTTCTGTCATTTGATTTTGCGTGGCTTAACGGAGGGGACGGTGATTGGTTGACTTTGTATTTTGGTAATACACTTCTATATTCAGGAACTGGCACCGGCTTTCAAACGAGCGAGTTTTTCAGTTCCGGATTGTTAACGGTGAGTGATTTTGCGGGCAAATCTGGTCAGCTACTCTTTTCGCTAAATAATGCTGGCGCTCGTAACGCACAGTTTTCGATTCGTGACATTAAGGTTTTCACGTCTCCTGCAGCGGTTCCTGAGTCAGAAACGTGGGCAATGTTTATTTTGGGTTTTGGATTGATTGGAATTGGGTTTAGGCGAGCTCGACTAGAGACTCTCGCCGCTAAATAATAAATAGCCTAAAAGACCAACAGACAAAACAATTTCTTGAACTGAAGGTATTTTACACAATATATCCTCTTGATAGTTCCATGCAAATTGTCGATTATGTATCAACGGTTTACAAATTCTCTGTTCTACGTAAAAGCTACTTGCTGAATATATAAGTATAGTGATCAGAATTATGAGTCTTATGTTTGATTTTCGTTTTTTGTTCTCGGGCATATTAGATTATATTAGCGCGATCTGGACTAAATGTGCAACCACTACCGCAACGACCCCTCCCAAATCTCATCGTGGCGCGAATACATCGGCGCTGACGTCGGTCCCGCTGCGGAAGCTCCTGACGAAGACGTCTGGCCGAAGCGTTCGGCCTATATCGTGCGCACCGATAAAACGACACATGGACGCTCGACGTTATACACTGGGGTGTTCCTTATTCGAGTTTTCGAAATGTGAGGATCTATGACAGTGGTTGGCTTGGGATATACTCAATGCGGCGTTTGACCACAGTCCCGAACGCCGATCTGTGGTTTGGGATTTTGATCGAACACGTTGAGTTTTGCCCATTGGGTATCTGACACTTGCACCGCCAGTTGCTCGATCAAAGTTCGATCTGTGTCTCGGGCTGGGGCACCACAGAGAACACCAACGGTGTTTTTCAACTCAGAGAGCCAATTTGACGGCTCTAAATATACGTTTTTCCCGCGCACAACACGGTTCGATATAGCCATTTCAACCATTTGGCGCTTTTCCGCTGCATCGCCCAATTGGTGGCTCAAATGAAGGCTTTTCGCCAGTTCGATGATGGTGCGCATATTGCTCGCTTTTGCACCTAAATTTGCCAATTCTGCGCGCTCTTGATTGAGCGTCTCCTCCTCCATCGCCAACCGCTGCCGTCTTCCTGTATAAGCATCCTGATCAATCAACCGATCTATAAGCGCATCGGTAAGGCGGTCGATGCGGTTCTGGAGATTGGCCATTTTGAGCGACCACGCTTTTTTTGCATCGTCATTCTGGGCTGTGGTCACCCATGTATCAATGGCGGCATAAGCCGTTTTCATGTCTTGGTCGGTAAGTTGCGTTCGTTCGAGACACGATTCAACGGCTGCGACGAGCGTTTCCTCGCGCACGGTTTTGGTGGAGCAAGTGGGCTTCTGGCAGCGATAGTAGACGTGGCCCTTCTGGCGCTCTGGCACCATCGGCCCGTCACATAAACCGCATCGAAATAGGCCACGGTAGAGGTGGTTGTGGGAGGTGATTTTTGGCCCTGATCTGCCGGACTTGATATTCTGCACCCGCTCAAACAGATTTGGTGAAATCAGGCGATCATGAGCGCCCTTATATATCATGCCGGTGCGCTTGATGCGGATGATCCCGCAGTAAAAGAGGTTGTTTAATAGCGTCTCTAACCCGCACAGGGTCAGTGGCTGGCCGCTGCGATTGGTGAGGCCGCGCCGGTTGAGTTCCGCAAGAAGCGGGCGCAACGAATATGTCCTCGTGGCATAAAGTTCAAAGGCCAGCTTGACGAGCGGCGCGCGCAGTGGATCGAACGTCTTGAGTTTTCCGCCCCCGTTATCGAGATACCCAATCGGGGCTTTGAACGGATAGAGACCCTGTTTCAGTCGGCCAGTAATGCCCTTCTTGGTTTCCTCGCGCAGGTTGCGAATGAAGTCGGCTGCGATCACAGCTTGAATATCGGCGGTGAGGCGTCCGCCGCGTGATCCGAAGTCCAACGTCTCGGTGGCGAAGTGAATATCAATCCCGGCGTCTTGCAGGTCACCGATCTTAGCCCAGTCAGTGAAGTTGCGCGCCGAACGGTCGATTTTATGAACGACCAAGCCCTGTGCTTTGCCACGCTGAAGCTCACCGACCATTTTGTTGAAGACGGGTCGTCCGCGTTTAGCTGCAGTTTCCTTCTCTTCAAACCACTGTTTGATGGCGATGTCGTGGCGACTCGCAAAGGCTATGATGGCATCCCGCTGGGCTTCCAAAGATACGCCGTCGCCTTGCTTGACGGTCGAAACACGAACATACCCAAAGCACTGTTTCATACATCATCGTGATGATCACTCGAATCTATCACATCCTCGGGATTCGTCGAATCAGCGGACCACGGCCACGTCCCCTCGCGCTCCATGCGCAGGTAGATGCGCTTGCAGAGTTCAAGATAGGCTTCGAGTTCGGGTGAAGGTTCCATCGCACCATTGTATGGGTGGGCGCGGTCGTCGCTAGACGCACCAATATGAATCATTCAGATAGCAAGCGGCCATGTCTGCGCCGAGAAAGCCGGTGTCTTTCTGCCGTCCACCATCAACTGCACCATCGCGTGATGATTGGGCAGGGTGATGAGAGCGTGAGCATCGGCCATGTCGAGCTGGCGGGCAATTGTGGGGGCATCGTTCGCACCGACGCGAAAGGCGATCATCGTCCCGGCGTTGCCGACGACCGCATCGAATACCGCGCTTGTCATTTGGCTGACGTGCTGATGCGCCAAGACAAGGCCCAGACCATATTTTCGCGATTCTGGAAGTAAGTTCGCAAAGGCTTCGGTGGTAAAGGACGGAAACTCATCGACATAAAGCATGAAGAGTCGGCGCGCCTTTTCGTCACCGCCGTGGCGCGAAAAGGCCGCGTGCATGACGGTGGAGGTAATGAGGCCGCCGAGCACATTGGCCATGTCGCTACCGATCCGGCCTTTGGCCAAGTTCACGATTACGATTTCACCGCGATCCATGATCTGCCGAAAGCGTAGCGGCTGCGCCGGTTCGCAGATGGCCCGCCTGATGACGGGATGCGCCAGAAATGCCCCCAGCTTGTTGGCAATCGGGGCCACGCCATCGATAGCGTTCATGTAGTTCATGTTGGGGAACTCTTTCGTCCAGAAGGTGCGCACTTGCTCATCGTGCAGATGGGCGACCACACCCCGGCGAAAGTCTTTGTCGGTATAGAGACGCACAATGTCGCGTAGGTCGGCGCTCGGTTGATCCAACAGCGCCAGCACGGCGTATCGAAGCAAATGCTCCATGCGGACGCCCCAGGAATCGGCCCATTGTTTTTTGAGCGTTTCAATCAGGGCGGACGTCACCAAAGGACGCAGCGATGGCGGCACCCGCGCTAATGGATTATAGCCATAAGGGCAGTGTGGATCGGCCACGTCCCAATAGTGGTGCGGGACGGTGAGGCGGCTCGAGAGGTCACTGGCTAGATCGCCGTGTGGGTCGATCAGGCAAAAGCCGATGCCGTTTCTGGCATCCTGTATTGCCAAATTGGCAACTAAGGTCGATTTCCCCGTGCCCGTCTGGCCGATGGCATATGTATGGGACAGGCGATCTGGCAGGCGAATGCCAAACGGCCGATCACCATATTGATGATAGGCATCGCCGAGCATGGTGATGGGGTCTTGCATCCCGGCATTGTCTGCTGCGCACCGGGTTCAACCTAGTCCTTCAAATCACGCCATGCCGCATATCTGACGGCTCAACTGAATCGTCGTCGGGAAATATCGCTTTGGTGCATAAATAGGGGTCTAGCCCCCATTGTGTCGTCGCATACACTGATCACAGATTCGTTCTTCTCCCCGCATCGCCTTGCGCCGGGTGCGCCTGAAATCACTTCGGGCGGCCACCCATGCGCAAGGAGATGACGATGGGAACGGTGATAGAACAGGCCAGACAGGCGCGGATTCGCTATTTGAACGATGAGTTTCGGTGTCGTGGCTTTGGCTATGGATCGGTGCTGGTAACCGCCGGTATAGATGACAAAGGGCCGCTCTTTGTATCGACGGCACTAAACGCCGTGCGGTCGTTTGATCGCTTCACCGACGACAATGATCCGCATGGCGAGCATGATTTTGGTTCGCTTGATGTTCTTGGCGAGCGCCTCTTCTTCAAAATCGACTATTTTGATGCGTTGCGCGAAGCGGGTTCCCCCGATCCCGCCGACAAGGACGTCACGCACCGCGTTCTGACGATCATGCTCGCCAGCGAATATTGACCTGATCCGCCTCGATTATGAGGCGGATTTTTTTGTGTTAGCGGCGATGTGAAAGAATTCCGCCACCCGTTCGTCATCACGCCTAGACAGTCGTGTATTTGCATTTGCGATGCGCGGCTGACTAGCATGACGTGACCCAACCCCGCTATTCTGTCTATCAGACACCATCACGGGGCACCTAGATACACCACCAACGTGGAATGGAGGCAGCGGAAAGGTTTCACCTTTCCGCCGATGCGCTTTCATACCACGCTGGTGGTTTTGTTATCTAGGGTGCCACACATACCGACGACGCATTTCTCGCCTCCTAGAATGGGGCGTTTTGAAACTCTAAGCTGGGCAGCATTAGAAGTCGTAATTTAATCAATCCTATGTCCACCGAATTTGCTCTCGACCTGCGCCTTGCACGGCGCAAGGCGGGACTCACACAACGTGACGCTGCGCTGTTGCTCGGCGTCCATCAATCAAGAGTGTCTGCCCTTGAGCGCGGACGCGCGCTGCCCACGCTGCAACAGATTTGCTCGCTGTCTTTGATCTTTGGCCGCTCGTTTGAAGCGCTGTTCGCGCAGATTATGGCGACCACAAAGCACGGTATTTCGCAGCGCATGACGACGCTTCCAAGCACGGTGCGAAGCTACGTTGGCACCTTCAACCGCGAAGCCAGCCTGCAAAAACTCGAACGCCGATTACAAGCCCAGCCTGACGCTCATGGAGCCTAATCGACTGCTGGCCATTGCGGTGGCCACTGGGCGGATTGGCGTGGTGTTCTTCGTGGGGGAACGGCTGATGGACTGGCGGATTTCCAACCGGGCGGCCAAGTCGCGTGTTGCAGCGGCGGGACATGCGCAGAAGCTCATCAATGAACTCAAGCCCCATGTGCTGGTGATCGAGCGCGTAACCGACACGTCGCACAAAGGCGGCAATACCAGAACGCTGATCGAAGCCATCGCGCGTATCGGGTCGCACAATGAGCTGCTTGATGTCGCCGTCACTCGTCAGTGCTGCTATCCAAACAAATATGCCGAAGCCGATGCGCTCGCGGAACGCTACCCCGACATTGCCGCGTGGAAGCCGAAGAAGCGGCGGTTCTTTGATAATGAGCCGCGCAATACGGTGCTGTTTGAGGCGTTGGCGTTAGCGGATGTCGTGTTGCAGCGATCAGATGATAGCCATGCGCGAGATTATTGATCCGTCGCTGCCACCAACGCTTCGTGACTCACACCAAGCGCCTGACCCAGTTCGTAGATTGAAACGATGGTGGGGTTGCGTCGGCCCCGTTCCAGCCCACTGATGTATTGCTGACTAAAGCCAGAGCGTTCGGCCAATTCTTCCTGTGTCATCCCATTGGCGATCCGTGCGTTGCGCACATTCGTGCCAATGAGCTTTCGCATGTCCATGCAACAGGCATTGACGCCGCCAGCCTGATCTGATTATCAACTATAGTATGTATTAAATTAAGACTGTTTGGGGGGGGCAAATGAGAACGGTGGTATTTGGGAATTTCATAGTGACGGCGATCGCTATCACCTTTGCTTCATTATCCAGCATCCCTGCGCTTGCCGAAGTGCAATATGGACCATGGCAGAAAACGAGTGACTGTCGCACCGCTCGAATGCCCGTCGGCCCGGGACGCGGACAAGTTGAACTGCCACGAACGCCCGGAACTGAGCAGGCCATGGAATGCAAATGGCTCCGTATCGTGAACGACTGTCCAAATCTTCGCGACAAGCTGCGGCACCCAATACGGTGCGTCACCAAAAAACAGATTTCAGACTACTCCCAATGGGAACCCCGGGCGTAGCTAGCGGAGAGACATTTATGCTGGGAGCGCAACATCACCGATGCTCAACCGCCGGAAATCAGTCTGAAACGGTGGCACGAATACCCAAAATTTTCCGGATGCTGCTGATATCATATAGCTTTTTATTTCTCGTTGCTTGTGGTCAGGCTGACCTTTCTCGGTCAGCTGCGTCGGCACTGATTGATCAAAGCCCGCAGATTAACGGACTCAAATCTTCGATACCATTGCGCTCCGAGGCGTATGGTGATGCTGAGGCGCAGGGTGTCATAATAAATGGCGCACTCACACCAGAAGCGTTACGCGAGATCACGCAATTCGAAAATAGCATTGTTCCCAATACACCTGCTGCCGTGTCAGTAGAGGTTACAGGAATCCAGATGATAGGCGAAGGTGATTCTAAGGTCGCGCAGGCTTTATTTAATTGGACTTATACCGAAATGCCTCCGTTAGCCACACGATTTGCGGTTCGCGGCGGCTCCGGAGAAGCCGATTTCGCTCTCTTTGACGATGGTTGGCGCCTTAATTCAGTGACAATTCAATTGGCACCCGAAGGTATGGCATTGTCAGATTCTGAATCTGCGCGAATGAATGCAGATATTGCAAAACAAAATAAGATTTTAGTTGATCGAAATGCTCTTGTCGAACAATCAAAAACACCATCTAAAACAATACAAACTATTTCTTATGCAGAAGGGTCAGATAGACGAATACAGAATGTGATAATTTCGGATGTAAATGTTCGCTACTTGGATCAAATCGGACAAAATAAAACCATATGGTTTGGTGACATTACCGGATTTCGAGCTGACCCGGGAGCCGCACAATTAGGACAATACACTATCCGCACTGACGGTCCAAATTCGTCGAAAATGATCATTGATGCTGTTTCAAAGGCATTAGATGATTGGAACATCAAATACGCGGCGACAAAAACTAATTAAGTTATTTATAATTTAATCTAAAATGCTAAAACTACTTGGCAACATTGGGGGTGCAAGGTATGGGTAAACGGGTATGGCTCGCGGTGAGTGTGGCGCTTTTAGCAGTGTCTTGCTCCAGCAAGAAGACAGCCAGCGAGGGAACCTTCCGACAGGTCTTGTCCGACGTTCGCCCGCAGGAATCTTGCCTTGTCGTTCGTAGAGTCAATATGTCAGATGTTGAACGAACAAATCTTCACGGCGGCGTTTACGATGGACTTCCTGTCCTTCAGCTGTTCGTGGAGCGGGGCTACCTCGAACAAATCGAATATCCCGGCAATAACTATGTGTTAGGTGTCACCGCGGCCCATGAATCAATTGCCCGTAGATTTGATGGGGGTATGGGATACATGGTAGGTTTTTGTGCCGGAAAGCTGGAAATCGACCTTATTACATACACCGAACCAAGTGACTTCTCAGGCGCGAAAGTTTCGAACGTCACGGTGGCTTGGCATCTAACCGACCTCCCAACTGACTTCACCGAACTTAACGCAACTCCCGGTTTCGACGGCTCCGAAATCTCTCCAGCGAAGCTCAGTGGTGAGAATCAATACCAACTTCGCCTGACGAATGAAGGGTGGCAGCAATAAGCTGCTTCCGGCTAAACGCTATGAATGTGAAACGGCCCCAAACCGCCCCGCGCCCAATCGCCAATCAAAAAGGCTGGATTGGGCGACGGTGGCCGGAAGACGGGGCCGAAGTCTTCCCATGTCTGAAACAGTATAAAGGCATTGCCGTCCGGGTAATGCTTGTCCGTGAGGTCGATCATGCGCGTCGTGCGCGCCGGATCGGACGAAACCGTCAACACCAAAAGCGGCGCAGTCAGCGACAGGTGTTCACGATACGCCCCACCCGCAACATACACCTCATACTGCAGCAAGCTCCGCATAAAGTTCTTGCGGTTGAAGTTACTCGACGTCGCCGGTTCGGTGGCCCGGTCGGCCTCCACGGCGAAGAACCGAAACCTGCTGCCGTTGTCGGTGTGATATTCTAGCCCGAACACCGCATCGGGGATCAAGTCCTTGGCATGGCTGCAGGTGGTCACGGGGTCAATGATCGATACTGCATAGCGCAGGTCGCAACCTGCCCGCGCCAATATCGCAGATTGCGGTATATAGGTGATGTGCGGATGATCGAGCGCCGCCAATTCGACCGACGCTGTGATGCAGCTCACCATGAAGCGGTGCAACCACGGCCCGGATGGTGCTGACGTCGCACGGGTTAAAGGCCCCGCTTTGTGCAGGGCATTTTTCGAGGCCGGGGTCATGTCATAGACCAGCTGGTTGTAGCGGCTATCGAGGGTGCGGAACTGCTGAGGTGGTCGGGTGAGATACGGCCCGCCGTCGGGGGTGTTGTCCTCATTGAACAGATCGGTAAGCCGTTCACGGGCGCGCTTCTCGCTGCGCCGCATGTCCTTGCTGAATTGCAGCAAGAATGACGAGGGCAGCGGCCCATGTTCAGCGAGCTTCGCAAGCCAAATCAGGTCACGATCTTGCGGCGTTACCCGCTTGCCCGTCGATTGTGGCGACAGGCGTTTACGACGGGAAAGCGTGTCCCGTTCTTCGGTCACCATGCTTCGCCCGCATCGGTATCGATGTGGCCGGGAGGCGTTGGCTCGTCCTCAAAGGCGTCGATTTCAGGCTCGGGTGCCTCGCCCTGCGCCTCGTCAACCGCCCCCAGTTTGGAATAATGCACCGCATACCGATCCCGCATCACCTGTTGCAGCGCCGTGCGTTCCGCTTTCGACATTCTCGGCTGATCTTCCAAATACCCAAACGGAAACGACAATGGCACCGCTGCTTTAGTCTGCCCGCGCACATGGGCGGCAAAACTGCCTTTGGGCTGCGCTTCGATCAATTCCGGAGCGCAATACAGCATCGGTGCCAAGCTCCGCGCGTCCTTGGCCGACACACCGCCCGCAAACTTGATTGAGGTGTTGGCCGCAAAGGCTTCCTGCAATTTGGGGTCAAGCTGACCGAGATACTGATGCGCCAACACCATGCCGACGTTGTATTTGCGCGCCTGCGCCAAAATCAGCCCAATGTTGCGATCAAAATAATCTTGGGCCTCATCGATATAGACAATGGTGGAGGTGCGCTTGTGCGCCGAGAGCGTGGCACGTTCCTGTGCCGCTTGTGCGATCATGGCGATAAAAAAGCGCCCGAAGATTTCAGTGCCCTGCTCCTTGAGCAAATCCTTGGCGGTATTGATCAAGATGACCTTGCCCGCGTTCATTTCGGTAAACAGGTCGAGCTTCGAGCGCGGATGCGCGAACATGCGTTCGAAGGTCTGGTTCTCAAGGATACCCCATAACCGCCGCAACACCTGTTTCTTGGTCTGCTCAAATTCCTTGCTGGCAAACTCGGTTTCGAAGAACTGCTTGGCGGTGCCGGTGAGCGTTGCGATGGCGTCGGCGAACTTCTTCTGGGTGTCTGGCTCCATCAACTCGCGCAGCGTGTGGATAGTGGCGTTGGGGATATGCAGCATCAACCGGGTGACGTAGCGGAAGATCACATTCTGCTTTTGGGTCATTTCGGCGGACAGCAAGGTGCCCAGGACAAAATCATAGAGTTCCAAGATCGAGTTGGTCAGCCGTTCGCGCTCTAAAGGCGCATAACCGGAAAGGCGTTCCATCCCGACGTCGAATAGATTGAGCGATACCGGCCATTCCACATCGCTCGGGTCGATGATGACGATCCGGTCGTGAAGCGATCCACCGGGCGCGAACACCGCAAGATTGGCAATGTTGCGGATAAGATCGCCTTGGCTATCAAGGACAATGACGGTGCGGATGCCCGACGTGACCGCTTCAAGGTCATTGGCAATGAGATATTGCAGGGTCTGGGTTTTGCCGTGGCCTGACCCAGCGACAATATGATGATGCTCGAAGCGACTTTTGGTCTGGATGGTGAAGTTGAGCGTTTGATCGAACAGTGGCCACAGCGGTGTGCCAGCAAGGTAGCTTTGCACCAACAGCGCCGGGTCTTTGGCATCCATCTGGCTGGGGAGCTTGAGCGCGCGATTGAAGCTCTGCACGTCAGCGGGATTGCCACCGGATGCGCCAATCAGATTGCGTTCGAGCCGATTACGCAGGTGCGGCAATAGCATTGCTGCATGGGACTCATCGCCAAGGACGGTGCCAAGCATGGTTTCGGTGACGCCGCCCAGATTGCCGATACTTTGGATCAACCGGGTGGGGACGGTGATGCCGTCGCTGTCTGTGGCTTGGTCGAGCAAAGCGGGGCAGGACGCGTAGATCGGTTGCAACAGAGACGTGACGGTTTCGACAAGTGTTTCGCAGTTATCGTCGAAGTCTTCGACCAGCACACGCTGGCGATTGAGAGCATCCCGAAGTTCCCACCATGCCGCGATGGTGCGACGCTCGCGCCAGTCGATGGTGGGCAGCAAGAACAGGTCATCATAATCAAACAGGCGGGCCACAAGGCCATGCACGATTTTGGCCTGTGAGTGGTCGGGCGCAATGCCCAGCTGCGCCACTGCACGTTCGACTATTATCGTCGCCAGTGCCGTCCGCTCTTCGTCCGTCGCAATCCCGCACTGCGAAAACTGCGCCGCCACCCGCTCGAACAGTGCTTCGGTTTCAACCGCGTCGGTGGATCGCCACAGGCCATGCCACCATGCGTGGAGACGCGCGGCGATATGCAGCGCCATCACACGCCTCGCATAATCACCTGTCTGGCTTCATCCTTCGGGAGCGGCTCGATGACATGGCTTTGTGTGCCATCCCAATGCTTCGCGCTCTCCATCACCTGTCGCAGGAAACTGACGACGGTGGTGAGGAAGGCTTCCTTCTTGGCCAGTTCGATCACACTGTCGCAGGTAAAATGACGCCCGTGCATCAAGTCGCGGACAAAGATGGTTTCCCGCTTTTCGTTGATCCACCAATAGGCCGCGCCCGCGCCTGCCAAAAGGCCGAGCATGGCGGCGGTGCCGCCCGATGCCATCTTCGACAGGATCATGGTCACGATAACGAACGCACCAAAACCGATAAAGATAGCTTGCCGAAGCAAATTGGGCTGCACCACGGCAATCAAGACGGCCTCGTCAAAGCGATAACGGCTGACCAATGCCTGTTCTTCTTCGCTGAGTTCAACCTTTCCCCATAGTTTGAAATTAACCCGCGATAGCTTGCCCGCAGTCTGTTCGCGCTTGAACAATAGATTCATGCCCTGTCTCCCCCATGTGTTCGACGAACATTGAAAAGAGACAGAGGCTATTGGTCAAGCTGATTCAGGGTAGGGGGAGGGTTCATAATGCAGAGATAAATTATGAAGTCGCGGCGAACAATTTTGGATTTGGTGGCGGTATGGGCTGATATACGACGATATGGATAGGGAACGGCTTTTGAGTATGAAGGGGATACAGAAATCTCGATTCAACTTGCGGAAAAATCAATGCCGACGACTTCCAGACAAAGGCTGTAGTTCATATCGGCAACGAGAGCCTTGGCCTTAGCCTTCAAAAGATCGATAACCGCTGCAAATGACATCGACGTGCCATCGTCGGGATGCTTCCATGTGCGAGGTTCTGCCATCGTGATAAGCAGGCAACCGGCGCGGCAGGTGTCATGCTGCATGTATTGTCCGACAAGTTGGACCTCCAGCGCAGTTAAAAAGTCGGTAACGGAATAGCCGTTGTTGGCCAGCTTGATTTCGATCACGGCTTGATCCGAAGTGCGCACCGAGAGAAGCCGAATATCGGTTTCCTTGGCGTTGACGACCATCGCCTCACGATCAACCTTATACGCCCCGTTGGCCCTGTCCTGTAACCTCTTTGCAAACCAAACCTGCATCTCGGCTTCTTTGTCGATGCGCAACAATATCGGGCGTTCGGTAAACTCATGTGCCGAAATGTCGTGCTGGAGGTCGGATAGACGGTCCAGCATCAGTTGGAACATGCCGTCGCGATCAGCCTCCGGCGCGTCCCCATATTTTTCGACATTCACGAGATCTGCATCGTGCAACGATGGCCCTTCGGCTTCCCCCGCTGCGGTCTCGCGCGCAATTTGGTTGAGACGATCCTTGAAGTGCGCCAGAAGCGGCTCTGAGCGCATTTCTTGCTTTACCCGCCACGCTTCGGGGCCGGTTCGCGAGAGCAAGGCACCCAGCACTGCGCCGCGACCCTGTTGCGCGTCATCTCGCGGTGTCGGGCTGTAGGCCCCGCCGTCGGCTCTGTTAATGTCTCGTTCGAGTTTGATTTCGGCATACGCCACACGCACGAGGCGACGCAGTAGGTCTGGCGTAAAGCGTGGGTCGGAAAGGTCAGACGCAAAACAGGCATTTCGTCGTTCGCCGAGCGCAGCGAATAAGCGTTCGCTAAACTCGTATCGCGCATTCTCCGATAGCC
This sequence comes from Sphingomonas sp., assembly GCA_031362355.1. Lineage (GTDB taxonomy): Bacteria > Pseudomonadota > Alphaproteobacteria > Sphingomonadales > Sphingomonadaceae > Sphingomonas_O. Next base: position 25,882 of record JANLSJ010000028.1, read on the forward strand.
GATTAAGTCCGTCGTCGAGCGTTTCAATCGCGATTGCGGGATCAAGCCGAAGCAGTGCAGAAAACCAAAGCAAAGAAAACGGTGCGTCAAAACCATTCTCCAGTCGCCCTCTGGCGAGTTCGATAAGCGCGGTATCGTTACCCTCGGGGGGATGGCGAAGCCGAAATTCGATGGCGCGCTCCAAGTGCTCGTGCATCCGCGCTTGGCCCGTTTCATCTTCGAATGCACAAGGCGTGGTAGAGAGCCATTGCCACACTCGCGGTGCAAAAAAGTGCTGCACCGCATTGTCGGCGCGCGAGAAATCGGAAACCAAGTCTGGAAAATTGAAACTCAACGCATCCTCTAATTGGGCACTCAACTCTTGCCCAAGCGTGGCGTCAGCGGCTTCGGGCTGATGTGCGACCAAATCAGCCACCCAAGGCGGAACACCGTTTAGCTCAACAGGCACATAGCGCGCGGCTATCTCGGCCTCGTTTCGGGAAAGTGACTTTGCCCAGTCTGGGCCAAGCTCTGTCTCAGCATAAACGCCTGCCATGCCCCACATCCAGTGCGACCACACCGTGTTTCGGTCATCAATGGCCTTTTCACTGCGCAGAGGGACTTTGATGGTCCGCCAATAGCTCTTGAAGGTATCTCTGACCCGCACAGCGATTGCTTCTGAAAAAAATTCGGTCAGCAACGCAGAGTCCCACGTTACGCGCTGACCAACGTGGCGCTCGTGGCGCTCCAGCACTTGGTAAAAGTCCCAGCAAACGCGCTCGACTTTGGTTTTTTCAAAATAGCGGTCGGGATTGGCGATGACGCGCTTACGCCAGCGCTCCCATGTGGCGACAGCCTTTCGCTCGGTCTCCTTACGCTTCAGGCTCTCGGCGGCCCACTTGGCTTCTTGGGCTTCATAGTCTCGGTCTGGCGTTCGGGGGGTGACCCACTCATCGAGGCGTTTTTGCCACTTTTCATTGTCGGTGCAGGCAGCGCGCAGTTGCTCGATGCGATCATCTAATGGCTTTCCGGCATCGTAGGTCAGGCGGAGGGCATCTCTAAACGCCGAACCGCGTGTCAATTGCGGTCTGCTTCGGTCTTGGCAAAGCCGACTCAGCCAGACGAAATCGTCGAATATGAGTTGATTGATTAGCCCCCCGTGTGTGACATTGAACACGAAATCATCGCTGTCTTTCGATGGGATGTGGGCAATGCAAAATGCGCTTTCAGCGGCATAAATACGTGGTCGCAGCGTGACGTCGGCATGGAGCTTCGTCGCTAGCTCGTCTGTAGGTTTCTCGTCCCCATACTCACTTTGTTTGAACCGCCACACCATGACCGCCGATTCAATCAGATCGTCGGTGGCGATGCTTTCCGATTGCAGCTCGCGTGAGCACAAAACGGCTAGTGCGGACGCCAAATGGCAAAATTCACTTTGGAAATAGGGCCAAGCATCAACTTTCCGGATCGAATCTCTAATGAGGTCACTGATCCCTTGGCGTAAAACGCTCACCTCAGACGGGGCTAACGCCATTTCTGGAATGAGCCGGGGCAACGTCCAATTTAGGCCACCGGCCCGATTGCTGGTGTGCTCGATCTGGGCGAGCATGGAAACAAGTTGTGCAACTGACATATGTTTCGGAAACAGTGCGTCAATCACACTTTCCTTGAGCTGCGACGGCCAGTCTTGATTGGGATCGATCAAGGATTCTACGAAGTCGCCCAGCTTCCCAGCCTCAGTCATCTCCGCAAGCGCAGAGATTGCAGTCACGCGATCATGCCTTACAGCGTTGGAGTCGCGGGCAATCTCGCTCGCAATATCAATACAATCGGCCATTCGACCCGCATAAATGAGGTCAATCAGGAGTTCTTTGACCTCTGGGCTATTGGCCCCCTTTCGCCAGAGAGTTTTTACCGTCGGCGACAACTGCGGGCAGGCAAACCGTAAGACCTGCGGATAGGAGATTCTGATACCGCGCCAGTTACTATCTCGGTAGCGGTTAACATAGGTTGAGAGGATGGTGTTTCGCGTGCTGACTGCAAAACTCTCGGGGTCGCCGTCATCCATCAAGGCTTCCGGCTCGCGCGCGAGCATTTCACTACGCACATGCTCGTCGCTAAGCGAAAGCCAGACCGCAACGGCGCGCATCGATGGAAAAACGAACTTTTCGCCATAACGCTCACCAAACAGAAGGCGAAACAGCGACCGGCGGGGCATATGCCCTTCGCTCACCAACTGATTCAGGCGTTTTGCTGCCAAAAATTCGGTTGCCGACCGATGATGAAATCGGACCCGCCCGTAACTTGCGAACCCGAATAGCGCTCGTTGCAGCAGTTCGGTCCGATCACCCTCGGACCAGTCCGCCAAGATGATAGAAGGGTCCAGAGCCGCATCCTTTTCGAGTTCATCGAGCGAAAGATCGGAAACCCTGATTGACCGTTTGCGGGTAAGAACTATGGCGAGCGCCAGACGCTCCGCACCGTCTAAAGCCCGCTTCTCAGATACCTTGAATCCCTTTTTTCGGGTGCCCGCTTCTCCCAACTTTCGTCGAATGTCCTCCGCCACCTGTTCAGCGCGCGTTCCGAGTCGACCATTTTCCTTCCAATAGGCGCAAATCTCGATCAACTCTTGCGGCCGTCTTGCAAAATCCCACGCACGTTTCTGTTCAATTTCGGCGAGTAGGGCGACGCTGTCTTGGACGCCTTGCGTCGTCACGATCTGCGTAATTTGATCGTTTGAAAGCAACGTCAGCGCAAAACTACGTATGCCGTCGTCGTTCGTTTCGGAATCGTCATTGTTCTTCTGCGCCCGAGAGGCTCGTTGCGTTTCACCACTGATCAATCGCTGAAACCGCTCTTCGATTCTTGGCTCTGGCTCATCGTTCGGTTTGGAATAGGGAAGCTCGCTGCTAAAAATCGCCCGATCAACGTGTATCGGACGGCTGGTAACAACAATTTTGGCTCGGTGCAGCGCTCCATCAATAGCGCTCGCCAAAGCGCGCAGGGAGCTGCCGAAGTTTCCATGCGAAAGCTGCAACTCATCAACGGAGTCGAGAAAAAAATATCCGGTTGATTGGCCGTCCCGTAGCCAAGTGCGGAAACGAGTAACCTGTGCAGGCGATAGCAGCGTTTCAGGATCGGAGCTCGACAACCCTTCGAGAGCAAAGAAGAACGCAGGCTTCCCCTCCGCAGAGAGCCGAATAGCCTGCGACTGGCATTCGTAGGTCTTCCCGGCCCCCGCAGCGGACAGCACAAGGACACGGTCAAATTCTAAGATTTCGCTCCAATCAAGGACCTTGCCCAGCCCGAACGATTCCATCGAAGAGAGTAGATCGCGATCGTCGATCTGCTCCTTAGTCAGTTCGCGGAACGACCGTTTTACAACACTTTGGAGAGATTTTTGTATTTGCCCCGGCATTTCACGAACATGATAGCACGGGTGCGAATTCACAAGGTCAACGGCTCTATTAGATATGTGCCTCTATGTGCTGGTAGCGATTGAGAACGGGTTTGGGAGCTAATGGGGCTACAGGAACTGGGGCTGGCATGAATCCAGCCCCACCATACCTGTTAGACGATGGTCTTACGACGTTTACGGATTTCTGCCGCCAACCAGATGCGGGCCTGCGACACCAGCATATAGAGTCCCACAAGAACCTTGTTTTCGGCCCAGGTGGCAATGATGTTGCCGAGCTCGGCAAACAGGTTTCGGACGGTCATTATCAAGTTGCCCGAAAAGATAAGGATTTTGGCCAGAAACGGCAGCAGCTTCCACACAGCGATCCATGCCAACACGGGAACAGCATAGTGCGATGCTTTTTGGATATGGCCGCCCTCAAGCCAAGGGACGCGGCCAAACACCTGCTCATCGATTACCGCTTGACCAAGGTGGGTAGAGTGGCAAACAAACAATAGAATTGCTATTATTATGCAGTGGGGGGCGCTTTTCTGGATCATACCTCGATCCTTTATCGATAAGATGTCTCGCACGCCGCCGACTGAAGCTCTGGTAAGCCTTGGTCAGCAATCTGGGTCTTCGGTTCAAGCGCTTTTGCGCTTCGGATCGAAGACCCTTTTCTTATGAAGCCACCGTGGCGAGACACGCCGCTTGTGGTTCAACTTGCGCATCCCACGCGCAAACTCTTGGGCTTAGACACCGGTAGGCCGCCGGTCGGTATGCAATCTGCACCGCCGCAATATCGAATCAAAAATTCGATAAAGCTGGCATTAGTTTCACATTCCGGAAGGGTCATGCAAGTCTCTGGAAACGCCAGTTGAACTTTCAAACATGCGGTCGCATTAGGAGCTGTTTTGTTCGGTTTTCGAACTAGGGGGATGATGTGACCAGTGCAATAAATGACCTAATCCCGCGCACTTTTAAAAGCAAGGCGCCCGAAGAACGCGTAAATGCGGAAACCATTCGGCACTTCATGCACGATTTCGTTGCGCATGAGTTTGCACGTAACTGTGCGACGGCTGCTGATAGCCTCAATGCGCTACCGATTAGAGTTGAGGAACGGCGCGGGTTTCGGAAGAACGTCACGAAATCAAGTATAGAGACGGCGACCCGCGACAGCCAGCCCATCCGATACGCCCATCTTGATGCCATGGCTCGCTACTACAAAATTCCGGTCAGCATGATCCTGCTGTTCACCCGCATCCGGGATGAATTAGAAACAATAGACCAGCGGAGGGAGCGAAATGTCTTCCGCGTGCTGAAATCGATACGATCTTTATTGGATCACGTTGAGCGACTGGCTGAAGATGTGAGCCGTTCGGACGCCGGTCTGTATGAGGTGATGGGACATGATGTGTTTTTGAGCTACGCTGAGGTTTACCGTAAGGAATATGAAGGCTCGTTTGTCCAACATACGTTGCCGCTAAATGGGTGACCGGGCTTGCAATCCCGGCCACCCGCTCCTTTTACAAGGAGTGTCGGCGTGGTTCTTCGCGGCTACTCAGCTTGACGGAAAGCCAGTCCAGCACCTCAGCCTCAACCCATCCCACCCTGTTGGGGCCGAGTTGCACCCGCTTGGGGAATTGCCCGGCCTTTTCCAGTCGCGCGACATGCTGCAGTGAATACAAAACCAGTTCCTTCACCTGACGCTTTGAAAGCATCCTCATCACGATGTCTCCTGATAGAGAGCATCGCGATGCCCCGGTTACGACAATACCCCGAGGTTCGGCGAAGCTAGCATGATCGTTGGGAGTCGCAAATCGGATGCGCATTGGTAAACATCGCTGCCCACGGCATCACGCCTATTCAGGTGGTCCAAAAGGTGGCCTGAAATCAGTGGTTGCAAAAATATATCGTTATTTCACTATATTAGAAAAAGAAATGGTGCCCGGAAGAGGACTCGAACCTCCACGACCTTGCGATCGCCAGCACCTGAAGCTGGTGCGTCTACCAATTCCGCCATCCGGGCACGCCATCCCGAACACGTCGGGGGTAGGGGGGCGCGGATAGCGGCGACGTCGCGCTTGTCAAGGCAAAGCCTGCGCGGCTAGGGCGGTGGGCATGACAAACCAGCTTATCACGGTGTTCGGCGGCAGCGGCTTTCTGGGCCGCTATGTGGTGCAGGCGTTGCTCAAATCGGGCGCGCGGGTCCGCATTGCGGCGCGTGATCCGCGCGGTGGCTATTACCTCAAGACGCAAGGGGGACTGGGGCAAACCCAGTTCGTCAGCGCCGACATCCGCAAGTCCGATACGGTGGCGCGCGCGCTTGCAGGATCGGACGGCGTGGTCAATCTCGTCGGAATCCTGAAGGGCGATTTTCAGGGCTTTCACGTCGACGGCGCGCGCAACATTGCCGAAGCCGCTGCTGCCGCAGGTGTGACTTCGCTGGTCCAGGTCTCCGCCATCGGCGCCGATCCGCTGAGCGCGTCGGCCTATGGCAAGTCAAAGGGCGATGGCGAAGTGGCCATCCGCGCCGCCTTTCCCGCCGCCACGATCCTGCGCCCCTCGATTGTCTTCGGCCGCGAGGACCAGTTTGTTAACCGCTTTGCAAACCTCATCCGCATGCTCCCCGTCGTGCCGATCATCAAGGGCAGCGCGAAGTTCCAGCCCGTCTATGTCGGCGACGTCGCCAAAGCCGTCGCGGGTGCGCTTGCCGATCCAAAGTCGCACGGTGGCAAGACCTATGAACTCGGTGGCCCGGAAGTGATCAGCATGGGCGGCCTCAACCGCTGGATTGCCAAAGCCACCGGGCGGCGGCGCGGGTTCATCGACATGCCCGATTTTGTCGCGGGGACGATGGCGTCTGCGGTCGGTTGGCTGCCCGGCGCGCCGATGACCAAAGACCAGTGGCTCATGCTGCAATCGGACAATGTCGTGGCAGCGGACGCGAAGGGGCTGGGTGCCTTCGGGATCGTCCCCACGCCGCTTGAATCGGTCGCGGATGGCTGGCTTGTCCAGTATAAACGTCACGGCCGTTTCGCCGCGAAGGCCGATTAGCATGGACGTTATTACGGCGATCCTCCTCGGCATTGTCGAGGGGCTGACCGAGTTTCTGCCCGTTTCCTCGACCGGCCACCTGATCCTCGCGACCGAGCTGCTCGGCTATGACGCCGCACGCTGGGCGATTTTCAACATTGCGATCCAGCCGGGCGCGATCCTTGCGATTGTCGTGCTCTATTGGCGGACCTTCACGGGCGTGCTCGCGGGTCTGCTAAAGTGGGAGGCCTCGGCGGTCGCTTTCACGCGCAACCTGCTGGTGGCGTTCTTTCCCGCCGTCGTGCTCGGCCTCGCCTTTGGTGACATCATCGAATTGATGCTCGAAAACGCGGTCATTGTGGCGTGGGCGCTGATCATCGGCGGCTTTGCGATCCTGTTGGTCGAGCGCTTTGCCAAGCCCGTGGAGACCGGCGGGGTGGCCAATGTCACCTTGCGCCAATCGGCCATGGTTGGCCTTGTCCAATGCCTCGCGATGATTCCGGGCGTCAGCCGTTCGGGCGCGACGATCCTAGGCGCGATGGGCTTTGGCGTGGACCGCAAAACCGCGGCCGAGTTCAGCTTCTTCCTTGCCATCCCGACGCTGACCGGCGCGACCATCCTCCAGTTGTTCAAGCACCGCGACGCGATCACGCTCGATGCGATGGGGCTGATCGGGATCGGCTTTGCCGTGTCGTTCGTGGTGGCGTTCGTCGTCATCAAGGCGTTTCTAGCCGTGGTGACGCGATTCGGATTTGCTCCCTTTGCCTGGTATCGGATTATCGCGGGAACAGCGGCGCTCATCTGGCTGATGAGCAGATAGGTCCGTTTTAGGACTAATAAAGTCTTATAGTCGCGGAAATCGGGCGTTTCGGCATATGGGAGTTTTCAATAGGTATTGATTACTGACCTAGTTGCTTGACTCTTCGGGCAACGCCTTCCAACTGCGGTAATGGAGGGCGCGATGGCCGAAAACCCGATGCTGAAATTTGTCGATAAGGCGCAGGCCTATCCCGATAGGCGTGAGGCTCAACTGCGCGCCGAGGATTTTCGCGAAATCGCCGACAAATATGCGGTGCCCAGCGCCGAGGAACAGTCCGCGCGCTGTTCGCAATGCGGGGTGCCTTATTGCTCGGTGCATTGCCCGCTGCACAATCACATCCCTGACTGGCTGCGGCTGACTGCCGAAGGGCGTCTGCGCGAAGCCTATGAACTGTCGAACAGCACATCGACAATGCCCGAAATCTGCGGCCGCATCTGTCCACAGGATCGCCTTTGCGAAGGCAATTGCGTGATCGAATTTTCGGGCCACGGCGCGGTGACCATCGGGTCGGTGGAGAAATTCATCACCGATACGGCATGGGAAGAAGGCTGGGTCGAACCGATCGTTCCCGGTCCCTCGCGCGGCCAGTCGGTCGGCATCATTGGTGCCGGACCAGCGGGTCTTGCGACCGCCGAATATATGCGCGTCGCGGGTTATGAGGTCCATGTCTATGACCGGCATGACCGCGCGGGCGGCCTGCTGACCTATGGCATTCCCGGGTTCAAGCTCGAGAAGCCCGTGGTCATGCGCCGCGTGGACCGCCTCAAAGCGGGCGGCATTGTCTTCCATGAGAATTTCGACGTCGGGCGCGATGCGACGCTCGACGAACTTCGTCAGAAACATGACGCCATCCTGATCGCGACCGGCGTTTACAAGGCGCGCGCAATCAAGATGCCGGGCGTGGGCAGCAACGGCGTGGTCGAAGCGCTCGATTATCTGATGACATCGAACCGCAAGGGCTTCGGCGATGATGTCCCCGCATTCGATAATGGTGCTCTGAACGCCGAGGGCAAGAATGTCGTCGTCATCGGCGGCGGCGACACGGCGATGGATTGCGTCCGCACGGCCGTTCGCCAGGGGGCAAAGTCAGTCAAATGCCTGTATCGCCGAGACCGGGCCAACATGCCGGGGTCGCAACGCGAAGTCGCCAATGCCGAAGAAGAAGGCGTCGAGTTCGTCTGGCTCTCCGCTCCCGAAGCCTTCGGGTCGACCGACAATGGTGCCGTCAACGACGTCCGCGTTGCCAAAATGCGCCTCGGCGCGCCTGACGCCAGCGGCCGCCGCGCGCCCGAGGCCGACCCCGGCAGCGAATATAAAATCGACGCCGATCTCGTCATCAAGGCACTCGGTTTCGACGCCGAAGACCTGCCCAAGATGTTCGGTTCGCCCGACCTCGGCATCACCCGCTGGGGCACCCTGCGCGTCGACCACAAGACCATGCAGACGAGCCTTGATGGCGTATTCGCGGCAGGCGACATCGTGCGCGGTGCGAGCCTCGTCGTCTGGGCCATCCGCGACGGGCGCGATGTTTCCGACCATATGCACCGGTATCTCAAGGCCAAGGCCGCAACCATGAGGAAAGCCGCATGATGAAATCGGTGATATTCACCCTCGCACTGACGGTCGCGAGCCCCGCGCTGGCGCAGGACGCCCCGCTCGACACAGCACGGGTCGCGTCGGCGAAGAGTCTGATGGACGTCATCATGCCCCCGGCCAAGCGCGAGGCGATGATCGAAGGCATCATGCGCGGGATGATGTCCAACGTCACACAGATGATGACCAGCAGCCCCGAAATGACGGACGCATTCGGTGGTGACAAGCGTGCGACCGAGATTTTCGATAAATTCATGAAGCGCCAGCAGGAGAGCTCGATCAAAATGCTCAAGGATAATTTTCCGGGCATGATGGACGCGATGACGAACGCCTATGCGCGCCGCTTCACAAGCGTGCAGCTCGGCGAAATGCGCACGTTCTTCGAAACGCCGACGGGGCAGATTTATGTCGATCAGGCCGCGACGATCATGAACGATCCCGATGTGATGGCATGGCAACGCGACCTGATGACCAAGGGCTTCAGCCAGATGCCCAAGGAAATCGACGCGATGATGGCCGAGATCAAGGCGTTGAAACCCAAGGCGAAGACCGGTGGGTAAGACCTTCGCTCTGGCTATGTGCGCATTGCTATTTTCGCCCGCCGCGCATGCGCAGATCGCGCCTGCACCTGCGGCGGCACAGAACAATGCCCAGCGCCTCGCCACCGTCGTGTTGCCGCGCGAGCAATTTCTCGCGATCCGGGTGCCGCGCTTCGATGCGGCCTATGCCGTCGAGATTTTTGACGATGCGCGGCTGATCGCGCTCGAAAAGACACACCCCGGCATCACCAAGGCCGTGACCGCCGCCGCGCATGACGAAGCACAGAAGGGCTATGGCGCGGCGCTGACGCTGCTGCAAAACGACGTCGCCAAACTCTATGCCAGCAAATTCACCGCGCCCGAACTGTCCACGCTGATCACGTTCTTTTCGAGCGAAACCGGGCAAGCCATGATCGTCATGTCGGCGGGGTCGAGCGGCGATACCGCATCCGAATTCGAAACCAACCGCCGGGCAAAGGCGGTGGCTTTCATGCAGAACCCGACCGACGCAGCCAAGCGTGACCTGACGATGCTGATGCAATCGGGCCTGCTGCCCAAAATCCGCGCGATCAATCCCGAGATCGCCGCGCTTTCCACGCGCCGATTCGATGATGTAAGCACTATCGTCGAAGCTGCCCTTCCCGCGCGGGTCGAGGCGACCATTGCCGCCTTCAAAGCGAAGCGACATAATGAAGTGCTACCCTCGAAAGGGAAAACGAGTGGTTAGTTCGCGCGCCACGCTTCGTTTTCTTCTGGTTGTGCTTTGGACAGGAATGGTTTCCACTGCCGTCGCAGCAGCCCCGGAGCCGCACGCTGCTGTTGCGCCCGATGCAATCGCGGCGGCGCTTGAACTTGCCAAAGTGACCAATAGCAAAGCTATTATCATTGGCGACGCTTCGGACGATGAAAGGGCGCTGGCGCTTGTTCCGCAACTTCTAAACGCCACACCTGAAGTTACCGACTTAGAGGAAAAATATCCCGGATTTCTGGTAGAATTTGCAAGCAAGCTCGCACCAATAACGAATCGCTGTTGGCACGAGCGCTTGCCGATCCTTTGGAAGCGTCAAGCCGATTTATATGCGCAAGCCTTCACTGCTGCCGAAATTGAAACGCTGCGCTTGTTTTACACATCGGCGACCGGCCAAAAGCTGATGTCCGGATTGAAGAAATCTCTCAAGCCGACGGCGATGCTGGCGGAGGCTAAAAATTCGCCTGACTTACGCATCGGTTCTGCATCGGCCATTACCGACATCAAGGCGGCCGTTCCGGAAGTCGTGCGCGAAATGGACGCTGGCGATCAAGCTGCGCTCGTTCGGTTTGCCAACTCGGGACTGTTACCCCGACTTCGGGAACTGGCTCCTGAAACGCAAACAATTGCAATCGAATGGATGGCTGAATCCGCCCCGTGGGAGCAAGCCGAAACACAGAAGTTGTTTGAACAGATTGTAGCCCGCAGAGAAGCGACGAGGCCAAAGCCATGACCACCGAAATCGAACGCGCCCGTATCGCCCGTGACGGCATGTATCGCCCCGAATTTGAATCGGACGCGTGCGGCGTCGGCCTTGTTGCCGCTACCGATGGCCGCGCGAGCCGTCGTGTGGTGTCCTCGGCCATCGATGCGCTGAAGGCGGTCTGGCATCGCGGCGCGGTTGATGCCGATGGTATGACCGGCGACGGCGCCGGGCTGCACGTTGACCTCCCCATGCCATTTTTTGCTGACGCCATCGTCGCATCGGGCCACAAGCCGATCGACAACAGCTGGCTGGGCGTCGGCATGGTCTTCCTGCCGCGCACGGATCTGGGCGCGCAGGAAACCTGTCGCACCATCGTCGAATCCGAAATCATCGACGCCGGCTTCACCATCTATGGCTGGCGGCAAGTGCCCGTCGATGTCCGCGTCATCGGGCGCAAGGCGCAGGAAACGCGACCCGAGATCGAACAGATCATGATCGCGGGGCCAAACGCCAAGACGACCGACATCGATGAATTTGAAAAGACGCTTTACCTCGTCCGCCGCCGCATCGAGAAAAAGGTTATCGAAGCGCAGATTCAGGGTTTCTACTTCTGCTCGCTATCGGCGCGCTCGATTGTCTATAAGGGGCTGTTCCTCGCTGAAAGCCTGTCGGTCTTTTACCCCGATCTGCAGGACGAGCGCTTCACCAGCCGCGTCGCCATTTTCCACCAGCGCTATTCGACCAACACGTTCCCGCAATGGTGGCTGGCGCAACCGTTCCGCTGCCTCGCGCACAATGGCGAAATCAACACGATCCGCGGCAACAAGAACTGGATGAAGGCGCACGAAATCCGCATGGCGAGCCTCGCGTTCGGCGACGCCTCGGATGACATCAAGCCGGTGATTCCTGCGGGCGCGAGCGACACCGCCGCGCTTGATGCTGTGTTCGAAGTCATCGCGCGCAGTGGCCGCGATGCGCCGACCGCCAAGACCATGCTTGTCCCCGAGGCGTGGCAGGAAAAGCATGACATGCCGCCCGAACACAGCGCCATGTATGCCTATCTCGCCAGCGTCATGGAGCCGTGGGATGGCCCCGCTGCGCTTGCCATGACCGACGGCCGCTGGGCGGTTGCAGGCATGGACCGCAACGCACTCCGCCCCCTGCGCTACACGCTCACCAATGATGATTTGCTGATCGTTGGCTCCGAAACCGGGATGGTTGTCGTCCCCGAAGCCACCGTGCTGATGAAAGGCGCGCTCGGGCCCGGACAAATGATTGCGGTCGATCTGCACGAAGGCAAACTCTATCAGGACCGCGCAATCAAGGACCGGCTCGCTGCCGAAGCGCCCTATCGCGACATGGTCGGCGATTTCCTTACGCTCGAAGAATTGCCTGGCACGGGGGACACCGCGACCTATTTCCCGCGTGCCGAACTTGTCCGCCGCCAAGTTGCTGCCGGGCAGACCATGGAGGATATGGAGCTGATCCTGTCGCCGATGGTCGAAGACGGCAAGGAAGCGATTGGCAGCATGGGCGACGATACGCCGCTCGCGGTGGTGTCGGATAACCCACGCCTGATCAGCCATTTCTTCCGCCAGAATTTCTCGCAAGTCACGAACCCGCCGATCGACTCGTTGCGCGAGCGGCAAGTCATGTCGCTGAAGACGCGCTTCGGCAATCTGGCGAACATCCTCGACCAGGATTCTGGGCGTGACCGGGTGCTGGTGCTCGACACGCCGGTGCTGACCAATGGCGACTGGCACCGCCTGAAAGCGCATTTCGGGGCTGCTTCTGCCGAAATCGACTGCACGTTCGAGATGGGATCAGGCGCTGATGGCTTGCGCGCTGCCATCGCCCATGTTCGCGCCGAAGCCGAACAGGCGATCCGCGAAGGGCGCAGCGAACTGTTCCTGACCGACGAGCACGTCAGCGAAACCCGCGTTGCCATTCCGATGGTGCTGGCGGCCGCTGCCGTTCACACGCATCTCGTCCGCAAAGGGCTGCGCTCCTACGCCAGCGTCAACGTCCGCGCGGCCGAATGCCTCGACACGCATTATTATGCCGTGCTGATCGGTATCGGCGCAACGACAGTCAACGCCTACCTCTCCGAAGCCGCGATTGCCGACCGTCAGGCGCGCGGCCTGTTCGGCGATATGAGCCTCGACCAATGTATCCAGAAGCACAAAACGGCGGTGGGCGACGGTCTGCTCAAGATCATGTCGAAAATGGGGATCGCGGTGATCTCGAGCTATCGCGGCGGCTATAATTTCGAAGCCGTCGGCCTGTCCCGCGCGCTCGTCAACGACCTTTTCCCCGGTATGCCCGCCAAGATTTCGGGCGAAGGCTATGTCTCGCTCTACCAGAACGCCTCGGAGCGCCATGAAGCCGCCTTCGACAAAGCCGTCGCGACGCTGCCCATCGGCGGATTCTATCGCCAGCGCGCAGGCGGCGAACCGCATGCCTACTCGGCGCAACTGATGCACTTGCTGCAAACCGCGGTCGGCACCGACAGTTATTCGACCTACCTGCAATTCGCGCGCGGCGTCCGCGATCTGCCGCCGGTCTATCTGCGCGACTTGCTCGAATTCAACTATGCCAAGGACGCGGTCAGCATCGACAGCGTCGAAGCCATCACCGAAATCCGCAAGCGTTTCGTCACGCCCGGCATGTCACTGGGCGCGCTCAGCCCCGAAGCCCACGAAACACTCGCCATCGCGATGAACCGCATCGGTGCAAAAGCCGTCTCGGGTGAAGGCGGCGAGGACAGTATCCGCTTCAAACCTTACCCCAATGGCGACAATGCCAATTCGTCGATCAAACAGATCGCCAGCGGGCGCTTTGGCGTGACCGCCGAATACCTCGGTGCGGCCGAAGAAATCGAAATCAAGGTCGCGCAAGGGGCAAAGCCCGGCGAGGGCGGCCAGCTGCCCGGCTTCAAAGTCACCGAATTCATCGCCAAGCTTCGCCATGCGACACCCGGTGTATCACTGATCTCGCCGCCGCCGCACCACGACATCTACTCGATCGAGGATCTGGCGCAGCTCATTTATGACCTGAAACAGATCAACCCACGCGCCCGCGTCTGTGTCAAACTGGTCTCCTCGGCGGGGATCGGCACGGTCGCGGCAGGCGTGGCGAAAGCGCATGCCGACGTCATCCTGATCGCGGGCAACACCGGCGGGACGGGCGCGTCGCCCCAGACCAGCATCAAATATGCCGGGACGCCGTGGGAAATGGGGCTGTCCGAAGTCAATCAGGTGCTGACGCTCAACGGCCTGCGCCACCGCGTCAAACTGCGCACCGATGGCGGCCTGAAAACCGGGCGCGACATCGTGATTGCCGCAATCCTCGGCGCGGAAGAATTCGGCATCGGCACGCTGTCTCTCGTCGCAATGGGCTGCATCATGGTCCGCCAGTGCCATTCGAACACCTGTCCTGTTGGCGTTTGCGTGCAAGACGAGCGACTGCGCGCGAAATTCACCGGTACGCCGGAGAAAGTCATCAACCTGATGACCTTCATTGCCGAGGAAGTCCGCGAAATCCTCGCGCGGCTTGGGTGTAAATCCTTGGACGAAGTCATCGGCCGCACCGAACTCCTCCGCCAGGTCAGCCGCGGTGCCGAGCATCTCGACGATCTCGACTTGAACCCGATTCTCGCCAAGGTCGACGCCGACGATGACAAGCGCCGCTTCAACGTCCCCGGTGGCCGCAATCCGGTCCCCGACAGCCTCGACGCGCAAATTCTGCATGATGCCAAGCCCGTGTTCGAACGCCGCGAGAAGATGCAGCTGACCTACACCGTGCGCAACACGCACCGCGCGGTCGGCACGCGGCTTTCCGCCGAAATTACCGCCAAATATGGCATGAGCGCGCTCAACGATGGCCATGTCCATGTCCGCCTGCGCGGCTCAGCAGGGCAGTCGCTCGGCGCATTCCTGTGCAAGGGGATCACGCTCGAAGTCTTCGGCGATTCAAACGATTATGTCGGCAAGGGACTCTCAGGCGGTATCATCGCCGTCCGCCCGATGGTCAGCAGCCCACTCGAAAGCCAGCATAACACAATCATCGGCAACACGGTGCTTTACGGCGCAACCTCCGGGAAACTCTTCGCCGCCGGCCGCGCGGGCGAGCGCTTTGCCGTGCGCAATTCGGGCGCGGATGTCGTGGTCGAAGGCTGTGGTGCCAACGGCTGCGAATATATGACCGGCGGCACGGCGATCATTCTGGGCGAGGTCGGTGACAATTTCGGCGCAGGCATGTCGGGCGGGATGGCGTTCGTGCTCGACACCGAGGATAATTTCGCTCGCCGCGCCAACCCCGACAGCATCGTCTGGCAACGCCTCGCCTCGGCCTATTGGGAAACCAAAGCGCGCGCGCTGATCGCCGAACATGCCATCGCGACCGACAGCAAATGGTCGAACAGCATCCTCGACGACTGGGACCGCTGGCGCGGCAAATTTTGGCAGGTCTGCCCGAAGGAAATGCTGTCACGCCTTGCCGAACCGCTGGATGACACACAAGTGCTGGTGGCAGCGGAGTAACAAGCATTCATCCTGGCGAAAGCGCGAGTGGTCTATTTGCCTTTACGTCGGCTAGGACCGAGGAGACCTTAAGATGCACCGTTTTGCTGTTGCTGCTTTGCTGCTCGTTTCAACTTCGCCCGCGCTGGCCGATTCAAGGAATCGCGAGGACGCCGAAATGGCGCGGATGGCCGACAAGTTGAATGACCCTCGCACGCAATCCGCCATGTCGGGCATGATGGTCGCGATGGCCGACATGTTCATGGACCTGCGCGTTGATAAGCTGCGCGCGGCGATTGCGCGTATTGATCCCGACTCGCGGTCAGACCGTGATCGGGACGGCGCACGCACCTTGGGCGACGTGATTGCCCGCGATGATCCCAATTTCCGTGAAAAGCTCGCCGATGGCAGCCGCATGGCCGTCGGCAGTATGGGCGCGATGGCCGGAACGATGGCCGACATGCTGCCCCAATTGCGCGCGATGGGCGAACGCATGGGCCGCGACATGGAAAAAGCGATGAAGCGGCTGCCCCGCGACTAAGCGCCCGGAGAAATCGCTGGATGCCCCACAAGGACTCGAACCTCGATAAACGGTATCAGAAACCGGTGTCTTACCATTAGACGATGGGGCATCAGCGAGCCGTGCAAATAGTAAGCAGAACCCGTTAAGTCAACGCAAACGCGCTAAGCTGCCCCTAAGCCGCTTTCGTTTCAATCGCTCGCGCCCGCCGCCGCTGGACCGAACTGCCGAGGCCAATCGCCTCGCGATATTTCGCCACTGTCCGCCGCGCGAGGTCAAAACCCTTGTCACGGAGCAGATCAACGAGCGTATCATCGGACAAAATCGCATCCGCCGCTTCTTCAGCAATCAGCGTCTTGATCGCCGATTTGACCGCCAGCGCCGATGCCGCCTCACCGCCTTCGCTCGACGCCACACCCGACGTGAAGAAATATTTCAGCTCGAACACCCCGCGCGCGCAGCTCAGATATTTGTTGCTCGTCACCCGGCTGATCGTTGATTCGTGCAAGCCCACAACGTCGGCCACGGCTTTGAGCGTCAGCGGCTTCAGATGACTGACGCCATGACGGAAAAAACCCTCCTGTTGCGTCACCAGTTCGGTCGCCACCTTGATGATCGTCTGCTGCCGCTGGTCGAGCGCCTTCACCAGCCAGTTGGCGCTCGCCAGACAATCGCTGAGCCACGCTTTTGACGCCTTATCCTGCGCTCCTGCCGAAAGTTCGACATAGTAACGCCGGTCAAGCAGCACTTTGGGCAGGCTTGCGCTGTTGATCTCGACGCGCCAGCCCTTGGGCGTTTCCTGCACATAGACATCGGGGGCAACCGCTTCGATCCGCCCCCCACCGAACCGGAGACCGGGCTTGGGATCATAGCCGCGGATTTCACGGATCATGTCGGTCATGTCCTCATCATCGACCATGCACATCCGCTGCAACTGCGCGATGCGGCCCAGCGCGAGCAATTCGAGATTGTCGAGCAGCAACGCCATGCACGGATCGTAGCGGTCGGCTTCTTTCGCCTGCAGGATCAGACATTCGGACAATGTCCGCGCGCCAACGCCGGTCGGCTCGAAACTCTGGATCACCGCCAGCACCCGCTCAACCTGAAACAACGGCACGCCAAGCCGGTGCGCGGTATCAAGCAGCGAGACGGTCAGATACCCCGCTTCGTCAATCGCATCAATCAACTGCGTCGCAATCGCCAGGTCCGCGCCCGACAGGACTTCGCCCGCTTGGGTGGTCAGATGATCGATCAGGCTTTCATCGGCGGCGGCAAAGCTGTCAAAATCAATGTCTTCGCTACTCGCGCCGCTGCTCGAAATGCTGTCGGTCGGGCCGTCGTGGTGAAATGTGTCATTCGCGAAATCGGCATCAAGCGGCGCATCGCTTTCGCTTGCGCCTTTCAGGATCAGCTCGTCTGCTGTCGCCGGTTCGGGCGCGTCAAAGCCGTCGCCATCGTCTTGGGCCGCAGTCCGCACTTCCTCCGCCCCGCCGTCGAGCAGCGGGTTCTTTTCCATTTCCTCGGCAATAAACGCTTCGATTTCGAGGTTCGACAGCGCCAGCAGCTTGATCGCCTGCTGCAACTGCGGCGTCATTACCAGCGATTGGCTTTGCCTCAAATCAAGACGAGGCGCGAGACTCATGACATCAGAGCCCCAACACCGATTTGGCTGAGCTTGTCGAAGCCCTGTCCTTCTTCTTGGACATCGAGGAAGTAAGGGCAGCCCTTCGACAAGCTCAGGGAAGTCGGGTTGGGCAGCAGCCTCATGACATCAGAGCGAGAAGCTCTCGCCCAGATACAGCCGCCGGACATTGTCGTCGGCAACCAGATCGGCAGGCGATCCGGCAAACAGCACACGGCCATCATAAATGATGCACGCGCGATCAACGATGTCGAGCGTTTCGCGGACGTTATGGTCCGTGATCAGCACGCCAATGCCGCGCGACTTCAGCTGAATGATCAGTGCACGAATGTCCGAGATCGAAATCGGGTCGATGCCCGCGAACGGCTCATCAAGCAGCATGATCGACGGATCCGCCGCCAGCGCGCGCGCAATTTCACAGCGCCGCCGTTCGCCTCCCGACAACGCCGTCGCCATTGAACCGCGCAGGCCATCCAAAGAAAACTCGCCGAGCAACTGGTCCAGCCGTGCCATCCGCGCATCCCGGTCGGGCTCGGCCAGTTCGAGCACTGACATGATATTCTGTTCAACCGTCATCCCGCGAAAAATCGACGTTTCCTGCGGCAGATAACCCAGCCCCAGGATCGCGCGGCGATACATTGGCAGGCCAGTAATATCCGCGCCATCGAGCAGAATGCGACCCGAATCGGGCTTCACCAGCCCCATGATCGAATAAAAACAGGTCGTCTTGCCCGCGCCGTTCGGCCCCAGCAGCCCGAAAACCTCGCCACGCCCGACGGTCAGCGAAATATCATGGAGCACCGAACGGCGGTCATAGGATTTGGCAATCGAAACAACTTCAAGCCCGCTGCCGATTTTCGCGGCGCTTTCGGGGCGGATCAAGGTGCTGACGTCGTTCATGCCGGTTCCATTATTTTCCTGTGCTGGCAGGCTCTGGTTAACGAAGTGTTACGATAGGAGCAATTGGCAGGGTTTGTGCATGCCAGAATCTACCGACGCGCTTAAGGTGCAGTGCCCGAAATATAAGGCAGGTGCTCCGGGCTCGACCCGGAGCCTTGCAAAACTTGGCGCGAACCCGGCGCGCAAGGCTCCGGATCAAGTCCGGAGCACGAAGTTCTTAATTCGTGCGCTGGGGCACCGTAAAACGACCCGTTACGCGCCCGCCGGTCCCGCCCGACACACCCGGACCACCGCCGACTGCCGAGCCATCAATCACCGACCGGCCCGAATTGAGATCGATCACCAGCCGTCCGCCGCGCACGGTGTTCGCGCCTTGCTGGAGCGTCACCCCGCCGATCATCGTGATCAACCGCCGGTTGAGATCATAGATCGCGAAACTGCCCGTCGCGCTTTCGCTCGCGCTGCGCACCGACACGCCGCCCGATGCATCAAGTCGCTGAATCGTCGGCCCGCCGCCTGCGCGCGAATAGGCCACTGTCAGCCGCGCCGCATCGAGCGCCAGACCGCCCTGCCGCACTTTGACGTTCCCCGAAAATATCGCGCGGTCGGCGCGGTCCTGCACTTCAATCCGGTCGGCATCGACATCAACCGGCGCGTTGGCGTTATGCCCCTTCAGCGCCTGCGCCGAAGCGGGTGACGCCATGAGGAGAGCGAGAAGAAGCAAACTGCGCATCACCGCCCTCTGGCCGCGCCTTGGACAATACGCAAGCGCGCGCGTCCCTCGAGTGCGACTGTCCGTGCATTCAAATCGGCGCGCATCGACCCGGCGCTGAAGGTGCCGAGCGGCATCCGCCCGTCCACCGGCGCATTGCTTTGCAGTGTCCGGCGCTTGAGATCGAGGGCGACGGCGCGCGTGGTCAGCCGGTATCCGTCCGCTGATTCGAACAGCAGTCCGCCGGGGATCGACACGGTCTCGCGGTCCATATCGTAACTGGCCCGCGCCGTCCTGATCACAGCGGGGCCATCGTCGAGCGTAATCCGTGCCGACAAATCCTGCATTTCGACCACGGGGGTCTTGGATGATTTCTGAACCGCGCCGCCCGCGCGCAGGCTGAACGGGTGCCCTTTCGAATCCTCGCCGCGATAAAGCGCTTCGGCGACGCGCATCCGCTCGCTGGCAATGTCGACCTTGTCCTTGGCGAGCAGGAAACTGATCTCGCTGCGTTTGGCGAGCGGGGCAATTACCAGCACGGCCGCCAGCGCACCGATCAGCACCGGAAAGATGATCCCTGCCCAGCGGATAACGCGGTCATGCGGACTGCCTGGGCGCGCCCAGACGATCCGCTTGTCCCGGTCAAGAACCGCCGCTTCAGACATGTGCAAAAATGTCGACTTCGTCCCAGCCGGCCAGATCGATCATCGCGCGCGCGGGGAGAAAATCAAAACAGGCCTGCGCCAGCGCCGTGCGCTTTTCGCGCGCCAAGCGGACATCGAATATGTCGCGCATCCGGTGGAGATAGCGCACGTCGGACGCCGCATACTCCTTTTGCGCATCGGTCAGTTCGTCCGCACCCCAATCCGAAGACTGCTGCGCTTTCGAAAGCTCCAGCCCGAGCAATTCACGGACCAGCTCCTTCAAGCCGTGGCGGTCGGTATAGGTCCGCGTCAGCCGCGACGCGATCTTCGTGCAATACACCGGTCCGGCGACAACACCGAGATAGGCATGGATCGACGCCAGATCGAACCTGGCGAAATGATACAGCTTCAGGCGTGCGGGATCGGTCAACACAGCCTTGAGATTGGGGGCCGCAAAATCGCTCGTCGGCGAAAAGCGCACCAGATGTTCGTCGGGGCCGCCATCCGAAATCTGGACAAGGCACAGCCGGTCACGCGCGGGGTGCAGGCCCATCGTCTCGGTATCGACCGCCACCGGCCCCTCGCCAAGGGCGCCCGCGGGCAAATCTTCCTGATGCAGATAAACAGTCATGAACGTCCTTAAACTGCGGGCAAATTGCATTCGCACTCGCGGGCCAAAGCTGCAAGCGGCCATTCGTTATTTACCTGCGATGAAGCGTCACACGATTTTGGCTCGCAGCATTGGCGGATTTCGGCTATCGCGACTCGGATGGCGCATTATGACGTTGCGCCGGGAAGCGTTTTGCCCGCGTCCGGTGCATGATGTTTCTTGGATTAAGCAGGCGGGCGATTTTGAAGAGAGTACGGGCACGGCATGAGTTTCAATAAAGGTGGCCGCGGTGATCGCGGCGGACGCGGACGCGATAAACGCGACAGTTTCGGTGATGAAGGCGGCAGCAGCAGCGGCGGCAGTGGTTATGGCGGCGGCTTTTCCGGCGGCGGCGGTGACCGGTTCGGCGGCGGCGGCGGCGATCGCTTTGGCGGCGGTGGTGGCGGTGACCGATTCGGCGGCGGTGGCGGCGGCGGTGGTTTCCGCAGCGGCGGCGGCGGTGGTGGTTTCAGCGGCGGTGGTGGTGGCGGTGCCCGTGGTGGCATGCCCGCGCAGGTCGTTGGCGAAGGCACTGGTATCGTCAAGTTTTTCAACGGGCAAAAGGGCTTCGGTTTTGTCGTCCGCGACGATGGCGGGGAAGATGTGTTCGTGCATATTTCGGCAGTCGAGCAGGCCGGCCTGACCGGACTCGCAGAAGGACAGCCGCTTGGCTTCACGCTCGTGGATCGCGGCGGCAAAGTCTCGGCAACCGATCTGAAAATCGACGGCGAACCGATGCCCGTCACGGATCGTGGTCCCCCGCGTGACCGCGATGCGCCGCGCGAAGGTGGCGGCGGTTTCGGTGGCGCGCCACAGCGCACATTGACCGGCGAAAAGGCGAGCGGGACCGTCAAGTTTTTCAACGCGATGAAAGGCTTCGGCTTCATCCAGCGCGATGATGGACAGCCGGATGCGTTCGTGCACATCTCGGCGGTCGAACGCGCCGGCATGACCAGCCTTAACGAAGGCGACCGGCTCGAATTCGAAATCGAAGTTGATCGCCGCGGCAAACATGCGGCGGTTAATCTGGTTCCGGGCCAGCAATAAGCGACTTCGCAAATTCAGGGGGTCCGGTGCTACGAAGTGCCGGACCCTTTTTACGTTAGCGAGTGACAGGCAGCCAAAAAAGTGTCAGACGCTTTGTGGTGCCCCGGCCAAATTTACAACGGCTGGCCAAAAAGTGTCTGACACTTTTTTGGCAAGTGCAGGTCTCGGCGGAACTGCCCACGCGAAAGTGGCTGGAAACCCAATTCACCACCCGTTCAAGCCGCCACCCCCACAGGCAGCGCCACCCGACGCCGGAGACCAAAATGTCGCTGTTCCGAAAAATCATCATCTTGACTGCGGTGATCGCAACGCCTCTGTCGGCGCAAAACGATGATCTCACGCTCGTCACAGCCCATCTCAAGGCCGTCACAACCATGACCGCCGGCTTCACCCAAACCGACCGCGCGGGCAAAGTGCTCAACGGCGTGCTGACGCTCAAACGCCCCGGCAAAATCCGCTTTCAGTATCAGCAGGGCATTCCCTTGCTGATCGTCGGCGACGGCAAGGCGCTGACCTTTATCGATTATTCGGTGAAACAGGTTTCGCGCTGGCCCATCGGTAATTCGCCGCTCGGCGTTTTGCTTGATCCCACCAAAGACCTCCGCCGTTTTGCCAAGATCATTCCCGGAGGCGACAACCGCGTGGTGCTCGCCGAAGCGCGCGATCCGCGCCGTCCCGAATATGGCGTGATCACGCTCGCTTTTGCCCGCGATGCCGCCGCACCGTCGGGTCTACGGCTGCAAGGTTGGGTCGCGCTCGATGCGCAAAACAACCGCACGACGGTGCGCCTGACGAATCAACAGTTTAACGTGCCCGTCGGCGACAAAGCGTTCACATGGCGCGATCCGCGACCCACCGGACCCCGCAAATAACCGCCGCGTTCATATTCACGACAGGTTCGGTAGGGTATTTCTTTACAGGTAATCGCGGCTGGCGATGACGGGATTTTCCCCCCTGTTGCCCGGATTTGCCACTGCGACACGCCTGCGTGACGAACGCTGGTCGGCCCTCGCTCCACGCCCCCGGAGCGGGGGCCTTTCGTTTGTGGCGGGCGGGTTAAATGGCGGATTTGTTGGGGGGAGCTGACAGGCGGGTATTGCAAGAAATGGCCTAAAAAACAGCCCTTCGTTAATCAGCAATTTGCGATCTGCGCCGGAGGCTTAAGGATTTTGGGCAATCAAGAATTTGGCCAGCAGATAGGTGGATAAGTTCTTGTCAGGTTCATCGATAAAATGTTCGCCAGTCTCTTCGATGGCTGAAATTCTGTCGAGCCGAAACGCGCGAAAATCTCTGCGGAGTTCGCACCAACCGACGAACAGCCAGCCATCTGTAAATGCCCAAATGCCAAGAGGTCGGACTCGGCGCTCCGTTTCGTGTCCCTCACCGTCGCCATAGTGCAGTCGCAAAACTTCGGTTTCGCGGATCGCCCGTCGCACAGCCTTGAGCATCGGCGTTGCACGTCCCTGACGTCTGCTGGCAAATAAGGGTGCATTCTCAAGCTTTCGCTTTTCCGGCTCAGGTAAAGCGGCTTGCAGCTTCGCGCGCACCTCCTGCGCGGCTTGAGAGAGCGATGCGTCTCCTGCCACTTCCACGAAAGACAATCCGATGGCAAGCGCGTCAAGCTGTTCGAAGGTGAACGTCATGGCTGGCAAGTCGAAGCCGGGTCGCAGGATATAACCCACGCCCGCTTCGCCGTCGATTGGAAGACCCGAAGCCTGTAAATGGGCAATGTCGCGATAGACGGTGCGCACGCTGATTTCGAAATACGAAGCAAGATCTTCGGCGCGACTGACGCCGCGAGAACGCAGTTCCTGGACCAATCTGAAGAGGCGTTCCGCGCGGCGCATATCGGTTCTCCTGACATAATATTGTCAGGGCCGCTATCCCGTGATTGCTCTAGCTCGCGATACTGCGCAGTGCCGTGAATTTCGGTTGATCGGCCAGAAACGACATCAATATCGTCAGATCGCCTCGTTCTACCCGCCATGCCATGTAAGCTTTTTGGGCCTCCGCCGATTTCCACACTTCGTAGAAGAGCACCTGATTGGGGCGCGTTTCGTCAACAAGGATGTCGAACGTGATATTCCCCACAGCCCCTCGGCTGATGTCCAGATTTTTGACCGTGTAGTCGAGAAACGCTTCAAGCATTTCTGGCTTGATCGCCAGTTCGGCGATCATCACGAGCGTGTCGGCAAATGGGTGTTTCATGGCTATCTCCTGTTTACGCAAAAGCGAGATAGCTTGCGGCTCCTGACATCGTTGTGTCAGGAGACAATGCCGGCATCCAGTGGCCAGAAGTAACTTGCTAAACGACCGCAAAGTCGCCGTCTCCGGCCATCCCAATTTTCGTCGCCCCGCACTTGATGCGGGGTTTGGCTTCTTGCGTGAACCGTTTGCCAAGGTTAGCCAAGCCCCGTGTCAAGCACGGGGGACACTGAGTTTACGGGCATCAATGCGATCGCTCGCACGGCCGAAAACTTGTGGCAACCGAACACACCAACCAAGTACAGGCCGCTTTAGCCCGTTTGCGCGCCATGCCCTTCCCCGCTAGACCGCCGCGCATGAAAATCGCATCCTGGAACATCAATTCGGTCCGTGCGCGCATTGGCATTGTTGAGCGCTTCCTTATCGAACAAGCACCCGACATCCTCTGCCTTCAGGAAACGAAAGCGATGGACGCGGTTTTCCCCGTCGATATGTTTCACCGGCTTGGCTATGCGCACCAGATGCTCTGCGGACAGCCGATGCACCACGGGGTTGCGATCCTGTCCAAAGTCCCACTGATCGACGACAATCGCCACGACTGGCAGGACAATGGTGAAGCCCGGCACATCGGCGCGCGGTTGCCGAACGGCGTCAGACTCGAGAATGTCTATGTTCCGGCGGGTGGTGACGTGCCCGACCGTGAATTGAACCCGAAGTTCGGCCAGAAGCTCGATTTCGTCGAGCGGATGACGCGCTGGTCCGAAACGCTTGCTGAACCCACGATCATCGTCGGCGATTTCAACATTGCGCCATTGGAAAGCGATGTCTGGGGGCACCGCGAATTACTCAACGTCGTCAGCCACACGCCCATCGAAGTGGCGGCGCTGAACGCCTTGCAAACGGCGGGTAACTGGACTGATCTTGGCCGTCATTTCGTGCCCGCGCCGCAGCGGCTATATACGTGGTGGAGCTACCGCGCGAAGGATTGGGCCGCGTCGGATCGCGGGCGGCGGCTCGATCATATGTGGGCCACGCCCGATGTCGCCGCGCAGGCCGTGGCGCATCAGGTTCACGAACCCTGCCGCAGCTGGGAAAAGCCTTCGGACCATGTCCCGCTCGTCACCGAGTTTGCGTTCTGAGCCATCCCAAATCCGCCGCGCGCGCGATTGATGCGCTGCGCCGTGGCTGGCCCGTCGCGGTCGGGTCACTGTCTCTGCTCGCCATCGAAACCGCCGACGACGCGCGTCTGGCCGCGTTCGACCCCGATGGCACGGCCAATATCCTCCTCGCCGGATCACGCGCAGCCACGCTCAAACTCACCAACCAGCGCGCCGCCGGCGACTGCGCCGGACCTGTTATTGTTGCACGAACCCCGTGGCTGACGCTCCCCGCCGCCCGCGCGCTTGCCGACCCCGCAACCGATCTTGCCAACCCGTTCCAAGGGCCATTTCATCTCATTGATAACAAACAAGAGTTGGAAACAAGAGCCGCGCTCGAACTCGCCCGCCTGACCGGCATCCTCCCCGCCTTCTATATGCGTGAGGATGGCGAAGTTGAAGCCACGACAACCCCCGATGACCTCGCTGCCTATGACGATGCCGAGCGCCTCGCCATCGTCGCCCGCGCCTTCCTGCCCGTCGCCGCCTCCGAGACTGCCGAGATCGTCGCCTTTCGCAGCCCCGAGACCATCGAAGAGCATGTTGCGCTTATCATCGGCATGCCCGACGGCTCACCCCCGCTCGTCCGCCTGCACAGCGAGTGCCTGACCGGTGATGTCCTCGGTAGTCTGAAGTGCGACTGCGGCCCGCAACTCCACGCAGCGCTGCATGAGATTGCTACGAGCGGCTGGGGCATCCTGCTTTACCTCCGTCAAGAGGGGCGCGGGATCGGGCTGATCAACAAGCTGCGCGCCTATCAGTTGCAGGATCAGGGCTATGACACGGTGGACGCCAACCTGCGCCTCGGCTTTGCGATCGATGCCCGCGATTTCGGCGTCGCAGCGCGGATGCTGACATTGCTCGGGCAGCCGCGCATCCGCCTGCTCACCAACAACCCCGCCAAGGTTGCGGGGCTCGAAGCGTCAGGCATCATGGTTATCGAACGCGTGCCGCATCAGCTGCCGCCCAATGTCCACAACGAACGCTACCTCGCCACCAAGCGCGACCGGACGGGGCATCAGCTGTAACCAATGTGGCGGAGAGGCAGGGATTCGAACCCTGGGTACCCTCACGGGCACGCCGCATTTCGAGTGCGGTGCTTTCGACCACTCAGCCACCTCTCCGCAGAGGACAAGGCTGTCGGGAACGGCCTTGGCGAAATCGAAGAGCGGCGCTTAGCGAAGCCAAGTCTGCTTGCCAAGCCTGTCCTGAGCCGGTCGAAGGGCCTCGGGTGCTTGTGTTGTGCGCAAGAAACCCTAAATTGCGATGATGCAGATGTATCAGTCTTCCCGCAAAGACCCGAAAGCCCCGCCGGTCGCGCATGCCCGTTTCGACATCGGCGATGTTGTGCGTCACCGCCATTTCGATTTCCGCGGTGTCATTTTTGATGTCGATCCGGTCTTCGCGAACAGCGACGAGTGGTATGAATCGATTCCTGAATCGATTCGTCCATCAAAGGACCAGCCATTTTATCACCTGCTCGCCGAAAATGCCGACAGCAATTATGTCGCCTATGTCAGCCAGCAGAATCTGGTCGTTGATGATAGCGACGAGCCCGTTGACCATCCCGCCATCGCGGGCATTTTCGACGGATTTGAAGGCGCGCGCTACAAGCTCAAAGCGGGTCATAGACATTAAGCGGGGTCATTAAATGATCCTGCACGGCTATTACCGGTCGTCTGCGTCATTCCGCGTCCGCATTGCGCTTAACCTCAAGGGCATCGCCTACGAAAGCACGGCATGGCATTTGCGCGATGGTGCGCATCTTGTGGCAGCGTTTGGCGCGATCAACCCGCACAAGCTGATCCCGGTGCTTGACGATGACGGCACATTGCTGACCCAGTCGCTCGCGATCCTCGAATATCTCGACGAGACACACCCCGATGCGGCCTTCTTGCCAGCAAGTCCAGCCAACCGCGCTTACGTCCGGGCACTGGCTCAAAGCATCGCGTGTGACATTCACCCGATCGATAATCTGCGCGTCCTCAAATATCTTCGTGCCAACTTCGCGGCGGATGAGGACGCCATCGGCACATGGTATAACCACTGGATCGCGACAGGATTTGCGGGGCTTGAGGTGACGCTCGCGAACGATTCGCGCACCGGTCAGTTCTGCTTCGGGCATACCCCCGGTCTGGCCGATATTCTGCTCGTCCCGCAGGTCGTGAATGCCGGCAATTACAAGCTCGACATGACGCCCTATCCAGTCATTTCGCGCATCTTCGACGCTTGCATGGCACTGCCCGCATTCGCAAATGCCCATCCGCGCGCGCAAGCCGACGCCGAATAGTTGCCCAAGGCCGCAAATCCTGTAACGATCACGGCATGACTGACACACCCCCTGATCGCATCGCCGCGCATCCCAGCTCGCCCTTTCACAACCCGCAAGCGCTCGAGCGCGGCATCGGCGTCCGGTTCAAGGATGCCGAACGCAATGACGTTGATGAATATTGCGTTTCCGAAGGCTGGATCCGCGTGGCGCTTGGCAAGAAAGTCGACCGCAAGGGGGCTGCGCTGACAATCAAACTCACGGGCCCTGTCGAAGTCTGGTTCAGGGACGAACCCAAAGCCGCCGATTAACGACCGGTATTAAGTTCCAGCATCGCCAGTTGGATCACATCCTTGCCGATCAGCGGCGCGCGCGCCATTTGCGGGCGGGGTGCAGCGGGACCTTCCATCTGATCTGGATAGATGAAACCCGCGACGGGGTTCACGCGCTTGCCGAGGTCCCCAATCGGGCCGAACCAGACCTTGACCGCGCTCCAATCGCCCGCGTCCGACACATCAATGGCACGAACGCCGCGTTCGACCTTGCCGCCGCGCGACCAGTTGGCGTGGTCGAGCAAGACTTCACGGTCCGAAACAATCTGGCGGACAACGGCAACATGGCCAAGCGGCATCCCGCCACTCGATTTGAATGCCATGACCGCGCCAGCTTTGGGTGCCTTGCCGCGCGCATAACGCCCTTCGGCCTGAGTCCACCACGTGTGGGCATTGCCGCGAATTTCGACGCCGCTGATTTGACGGGCATAGCCGACGCATTGCCAATATTGGGCCGATGCCGGCGCGGGAGTAAACAGGGTCAGCGCCAGCGCGCACATCCCGAAAATCGGTGCCAAAACCCGCACTATTGCTACCCCTTGCGATCCCTGATCCTCCTGTTGGCGGGGGAATGGTTAAGAGGAAATAGCGTCACCAACGGACTCGGGACGAGCCGCGCGGGTGGCGGGATGAGCCGATTGCGCTACACACACGATATGGTGTTTCGCATCGACTCAGTGTTGACCGGCAGTGTCCGCAACTTCGCGCGGGGCGAATCCAGCGCGATTGCCAAGGTCGCCGTTGAGGGGCGGCGTGGCGTCGCTTGGCTCGGCATTGCGGGCGACAGCCAAGCTGACCTTTCGGTGCACGGCGGCCCTGACAAAGCGATCCACCACTATCCGCGCGACCATTATGCGTTTTGGCAACGAACCCCTGGTTCCAGCCCACTGCTTGATCACGCGGGTGCGTTCGGCGAGAATATCTCGACGCGCGGTTTGACCGAAGACATCGCCTGCATCGGCGACCGCTACCGCCTTGGCACCGCGCTCGTCGAAATCGCGCAGGGGCGGCAACCGTGCTGGAAGCAGGCGCATCGGCTTGGCGATCCCGGCGTCGTTACCACGATGGTCCGGTCGCGACGTTGTGGCTGGTATTATCGCGTGATCGAGGAAGGCGCGGTGGCGGCGGGCGATGATCTTGTCCCGCTTGATCGCCCCTGCGCCGAATGGACGGTGGCGCGCGTCATCGGCCTGTTGATCGCGGGTGAGGGCAAGACGGACAAGGCCGCCGTCAGCGCCCTCGCCAAACTGGAAGTCCTTGCCAAAAACTGGCGCAAGCGGGCTGCGAAACTGGCGGGCTAAAGCCGCCGGAACAATGCCCCCGCGCCCCAGCCAAATGCGACAGACAGGGCGACTGCGAACAACCCGTAAATGAACGGCCATTTCACTGCCGCCGTCGCGACGAACCGTTCAAAACCGGTTTTGCGAATCTCGACATCGCGCGTTGCTGCAGCAATCACTTTGCCGTCGCGGATAAGGAAGGTTTCGGCGGTATAGCGCCCGACGGGAACACGCGCCGGGATGCTAAGCCGCGCGCGATACAGCACGCCACTGGAGATCTCGACAGCACCGGGACGATCAACGAATAGCTTTCCCCGCGCGCGCAAATCGACAAATCCGGTTTCAAAACGCTGTGCCTCGGTCGGGTTGCTCCCGCTTGCGGGTGACAGATGGATATTACCGAGGCCCAATTCATAAATCGCTGCTGTCCGTTCATCGACCAGCTTGTCGAGCGGCCGTGACGAAGCAATCGCATAGAAGGTCGGGGCGGAGCGGAAGCGTGCGCTGTCGGCATTGGCCCAGATCAGCCCCGCCAACTTGCGCTTTTCACGCACCAGGATCGACTGCGGCGGGCCTTTCAGGACAACGGCAACATCCGTGCG
The DNA here is from genome assembly GCA_031362355.1 of Sphingomonas sp. GTDB lineage: Bacteria > Pseudomonadota > Alphaproteobacteria > Sphingomonadales > Sphingomonadaceae > Sphingomonas_O. The sequence goes on from JANLSJ010000028.1 coordinate 55,179, forward strand.
CCCGTCGGGCACGAGGCCGCCCGGATAGATGATCGCCCCGAACAGCAGCAGCTCGGCCCCCGTAAACGAATAGGCAATCTCGACCTCGCGCTGCGACACGTCGGGGACAAGCAGCGGTTCCTCCGCCGCAGTCAGAAATACGAGCGCGATCAAGGCAAAGACGCGCTTCATACGAACTGCACCGTATAAATCTCGTCGGGCTGCCATCCCAGACCGAGCGCCATGCGGATCGCGACGCCGATCACAATCGCGGCGAGAAACAGCCGGAGATAATCAGGCGAGAATTTGTTGGCCAATTGCGCACCGACCTGCGCCCCGATCACGCTACCGAGCAGCAACAGAGCGGCCAGCACGATATCGACCGCCTGCGTCGTCAACGCATGGACCATTGTCGTCGCTGCCGTCACGAACAATATCTGGAAAAGCGACGTGCCAACCACAACGCGCGTCGCCATGCCGAGCAAATACAGCATTGCAGGCACCATGATGAACCCGCCGCCAACGCCAAGCAGGACGGTCAAAATCCCCGTCACAAAGCCCAGCAAGAGTGGCGCAAGCGGAGAAATATACAACCCCGACGCGTAAAACCGCCAGCGCAGCGGCAGAGATGCGACCAGCGGATGATGCCGCCGCTTGCCAGGCGGTAGCGTTTCGCCGCGCAGCTTTGCCCGCACGCTTGCCCACGCCTCTTTCATCATCAGGCTGCCGATACTGCCGAGCAGCGCGACATAGAGGATCAGAATGATCGTATCGATCTGCCCCCAGCTCGTCAGCAGATTGAAGATACCCGCCCCCGCAATCGCGCCGAGGATACCGCCCGCGACAAGCACGGCACCCATCTGAAGATCGACGCCGCCGCGCCGGTAATGCGCGAGGGCGCCCGACACACTCGCCCCTGTAACCTGAGTGGCGGCGGAGGCGGCGGCGACGGTGGGCGGGATGCCGTAAAAGATCAGAAGCGGCGTTGTCAGAAACCCGCCGCCGACCCCGAACATCCCCGACAGCAATCCTACGCCGCCACCCAGAAGGATGATGACCAGCGCGTTGACCGACAGGTTCGCGATCGGAAGATAAATGTCCATGTGTCAGGATCATGCCTAGCCGCGCACGGGCGGTCGCGCACCCTAAAAGTCGAAGCCGACTGTAACCGATGGCCCGGAGGCGGGCGCGGCAGTCCCCGTCACCCGCTGACGCCACTCCGCCGAGACGCGAAGGTTGGTGTCGGCAACAGCAATCCGGGCCACAATCTGCGGGCCAACATCGATCCGCGACACCCCCGGTTGCGCGCCGCCCCATGCGCCAGCGCCGATGGACAGGCTGGTGGTTTCTGTCTTTAACACCGTGCGTTCGACGCGGACGGCACCATCGACAAAGGCGGCAGGCGATTTGACACCGACAACACCCGCTTGCGCATAGCCATCGAGCTTCAAGCCAGCGGGAAGTTTAACATCATAGACGCCGCCATAGGCAAACACCGCGGGTGCATCACGGCCACCCTTGTCGAGGGCGATGCGCTGTTCAGCAATAATGCCGACGCTGCGCCCGCGCAGGGCAACACCAATTGCGGCCTCACGCCCTGTTGGTTGCGACAAAGGCGCACTGATCCGTGCCGTGATTGCCAACGCAGCAGGACCGGGCGTGTAAAATACACGCATCCCTATCTGGCTCCCGCCCAATTGCCCGCCCGATGCCAGCGGAGGCGCACCATCGCCCCGCATCAGGGCCCATGCCGAACCTGAGAAGCGGTTTTGCGGATTGGCGATGGGGAGGCCCGGCATAATCGCCCGACTGATTTCGACACGACGCTCGGTCGTGGGCAAAGTTTCAGTGGCTGCGCTTTGTCTCCGCTCTTCCGGCGCGACGGCCAGTTCTGCCATTTGCCGAACCGCCGCGGTGCCATGTGCCTGCCGGAGCACATTCATGCCCCGTTTGGACAGAGGCCGCTTGGCAAACAGGGGCACGTCGTCGTCGAGCGGGACGGCGACGACTGGTGTGCCGGGTGTGGTGCGTGCGGCATCCATTGACGGCGCTTGGACCGCCGCATTCCCCACGGGCCACAGCGCGACGACCCGAACTGTTGTCCATCCGCCAAGCACCAGCCCCAACGCGCGTAACGGACGGCTTGTCGGGTTCATTCGGCGGGCATGACGTCAGGAAACGCATGCGCCGTCTTGTCCCAGCGGACGACGCCCTCGCGCCGCATGCGCAGATACAGCCACAGCGCCCGTCGCGCTGCCATGATTGCAATGACGTTGCCGATCACCGCGCGGGGAATGGCGCGTAATCCTTCGCGCCAGCCATAGGCACGAGTCACGAAGAAGCAGCGCACTGCGAGCCGCCAGAGCAGGATCATGCCGCTTATCGACAAAAGCAGATCAAGCATCGGCGTGGTTGCAGGTTGTTCGCTGCCAAACGCCAAGTTCGCCACCCACAATCCTGTGGTCAGCACCAGCGCCGCATAGCCCGCGACCAGCACCACCGCCCCGATCAATGCCCGCCGGTCATGCAGGCGCATCCAGCTTTCGGCCCATCCGCCGCGCCAGCCCAGCCGGTCCCAGCCCGCAAGCGCAATGCCGGTAATCCAGCGCGACTTCTGGCGCACGGCGGCCTCAAGCGTCGCCGGAAAATGCGCGCGAACCCCGACCATCGCTTGAGCCCGTGCACCCGGCAGCCGGACAAATGCCCCCCGTCCGCCGAAGTCTGCCAATCGCAGGCCGATTTCATAATCCTCGGTCAGGCTGTCGCGATCGAACGGCTCTCCGCCGCGCACATCAGCAACGCGTTCGAGCAAGCCGCGCGAGAAGGCACAGCCGACACCTGCTGCCGGGATCGCAGCGCCAATTGCCTCGCGCACGACAATCGTCTTGCCATGCGCCTCGGCAAACTCGTCGCTATAATGTCCGCCGATCCACCGCGACCGTGCATCGGGCAGCGGCAATACGGGAAGCTGGACCAACGCAAACCGCTCGATCAACGTGTCAAACACACGCAATTCTGCCGAATGAACAATGTCCTCGGCATCGTGAAGCACAATCGCCTTGGCACGAAATCCTTGGACAAGCTCATCATGGAGCAAGGCCCGCCACAGCGTGTTCAAACAATCGGCTTTGGTCGTTGGTCCGGGACCATCGCCGACCACGACGCGGACCTTCGTCGATCCGAGCGCTTGGACGACGGCAATCGTCGCGCCGTCGTTCGGGTAACAACCGACATAAATCCGGTAATCGGGATGATCGAAGGTGCTGACTGCATGATCAAGCATCCGGCCGATCACAGCGGCTTCATCCCTCGCGGCAACAAAGATAATGATGCGGCCCGGTGTTACGGGCGGGTTCAATGTCGAGACGTTCACGCGTTTATTAGAGCGATAGATGGTCAGCCGACGCCAAAGCGTCCGGGCAATCCAGATGCAGTCGATGACAATATCGTCCAGACCACCGACCAGAAAGCCGATGGCTGCAAATAGTGTCAGCTCGAAAGCAATGACGCTCAACCAATAGTCCAAGACCCGCGCCCCTCCGCGATGTCGAAAGAACACAAGATTGTTTCACTTCACAAATGAGTCAACCGATTCGGTGTAATCACGCTTAAAACGGTTTGATCATGATTCAGTGCGCAGTAAAACGGGCCCGCCAAGTTCACGTGATAATTGTTCAATCCAGTCAGGATTGCACTCGATTGCCGCAATGACTTTAGTGCTCGCTCTAATTTCGGTTGCGCCGATCGTGCCCGACCGCTGTACGCGCCGGATCAAGGCCCGTGCCAATGCGCCGACACGGTCGTATTGCAGTATTTCGCAAAGTGAGGCGCGGACGCGAGGGCGAATGATTTGCAGGAACCCGAAGCCGTTGACCGCCGTGCGCTCATAAGGTTGCGGAAGCGCGGTATCGAAAGCTTCGGCGATCGCTTGGCGCTCGGCCTTCCCCGCAACCGTCGGTAGATCGATGCCGATATTGCCGGATATGCCAAAGCGACGGATGGCATGACCTGCGGCGCGTGCCCCGGCCGTCGCGTTATCGCCGTCAACGTCAATCAATGTCATGGCAGGTGTCAACGCGATACGCAGAGTGCCGCCCGGAAAGGCGACAATACCGCTCGCGGCCTCCTCAAGGCATTCGGACCAGCCCGCATCTTCGAACACGTCCGGGTCATGCCGCGTCACCAGTTGATGCGAACCGATCCGTGCGGCGAGGTCAGCGCCTGCAACCAAATCCGCTTCGGTAATGCGTCCCTTGGCCCGTTTCAGCGCCCCCGGTTCGGGGATCGCCTCGCGGACGATTTCGACACGGATCACTGCGCCTTCGGTTATTTTGGGCAGCGGTTCGATCAGCACCCCGGTGCCGTCGGCCAAGCTCGCAATGCCGCGCCGACCCGGCACGAGGATTGACGTCAGCCGCGCATCAGCGACCGCCCCGGCGCGCAAGCCGGGCAATTCGATCTGCGCCTCGACGATGGCTCCATCCTCGATCAGGATCGCGCGGTTCTCGCCGATACCCGCTTCATAAAGCCATTCAGCCAATGCCAGCGCCCAGCAACAAGTTGCGGGTCTCGAACAGCGGCAGGCCGACAACGCCCGAATGGCTGCCCGACAGAAAGCGCACAAAAGCTTCCGCGCGGCCCTGAATCGCATATCCTCCCGCTTTGCCTTGCCATTCATTGCTCGCGATATAGGCGTCGATGTCGGCAGCGGTCAGCGGTTTGAACGTGACAATCGTAGTCGACAGACGATGCCGCGCCTTGCCGTCTGCAATGACAGTCACCGCGGTCAAGACGCGGTGGCGACGACCCGATAACATCGTCAGGCAATCGCGCGCCTGCGCTTCAACCTCGGCCTTGGGCAGGATACGACGGCCGGCGGCAACCACGGTATCGGCAGCCAGCACCACAGCCCCGGGATGGCGCTTAGCGACCGCTTCGGCCTTGGCCGCCGCGAGGCGCATGACGTGCAAGCGCGGCAATTCACCGGGCAATACCGCTTCGTCGATATCGGCGGGGTCAACGGCATCAGGAACGACACCAATCCGCGCGAGCAGACTAAGGCGTCGTGGGCTGGCCGAAGCAAGGATGAGGCGCATGACTATACCCTATCCCGCTTGCCCTGAGCTTGTCGAAGGGTTGTCCTTACCTGCGATTGAACCCAAGAAGAAGTGCAAGGCTTCGACAGGCTCAGCCCGAACGGCTCTTGGTGGAACACTCAATCACTTAAACCGATACGTGATCCGGCCCTTGGTCAGGTCATATGGCGTCATCTCGCATAGCACTTCGTCGCCCACGAGAACGCGGATGCGGTTTTTGCGCATCTTGCCCGCAGTGTGGCCAAGCACTTCATGATCATTTTCGAGTTTCACGCGGAACATGGCATTGGGCAGCAGTTCAACTACCATCCCCCGCATTTCGAGAAGTTCTTCCTTGGCCATGCAGCCCTTTTCAAATCTTGAGTGTCACAAAGTTGTCGCCCCTTAGCGAAACTGCGCCGCGAAGGGAAGCGCGCGCGCCGTCGGTTGATAAATGGGCGACACAGGGAACCAACGCGCTACGTTCCCGCCTCGTCAGTGCAAGATGGGCTAAGCCGGAATCAGCAGTCCCGCCATTGCGGCGCTCATCAGGTTCGACAAGCTCCCCGCCGCCAACGCGCGCAAGCCGAAGCGCGCAATGACCGGGCGTTGATTGGGCGCTAGACCGCCCGTCACCGCAATCTGGATGGCAATCGACAGGAAGTTGGCAAAGCCGCACAGCGAGAAGGTCACAATCGCGATTGTGTGTTTCGACAGCGTTTGCACCTGACCGCTGAGTTCGATGAACCCGACGACTTCGTTGAGCACGATCTTCGTGCCGAACAGGCCGCCCGCACGCAACGCTTCATCCCACGGAACGCCGATCAGGAACATAAGCGGGGCAAAGACGGTGCCCAGTGCCTTCTGGAACGTCAGGTCAGGATAGCCAAGCAACCCACTGACGCCGCCGAGCATGCCGTTGGCGAGCGCCACCAGCGCGGTAAACGACAGCACCATCGCGGCGATTGCCACTGCCAGCTTGACGCCGGTCTGCGCGCCGTCGGCTGCCGCCATGAAGATGTTGACGGGGCGTTCCTCACCGAAAGTGATTTCGCCTTCGATCACCGGATCGACCCCTGCGTCCTTCGGATCATCGGGCATGATGATCTTCGCCATCAGGATGCCGCCAGGGGCCGACATGAAACTGGCCGCGACGAGATAGGGCAGCAGTTGCGGTCCCAGCGGCCCAAGCACCTGATAATAGAGCACGAGGATCGTCCCCGCGACACCGGCAAAACCGACTGTCATGATCGTGAAAATCTGCGATGGCGTCATCGCAGCCAGATAAGGGCGGACGACCAGCGGCGATTCACTTTGCCCGACGAATATGTTCGCGGCCGCGCCCAATGATTCAACGCGCGAAATGCCCGTAATCGCGCGGATCGCGCCGCCTATCCATTTGACCAGCAGCTGCATGATCCCGAAATAATAGAGGATCGAAATCAGTGCGGCGAAAAAGATGACCGCTGGGAGCGCGCTGATCGCAAAACCCGCGCCATAGGGCGAGTTGACGAGGTCCGAGCCGAACACGATCTTCGACCCTTCTTTCGAATAATCGAGCAGCTTGACCACGCCGTTCGACATCCCCTGCACCGCTGCCTGCCCAGCGGGGACATAAAGGACGATCACGGCAATTACTGCTTGCAAGGCAAACGCCGCGCCCACCACGCGCAGGCGGATTGCCTTGCGGTTGGTTGACAGCAAAAAGGCAATGGCCAGCAGGGCGGCAATGCCGACAAAACCCATCAGAGAATGACCCATTAAACCCCCGCGCCGACCCACGGCATCGCACCGCGCGGGCCGGTAGATATTGCGTTCGCCCAAAAAGCAAGTAGCACGCGCAGATGAACGCTCCCGCACCCGCCTTCCCCCATTCGCTATTTGCGCTTTCAGTGTTTTACGGGGGCATGGTGCCTCTGGGCGGATTTCTGGGTGCCAAGCAGGTCGCACTCGGGCCGCTTGCGGTCGAAGCAGGCATTTTTCCGTTCCTGACGCTGATCGCGGTATCGAGCGCTATCGCCGAACTGCATGGGCGCGCGGCGGCGGACCGGCTGGTCCGCTATGGGTTCATACCTCTATTCATTGCAATTTTACTGTCGTTTTTTGTGCTTCAGTTGCCGACCGATCCGGGCATGTATGAACCCGCCAAGGCAGCGTTCCCGATCATTGTCGGGCAAAGTTACCGGATGATGGCCGCGGGCATATTGGCTTACGGCACGTCGGTGACGCTCAATGTCTGGATTTTCGACAAGCTGAAATCAACAACCGGTAAATTCGCCAGCGTGCGCGGGATCATCGCCGCTGCCTTGTCCCAGATTGTCGATACGCTGATCTTTATCACCATATCATTCTACGGCGTCCGCCCGATTATGGATTTGATGCTGGGCCAGATGCTGGCGAAAATCGTGCTGTCCGCGGTTATGGTGCCGCTCGTCATTGCGCTGGTTGTCCGCATCGGCCGAAAGCTCGACGCATGAGCCGTCACGATCCTGACAAGAGCTTGCTCGCGAAGGCCGAAGTGCTGGTCGAAGCCCTGCCCTACATGCAGCGTTATGCGGGACAGACGTTCGTCGTGAAATATGGCGGGCACGCAATGGGCGACCCCGAAGCAGCGCAGGATTTTGCTGAGGATATTGTCCTGCTCAAAGCAGTCGGTATCAACCCGGTAGTCGTCCACGGCGGCGGGCCACAGATCGGGGCGATGCTCAAGAAGCTCGGCGTCGAATCCTCGTTCGTTGATGGCCTGCGCGTGACCGATGCCGAAACCGCGAAGGTCGCCGAAATGGTCCTGTCGGGCGCGATCAACAAGGAACTGGTCGGCTGGATCAGTGAAGCCGGTGGCCGCGCCGTCGGCATATCGGGCAAGGACGGGAATTTTGTCCGCGCCGAAAAGGTCGAACGCACGTCGCGCGATCCCGACAGCAATATCGAACGTGTGGTCGATCTGGGCTTTGTCGGTGAGCCCAAACATGTCGACCGCACGGTCATCGATACGATCAGCGGCGCAGGCATGATTCCTGTGGTCGCCCCGATTGGCGTCGGCGCGGACGGGCACACGTATAACATCAATGCCGATACGATGGCGGGTGCCGTGGCGGCGGCATTGGGGGCGACACGATTGTTCCTGCTCACGGATGTGGCGGGCGTGCTCGACAAATCGGGCGAGTTGCTCACCGATCTTGATCCGGCGCAGATTGCCGCCTTGCGCGCCGATGGGACCGTCACCGGCGGGATGATCCCCAAGCTCGAGACCTGCGTGAACGCTGTTCAGGGTGGCGTCGGCGCGGCAGTTATCCTCGACGGGCGCGTGCCACATGCGATGCTGATCGAAATCTTCACGGCAAAGGGCGCGGGGACACTGGTGCGGGCCTAACCTCTTCTCCCCTCCACGCCTTCGTGGAGGGGTTGGGGGTGGCCCCTTTGGCTAACCATATGCTTACGCCGTACGGAGGGGACCACCCCCAAGCCCCTCCAGCAAGGGCTGGAGGGGAGTCAGAGTGCACAGTTGCCGCCCAAACCCCACCCCGCTAAAGCGCGGACAAAGTCGCACCGGAACCCGCACCCATGAATTCAATTTTTCAAATTCTCGATATGTTGCTGCATGTCGTTCGGTACATATTGGTTGGCCACATCATTTTGTCTTGGCTGATCGCCTTCAACGTCATCAACACGCACAATGAGTTTGTTCGGTCGGTGTGGCAGGGACTCAACAAGGTAACTGAACCAATTTATGGCCCAATCCGAAAGATTATGCCGGATTTCGGTTCTCTCGACCTCTCGCCGCTCGTCGTGTTGCTGGGCCTTCAAGCGATTGACATCATCCTTCACAATCAATTCCCATTTGCGTTAGGCGCGTGACCGCAGCAATAATCGATGGCAAAGCCTTCGCCGCCAAGCTGCGCGGCGAGATTGCTGAAGCTGTCAAGACGTTGCCGCGCGCGCCCGGCCTCGCCGTCGTGCTGGTCGGAGATGATCCGGCAAGCGCTGTCTATGTGAAGTCGAAAGGCAAGCAGACTGTCGAAGTTGGCATGCTGAGTTTCGAGCATAGCCTTCCCGCAGACACCGCGCAGGCTGACCTGATTGCGCTCGTCGAGCGGTTGAATGCCGATCCCGCCGTCGACGGGATATTGGTGCAGCTTCCCCTGCCCAAGCATATCGATGACTTGGCAGTCATCAGCACCATCGACCCTGACAAGGACGTCGATGGCCTGCATGTCGTCAACGCAGGGCGGCTGGCGTCGGGATTGCCGGGACTGGTCAGCTGCACGCCGCTCGGCTGTATGATGCTGATCCAAGACCAGTTGGGCGATTTGTCTGGCAAGAATGCGGTCGTCATTGGCCGGTCGATCCTTGTCGGCAAACCAGTTGCGCAATTGCTGCTTGCCGCCAATTGCACCGTGACGATGGCGCATAGTCGGACCGTCGATCTGGCTGGCGTGGTGCGCCGCGCCGACATTGTTGTCGCGGCAGTGGGGCGGCCTGAAATGGTCAAGTCCGACTGGATCAAGCCCGGGGCCTGCGTCATCGATGTCGGCATCAACCGCGTTGACGGAAAACTGATCGGCGATGTCGCCTTCCACGAGGTAAGCGCGATTGCCGGATCGATCACCCCCGTCCCCGGCGGTGTCGGGCCGATGACAATTGCCTGCCTGCTCAAGAATACACTGACCGCTTCCCAACGTCGCCAAGGAATCGCATGATGATCCTGCTTGCGCTCGCCGCTGCTGCCGCCGCCACGCCCGCACCGTCGCACACCGATGCCGTCGCCGCTGCGGAACGAGCCTTTGCCCGCCGCGCGCAGGCCGAGGGGCAATGGAAAGCATTCCGCGCGACCGCCGCGCCCGATGCCCTGATGTTCGTGCCCGATGTAAAGCTTGCGAGTGCCGCGCTCGCCAACGCGACCGAGCCTGCTGTGTCTGTAATGTGGTGGCCCGGCACCGTTGCCGCATCGTGCGACGGGACTTTGGGGTTCTCGACCGGCCCGTGGGTGCGTGCGGCATCAGCGGGGGTGGGTACCTATACGACGATCTGGCGCAAGATGGCCGATGGCTATCGCTGGCGGATGGATCATGGCCGCAACACGCCCAAGCTTGTCGCGGCAGGCGACAAACCGGCCCTGATCGCAACGACATGCGAAGGCGCGTCTGCGGCAGGGGCAGCGGCACGCGGTGTTGCCTATGACCGGTTGGCTGCCAGCGTTGCCGCAAAAGCTGGCGTTGACGGGGCAGCCGCATTCGCCAGCGATGCTGCATCTGACGTGCTGGTGCAGGCCGAAAATGCCATGCCTGCGCGCGGCCCTGCGGCGCTACCGAAAACCAAGTTCGGTGCCGCTCTTGCCTCGGGTCATTCGGACGACTGGACACTTGCCTGGGCAAGCCGTGCGCTGATCGGCGGCGAAGCGGGCGCGCATGATCTGCGCGTCTGGCAATGGCGCGGCGCGGCCGGGTGGAAGCTTGTCGTTTACGAAACCATAGGCGTCAAATGATCGAACTTTTCATCTCGGCTTTCGTCACCTTTTTTGTCGTGATCGATCCCCCAGGCTGCGCGCCGATTTTCGCCAGCCTGACCTCGGGCGCGCCACCGTCGCACCGCCGGAATATGGCAATCCGCTCGGTCGTCGTCGCGTCGTCGATCCTGTTTGTTTTTGCGATTTTCGGCGAGGCGTTTCTCGGCGCACTCGGGGTCAGCCTTGATGCGTTTCGTATCGCGGGCGGCATCATGCTGTTCATGATCGCCATCGACATGGTCTTTGAAAAGCGCACCGAGCGCCGCGAAAATCGTGCACAGGACGTGATGGCGCAGGAGCATGAAGACATCTCGATCTTCCCGATGGGCATCCCGATGATTGCGGGGCCGGGATCGATTGCGAGCGCAATGCTGTTGACGTCGCGCGCCAATGGCTGGCCCGAAAGCCTGACGGTGCTTGGCGCACTGGCGGCGGTGCTGGTCCTCACGATGCTTTGCCTGCTGATCGCCGGGCCGCTGATGAAGCTGCTCGGCTACCGGCTCGAAGCGATGATCACGCGGATATTGGGCGTAATTTTGGCGGCACTGGCGGCGCAGTTTGTGATCGATGGATTGAAAGCGAGCTTCTTCGCCTAACGGATCGCCCACACCAGCAACGGCGATCCCTTGGGCATCGCCACCGGTGTCAACCAGTCGAATTTTTCCCCCTTCGCCAGCCGCGCATAAAAGCCAGTCTTGTGGCGATAGCGATGCACGGTCGACTCGCTCATGTTCGGGCAGGTCATGAGCAGCGTCGCGCCATGCCGCAGCATGATCGTCCGCGCCGCATCGGGCGTGCCGCCAAACGCATGATGCACATCAAGGATCGCATCGCCATTGCGGTGATAGGGGCCGGCAATCGCCTTGTGATGCGTCACGGTGATCAGGCGCGGACCGAGGTCGACGAACGTAAAGATCGTAGTTGCGGGAAGCCGCGCGACGCCTTTCATCGCGGTCAACGACGGGCAGCTGCCGTTCGCGCGATTGATCGCCTGATTGCTGCTTTTCGCTTTTTTGGGCTTCTCATCGGGGACGTTGCTGACAACCAGCGCGGTCGCGATGCCCGAAAAGACGAGGAATGCGCCGACGACACCGAATGTCCGCACAAAGATCGAGCGATGGTTGGCAAGTTTTGGCAGCACCGCCCAGCACAGCGCAGTCGCACCGGGCACGCCCATGAGCTGCGCCGCCGGACCCTGTCGCGTTTGCCACAAGACCAATAAAAGCGACACGACCGACACGAAGGCCACGGGTGCCCATGCACCGAATTGGCGGGTGCCCCATGCGCGCCATGCAGCCCAGATGCTGCCGACCACGCCCACAACGGGCAGTGAAATGACGGTCGCGACCGTTGTCCAGGGTTGGGTGTAAAGCGGTTTCGCTTCGCGGACATTGCTGAACCAGATGCGGACGAGTTCGTCGCTGATCTGTTCAGGCCGGTCGATGCACTGTGGCCAGGCATAGGCGAAGCCGCCAACAAGCAGCGCGCCACCGACTGCGGCAGCGGCGAGGCGGATGACGGGTTTCTGGTCCGACAGGAACGACAGCGCCACCGCAAGCGCGCCCGCGACGACCATTGTCGTCAGCCAAATCGGCGACAACACGTCGCACCGGGGCACGGCATTGTCGTAGGATGCGAAACCCAGATAGCCGAGGATGCAGCCCAGCCCGAGCGCCGCGCCATAGGCACGCATCCGCATCGCTTCGTCGCGTTCCCAGATCCAGTGGAGCACCACTGCACCGCCGGTGATCGCGAGGAAGGGCACCAGCTCAAGGCCGATTGTCAATGACATAGCGCTCGACAGGCCCATGGTCAGGCCACCACGCCGGACATTGCTGTCGGCGAGCCCCGCAATGGTGATCACCAGCATCGCCAGTTGCCAGCCATGATGATCGACCCGCAGCGGCATGAACATCAGCATCGCCACCTGACACGCCATCATCAGGCCCGCCGCGACGGCAAACGCCCCCGGCGCGACGAGGCGGCGAACGGCAACCCCCATCGCAAACATCGCCACAAGCAACGGGATCAGCGGGGCGACCGCTGCCGAAACTTTCTGCGCAATCAATGTGCCGAAAAACGGCTGCACGACCAACTGGATCGCTGCAATCGGCAGGTCGACGAGCCGCGTCCAGTGCATGTTGAATCCGCCCGGCGGATTGAGCTTATACTGGCGCAGGTCATACCAGCCCTGCCCGTTGAGCAGCGCGCGGACTTGCGCCATCCGCATGTTATCATCGGTATCGCCGAGCCCGAACGCGAGGACCGGTTGCCAGCGCATGACGAGAAAGGCGACGCAGGCAAGCAGCCAGATGAGGATCAGCCAGCGCTTCCAGTGTTTCAACGCCAGATTTTCGACATCGTTCATCAACGCTTCCCCTGAACCACCCGCGCCATTAAGGGGCGAACGCGACCCTGCCAAGCCGAGCGCCCTCGTAACCCCGATGTTAGACCGACTGCCCCTAAGCAATGATCAACGCACCCTGCTCGGCCAAGTGCTGCGCTATGGCATCACTGGCGGGATCGTGACCATGTTTGGCGTCGCGGCTTATCTGGTTGCGGTCGGATGGGGCCAAGTGCCGCCGCTCGGATCGAACGTGATCGCCTATCTCGTCTCGATGGCGCTTGGTTATTTCATGCATGCGCGCTTCAGTTTCCGCGAAAGCAGCGGCGACGCCTCGGCCAAGCAAGGCGGCAAATTCTTTATCACCTCGGGTATCAGCTTTGCCCTGAACAGCATGTTCGTTTGGCTATTCACTGACGTCATGGGCTGGGACGACCGCTCGCCCGTGATCGCGATGATCTTTATCACGCCAGCGATCTGCTTCGTGATTTACCGCAAATGGGTTTTCGCCTGATGGACCGTATCTTATATGATCGGATGGCCGAGCATGACGCGACGCACTGGTGGTATCGCGCGCGGCGCGATGTTCTCGCCAACCTCATCAAGCGCAAGATCAGCCTGCCGCCGATGGCAAAAATTCTCGAGATCGGCTGCGGGACCGGGCATAATCTCGCCATGCTGAGCCAGTTCGGCGACGTCGATGCCATCGAGATCGACGACCATTCGCGCGGCATTGCCACGAAGCGGTTGGGCCGCGAAGTCGGCGCGTCGCCGCTGCCCGAACTCAGCGGTGTGGTCGACCAAAGCTATGACATGGTCGCAATCCTCGACGTGCTCGAACATGTCGAGGATGATCGCGCGGCGCTGATGGCCATCGCGAAGCGGCTCCGCGAACGCGGAAAAATCCTGATTACGGTGCCCCAATTTGGGTGGATGTGGAGCGGCCATGACGTCGCCAACCACCATCACCGGCGGTATACCAAAGCGACGTTGCGCAAAGTGATTGCCGATGCGGGGCTCCGTCTCGACATGCTGCAAAGCTTCAACAGCCTGCTCTTTCCGCTGGCCGCCGCCGACCGGATCGTCGCTAAAATTTCGGGTCGCGAAGGCAGCGACGACGCACTTCCCGCTGCACCGGTCAATGCGCTGTTCGAGAAAATCTTCGGGCTGGAACGCTATCTGGTCGGGCGTGTGCCGATGCCGCCGGGGGTATCGCTCGTCGCGATCGTGTCGGCGCGATGACCCAATCTTGAACCGTCGCGCGGCTGACCGATGATGTCGGCGACAATGTAGAGCGGGCGCTTTTTCGCCTCGATATACAATCGCCCGAGATATTCGCCGATCATGCCAAGCACGAACATCTGGACGGCACCAAGGCCCACAACAACCAGCATCAGCGACGTCCAGCCCGCGACTGTATTTCCGCGCAGCCAGCCAAAGCCAATATAGGCAAGCAGCAGAATCGAAGCTCCTGTGAGCACGAGGCCCGCATGGCTGGCGAACCGCAGCGGCGCGGTCGAAAAACCCGTGATCGCGTCAAAGGCGAGCCGCAGCATCTTGGCCAGCGGATAATGCGTTTCGCCCGCATGGCGTTCGGCCCGGTCATAGGCAAACGGCACTTGTTTGAACCCGATCCACGCCACCATCCCGCGAATGAACCGCGCCTGTTCGGGCAAGCTCAGGAATGCATCGAGCGCGCGACGGCTCATCAGACGAAAATCGCCGGTGTCGAGCGGAATATCGGTGTCTGTCAGCTTGGCGAGCACGCGATAAAATAATGCCGCCGATGCTTTCTTCGCAAATCCTTCGCCGGCGCGGGCGCGGCGGACGGCGTAAACGACATCGGCACCTTCAGTCGCCATCGTCGCCAGCATATCGGGCAAAAGTTCCGGCGGATCCTGCAAATCGGCGTCGAGGATCAGGATGCGGTCGCCGCGTGCCAGATCGAGCCCCGCCGTCAGCGCCAGTTGATGCCCGTGATTACGCGACAGGTTGATCGCAACCAGTTGCGGATCGCTTGCCGCCAGCCGCTGCATCGCTGGCCATGTCCCGTCCTTCGACCCGTCATTGATCAGGACAATCTCGTGATCGTCCCCCGCCACACCGCGCGCCACAACGGCCACGCGCGTGTAAAGCGCGTCGAGGCACGCTTCTTCATTGTAACAAGGAATGACAATCGAAAGCGCAGTCATCGTGCGGGCGTCATAGCGCGGTCGTCGATGCGATACAGCGCATTTTTGCCGTCGCTCCAGATCCGTGTTGTGCCCCGCAGGCCCGCAGGATCGAACACCGGCGGCTCGATCAGCCAGATATAATCGAACGCAGCACGCGGCAGGTTTGCCAGCGACCAATCGAGCGACTTCCATTTGTCGCGGCACCGGCCCGCAATCACAACCTGCGACGGATCGCTGCGGAAATAGCCGGCATCGCGCTTCACCGGCCGCATCAATTGCGCGCCCGCCATGTCCCATTGGTCATTCGCATAAGCCATTTTTCGCACTGTCGCGATTGCGGGCAGATGCCAATTGGGATTTAGCCCCCATTGCTGTGCACAACGACTGCCGACAAAACTGACCAGACGCGCACCAGCGGGGACATGATCAAGCGCCACCAATGCGCGACTCTGTGCGCGCGAAGTTTCATAAAAACTATAGGTATTGCCCCCGAGCCGCGCCGCAAAAAACAGGAGTCCCGCCAGCGCCAGCACCGAGAGAAGGCGCGGATTGGCGCCGGGCAGCGGCCGGATGGCAATCACGGCAATGGCAAGCATAAACGGCGCAAGTCGCATGTCGGCATAGGCAGAGCCAAAGACAATGCGGGGCAGCACAATGAACACCAGCATCAGAAACGCCGCGCTCGCCGCCAGATTGCGTGAGAGTTCAAAGCGGCGATAAAGCACCGCGCCAACGGGCAGCACCAACAACAGGATAACCGACGCGATGTCCCAGCGCATCCAGCGATCACGCAGGATCATCATCACCCATTGGGACTTGGCCGACCAATTGAACCAGTCTGCAGTCTGCCCGCCGACATGGCCACTGCGCCACGCGATCATCAGCAGGATCGGCGGCGCAAGCGACAGGCAATGAATCCCCGCCCAGAAAATTGCGTGCGGCCACGACGCGCGACGATCATGCTGGCGGATCAGTTCCGCCGAAAAGGCGAGGACACCCAGAGTGCCCCACCCAAAAGTATGCGTAATCCACAGTACCGGCCCGATCACCACGAACAACCCCGCACGCAGCTTCAACCGCCCCTGCCGCGCCAGGCGCAACCAGAGCGCAAAAGCAAGCAATGCCAGCGCCATCGCCAGCGCAAAATTGACAAAGCCAAAAATGAACGGATGGCTATAGGCGAGCGGCAAGGCGAACATTGCGGTGGGGGGCACATGCCCGTGCACTTCGCGCGCAATCCACAGCAATCCGGCCACCGTAAGCGCCGGTATGGCCATCACGATCAGCTTTGTGCCGAGTTCAAGACCAAAGACTTTCGACAGCGGAACAATCAGCAAATCGACGCCGAGATTGCCGATCAGGCTCCATTTGAAGCTGTAGAAATCGCGCAGGACCGCGCTGTCGGCATAATCGAGTTGGACGCGATAGCGCCCCATATGGCCGGGTAGATCAACCAGCGGCGGGATCGTCGGCCAGACCAGCGGCAGCATTGCGACGAGCGCCAATAGCACGACCGTCGCCCGCTTTTGCCACCACTTCTCATGCTGAATTGCCACGTCTGTGCCTTAGCCGCAGTTGCACTGCTTGCAAATCAGCGCGGGCGGCGAATGCGGTATCGCGCGAGCGTCTTCGACCCCAGATCGGTCTTGATCAGCCATGCCGGGGTCTGGCCTCTTGCCAGCTGCGCCATCAGGCCGTCGGGCGCAGTCTTGATGAACAATTTGGTCTCTTCGGATGTCGGGTCGATGAGAATGCTTGCGAGGTGGTGGCGGCGCATGAAGGCTTCGGCAGCTTCGGGCGTCCCCTGAAAAAAACGGATCAGGTCGTGGAGAGGCCGTTCGAGCCGATGATAGCCCGCACCAAAGGCGCTGTGCGGCGTCCGCGCAATCAGGGCTGGGCCAAGATCAATCCCGGTCATCATCGTTTCGGCGGGCAGCGTGGCCAGTTTCGCCATCGCGCACGATTGATTGCAGTCGCGCAGACCTCCCGAATTGCCTGATTCCTTTTCCGGGGCAGAAGTAAAGCCCGCAACCGCGACAACCGGCATCGGCGGCGACAGGCTGAGAATGGCCAGGACCGTCCATAACGAGCGCAGAATCGACCGGAACCGCGCCTCGCCAAAGCGCACCATGATGCCGATCAAGACAAGCGCGCCAGGAATGGCGACGACATGCGCGATCGCAGCCGCACGGCGAACCATCGCGCCGGTCGCGAGCGTGGCGACGAGAACGACGAGAATGATTGCCCAGCGGCGGCGGCGTTCGGGCGTTTTTGCAGCCATCCACCCGACCACTGACCCCGCAACCGCAATCAGCGGAAAGCCGATCATCGACGCAATCGACAGGGCATCCTGTCGCCAGAAAGGCATCCCTTCGACGACATTATTATACCAGAAATGACCAACGACGGGGTCCATCTGACCAAAGGGGCTGCCTAAGCAAGTCGTTGATCCGGCACCGAAGGCGGCAAGTGTTGCGACGGCCACCGCCCCCAACGCTGCAATGCGAGCCACCGGGCCGAGCCTGTTGCCGCAACGGACCGTAAGGGCACTGCCAATCGCCGTGACGACCAGCGCCGCCATGTGCGCAGGGCCGACGGCATCACAAAGTCCTTCGGTCCAGCGATAGGCGGGCACCGTCACCAGCGCGGATACTATCGTTGTGACCGCAAGCGCCCACAGCGCCCCGGTAAAGCGGATGCCATCCTCTTGGCCCAGCGCCCATTGCAGGCCGACAATACCCAGCGCCGCCGCCACAAATGGTGCCCCTTCGATCGAAATGTTCAAATAGCACCCCAACGCGATGCCCGCCGCGATCCCCGAAGTCCGGGCATTGCGCTGCATCAAAGCTGCCATCGCGACGGCCGCAAGCGCAATCTGCCAGCCATGATGGTCGATCCGCGCGGGATGAATCTGCTGATAGATTGTCGGGGCCGACATCGTTAGCAGACTGGCGAGAATCGCCGTGTCGCGATCATGCCCGAGCAAGCGTCGCGTCATCGCAACCATCGCCGCCATCAGCACCAGCAGCGTCAACAGCGGCGCGACGATAACCGTGACCACTTCCGCCATGTGTGCGCCGACCAGAGGCCGGAGCGGAAGAAGAAATGCCAGAAGTGGGAGGTCGACGAGCCGCGACCAATGCGTTGCCAGCCCCTGCGGTGGCGCAATGCGATATTGCTTCAGATCAAACCAGCTTTGCCCATTCAGGACATCGCGGACCTGCTGCAAGCGCATGAAATCATCGGGGTCATCGAAATTGAGGGTGAGCGCCTTTTGCCAAAACAGATAGACAAGAAGAAGTGACAAGCCCGCCCAAAGCGCCAGCAACGCGCGCCACGGAAAACGCCGCGTGAGCATCAGGCGAAGACGATTTTTCGGCGCATCAGATAAGTCGCATTGAAGCTGACCGCGACAGCGACCAGTTTGGCAAGGCGCGGATCGAGCCCCATTCCGTCGCCAAGGCCAACGATGACCATTGTCAGCGTCAGCCCCGCCAGCGCGGACGCCAGAAATAACCCCTGCTGCTTGCCGCGCGCGACGCCCGGTTGCGCGAGATAAGCCCCGAAGACAAGGCGGCTCGACAGGAGCCAGTGCACGACCATGCCCGTCAAATAGCTTAATCCAGACGCGATGGCCGGGGTCATCTCCATAAGGATGAGCAGGAGGAATATGGCCAGATCGACCGCGAGCGCGGCCCCGCTTACCGCCATGTAACGCAGATAGGGCGGCACAGCGCTGATAATCCGCAGCATGGCTTAAGCCGCCTTCAGCCGCTCGGGCACGTCGCGAACCGATGCCAACGCTGCCTGTTCGCCTTCGGTGCCGCTTTCGTGATATTCGGCGTCTTCATTGACGTTCCAGATGTCGTAAGCGCGGCGACCCGCGATGATGTTTTTCACCGTCAGCATCGCCGTCATCATCGCATGATCCTGATTATTGTAACGGTGCATGCCGTTGCGCCCGACCATGTGCAGCGTCGGATACGTCGCTTCGAGCTCGACGCGCATTGCCTCGACATTGTCGCGGTAGGTTTCGTCGTAAACGGGGTAGGCCTTTTCCTGACGGACGACCGCACCGCCGACGACGGCTTTAGGATCACACAGGTCGAGGATTGCCATTTCCTTCGTCGCCAGCGCGACGAGATCGTCGTCGCTCATCGACCACAGGCCATCGCCTTCGAAACAGAAATATTCGAGGCCGACGCAAGCGAGTTCGGGATCGGGCACCATTTCGGGTGACCAGCTGCGGAAATTCTGGACGCGGCCAACTTTGACCTTGTCGTCATGGATGTAAATCCAGTTGTCAGGGAACAGATCATCCGACTTGATCATCAGTGCCACAGTCAGGAAGTCGCGGTAGTTGAGGCTCATCGCGCTCGGTAATGTGGCGGGTAGTGGATAAATGCGGCCAGCCAGTTCGCGCATCGGCGCCGACGAAATGACATGCGCCGCATTGATGTTGGCGACGGCACCGTTGCCAGTGACGGTCTGCATGTTCCAGCGTTGTGTCACATCGTCAAAGCGCAATTGCTTGAGCGATGTGTCCATCACGACAGTGTTGTCCATCGCGACGACCTTGTCGCGCGCGGCATTCCACATCATGCCCGGCCCCTGTCGCGGATAGCGGAAGGTCTCGAGCAGCGTCTTGGTTTCCATGCCGTCATTGGGCTTTTTGTTGAGGCCCAGCGAGCGCTTCAGCCCATCGATCACCGCGCTCCAAAGGCTCAGCCCCTTGATGCGCTGCGCTGCCCAGTCCGCCGACATTTCGTCGCACGGCATGCCCCAGACTTTCTCGGTATAGGTCTTGAAAAAAATCGAATAAAGCTTGTGGCCGAACTGGTTGATCGTCCAGTCTTCAAAGCTTTTCACGTTCTTGTTCGGAAACGCCTTCGCTTTGGCAAAGCTGAGCATGCACAGCGACGAACGGATGATGCCGAGATTGCCCAAAGCCTCGAAAGCGCGCAGCGGATAGCTGTAGAATTTACCCTCATAATAAATGCGACTCATCCGTGGCCGCTGAATGAAATCATCGGGCAGGATTTCATTCCACAGGTCGACAACTTCCTGCGATTTGGAAAAGAACCGGTGCCCGCCAATGTCAAAGCGAAAGCCTTTATGCTCCACGGTGCGACTGATCCCGCCGACGTAGATCGGGTCTTTCTCGATGACCGTAACACTAAGGCCCTGTTTCGACAGCAGATAAGCTGCCGTCAGTCCGGCAGGACCGGCCCCGATGATGGCCACATCAACGGCATTGCTACGATGACTGGCAACCATGCTTTCCCCCGAACGATCTCTCGTCGTCGGGAATGCGTCGCCAACACCTAAAAGATAGTTAACAATCCGAGAAAATTGATTAACAAACTGCGCTTATCGGTCGCGCCGCCCGAGCAAGCGCAGACGCAACGCATTGAGCTTGATGAATCCCTCGGCATCGCGCTGGTCATAAGCCCCCGCGTCATCCTCGAACGTCACCACTTTCTCGCTGTAGAGGCTGTGTGGTGACCGCCGCCCGGTGATGTGGCAGGCGCCCTTGTAGAGCTTGAGCCGCACCGTGCCCGTCACCTTTTCCTGCGAATGGTCGATGGCGGCCTGAAGCATCTCGCGCTCGGGCGAGAACCAGAAGCCATTGTAGACCAGCTCGGCATAGCGGGGGCTGAGTTCGTCCTTCAGATGCGCAGCCCCGCGATCGAGCGTCAGCTGCTCGACGCCGCGGTGGGCCAGATGCAGGATCGTGCCCCCCGGCGTTTCATACATGCCGCGCGATTTCATGCCGACAAAGCGGTTCTCGACAAGATCAAGCCGGCCGATGCCGTGGGCGCGGCCAAGATCGTTGAGTTTCGCCAGCAGCGTTGCGGGCGACATCCCCTCGCCGTTGACAGCAACGGCATCGCCACGTTCGAAATCGACAGTGATGACTTCAGGCACGTCGGGCGCATCCTCGGGAGTGACGGTGCGCGAATAGACATAGTCGGGCACTTCATCCCACGGGTCTTCGAGCACTTTGCCCTCGGACGACGTGTGCAGGATGTTCGCATCGGTCGAAAACGGCGCTTCACCGCGTTTGTCCTTCGCGACCGGGATTTGATGCGCTTCGGCATAGGCAATCAGCGCAGTGCGGCTGTGTAAATCCCATTCGCGCCACGGGGCGATGACCTTGATGTCCGGCGCGAGCGCATAATAGCCAAGTTCGAAGCGGACCTGGTCATTGCCCTTGCCGGTTGCGCCGTGGCTGACCGCATCAGCACCGACTTGCCGCGCTATTTCCACCTGACGCTTGGCGATCAAAGGCCGCGCAATCGATGTGCCGAGCAGATACAGCCCTTCATAAACCGCGTTGGCGCGCATCATCGGAAAAACATAATCGCGAACGAATTCCTCGCGAAGGTCGTCGATGAAAATATGCTCGTCCTTGACACCCATCAGCTTGGCCTTGGCGCGCGCGGGTTCGAGTTCCTCACCCTGCCCCAGATCAGCGGTGAACGTCACCACCTCGCAGCCATAAGTCTGCTGCAGCCATTTCAGGATAACGCTGGTGTCGAGTCCGCCCGAATAGGCGAGGACGACTTTATTGATTTTGTCCGTCATGCGAGCGCGCCTAACGGTGGCACTGCGCCGTTGCAAGCTTACGCACTTTCACTCCTTCAGCGCGAACGCCACGGTGACCATCGCCGTGCTGGTATTGAGGCCAGCGCGGATCGGCGGGGCGTTTACGGCGCGGGGCATGGCCGCAGCTTCCACCGCGGCCATATCGCCATATATCGGTTCCTCTCTGGCGCTGCCGTCGGTAATCGAAATGATGCGCTCGACCTTGAGCCCCGCCGCTTTCGCATAGGTATCGGCGCGCGCCCGCGCCGCTTTGTAGGCAGCGGCATAAGCGGACAGGCTTGCCGCCTCGCGATCATCGACTGTCAGATTGGGTCCAGAAACAATATTCGCCCCCGCCGCTGTCGCTGCTGCAATGATTTGCCCAGCCGAATCGATCTTGCGCACTTTAACGCTGACGGTGTTCGAGGCCTCGAACTGCCCGCGATTGCGGCCATATTCGATACGGCCAACTGCCAGTGCCTGAGTTTGCGTATCGTCGCGCTTGACGCCAAGCGCCTCGACGGCAGCCATCACGGCGTTCATCTTTGCGTTATTGGCAACCGTCGCTGCTTGCGATGTTGCGCCGATGCTCGACACACCTGCGTGGAACGTCGCGAGATCGGGCCGTGTCTCGGCATCGCCGGTCGCGCTGACCCGCAACAGCACTTCGTCCCGGGCAAGCCCGCGCGGATCGTGGCGGCCACCGCCGCAACCGCCGAGTAGCATGGTCGAAAGAGCAAGCAGGGTAAAACTGCGCATCAGCATTTCTTCCTTTTTTCATTTTGGGATAGGCTATACTGACGAGAGGCTTTTGCAATCCCGACTGAAGTAGACCAGCCATGTCCGCCAACAAGACGGTAGAAACCAGCGCCGATGTTGCAGCGTTTATTGCGGGTGTGGCCGATCCTGCCCAGCGCGCCGACGCCGAAATGCTGATCGAGATGATGGCGAAAAAGTCCGGCCATCCGCCGAAAATGTGGGGGCCGTCGATCATTGGCTTCGGCAACTACCATTATAAATATGACAGCGGTCGTGAGGGGGACTCGCTGCGCATCGGTTTTTCGCCGCGCAAGGGGCAGACAGTCCTCTATCTGATGGACGGCTATCACGATCATGCGGACCAGCTCGCGCGGCTGGGCAAGCACAAGATGGGTAAGTCGTGCCTTTACATCAAGCGGTTGTCCGATGTGGATCAGGTGGTGCTTGACGAAATGATCGCAGGGTCGCTGGCCTATATGGACGCCAAATATCCGGCGGCATGACCGTTCAACTCCGATACAGCTTTACCCGACCAACACAGTCTTCAACATTGCATTGGAGATATGTCCATGACCAAGAAAGCCATGCTGATCAGCGGCATTGCCATCCTCGCGCTCGCTGTTCCGGCCATTGCGCAAATGGCGAAACCTGATCGTCCGGCACAAACCCGTGCGCAGGCCGAAGCCAAGGTGCGAACCCATTTTGCCATGATCGATGCCGACAACGACGGCTTTGTCACGGCGCAGGATATGAGCACAATGCGCGGCGCGGCAATGGGCAAGATGTTCGAGCGCATGGACGCCGACAAGAACGGATCGGTCAGCCGCGCCGAATTCGACGCCATGCATGCGGGCGGCAATCACCGGATGGGTGGCGGTCACGGCATGAAAATAGGTCATGGCGGCGGGCGCATGATGATGCTGGCCGACGCTGACAAGGATGGTCGTGTTGCGCTGACCAAAGCCGTCAACGGTGCGCTCGCGATGTTTGATCGCGCTGACGCGAATAAGGACGGCACGCTGACTGCGGAGGAACGTCGCGCCGCGCGACTGGCCATGCGCGATGCATGGCGCGCCAAAACAACGAGCTAACCCATGATCCCGAGCAGCAGGAGCAGCATCAGGAACACCATGAGCACAACGCCACCGAAGGCGCTGAGCGCCAGCGTTCGTACGATCCCGCCGATCCGGCTGACGCCATAGGCACCACGAAGTTGGCGATAGATGTGGATCGGCGGAATGAACGTCCCCGCGATCGGCACAATCGGCTGCGGTGCGCCTGAAAATCCGATGGCCGTCAGTATAACGGTCAGGAACAGCATGAACGTCAGCGAGTAAGTCACAAACACCGCATGGTCATAAACTTTGAACTGACGCCGCCAGAAAAACAGCAGCCAGACGAACGGCACGGACAGCGGGATCAGCGCCCAGCTGTATTTATAGGCGCCCGACTGAAGCTTGTAGAGCAGCAGGTTGGGGTTCTTGTTGGCCTTGTCGATCCCCGCGTCGAGCGCGGGCCAGCCGGTTTTCAGGTCGGTGACGGTCCAGTCCGGCTTGCCCAATATCAAATTACGCGCAGATTTGATCGAGTCGATTTCCTTATCAATTGCGTCGCTCTGTGCCTTGAGCGCATCGGTCGGCTGACCGGCATCCCGCGCCTTGTCGATAGCAAGGTCGAGAGCATCTTCGCGCGCTCTTTCGCTTTTCAATGCCTTGTCGAGTTCGGCGAGTGGCTTGCCCCGCAGATTGACTTTGATCGGTTGCATATCGGGGGTCTGCATTTCCCCGGCTAGGCTGTTGACCACCGCGAACATCAAGAACACCGCGAACAAAAACACCGCCAGCGGCGACACGAACTTGGCCCGCTCGCCGTGAATATAACGCCGCGTCAGGTCGCCCGGCTTGAAGGCCAGCATCGGCAGCGTTTTCCAGATCTTGCCCTCGAAATGAAACACGCTGTGAAGCAGGTCATGGCCATAGGAGCGCAACGTCCGGTGCACCTGCGCCTTTTGTCCGCAACTGTGGCAGTATCGGCCA
The DNA here is from genome assembly GCA_031362355.1 of Sphingomonas sp. Classification (GTDB taxonomy): domain Bacteria; phylum Pseudomonadota; class Alphaproteobacteria; order Sphingomonadales; family Sphingomonadaceae; genus Sphingomonas_O. The sequence goes on from JANLSJ010000028.1 coordinate 79,640, forward strand.
TGCAGCGCTGCACCACAATTGAGGCAGGCACCATGCCCCACAACCGCCCCCTCGCCATGGTCCGGTTCAACCGCTCGCGCGATGACGGCTCCGGTTAGCGCATCGCCCGCTGCTTCCAGTTCAATCGGCACTCAGCGCTCCCGAAACTGCACTTCCGCAATGGCCATGTGATCATGCGAAACCGGCAATGTGTCTTTGGAGTGGGCATATTTGCAAGTGACGCCGCCGACAATCGCTAATCGCTGTCGGCGCTCTTATCGAAGCGGGCGACCCGATCACGCAGATACTGTCGATTTTGGATGGTATTTTCCGGAGTCGAGTTTGGAAAATTGATGTTGTCGGGTAATCTGCCCATGCGCACCAGCGCAAAATTCCAATCTTGACGATTGTTCCAGGTGTTGAGCAATGGCGAGCGTTCGCGGTTGACCAGTTCGCTGACAACCGGAAGCGCGGCGGCGGCATCGGGCCCAAGTCTTGTGAATGCACGGCACAGGGCTTCCAAGGACTGCCATCGTTTTGCCCATGGCTCGATCTTGCTGTCGCTCTCGAGGATGGCAAGCAGATCGGCGACCGCCGCTGTGCCACGATCGGCCAGCCGGGCGAGCATCGGCGTGGTCTGGGCGCGCAGCTTGCCATTGCCGAGGAAGTGCCGCTCGTCGGCGGTCAGGGTCGCAAATGTGCCTTTGGGCATATTGCTGAGCAGCAGCGCGAGTTGTCGCCTTTCTTCCTCCAGCGTCAACGGATTGACGATCCGCGATCCGATTGCGGCACGCAAAGACACGTCAACCTGCCGCTGATTCCCGTCATAAAGCTGCCTCGGAATCGGGATTCGCGGATCTGCAATCGCGCGCGCCAATAGGCTCCGGTCGCTTTCGGACAGCGGCTGTCGCCAATCCGTCGTCGAAAACCACACCTGTGCGAGTGAAAAATCGGCGTCGGTCGCGGCGCGAGCGGGGTCCGCCAGTGCTTCGTCAAGCCGTGCCCGCAATTCCGAAGCGGTTTGGGGATCGTCCGAAGGGCGCGCGAGCGTGCTGTGCACGAACAATTCGGTGATGGGCTTCAGTTCGGAATATTCGGGTGCTGTTTTGAACTCGCGGCGCGCCCATATGAGCTTGAAGTTCGACAAGTTGCCCTGAGTACCAACATGAAGCGGCGCAGCCAATGTTGACACCGACAATATTGACCGGCGCATAACGACTCGGTCACCCGCATCGAGAATTTCCACGCGCGACAGGCTTCCCTTCGCACCAGTAAATGTTCCCGCATCGATGAGGATCGCCATATCGGGCGCTGCATTTGCGGGCTCGGCAATCAGCGTCTCGCGGGTTGCGAGGCGGACTGCCCATGCCGCCGCCGCTGCCTCTCGAACACGTGTTCTCTCGGCAGTTTCTACGTCGAAATCGCGCGATCCTGCGGGCTTCGGCGTTTGCGGCAGATGGTCGAGAATTGATTCAGGCTTTACGGGTGCAAGCCCCTGTTCTCGCGCCGCGCTTTTGGGAACAAGCCGGAACGTCACGGGATCGGCGGGCTTGTCCGCACGTGCGCTGACCAAGGTAACAGCGGTAACGCCGGGTGTGGCCAGAACAGCTGCGCAGAGCGCATTGCAGGTCAACGTCCGCGACTTGCCCCTCGATATGCTGACGTCGCGCATGACGAGGCGGATGTGCCCTTTCAAAGCGACAGGCGTTGCGGGGATAATCTCGGGGAGATTGGCCCGGTCAAACGCCCGTTTGGCCGTCCACACTGATGGCTGCACGACCGCCCAGCCGAGAAACAGGGTTAATCCTGCTGCCACGGCGTTCAGCATCAGTCCGGGTGGCATCGGCAAGACCATGCGCAGCACGGAGAACGTCGCAAGATACATGAAGACGGTTGGCGCGGCGAGGAGGATCAGGCCCGGCACGACCAGCATGAACATGCCGATGAACACCAGCCACGGCATCGCAATCACGAGCGCCGATAAAATACCGCTCACGATCAGCCAGATTTTGATGGTCATCGCCTGCGTCCGCTCTGAAATTCAAAAAACGGGCTACGCGAATATCATTGAAATTCCGTAATCTGCCGAAGGGTTAGCGCCTACGCCCCCGCATACCACTCATAGCCTGCGGCATCTTCCCAGAAACCGCCCTTGCCGCCGTAGTGACCGTTCAGCGATGCCACGGCTTCGATGCGCTGGACATATTTGGCGTGCTTGTATCCGAGCTGCCGTTCCACCCGCAGACGCAGCGGCGCACCGTTGGGGACCGGGAGCAGTGTATCGTTCAGCGCCCAGGCCAGCATCGTCTGCGGGTGAAGCGCATCGACCATGTCCACCGATTCATAATACATCGTCCCGTTCGATTGCGGATCGGCGCAGTGGAAAATGATGTAATTGGCGCGGGGGCTGACGCTGGCCTGATCGAGCAGATGTTTGAGCGGCACGCCGGTCCATTTGCCGATCGCACTCCACCCCTCAACACAGTCATGCCGGGTGATCTGCGAACGGGCGGGCATCGTTTTGAGCGCCGCGAGGGGGATGGCTTGGGGTCGGGCAACGAGGCCGTCGATGACCAACTGCCAGTCGTTGAACCCCGTTGCCATATGCCGCGCATAGGCATCACCCGATGGCATCCGCGTCCCGTTGGCGCGAAAGATCGGCGAGCGCTGGCTCGGTGCAAATTCCTTAGCAAGCGCATTGCGGTCCTGAAGCATCCGGTGGAGCGCATAATTCGCATCCTCACCGCTTTTGAGCAGCTCTCGGAACGACGGATTGTTGCCCAAGGCGTCGCAACCCGCGACCAGCGCGCCCGCGCCGCCGACGAACAAAGCGCGCCGTGTGAGAATGCTGCTCATGCGGCCTCTCCCACGGACTCGACAATCTTGACTGGGCGATCCGGCGGCACGCGGAACTTGCCGGTAACCATCGACCGGATTTCGTTATACGGCCCCGCCAGCAGCACGAGCAGCAGATGCACGACGATGAACAGCGCGATCAGCGCGGCAAAGATGAAATGGATCGACCGCGCACTCGCCCGCCCACCGAACAGATCAATGGCCCAGCCCGTGATCGGCGAAATGCCCGGCGAGAGGCACATGCCGGTGAGGATCACGAGAGGAAACAGCACGAATAGCACGACGATATAGGTTATCTTCTGGAGCGTATTATAGTTGAGCGCCGCCGCGCCTGTCGGGAATTGCAGCGTCGCGTGATGCTTGATTTCTTCCCACAAATGCTTTGGCGCAACTTCGGCGCGGGTCAGCGTCAGATCGCGCGCGATGTGCCGGTTGATCAGGCTGATGATCAAATAGATCAAAAATCCGAACGCCATCACCCAGGCAAAAAACAGATGCCAATGCCGCGCCAGCGCCAGATTATAGGTCGACGGGATCGTCGCCCATCCGGGGAACCGCCCGCCCTCGATAAACCAGCCGATGCTCAGCCACGGCGTATCGAGATTCGCGCCATATTGTCCCCAATAGAGATGCGGATGCGCGTTCGAAATCATCATGCCCGACATCAGCATGACGATGATCGCGACCGCGTTGATCCAGTGCCACAGCCGCGTCGAAATGCGGTGCCGGTGCACGAGCTCACCACCTTTGATTTCTGTTTCCATCATCGCGATACGAAGCTGCGCCCCCGCCGGTTACAGGTCAACCGTAAGCCCGGACGAAAAACACGATTGTCGTCGTCGCCGTGACCGCCAGCGTCCACAAACGGATAACCCGCGGCGACAGTTTCTTGCCATAATGCGCGCCGAGCCACCCGCCGATGATCGCGCCGACGAGCATCGGCACGCAAATCTCCCAACGGATCATGCCCATGCTGATAAACACGACTGCTGCTGCCGTATTGGCAATCGCAAGCATCAGCGTGCGCGGCGCCATCAGCCGGTGCGGCGGCATTCCGGCCAGCAAGCCATAGGTCGCGGTCGTCATGATCCCGACGCCGCCCCCGAAATAACCGCCATACAGCCCGAGCATACCCTGCGCGATCATCAGCGTTGGCGGGCCGATTGTGACGCGCGACTTGAGCCAATCAGCGGCGCTCTTGCCGAAGGCGATGGCGAGGAAGGCAATCAGCAGCAGCCACGGAATGATGATGTCGAATGTCTGCGTCGGCGTGATAACAAGCAGCACACTGCCAATCAGCCCGCCAACGAAGGTAATCGCCGCCAGAGTGCGGATTCGGATACCCCCCAGCGGTTCCAGCCCGTCCCGAAACCCCCAAGCCGCCGCCATCGCCCCCGGCTGGAGCGCGACATTGCTGGTGGCGTTTGCAATAGGCGAGGGCAGGCCGAGGGCAATGAGCGCAGGCATCGTCGCAAATGTGCCGCCGCCCGCAAGCGCATTCATCGCCCCACCGACGAGGCCTGCGGTGGCGGCGAGGGTGAGAGAGCCGATGTCCACCTCCTAAACCGTTTGGGCTGAGCTTGTCGAAGCCTTGCCCTTCCCCTTCGCCAGGGTCGAAATCAAAGCCCAATCCCCCCGCACCAAGGCGAGCTTCTTTGCCTTGCTCCACCCCTTCAATCGACGCTCCGCCTCCAACGCCTCAATCCGCGTGCCAAACGCTTCCGACCATATGAGTTTGACCGGCAAATGGTCGCGCGTGAATCCGGGAATTGCCCCGCTTTCATGCTGCGCGATGCGATTATCCAAATTGTCGGTGTGCCCAACATAAAGCAGCCCGCCATTGCAATGGAGCATATAGGTCCAGAACGTCATACGTCCTGATAGGGAGAAAGGCAGGGCTTCGACAAGCTTGCCTGAAGGGATAGGTGGGATGCGGTTGTAAAATCCGTTCGCCCTGAGCCTGTCGAAGGGCTGCCCTTCCCTCGGCGATGGTAAAGAACAAGGACGAGGCTTCGACAAGCTCAGCCCAAACGGTTTGGATTGGAAAATCTCACGTCATTTAGAGATGATCACACGACCGATATAAGGAACAGCATCAATCTCTATCATCTCGACGGTGCAATCTCCGCCTTCGGTCCATTCAATGTTACACATTGCACTAAGGTAACGACCTTCGACGAACACATAAACTTCGGCTTGGGCATCGTTTCGCTTTCCATGAACCTTCGACGGAATGGTAATCGACGGAAGGCCGCCATCGCATTCCCAATCTGCCGTAGAAAAATTTAAAACAAAGGGCTTGCTGTCTCGTTCTTGCAAAATCCCGCCAAGAACTGAGAGAGCAACGCCAAACCACGTTAATCCGATTGATGACCAATCAAGCTCTTGGGCCAAAAATGTAGGAATCGCTGCGAATAGAGCGCCCAGTAAGATCAAAAAAAGACCGCGAGAAACCCTCACCCCAAAGCCGCCAGTTTCTCCTCCGCCAGCGCATCCAATTCCGCCCGCGATTTCCGCTCGCTTGACGTCTTCAACTGCCCGCATGCCGCATCAATGTCGCGCCCCCGTGGCGTCCGCACCGGCGCACTGATCCCCGCATTGAAAATAATCCCCGAAAATGCCCGGATGCGTTCGGGCGTCGAGCATTCATAGGCGGCACCCGGCCACGGGTTGAACGGGATCAGGTTGACCTTTGCGGGCAGGTCATAATGCTTGATCAGGCGCACGAGCTCGCGCGCGTCGGCGTCGCTGTCATTCTTGTCGCGGAGCATCACATATTCGAAGGTGATCCGCCGCGCATTGTTGGCCTGCGGGTAATCGGCGCAGGCCTGGAGCAGTTCCTCGATCCCATATTTGCGGTTGATCGGGACGATTTCGTCGCGCACTTCCTTCGTCACGGCATGGAGCGAAACCGCCAGATTGACCCCGATTTCCGCGCCTGCACGCGCCATCATCGGGACAACGCCGCTTGTGCTGAGCGTGATCCGCCGCTTGCTAAGCGCAAGGCCATCGCCCGCCATCACGAGGTTCAGTGCATCGCGGACATTGTCGAAATTATAGAGCGGCTCGCCCATGCCCATCATGACGATGTTGGTGAGCAGACGCCCGTCCTGAGACGACGGCCATTCGCCGAGCGAGTCGCGCGCCAGCATGACCTGCCCGACAATTTCGCCCGCCGTCAGGTTGCGCACCAGCCGCATCGTGCCGGTGTGGCAGAAGCGGCAATTGAGCGTGCAACCGACTTGCGATGACACGCACAATGTCCCCCGGTCGGCATCGGGGATGAAGACCATTTCGTAATCCTGCGCATCCGGACTGCGGAGCAGCCATTTGCGCGTGCCGTCGGTCGAAACCTGCGCCTCGACAATCTCGGGACGACCGACAACGAAATGCTCGGCGAGCCACGGGTGCATCGCCTTGGCAATGTCGGTCATCGCGGTGAACTCGGTGCTCCCTCGATTATACATCCAGTGCCAGAGCTGCTTCGAACGGAGCTTGGCCTGTTTGGCTTCCATGCCCTTGGCTTCGAGGGCGGTGCGGATGCCGTCCTTGGTCAGTCCGATGAGGTCAACGCGGCCATCGTCGCGGACGACGGCATCGCGGGGGACGGGGACGGGATCGATATGGCCGGGGGATTGCATGAGGGCGTTCATGCGCCGTTACATAGGGACAAAGCCTCGAGCGCGCCACTTTAACCCCGCGCGCACCCCAGTGCCGCAGCATCCATCGCCGTCGCTGCGCCTTTGAGTGCGTAGGTTTCGGCAAAGCCTGCGCCCGTTGCCGCGCGAGTCGCGATGCTCATTGACGGCGCGCTGCGCATCATCGCGACGATGGCCGCGTCGATCCGGGAGTCGGGGGCCCAGACGTCGGCCCCGCCTGCGACCATTTGAAAGCGCCGGTCGCCGATGGTCAGCGTGACGGGGGCGCCGGCGAGCTTTTCGCGACCCAGGCGGATATGCACTTGTCCGCGCACGCGCGCTTGTGGCCAGGTCGCGACGCTGGCGAAGGGTTTCCATTTACCGCCGCCGCCGCGCACCGGCTGGGCAATCGCATAACAGCGCGGGGAGCTGTCATCCTTAAAGGCACCCCAGCCATCAAAGGTGCCCAGTGACGTTCGCGCCGCCATCGCGGGGCTTGTGAGCAGAATCAACGCCAAGCCCCAGCGCCTCATGCGTCCGCACCGCCCAACGTCACCACGGTTTCCGCGCCATTGCCGACCATCACTAGCGTCCCTTGTGGCTGGCGCGGTGCAATCGGCGCCCCGAAACGCGGATCGGCGGGCAGCCCGAGCAAAATCCCGCGCAGGATCGCGCTCGACATGCCGTGCATGATGACCAGCCGGTCGCCACGATCCCCGCGCGTATCGGCGATCCACGCATTCAGCCGCGTCGCAATCTCGTCATACCATTCGCCGCCGGGGGGTCGCACGCTGAACAGCGATGCTTCGCGGTCCATGATCTCGCCCTGCTCAGCAATGATCTCGGCATAGGTCCGCCCGCCCCACGCGCCGACGTCGATTTCCATCAACCGGGCGTCGTGCGTCGCTTGATGCCAGTCCTCGCCGATGTGCTCCGCGACAATTGCCAATGTCTGCAAGGCGCGGCCTGAAGGCGAGCAATACATGCGCAGCGATTGCTTGGTGCCAAGATAGCGCGCCAGCGCCGCGCCCATCGCATCGGCTTGCGCAAAGCCCGCGCGGGTCAGCGGCGTATCCTGTGTCGCGCCCTGCATGCGACCGGCGGCGTTGAACACGGTTTCGCCGTGGCGAGCGATGAAAATGCGGCCCTGAAGTGTCATGGACACTGCTCATCCGCGACCGCGCGCCATTTTGCAACGCATGTTGGCGGGCGGGCGCTTGCCCCGGCCCAATTTTCGCGCCATGACAATTCGGACTCACTACACACCGACGACCGGGGGTTTTACCGCATCATGAAGGCGACAATCGAACGCGCAACGCTCCTCAAGAGTCTCGGCCATGTCCAGTCGGTGGTCGAGCGGCGTAATACGATCCCGATCCTGTCGAATGTCCTGATCGAAGCCTTGGACGGCGGCGGCATCCGGTTGATGGCGACCGATCTCGATCTCCAGATTTTGGAAACGGTCGACGCGCAAGTCGAACACGGGGGCGCGACGACAATTTCGGCGCACACCTTGTTCGACATCGCCCGCAAACTGCCCGAAGGCGCGCAGGTCTCGCTGGCGGCGGCGGAGGGCAAAATGGCGGTCAACGCGGGCCGCGCGCGGTTCAACTTGTCTACCCTGCCGCGCGATGATTTCCCCGTGATTGCCGAAGGCGAATTGCCGACCAAGTTCGAATTGCCCGCCGCGACGCTGCGCCAGATCATCGACAAGACGCGCTTTGCGATCTCGACCGAGGAAACGCGTTACTATCTGAACGGCATTTTCCTGCATGTTGCAGACGATGCACTGAAAGCCGCCGCGACCGACGGCCACCGTCTGGCGCGCGTCACCGTAGCAAAGCCCGACGGTGCCGACGGGATGCCCGACATCATCGTGCCGCGCAAATGCGTCGCCGAACTGCGCAAGCTCCTCGATGAGGTTGACGGCACGGTCGAGGTCTCGCTCTCGGCGACCAAAATCCGCTTCGTGCTCGGCCATGCTGTGCTGACCTCGAAACTCATCGACGGGACGTTCCCCGATTACACGCGCGTCATTCCGACGGGCAATGACAAGATCCTGCGCATCGACCCCAAAAGCTTTATGCAGGGCGTTGATCGCGTCGCCACGATTGCGTCGGAAAAGACCCGCGCGGTCAAGATGGCGCTCGACAAGGACAAGATCACGCTGTCGGTCACAAGTCCCGAAAATGGCACGGCATCCGAAGAAGTGCCCGGCGACTACAGCGCGGGCGGCTTCGAAATCGGGTTCAACGCAAAATATCTGATGGATATCCTTGCGCAGGTTGAAGGCGACATGATCGAGGTGCATCTGGCCGATGCAGCGGCCCCGACATTGTTGCGTGAGAACGACAAGTCCGCCGCGCTCTATGTGCTGATGCCGATGCGGGTGTGATCCGCTAAGTCACCATCCCCAAGAGCGTCGCCAATCTGTCCGCTTCAGCCGCCGGTTTATCCGTCCTAATCCGGTGTATCCGCGGAAAACGCATCGCGACGCCGGACTTGTGGCGTTTTGACAAGTGGACTGAGTCGAAGGCAACTTCGAGGACCATCGTCTTTTCGACTTCGCGGACGGGCCCGAATTTCGCGACAGTGTTTTGCCGGACGAACTTGTCGAGCATTTTCAGCTCCTCGTCGGTCATGCCCGAATAGGCTTTGCCGACGGGGAGCAGTTCGTTTGCGTCGTTCCAGCAGCCGAACGTATAGTCCGAGTAAAAGGACGAGCGCTTGCCTGATCCGCGTTGGGCATACATCATCACGCAATCGGCAGTGAGCGCATCACGTTTCCACTTATACCAGAGGCCGACACGGCGACCGGTGACATAGGGACTGTCGCGGCGTTTGAGCATGACGCCTTCGATGGCAGCGTCGCGGGCACCGGCGCGAATTTCGGCCAGTTCTTCGAAATTGTCGGCCTCGATCACTGCAGACAAGTCGAAGCGGGTGACGTCGAGGCGTGGCATTGCCGCCTCCAGTCGCTTTCGCCGTTCGGTCCACGGCAGCGCGCGCAGGTCTTCGGTGCCGTCGAACAGGATGTCATACACCCGCACGAACGCGGGATAGTCGGCGAGCATCTTGGCCGACACAGTCTTGCGCCCCAGCCTCTGTTGCAAGGCGTTGAAACTCGCGGTTTCACCACCTTGAAATTCGCCTTTCACCAGCAATTCGCCGTCGAACACGCCGGGCAACGTGACGGCGGTTGCAACGTCCGGAAAGCTGCCCGTCACATCGTCGCCAGTGCGGCTGAACAGGCGCGTTTGGCCGGCGACATGGACGATCTGAACGCGAATGCCGTCCCATTTCCATTCGGCGGCATAGTCAGCGAGATCGACCTTCGTCTCGTCAAGCGGATGCGCGAGCATGAAGGAGCGGAACACCGGCGTGTCCGCTGCCGTCGGCTGTTCGGCGCGGCCCTCCGCCCAGTCGAACAGCGTTGTATAGGGCGGTGCAATGCCGTGCCAAACTTCCTCGACCGCTTCGACATCGAGTGTGAAGGCATTGGCCAGCGCCGTCTTCGCCAGCCGCGAGGATACGCCTGCTCTGAGCGCGCCCATCGCCATTTTGAGTAGCGCAAATCTTTCGTCGGGCGCGAGGCGATCAAGATAATCCGCCAGCACCGCCGGGGCATCGGCACGCGATAATGTGGCCAGCCGATCCACAATCGCGCCAAGTGATAAATCAATGTCGCCCGACACAGGTCGCTCGGGCCACAGCAGCGCCACAGTTTCCGCACTGTCGCCGACATAGTCGCGGCTCATCCGATACAGCACCGGATCGACACGATCCTCGATAACGGCGCGCATCACCGCGGGTTTGACCGATGGTAAATCCATCCCGCCGGTCAACGCCGCCAGTGCCCAACCCCGGTCGGGATCAGGCGTGGCTTTAAGATAGTCCCCGATCAGCCGCAGCTTGGCATTGCGGCTCCGCGTATAGATGAGGCGGTCGAGAAGGTCGGCAAAAGCGCGCAACGCACAAAACTCCGTTTGCCCTGAGCTTGTCGAAGGGTTGCCCTTCTTTGACACTGCGCCAGAGGGAAGGACAAGGCTTCGACAGGCTCAGCCCGAACGGAATTTTCGCTAACCGTTCTGCGCCGCTTCGAACAGGAACCACGCGCGCTGTTCGGCTTCATCGGTCCAATTGTCGATGACGGCGGAGGTTGCGTTGTCCTTGGCATCGTCCGCCAAGTCCTTCGCCGCGCGCAGGCTTTCGACCATTTTGAGGTTATCGTCGCGCAGCTCGGCGAGCATTTCGGCGGCGGGCACAAAGTCGCGATCATTGTCCACAAGCGACTGGTGTCTCGATATATCGCCGATCGAACGCAGCGTGACATTGCCCGTCTTGCGGATACGCTCGGCGATCAAGTCGGTCGCGAGCAACATCTGCGCCGCCTGTTCATCGAACATCAAGTGATAATCGCGGAAATGCGGGCCGGTGACGTGCCAGTGGAAATTCTTGGTCTTGAAATACAGCGCGTAGGTATCCGCCAAAATGCCATTGAGGGCATCGGCAACGGTTGCTGCCTGATTGGTCTTGAGGTCGGTCGGCGTCTTGAGCTTAATCTTTGGAGTTTTGGCCATTTTGTGATCCCAGTTTGAAGTGTTCCGGACGGAAACCTGCGCCAGTGCAATAAGGTCCGTCTGTTGCACAATAATTGGGATGTTAGGCAATCAGCCGCAACGCCCACAGCGCAGCATAAACGCCGGTCGTGGCCATAGTTGTTCCCGCCGCGCGACGCACCCAGATCATGATTTGCGGCGAAAGGGGTATCGCTCCCAAGGCCACCGCCCCGACAATCCCGGCGAGCGCACCCGCTGCGGCACCGACCGGGGCTGATTTCCAGATTGAAAAAGCAAAGGCGAGGAAGGGCGCGCCCGAACGCCAGACGAACAGAAATGTGCCGATAAACGTCGACGGCGGATCACCGGCGGGCGCTTTACCGAACTGGCCAAACCCTGTGAGAATCAGCGCGAAACCGAGCATCAGCGCGCGGGCATGGGCATTCATTGTTGGCGCGAGGCTGATCCCGGCAAATGCCGAAACCCCAACCGCGAGCCCGAGCAGGGTTGCTGCCAATGTCAATCTGGGAAGGCGTGCAAATTGGGTGCTTCGCCCGCCATATTCGGCAAGCAAGACAGCGATCAATGTGGGTATAAATGCATTCACGGCCAATCAGCCGTGAAGCCGCAGCCCCACCGATGCAAGATAGGATTGCGCCGCCGCAGGATCGATACTGTCACAACCGACCGCATCGCCCATTGCCTCAAGGAACGGCAGCACCATTGTTGCCCCGCTCGAATCAGCAATTGCACTTTCGAGTCTGCGCGCCAGTTCTGCGAGCGGAATCAGATCATTGTTGCGCGCAACACGGCGAATATCATCAACCGCTGCGGCCAGGGTGCACGTCTTGATATGCGGCAGTTCGCGCGCCAGCCGGTCAATGCGGTCGCATAAATCGGCCTTTACCGCCAATTTTGCATCTGCCCCTAAACCCATTACCGGTCCCCACCACGTTGCGCTATGAACGTGCACCGAACAGGGTAAACAGAGCGTTAACGCCTATCGGCTGCTTGACTTTGGCGCGCATCATCGTCACTGGCGGCGGCTTCATATTCAGATTCGAAAGTTTACGTCATGGCAAAGCCGGTCACGGTCAAGATCAAGCTCGTCAGCACCGCTGACACCGGCTTTTACTACACCACGAAAAAGAACCCGCGCAGCCCGAACACCACCGAAAAAATGGTGATGCGCAAATATGACCCCGTCGTGCGCAAGCATGTCGAGTTCAAGGAAGCGAAGATCAAGTAGCAGTCGAGGTCGGCGACACCCGGCCAGTGCGCTCAAGCGCACGACTGCTACCGGACGGCGGGCGCGGCCCGACCGACGGCGTGGCTTTGCCACGACGCGCAAGAATGATCGCACAACGAATATGGCCATGAGCATGCTGCGCATTCTAAGTTTGACACTTCTCGCGCTTACATCGGCATGTTCCAGCGACACTCCCATCATGGGCGACTACGTCATCTATGATTTGGGTGGCAGTAACCAGATACTGATGGGCAATTCGGGTTTGACGTCGGTTTCCGACGTAACTGCCTACGCGGTAACGGGACGATTTATCATTCTGGAGACCAAAGGGTGCAAATATGGCTTTGTTGATACTGCAACTGGCAAAGCTACATCGCCACCTCAATCGAGTGCAGTGTACCCAACAATTGCGAGTCATATCATGCGGTACGGAAAAAAAGTTCTTATGACGTCGTGCTTGCGTAACTAGAGAGCTGGAATGGTCCTCTGTCCGACCAGCCCCTCCACCGTTTCGATAAACCGCAATAGCGAAATCGGTTTCGACACATAAGCGTCCGCCCCCGCCGCGCGAATGCGTTCCTCATCGCCTTTGCCGGCGTAGGCCGTGACTGCCATGATCGGGATTGCTTTCAAGTCATCGTCCGCGCGGATTGCGATTGTCAGCTCCAGCCCCGTGACATGCGGCATTTGAATGTCCATCACGATCAAGTCCGGCGTGAACGCACGCGCGCGGTCGAGCGCCTCGCGGCCATCGCGCACGGCTTCGGCATCATAATCATGCGCGCGCAGCAGATCGCAGAATAATCGCAGATTGAGTTCGTTGTCCTCGACAACGAGCACCTTCTTTGCCACGCGTTCAGTCCTTGTTCGATACCTGCCGGGGATTAGGCGATGAGCGGTGATGATTCAAATGATGCGCACACGCTGGCGCTGAACGCGCTGGTCTGGGTGCTCCACGAGCCCGACCGCGCCGACCGGTTTCTGGCGCTTACGGGGTTGCAGGGCGACGACATAAGGTCGCGGATCAATGATCCCGCGCTGCTCGATGGCGTCATTGCTTTCCTCGAGGCGCATGAGCCCGATCTTGTTGCTTGCGCCAAAGCATTGGAAGTGACGCCCACAGCCCTGCTCGGCGCGCGCGGGACACTCGGGCGTTGAGCCGTCCCCTCCTTATTACCGATTGCGACGAGGTTTTGCTCCATATGGTCAGCCATTTCGGCGAATGGGTGCGTGATGTGAAGGGCTATGATTTTAACCCCGAAGGCGGGGATTTTTCGAACACGCTCAAGCATCGCGATACCGGCAAGGCGGTGGCGCGTGAAGAGGTGTGGCCGCTGCTCGACGGGTTTTTCGAAACCGAAATGCACCGGCAGACATTGGTGCCGGGCGCGCGCGAGGCACTGGCCGTGCTGTCCGAACAAGCCGACATCGTCGTGCTCACCAACCTCGGCCATCATTTCAACGCCGCCCGCGCGGTCCAGCTGACCGGCCACGGCATCGCGCATCGTGTCGAAACCAACCAGGGCGGCAAAGGCGACCCGGTCGCGCGCCTCGTCGCGGAATTCGCGCCCAGCGTAACCGTGTTCGTCGATGACCTCGCGCATCATCATACGTCGGTTGCCAAACACGCGCCCGATGTGTGGCGGCTGCACATGATCGCCGAGCCGTTCATTGCCGAGCGGACGCCGGCGGCAGCGGATGCGCATGCGCGGATTGATGAGTGGGGAACGGCGTTGGGGTGGATAGAGGGGCGGTTTGCAAGCGGCTAATTGCCCTTCTTGACGCCCGCCAATATTGCCTTGTCGAGCTTTGCCGCCACGCCAACGCTGCGCCCCGCAAGATTGGCGACCGAATATTTAACGGCGCTGCCCAGAACCTGCGCGCTTTCCGATACACTCAGCCCGTAATCTCTCGCCAGCCAGTCCACCATGCCAGACGTGGCCGAACGCAGTGCATCATCGAGCGAACCCGCTTGCCCCAAGACCATGATCTGCGTTGGCGATTCAACGCGTGGGGTGGGGATGGACTCGCCTTTCACGAGATCGACCGAAAACTCGACATCCATCGATGTCTCTAGCGCATATTGCGACGTCTCACCGTCGCCCTGAAGTGCATGGGCATCCCCCAGGTAAAGCAGCGCGCCGGGTTGCTGGACCGGCAGATAGACAATGTTGCCTTCGACGACTTCGTTGAAATCCATATTGCCGCCGAAGCTGCCCGTATCACCGGTGGAAATCGGCGGCGACCCGTTGCCCGGTGCGACTGCCAATCCACCAAGCATCGGACGAACCGGGACAGTAAGCCCCTTAAGTCCGTCAGACGTCGCAACCCCGCGTACACGATCCAGCTTCCAGCGCACGGGCCGACCGAGTTCGGTCGATTTGACCGCAAGCGTCGTGCTTCGTGCCCGACGGACAATGTCATCAAGACTGTCGGCATAGTCGCGGTTCAGCGTCAGGCGCTTGATTTTGATAACAAGCGTATCGCCGGGCAATGCACCCGCCACAAAAAACGGCCCTGTTTGGGGATTGCCATAGAGCGCGCGCGTGACGCCTTTTTCATCGACGCCGCCTGAATCAATCGTGGTCGTCTGCACATTGTCGCCCGGCCAGATCGTCAGCACGGGTGGACGATGCGGGTCGAAGCTGTTCGAATAATCGGTTGGTTTGAAGTCGTAGCGCTTGGGCGGTCCTGCCGGGCGGTCAGGTATGCGACGGGCTGTAAAGCTGTGTTTTGCACGCGCCGACCGGTTGTTGGTGTCAGGCATATCGGCAGTGCCGGTAATTGTGTTGCCCGCCACGGTGCCGGTGAATGCGGAGCGGTTGGCGGCATTATCGGTTGAAAAAGTAATAGAGGTGCCCTTTCGACTTCCCGTAAGCGCATCGCCATCGAGGTTGCCGGTCATTTGATTGCCGTCATCGTTCAACGTCAGCGTTTGGTAGATTCGATTACCCCACAAATCGGTGATGAGAACCCAGCTTTCACTGGACTGCGCGGTAATGGGTGCGGAGCACAGCAGAGTGGCGATCAGGTAGCGGGTCAGCATAGAGTAGTCCTTAGTTTGAGAGCCGCTCAATCGCCCGCTCGCACCCAATCAACGGCAGCAGCGCAGCCATGTCTGGCCCGTGATCCCGCCCCGTAAGGGCTCGGCGGAGGGGCATGAAGAGGGCTTTGCCGGTGCGGCCGGTTGACGTCTTGAGGGCATTGGTCAGCGCGTGCCAAGGGTCAGCGGACCAATCCAAGGCTGCCGCCAGTGTCGCGGCTTCGGACAGGAAATCGGCATCCTCGGAATCGCCCAGTACCTCGACCGGTCCTTCGATCACATGCCACCAGTCCGCCGCATCGGCGAGCGTCGTCAGATTGGGGCGCACGGCTTGCCATGCCGCCGCATCCATGCCCGCGGGCAGGCGATCCGCGACCGCTTCAAACGGCAAATGGTGGATGATCTTGGCGTTGAGCCCTTCGAGTTCGGCCATGTCGAAGCGCGCGGGGGCGCGGCCGAAGCGGTGGAAGTCGATCGTGTCGATCAGGGGCTGCATAGTGGTGATAGGCTCGACCGGATCACTCGTTCCGAGCCGCGCGAGGAGGGCGAGGAGCGCCATCGGCTCGATCCCGGCCTTGCGGAGTTCGTCGCACGCAAGCGCGCCGAGACGTTTGGACAATTTGCCTTCGCTCCCCGTCAGCAATGCTTCATGCGCGAAACGTGGCGGCGTGCTCCCAAGCGCCGAAAACATCTGAAGCTGCGTCGCGGTGTTCGAGACATGATCCTCGCCGCGCACAACGTCGGTGATGCCCATGTCGATGTCGTCGATGACGCTGGGAAGCAGATAGAGCCACGAGCCATCGGCGCGGCGGACGATGGGGTCCGACATGGTCTTGGGATCGAACGACTGCGCCCCGCGCACGCCATCAATCCATGTGATCATGGCGTCATGATCGAGCTTGAAGCGCCAATGCGGAGCAACGCCTTCGGGGGCGGGATCGCGCAGTGCGGCGCGGTCATAAACGGGGGGAAGGCCACGCCCGAGCTGGATTTTGCGCTTCAGGTCGAGTTCCTGCGGCGTTTCATAAGCAGGATAAACGCGGCCCGCCGCTTTCAGCCGCTCGAACTGCGCTTCATAAAGCGCAAAGCGCGCCGACTGCCGTTCCTCGCCATCGCGCATGAGGCCGAGCCAGTCGAGATCGGCGCGGATGGCGTCGACAAACGCTTCGGTCGAACGTTCGGCATCAGTATCGTCAATGCGCAGCAGGAAACGGCCGCCATGCTTCTTCGCCCACAACCAGTTGTGCAACGCCGCGCGGATGTTGCCGACATGGAGACGGCCCGTGGGCGACGGGGCAAAGCGCGTTACGATTGTCATGCGGTGCGGAACGCGTTGGTGATCGGATAGCGCCGGTCGCGACCGAAATATTTCTTGCCGAGTTTGACGCCGGGGGGCGCTTGGCGGCGCTTATATTCAGCGGTGTAGAGCAAGCGTTCAATGCGGGCGACGACATCGCGGTCGAACCCGCGCGCCGTGACATCATCGACGGATAGTTCTTCCTCGATCAGGCCCATCAGGATCGGATCTAGGATCGGATAATCAGGCAGGCTGTCCGAATCCTTCTGATCAGGGCGGAGTTCTGCGCTCGGCGGCTTGCTGATGATGCTTTCGGGCATCACGGGGCCGTCCGGACCGAGGCCAAGCCGCGGTTTGTTGGCATTGCGCCATCTGGCCAGCGCGAAAACGGTCATCTTATAGGCGTCCTTAATCGGGTTGTAGCCACCCGCCATGTCGCCATAGATGGTGGCATAGCCAACCGCCATTTCGGACTTGTTGCCCGTGGTAATCAGCATCGGCCCGAATTTGTTGCTGAGCGCCATCAGGGTCACGCCGCGAATGCGCGACTGGATATTTTCTTCGGTCAGGTCATAGTCTTTGTCGGCGAACGATCCCGACAGCATGACGTCGAACGCCTCGACGGCGGGTGCGATTGGGATGGTATCCAGACGGCATCCGATCATCCGCGCGCACTCGGCGGCGTCGTCGAGGCTGGCTTTCGAGGTAAAGCGGCTGGGCAGCATCACGCACCAGACGCGGTCCGGTCCCAGCGCATCGGCGGCCAAGGCGGCGCAGATGGCGCTGTCGATCCCGCCTGAAAGCCCCAGGATCACGCCGGGAAAGCGATTGGCATTCACATAATCGCGCAGACCAATCATCATGGCATGCCAGGTGTCCGCCGGGAATGGCTCAAGCGCGCAGATTTCGCCGGGTTCGCAGCGCCAACCATCCGAGCCGCGCGTCCAGTCGGTAATGCACAGGGAATCTTCCCAATCGGGCAACTGGTGCGCCATCGATCCGTCGCCGTTCAGGATGAACGAGGCGCCGTCAAAGACCAGCTCATCCTGTCCGCCGGTCCGGTTGAGATAGGCGAAGGGCAGGCCCGTTTCGGCAACGCGCGCGCCGGCGACTTTCGATGCGCGATAGTCGTCTTTGTCGATTTCATACGGGCTGCCGTTCATTGCGAGGATGAATTCGGCACCCTTGGCTTTCAGACTCGCGCAGACGGTGGGGAACCAGACGTCCTCACAGATCGGAATGCCAATCGTCACGCCCTTGAAGCTGATCGGATCGGGGAGTGGACCCGCATCAAAATGGCGCTTTTCATCGAAGGTGCCATAATTCGGCAGTTCATGCTTGTGCCGCACCGCCGCGACCGACCCGCCGTCGAGCAGGACGACCGAATTACAAAGTGCATCGCCTTCGCGGATAAGCGTGCCGACGATCATCGCAGGGCCGCCATCGCCGGTTGCGCGAGCCAAGCGGTGCAGCTCGACCGCCGCCTGTTCCGACAAGGCCGGCTTTTCGATCATATCCTCCGCCGGATAGCCGATCAGCTGCATTTCGGGAAAAACGATCAGGTCAACCTCGCCTGCTTCGGTGCGCTTGGCGAGCATGGCATCAGCATTGCCGCGCAGGTCGCCCACGTGTTGGGGCATCTGGGCAAAGGCGATCTTCAGATGGTCGGTCATGGCCCTTCCCTAGCGCGCCAACGCGGACTAGGGGAAGCCCAACAACGCGGCATGAAGGGGTTGCACGCATCATGAAATTGCTGACGGGCAACTCGAACCTGCCGCTGGCGCAAGCCGTCGCCGATTATCTTGAAATTCCACTGACCAAAGCAAGTGTTCGGCGATTCGCAGACGAGGAAGTCTTCGTGGAAATCCACGAAAATGTCCGTGGCGAGGATGTCTTCGTTCTGCAATCGACGGGCTTTCCGGCGAACGACAATCTGATGGAGTTGCTGATCTGCATTGACGCGCTGAAACGAGCGTCGGCCAAGCGGATCACAGCGGTCATCCCCTATTTCGGCTATGCGCGGCAAGACCGCAAACCCGGCCCGCGCACGCCGATTTCGGCCAAGCTGGTCGCGAACATGATCACAGTCGCGGGCGCGCACCGCGTGCTGTCGATCGATTTGCACGCCGGGCAGATTCAGGGATTTTTCGATATTCCAACCGACAATCTGTTCGGGGCGCCGGTAATGTCGGCCGACATTCAAGCGCGGTTTCCGTCAGACAACATTACC
>JANLSJ010000027.1:0-34114 GCA_031362355.1 Sphingomonas sp.
ATCGCGACGATCATCAGCGGGAGCAGGGTTAGTTTGGGGCGGTCGCCGCGATTGGCATTGAGGTCACCGCGCATATCCTCAAGTTCGGTGACGTCGATTTCGTCGACATAGGTAAAATGCGGGATCGCGCGCTTTGACGCCGCCATGTTTTCGGCGATGCGGCGACGCATCCCGATGACTTTGATCGGTTCGTCGGCGCGGGGCTTGGCGGCGGCGGCATAGCCCTGGCCCGCGCTGTAGCGGAGATAGGCATCGAGATCGGCGTGGCGCAGGCGACCGTCTGCGGAGGGTTTGATGTGGGCGAGGTCGATCCCGAGGTCAGTCGCGCGTGCGCGGACGGCGGGACTTGCCAGAACTTGCAGGCTGGTCCCACTTATACCGCTCGGGCTGAGCTTGTCGGACTCGAAGAGGGCGCTTTGCGCCAACCCCTGTCCTTGTTCTTCGACCACTGGTTCAGGTAAGGGCAGTGCTTCGACAGGCTCAGCACGAACGGTTTTTGTTTCAACATCGCGCGAGACTTCAGGCGGTTCTTCTTCCTCCCCCTCAACCTCGATCACCGCCAGCGCCGAGCCAATCGGCACCATGTCCCCCACCGCGCCCGCGATCTCGACAACCACGCCCGATACCGGCGATTCCATCTCGACGGTTGCCTTGTCGGTCATCATGTCGGCAATGCCGGCGTCTTCCTCGATGCGGTCACCAACCTTGACGTGCCACGCAACGATCTCGGCTTCGGCAATGCCTTCGCCAATGTCGGGCAAGCGGAATGTGAAGCGGGCCATCGCTTAGTCCTTCATGATCTTTTTGAGTGCGGTGCCAATGCGGATCGGTCCCGGGAAATAAGCCCATTCGAGGCTGTGCGGATAGGGGGTGTCAAAGCCGGTGACGCGCTCGACCGGCGCTTCGAGGTGGTAGAAACAGCGCTCCTGAACCAACGCCGAGAGTTCCGCGCCGAAGCCGCCGGTGCGTGTGGCTTCATGGACAATGAGGCAACGGCCGGTTTTCCTGACCGATGCCTCGATGGTTTCGATGTCGAGCGGCACCAGCGTGCGCAGGTCGATGACTTCGGCGTCGATGCCCATATCCTCGACGGTGGCGCGCGCGACGTGTACCATCGTGCCGTAAGCGAGGATGGTCACGTCTGATCCCTCGCGGACGATGGCAGCTTTGCCGAGCGGGACGATGTAATGGCCCTCGGGGACTTCGCTGGCGTCGAACTTCGCCCACGGCACGACGGGGCGGTCATAATGGCCGTCGAAGGGGCCGTTATAGATGCGTTTGGGTTCAAAGAAGATCGTCGGGTCGTTGTCGGCGATGCTGGCGAGGAGCAGTCCCTTGGCGTCATAGGGTGTTGACGGGATAACGGTTTTGAGGCCCGAGACATGCGTGAAAATGCCCTCCGGACTTTGCGAATGTGTCTGCCCGCCGAAAATGCCGCCGCCAAAGGGCGAACGCACCGTGATCGGCATCGGGAATTCGCCCGCCGAACGGTAGCGCAATCGTGCCGCCTCGCTGACAAGCTGGTCAAGCGCGGGGTATATATAATCCGCGAACTGGATTTCGGGAACTGGGCGCATGCCGTAAGCCGCCATGCCGACCGCAACGCCGATGATCCCGCATTCGGTGATCGGCGTATCAAACACGCGCGTTTTGCCGTGTTTGGCTTGAAGGCCCGCCGTCGCGCGAAACACACCGCCGAAAAAGCCAACGTCTTCGCCCAGCACGATGACGTTCGGGTCGGCGGCCATCGCAACGTCCATGGCGCTGTTTATCGCCTCGATCATGTTCATGCGGGGCATCAGCCGATTGTCCAAAAAAGTGTCAGACACTTTTTGCCTGAAAAGTGTCTGACACTTTTTCTGTCGAGCATCCTCATATCCCCTTGTCCGCGCGCTCGGTGCGCATCTGGTCGCGCTGCTCGACAAGGTGCCACGGCATTTCCTCGAAAATATCCTCGAACATCGTGTCGAATGGCTGGTGGAGGCCGTGCCCGAGGACGCCGTTTTTCTCGGCTTCTTTTGCTGATGCCTTGACCAGTTCGGCGAGTTCGATGTCTTGCGCGGCGTGGCGTTCTTCGTCCCATTCGCCCAAGCCGATGAGGTGCATTTTAAGGCGGGCAATCGGATCGCCAAGCGGCCATGCCGCGCCTTCGTTGGCGCTGCGATATTGCCCCGGATCGTCGCTGGTCGAATGCCCCTCGGCGCGGAAGGTAAAATGTTCGATCAGCGTTGGACCCTTGTTGGTCCGCGCGCGTTCGGCGGCCCAGGCGGTGGCGGCATAGACAGCGAGTGGATCATTGCCGTCAATGCGCAACCCCGCCATGCCATAGCCGACAGCGCGCGCGGCAAAGGTGGTTTCGTCGCCGCCTGCGAACCCCGCGAACGAACTGATCGCCCATTGGTTGTTGACGACGTTGAGGATGACCGGCGCGCGATAGACCGTGGCGAACATGCAGGCCGAATGGAAATCACCTTCGGCTGTCGACCCTTCGCCGCACCATGTCGCCGCGATGCGCGTATCGCCCTTTGCGGCGCTCGCCATCGCCCAGCCGACCGCCTGCGGGTATTGCGTCGCGAGGTTGCCGCTGATCGAGAAGAACGCGCCCTCGCGCGTTGAATACATGATCGGGAGCTGGCGCCCTTTCAGCCGGTCGGCCTTGTTCGAATAAATCTGGTTCATCATGTCGACGAGCGACCAGCCGCGCGCGATCAATATGCCTTGCTGGCGATAGGACGGGAAACACATGTCGTCGCGTTGCAGCGCGAAAGTTGCGGCCACGGCCACGGCCTCCTCGCCGGTCGACTTCATGTAGAAACTCGTCTTGCCCTGTCGCTGGGCGCGAAACATGCGTTCGTCGAACGCGCGGGTCAGCGCCATCGCCCGAAGCAGCGCGCGGAGCGTGTCAGCATCGAGGCGCGGGTTCCACGCGCCGACCGCTTTGCCTTCATCATCAAGGACGCGAACCAGCCCATAGACCATATCGCGCATACTGCTCGCGTCCGCCGCACTATCGGGACGCGGGGTGACGCCCGCCGCGAGTATTTCGATGTTCGAGAAATCCGCCGTGTCACCGGGCCGATATTGTGGCTCGGGGATGTGGAGCGACAGCGGCGGCAAATTGGTTTGGCGTGTCATGAGGATTGTAATAAAATTGCGCGCGGCATTTTACCACAGGATTCGTGCGTGAAGGTTTTTGACCCGTTGCCCAACAAAAAACCCCGCCGGATCGCGCCGACGGGGTTTGTTGTATCGAAAGTGACGCTGATCAGACGAGATAGCTGACCTTAACATTGGGACGGCGGCGCATGGCCCCACCAACCAAACCAAAGCCTGCCAGCATCATCAACCATGTCGATGATTCCGGGATAGCGCCGACCACGTTGCCGGTTCCGATCACACCGATATAGGTGCCCCAGATCGAGCGCGGGGTCGTCGTAAAGCCCGGAATAAACGCCGCTGTGGGCCGCGCATATTCACCGATGACCCAGAAGTTGTCGCTGTTGGACGGGTCGAGCGAGACGGCGGCATAATCACCCCAGCGTTCGCGGCAACCGGCACCGGTGCAGTGATAATCGCCGGTGTCGCTGACACGGATCATGATTTCATCGGTCTGGCTGATCGTGCCATTGGCATTGGCGTTGAACACCCGTGCCATAACCGAGATATTGCCGTCCGCCTTGCCATCGCCGTTCAGGTCGGTTGTCTGACCACCCGACCGGTTATAGCCAACGACCAGTTTCCCGGCGCTGTTGATGGCCAGTGAGCCTTGGTAGAAGTCAAAATTCGGATCCTGAATTTTGGTCGTGCTCAATATGGCCTTGGTTACGGCATCAAGAACGACAATACGAACGGCCGCTGCGGTGCCGACATCGGCGGCAACAGTATGCGCGTAATAGATTTTGCCGTTCATTTCCCACACACTGCCGGTAATCCGTGGTGACAATGTGTCAACCGTCCGAGTGCCGTCTGGCTGGCGCCCCAGCGGTGCCTGATTATAACCGCTACCAGCAATCTGAGCAGAGACGGTTTGTGTTGCGCCTGCGGTGCCGGGATTGTTGATATTATAAGCCACGTTGGCGTTAAAATCACGGCTATCTGCTACGATACGCCCAACCCCGTCTCCATCGGCGCTGTTGACCCCTTGAATGGCGAAGCCATTGTCGGGACCAGCCGTCGATGTCGTAAACGTCGTCAGACCTGCTGTCGTCGGCCCGCCAGCGGCAAAGACCGAATTGCGGTTCAGCACCAGCAACGATGTGCCATCGAAGGTTGTTGCGCCAAAGTTGTTCGTGCCAATGTAGACAGCCTGATTATCGAGCGCGAGTGTCGGATAATCGGCAATGGAACCTGCACCAAGCACAGTTATCGCCATGCCTTTCCAGACACCCAGCGCATCGCTGGTCGCCGAAACGCCGACATTGATGATATTCCCGGTGACACCGAATGCCGCAGCAATCCAGCGCTGGCTGGACGCATCGAACATGAGGCGGTGATCACCGCCCGAACCGCCGAGGCCTACCCTTGTGTTCCAGAAATCGCTTGGATTCTGGGAGAACAAATTGGCCCCCGTCGCTTTGTCATGGACACGGAAAATCCCGTTGTTCAGCTCGACATATTGTGTCGTGCCCACTGCACCCATCGTGTCTGGTGGCCGGAAGCATGAGTTGAGCGCACAGGCGGCAAGCTGATCCGACCCTTCGAAGCCCAAAATAAGGCTGGCGGCCGAAGCTGGCGTCGTCGACGCCACCAACATGGTTGTGGCAAGCGCTAAACATTTAAAGTGATTGGTCATCGCATTCCTCCCTGTCTGAGAGACCCGCCGATGGCTTGCCCCCAGTAGATTGATTGATCCCAACACGGACGCGTTTTCGCGCCTCATGCCACTGTGCGACTCCGGATTGTTAATGTGTCGTTCACTCTCTTCCAAATTGCAAGGGACAAGTGCTGCCGCGAAAAACTGCGTCAAATTGTGACACTTTGACTTTTTCGTTTGCCGATACCGGCTGTATTTTTGCGACGGCCTCTTCGCTTATTCAGCAACATGTGGCACAGCATCGGCTTAGGCAATTCGATCAAAAAGGTGCGCCGATTATGGCCGATTTCACACCCCCGCGCGCTGCGGCGCAATTCACGCCCTATCGCTGGGACGACCCGTTCCTTCTCGACGCGCAGCTGACTGATGAAGAGCGGATGATCCGTGACGCCGCAGAGGCGTATGCGCAGGACAAGCTGCAACCGCGCATCCTGATGGCGAACCGCGAGGGCAAGTTTGACCGCGACATCATGTATGAATTGGGTGCGCTTGGTTTCCTCGGTGCGACGATCAAGGGTTATGGCTGTGCGGGGATTTCCTATGTCGCTTATGGGTTGATGACGCGGGCGATCGAGCGGGTTGATTCAGGCTATCGCTCGGCATCGTCGGTGCAGTCGGGCCTCGCGATGGAAGCGATCTATGCTTACGGGACCGAGGAGCAGCGCGAGCGCTTTCTGCCGGGCATGGCGACCGGCGATCTCCTTGGATGCTTTGGCCTGACCGAGCCTGATGCGGGTTCCGATCCGGCGGGGATGAAGACGCGCGCGATTGCGGCGGATGGCGGTTACCGCCTGTCGGGCAGCAAGATGTGGATTACCAATTCGCCGATTGCTGACCTCGCGATTGTGTGGGGCAAGGTCGACGGGCAGATCCGCGGCTTCATTGTCGAACGCGGGATGGACGGGTTTTCGACGCCCGAAATTCACGGCAAACTGTCATTGCGCGCGTCGATCACCGGCGAGATCGTTTGCGACGATGTGTTCATCCCCGAAGAAAACCTGCTGCCGGGTGGTCGCGGCTTGGGCGGGCCGTTCGGTTGTCTGAACAAAGCGCGTTACGGGATCGCGTGGGGCACGATGGGCGCGGCAGAAGACTGTTTTGCCCGCGCGCGGCAGTATACGCTTGACCGGCATCAGTTCGGTCGGCCTTTGGCAGCGAACCAGATCGTGCAGTTGAAGCTCGCCGACATGGAAACCGAAATTGCGCTGGGCTTGCAAGCCGCGCTGGCAGTGGGTCGGAATATTGACGCGGGGACTTGGTCGCCTGAACAGATCAGCCTCATCAAGCGCAACAATTGCGGCAAGGCGCTCAACATCGCGCGGGTGGCGCGCGATATGCACGGCGGCAACGGCATTGCCGACGAATATCATGTCATCCGCCACATGATTAACCTCGAAACCGTCAACACCTATGAGGGGACGCATGACATTCATGCACTGATTCTGGGACGAGCGATCACGGGGATTCAGGCGTTTTCGGCGGTCTCGGAGTAAGCCAAGCTCCCAAAACCGTTTGGGCTGAGCTTGTCGAAGCCTTGTCCTTTTCTTCGGCATTGCACCAAAGAAGGGCAGCCCTTCGACAGGCTCAGGGTAATCGGTTCTTGTTAAGATTGTGCATGATTGCCGCAGCGCAGCAAATGCGCTAACGCCGCGCCATGCTCAATCTGAATGGCATCACGGTGCGCCTTGGCGGGCGGACGATTCTTGACCGCGCGACCGCTGCGTTGCCGCCGCGGAGCCGTGTCGGTCTGATCGGGCGTAATGGCGCGGGCAAGACGACGCTTATGAAAGTTGTTGCGCAGTTGATGGAAGCCGACGGCGGCACTGTCGACATGCCGAAGAACGCCAAGATCGGCTATATTGCCCAGGAAGCGCCGTCGGGGCAGACGACACCGTTCGAGGAAGTGTTGAAGGCGGACGTCGAGCGCGCGGCGCTTATGGACGAGGAAGAGCACACCGACGACCACCACAGGATCGGTGAAATCCACGAGCGGCTGATTGCGATTGACGCCCATGCCGCGCCCGCGCGAGCGTCGCGGATTTTGGTCGGGTTGGGTTTCGACGAAGACATGCAGCATCGGCCGCTCGACAGCTATTCGGGCGGGTGGAAAATGCGGGTGGCGCTCGCGGCATTGCTGTTCAGCGAGCCTGACCTGCTGCTGCTCGACGAACCGTCGAACCATCTCGATCTCGAAGCGACGATGTGGCTTGAGTCATTCCTCAAATCCTATCGCGCGACCATGGTGCTGATCAGCCACGAACGCGATCTGCTCAACAATGTCGTCGACCATATTCTTCACTTAGAGGGCGGGAAGACGACGCTGTATCCGGGCGGCTACGACGCGTTCGAGCGGCAGCGGGCGGAGCGGCTCGCGCAACTGGCGTCGGCGCAGGCGGCACAAGATGCCCAGCGCGCCAAATTGCAGGACTATGTCGCGCGCAATTCGGCCCGCGCCTCGACCGCGAAACAGGCGCAGTCACGCGCCAAGATGCTCGCAAAGATGCAGCCGATTGCGTCGATCAGCGAAGACCCCAGTCTGACCTTCGATTTCCCCAGCCCCGATGCGCTGAAGCCGCCGCTGGTCACACTTGATATGGCCGCTGTCGGCTATTCGGCGACGCCGGTATTGCGGAAACTCAATTTCCGCCTTGATCCCGATGACCGCGTCGCGCTGCTCGGGCGCAACGGCAATGGCAAGACAACGCTGGCGCGGCTGCTCGCGGCGCAATTGCCCGCGATGGAGGGCGCGATTGCGGTCTCGGGCAAGATGCGCGTCGGCTATTTCACACAATATCAGGTCGAAGAGCTCGACCGCGATGACACCCCGCTCGAACATATGACGCGGATGATGAAAGGCATGTCGCCGGGTGCGGTCCGCGCGCAGCTGGGGCGCTTCGGCTTTTCGGGCAACAAGGCGATTACGCAGGTCGGCAAGCTGTCGGGTGGCGAACGCGCGCGGCTCGCACTGGCACTGATCACGCGCGATGCGCCGCACATGCTGATCCTCGACGAACCGACGAACCATCTGGACGTCGATGCACGCGAGGCGCTGGTGCAGGCGCTCAATGCTTATGACGGCGCGGTCGTCATTGTCAGCCATGACCGGCATATGATCGAGCTGACCGCCGACCGGCTGGTGCTGGTCGACGAGGGGACCGCGCAGGAATTTGCAGGGACGCTCGACGATTATACCGATCTGATCCTGAAAGGCGCGGGCAAGGGCGCGGCCCCAAAACGCGACAAAAAGGAAGAACGCAAGGCGGCCGCCGCCGCGCGCGAAAAGGAAGCCGCCGCACGCAAAGCCGTTGCCGCGACCGAGAGCGAACTTGCCAAACTCGGCGAGCGGCGCAGTGCTGTCGAACGCGCGATGTTCGATCCCAAATCGGCGACCGGCAGCGACGCCAAGCTGACGATGAGCGAGCTGATGAAACTGCGCGCGGAGATTAGCGCTAAGATCGAGAAACTCGAAGCGGCGTGGCTGGAAGCAGACGCAATGATCGAACAGGGCATTGCCGCCTGATTGCCACAAAGGTGCGCTAGATTTCTCCATCGGCAGAGGGGGCAATCATGAAACTGAAAACGCTCAGCATCGCGACCTTCAATCTTTTCAATCTCAACGAGCCGGGGTTGCCGGTGTATGACGACCGCAATGGCTGGACGCCGGCCGAATATGATCTGAAAATCGCGTGGACCGTTCGCCAGTTGAAAATCATGAATGCCGATGTCGTCGGTTTTCAGGAAATGTGGCATGCAGCATCGATTGTCCGGGCGCTTGCTGATGCAGGGATGACCGCCGATTATGATCTGCTTGCGCCAGTCGACGCCGATGGCAGCAAGATCGTGTGCGGGGCGATTGTCCGCAAAGGCTTGCTGACCGGAACGCCGCGATGGGTATCCGATTTCCCGCCCGAATTCGTTTTGTCAGCGAGTGGCGGCGATCCGCAAACGCCGCATATCGCCGTTACCATCAAGGGCTTTTCGCGGCCGGTGCTCCATTTCACGATGAAGCCGCGCGACAATGAAGCCGACGTCAACGTCTATGTCTGCCATTTCAAATCGAAGGGGCCGACGGCGGTTTTCCGCGAGCCGTGGTACAACGCGAACAAGCCACTCTATTCGAAACATCAAACGGGTGTTGGCGCGGCCATTTCGACGATCCGGCGGACGGCGGAGGCGGCCGCGCTGCGTTTCATCCTGACCGAGCAGATGAAGGGCAACGACACGCCGGTGATTGTCATCGGCGACATCAATGATGGCCAGCACAGCAACACCGCGAATATCCTGACCGAACAGCCCGATTATCTTGTCGGCGATTCCGTGGGTGGCGGCGACAATGCCCTTTACACCGCGCAGACGCTTCAGGAATACCGCGACACGCGCGACGTTTATTACACCCATGTCCATCAGGACATGCGTGAATCGCTCGATCACATATTGGTCAGTCAGGAGTTTTACGACAACAGCAAAAAGCGGCTGTGGCTGTTTGACGGGCTGGTGATCAATAACGACCATCTGAACTTTGACGACCATAAGGAGAGCGGCACGAACGACCACGGCATCATTCGCGCGACGTTCAAATATAAGCCGATCAAGAAGGAAGCCGCCGCCATCGTCAATGGCTAGGCTGGTGAAGATTAGAGTGGTCGGCTAGGCTTGGTGCGATGGGGCAAGCTGACGCGAGCACGAAATTTACGCTGGTACAGGCGCTGCGCGGGATTGCAGCGCTGTGGGTTGTCTTGTTCCACGCCGCCGAGGGCAAGCATATCGAGAGCATCCGCGCGGCGACACCGACATGGCTGTTCGATGCGGTGTTTGAATCGGGCCATTTCGGCGTATCAATTTTCTTTGCGCTGAGTGGATTTGTCATCGCGCATTCGCTGCGCAATGCCGATGCGACGCCGCGCTATGTCGGCAAATTTATCGTGCGCCGCTCGATCCGGCTTGATCCGCCCTATTGGGCGACCATCGCGCTGGTGATCGCCCAGCAACTGATTGAAGCGCGGATCAAGGGAACAGCCGCACCCGATATTTCGGGCGCGCAGCTCCTTGCGCACCTCTTCTATGCGCAAGACCTGACGGGTTACCCGCAGATCAGTGTGGTGTTCTGGACGCTCTGTTTTGAAATCCAGTTTTATCTCGGCTTCATGCTGTTGCTGATGGTCGAGCGGATGATCGGCGGGCGTGCGGGCTGGATTGTCAGGGCCGTCATGTTCGGTGCGGCGCTGGCGGGCGCGTTGCAGCTTTACAAGGGGCTGCCCGGCGGCATCGCACTGATCATGTGGCACGCTTTTTTTGTGGGGGTCGCGGCGTATTGGGCGGGGCAGGGGTCGCGGGCGTGGCTGGGCGCGCTGGCCGTGCTGGTCGTTGTTATTTTTGTGGGCCGATCAACCGGCGATATGATGAGCGCGGCGACGGCGGTGCTGCTCTATCTCGCTTTCCGAACCGGCCGGACGACGACGATGATGGCGGGCAGGTCGTTGCAATGGCTCGGGATGATTTCGTATAGCCTGTATCTCACGCATAATATTTTCACCGGATCGTCCTATTGGGCATTACGCAAGATCATGCCGCCCGGGCTGGCGTCCGAAACGGTTCAGCTGGTGCTGGTGACGGCGATATGCCTGATCGGTGCCTACGCTCTGTGGTGGTTGATCGAGCGGCCTGCGCATGATTTTGCCAAGCGCATCGGTGCGTCAGGAAGGCGTGGGGCGGCGGGTTAAACGCTTGCCCCAGTCGATGAAGTGCTTCTCGAAATAAGAGGTGGAAAGGTGCGCGAGCAGGAATGTTGCGCCAATCAGGAGCGGGCGCTTGAGATATTTCTCGAGGTCCTCGCCCGAGCCCAGCCATGTAGCGGCAAGCAGCGCATGGAAGACGTAAAGCGCAAAGGATATGGCAGCGACATACGCCGCCGCGCGTGAGGTGAGCAGCTTGTTGAGCAGCGCAGGGGCACCCGCCAGCGTCGAGCCGACCATCAGCGCAACGGCATAAGGCCGCAGATAAGCCAGTGGCGTGTCCGCGAAATAGCAGACGGCGAGCGCGAGGATCGCCGCGAGCCAAGTGTTGGTGTTTGAGAGCAGCGTCTTCGCCCGATCACCGCACCAGCCCGACCACACTATCGCCACCAAGGCTCCGGCAAGAATTTCATCAATGCGAAACCAGGTGACGATGCTGAAATGTGCGCCAGTGGCGATGCGGGCGGCAGTCACCGCGAGGCCGACGAGCGGCAGCGCGTAAAGCGCTTTGCGGCCAAAGACCGCGACGGCAAGCGCGACCGCCGCATAGAATTGCACTTCGATGTCGAGGCTCCACAGGTGGGCACCGGCGTCAAACAGGCGGACGGGCGGCCAGTTTGCGTAGAACAACAGATTCGGGGCGAGGTTTGCGGGCGCAGCCATACGCCCGTCAATCATGAAAGCGGCAATGACGCCGACCCACGCCAGCGGCAGGATGCGGAAACCCCGGCGGATGATGAAGGCGCGCGGATCGGGTCGCTCGATCAGGAAGCGGGTGATGAGAAAGCCCGACAGCGTGAAAAACACGGCCATACCAAACAGGCCTGCGGCTTCATTGGCTTTGGGAATGATGATGCTGAGCGGCAGGAGGTGTCCGGCCAGAACAGCAAGAATGCTCACCGCGCGCCAGCCGTCAAGCACGGCGAGGCGATCACTTCCTCCCGGAGCTGCGCCTGCCGTCACCCGAAGGTGTTGCACTGCGCCGGATCACCCGAACGCAGCCCGCGCGTCAGCCACTGCTGGCGCTGTGCCGACGATCCGTGCGTGAAGCTTTCGGGCACGGGACGCTGACCGTTCGCGCGTTGCAGCGTGTCGTCGCCGATGGCTTGCGCGGCGCCAAGGCCTTCCTCGACATCGCCTGCTTCGAGCAGGTTTTTGTCATTTGCGGCCCAGACACCGGCGTAGCAATCAGCCTGAAGTTCCATGGCGACTTGCAAGGCGTTGCCCTGCGCGCGGCTGGCGCGTTGCTGGGCGCGGTTCACCTGATCGGCTGTGCCGTCGATATTTTGGATATGATGGCCGACTTCATGCGCGATGATATAAGCAATCGGGAAATCCCCCGGCGCGTTGAAGCGGGTTTTCATTTCCTCAAAAAACTGCGTGTCGATGTAAATCTTGCGGTCGGCGGGGCAGTAAAACGGCCCCATTGCGGATTGCGCGGCACCACAGCCCGACTGGCCGTTGCGGCTGTAGAAGACGAGCGTGGTCGGTGTGTAGCGCTGGCCCGAAGCGGCGAAGATTTCGGTCCAGCGGCGTTCGGTCGAACCAAGAACTTTCAATGAGACGCTCTGGATTTCGGTGAGCTGGCCGGGAGCAGTCTGCTGCTGAGGCGTCGGGTCTTGTCTGGCTGGCGACATCAAGCTGCCGATGCCGCCGAAACCGCCGAAAACGAGCATGACAATGCCGAGCACAGCCACGCCGCCGCAACCGAAGCGGCTGAAAACAAACGGGACGAGCATACCCAGCAGACCCAGGCCACCACCCCCGCCGCCGAATCCGGCGCGGCTTTCACCCGGTGCCTGAATCTCGAAATTCCCGCTTTCCTGCTCGTCGTCGAGGCGCATGTTCTTCTCCCGTTGCGGACGGTTTAGCGCAAACTTCGGTTTGGACAAGTTTGCTGCAATGCAGTATAATTTCGCTATGGCTGATGCAGACCCCAAGATTCGCAAAGTCCGGCGCAAAGCCGCGATGCCGCTGCCCGATCAGGTGGCGCTGGTGCTGCAAGGCGGCGGCGCGCTGGGTTCGTATCAGGCGGGGGTTTACGAGGCGCTTGATGGCGCGGGGATCGAAGTTGATCGCGTTGCGGGTATTTCCATCGGTGCGGTAAATGCGGCTATTATCGCGGGCAATCCCCCCGAGCGGCGCGTCGAGCGGCTGCGCATGTTCTGGGACCGTTCGAGCGCCACGCTGCCGAGCTTTCCGATCTGGCAGGATGATTTCTCGCGCGAGATTTTGCATATGTGGTCGGCGGGCGTGGTCGCGACAATTGGTGTGCCGGGGTTCTTCAGCCCGCGCATTCTGTCGCCGCTCTTTGCCCTGCCGCAAACGGCCGAGGCTTTGAGCTTTTACGATTCATCGTCGCTGGCGGGAACGCTCAACGACCTCGTCGATTGGGATTTGCTCAATGATGGCCCGGTGCGGCTTGCCGTCGGCGCGGTGGAGATCGAAAGTGGTAATTTCCATTATTTCGACACCGCGCACGAACGCCTCGATGCGCGCCACATTATGGCCTCGGGCGCGCTGCCGCCGGGCCTGCCGCCGGTCGAGATCGACGGGAAATTCTGGTGGGATGGCGGCCTCGTTTCGAACACGCCGCTCCAGCATGTGCTCGACACACAGGATGCAGCGTGTCTGGTCTTTCAGGTCGACCTGTTCTCCGCCTCGGCAACCATGCCCCACACGATCATGGACGTGATGGCACGCGAAAAGGAAATCCGCTTTTCGAGCCGGACGCGGCAAGTCAGCAACGCGCTGCTGAAACTGCGCAAGGAACGCGAAACGATCCGCAAGGTGCTGGGCAAACTGCCGAAAGAATTGTGCGAGGATGCAGACGTCAAGCGCCTCGCAGCGATGGCCGAGGAGTTTCCGGTGAACGTCGTGCAACTCATCTATCGCGCCAATGCGTGGGAAGGCGGCGCGCGCGATTACGAGTTTTCGGGGCGGACGATGGCCGAACATTGGGCGGCAGGGCAGGCCGATGTCGCGGCCACGATCAGTCATTCGGAACTGGTGGCGAAGAACATTGTTGACGGAAAGACCGCGGCTTTTGATCTGACACCGCGCTAGACGCGGACGATCAAGCCTCATAGTGTCTTAGTCATGCGCCACACCGGCGACTCGAATTTGCAGGAGTTCCCATGTCCAAAGTGCTTTTCGCCGGGCTATCGCTCGCGGCGTCCTTGCTTGCCACGTCCGCCTTTGCGGCGCCGGGGCGGCTGCCGGTGGGCGTCACACCACTTTCTTATGACATCATTGTCGAGCCTGACGCGACCAAGCTGACGTTTGCGGGCAGCGAGACGATTGCCATTCAGGTGACAACGCCGACGCGGACGATCACCCTGAATGCCGCCGAGATCGCCATTTCGAGTGTGAAACTCAACGGCACTATCGCCGCCACTGTGACTACCGACGCCAAGGCGCAGACCGCGACTTTCACCTTCGCAACGCCGGTCAAAGCGGGCAAGCACAGCTTGTCGCTCGGCTATACGGGCAAGATCAATCAATCGGCGACGGGCTTGTTCGCCATCGATTATGACAATGCCGACGGCAGCAAGGCGCGGATGCTTGCCACGCAATTCGAAGCACCCGATGCGCGCCGTTTCGCGCCGATGTGGGATGAGCCGGGCATCAAGGCGACGTTCAAGCTAACTGCCGTGTCGCCCGCCGGACAGACGGCGTTTTCAAACATGCCGGTGACCTCGAAAACCACCAATGCCGCGGGCAAAACCGTCTGGGCTTTTGCGCCGAGCCCGAAAATGTCTACCTATCTGCTGTATCTCGGCATGGGCGATGTCGAACGCAAGACAGCGATGGTCGGCAATACCGAAATCGGCATCATTTCGCGCAAAGGTGTGGTCGATCAGGGCGATTATGCGCTCGAGAGCGCCAAGCGCCTGCTGCCCTATTTCAATGATTATTTCGGCACGCCGTATCCACTGCCCAAGATGGACATGATCGCCGGGCCGGGATCATCGCAATTCTTTGGTGCGATGGAGAACTGGGGCGCGATCTTCTATTTCGAGCGCATTCTGTTGATCGATCCGAAGCTTGCGACCGAAAGCCAGAAACAGGACATTTTCAACGTCGTTGCGCATGAAATGGCGCACCAGTGGTTCGGCAATCTGGTCACCATGTCGTGGTGGGATGATCTTTGGCTGAATGAAGGCTTTGCGTCGTGGATGGCATCCAAGGCGTCGGATGATTTGAATCCCGAATGGGGGGCGTTGACGCAGTCGATGGCGTTCAGTCGCCAAGGCGCGATTTCACGCGATGCCCGCGTAACCACGCATCCGATTATCCAGAAAATCGAGACAGTCGATCAGATCAGCCAGGCATTCGATGACATCACCTACCGTAAAGGCGAAGCAGTGATCCGCATGCTCGAAGGATCGGTCGGCGCGGACGCGTTCCGCACCGGTGTTCGCAGCTACATGAAGAAATATGCTTATGGGAACACAGTGACCGACCAGCTGTGGGCAGAGGTCGCGAAGGCCTCGGGTATGCCGGTCAAGCCGATGATGGACAGCTTTACGACGCAGGGCGGGGTGCCGTTGGTCAAGGCAACGATTACGTCATGCTGCCTCGACGGTGAAACAGTGTCGCTGTCGCAGGGTCGCTTTGGTCTCGACGCCGGGTCGAAGGCTGCGCAAACATGGCTGGTGCCCGTCAAACTGCGCCGCGTCGGCAATCCCGATAGCGCGATGACGAGCGTGATCGTGTCGGGACCGCAACCGAAAGAGACAACAATGGGCGGTCCCGGTGGCGCAACCATCGTTAACAACGGCCAGAGCGCCTATTTTCGCACGCTGTATGACGATGCCCATTTTGCCAGAGTTAAGGCGTCGTTCGCTGATCTCGGCGTTGACAATCAGGTTGGTTTGATCGCCGACAGCTATGGGCTGGCGAACAGCAATGATGCGACAGTCGAGCGTTATCTGTCGCTCATCAGTGGCGTGTCACCTGATGCGTCGCCGATCGTCTGGAGCCTGATTGCCGGCCAGATGGCGGGGATGGACCGGATGCTGACCGATGCGCCGCAGCAGGCGGCTTTCCGCATCAAGGCACGCGCATTGCTCGCTCCCGTGTTTGCCAAGGTGGGCTGGACGGCGAAGACTGGCGAAGCATCGGCGATGGCGCTGCTCCGCGAGAATATCATTCCTGTGCTTGGCAGTTTCGGCGATGACGCCATGACCGCGCAGGCGGCAACCTATGCGCAGCAAAGCTTCACGGACGCGAATGCTGTGCCTGGATCAATCCGCCTGCCCGCGCTTTCGATCTTTGCTTACACGGCGGACGCCGCGCGCTGGGACATGCTGCATGAAAAAGCGCGGACCGAGAACAGCCCGGTCGCGAAGCTGATCTATTACCGCAACCTCGGCGCGGTGCGTGATCCGGCGCTGGCAGCCAAGGCACTCGCGCTGGCGCTGACCGACGAAATCCCCGTGCCGATGCGCGGCAACGTGATCGCGGCGGTGGCAAGCCAGCATCCGGCATTGGCGTTTGACTGGGCGGTGGCCAATGCCGACAAGGTCAATGCGATGCTCGAGACGAGTACACGCGCGTCGTTTATTGTCGGATTGCCAACGGGGTCAGGCGATCCTGCGGTGGCAGCGCGGGTAACCGCCTACGCGGCCAAAGCACTTCCCGTCACGTCGCGCAAACCGGCGGAAACGACAGTGGCAGTGATCAACTACCGCGCCGGGCTGCGCGCGCGGCAGGCGGCGGCCATCGGCAAATGGGCAGAAGGAAAATAGCATGTTTCTGACCGGCAGAACCGCACTCGTCACCGGCTCCACATCGGGGATCGGTCTTGCCTATGCCAAGGCGCTGGCGGCGGAAGGGGCCAATGTCATCATCAATGGCTTTGGCGACGCGGCGGCCATCGAGGCGGAGCGGGTCGGCCTCGAAGCGCTGTCGGGCGCAAAGGCAATGTATAGCGATGCCGATCTGACCAAGGTGGATGCCATCGAGGCGATGATGGCGGCGGCGCTGGCGGCGTTTGGCAGCATCGACATCCTGATCAACAATGCCGGGGTTCAGCATGTCGCGCCGGTCGATGACTTTCCGGTCGATAAATGGGATTTGATCATCGCGCTCAACCTGACGGCGGCGTTTCACACGACGCGCCTGGCGGTGCCGGGCATGAAGGCCAAGAAATGGGGGCGGATCATCCACACGGCCTCGGCGCATTCGCTGGTCGCCAGCCCGAACAAGTCGGCTTATGTGACCGCCAAGCATGGCCTTGCGGGGTTCAGCAAGACGGTTGCGCTTGAAGTCGCGACGTCGGGGATCACGTCGAACTGCATTTCGCCCGGTTATGTCTGGACGCCGCTCGTCGAAAACCAGATTCCCGACACGATGAAAGCGCGCGGACTGACGCGCGACCAAGTCATCAACGACGTCCTGCTTGACGCGCAACCGACCAAACAATTCGTGACGCCCGAACAGGTTGCGGCGATGGCGCTGTTCCTGTGCCGGGATGAAGCGGCTCAGATTACGGGTGCGAACCTCTCGGTCGATGGGGGCTGGACGGCAGCTTAGGCGAACACGCCGCTGCTGGAGGTTGCATAATGCGCCATCGCCATTGTCGTCAGCTGTGCATTCACGCGGATGCAGCTCGGAAAGACACTGGCGTCGGTCACCATGACGTTGGTCGTGCCGTGGACGCGGCAGGCGGGGTCGACAATGCCCAGCGCGGGGTCTTCGTTCATCGCATTGCCGCCGTGCGGGTGTGAGCTCGAAAGCACGATGTCGTCGGCCTCGCGGATGCGCGTGTTCAGGAACGCGTCGATGTCCATATCGGGCGTGATCGTCCCGCCGCGGGTGAGCGCGGGATAGACTTCCAGAGCACCGCCTGCGAAATGAACACGCGTGAGCGCTCCGATGGCGCGGCGGATCAGCGGCAGATCGGTTTCGACGTCGAGCTTGAAGCTGAACTGGTTGCCGACAACGCGCCCGCGCCGGTCCGCCGGAAACAATATGCCCGCCGAGGCCAAGCGCGAATAATTTGCCATCTTGCGTGCGTGATCACCGAACCAGCCTGTCAGCAGCGTTGCCATATTCATCGGCGACTGGAAATGCGACTCAATGAGATAGTCGCCGCGATCAACATAGGTCGTCATCTGATCCTCGTCCCACGTCCGCATCTCGCGCGGCATGAGCGCGGAAACGGGGCTGGCGATGTTGAGCGAGAGGCCCTCGCCGGTGCCCTCGATGCCGCTGGCGGCAAGGATTCGGCTTGAGGCCATTGCCCCTGCGGCCACAACGACGCCATCGCGCGCGCGGATCGTGCGGTGGCCTCCGTCGGATAGCGTGATCTCGACGCCGTCTGCCGTCTTTCCGTCTGACTGCCAGATGATTTTTGTGACCCGCGCATCGGCGAGGATCTTCGCGCCTTTGGCGGTGGCATCGATCAGGTAGGACTGCGCCATGCCATTTTTGCGGCCATAGGGGCAGCCTGTGTTGCAATAGCCGCAATAGGCACATTCGATGCCTTCGCGGCGCGGACCCCAGTTCTTTTTGAACCATGTTGCAGGCGCTGCGAGGTCGGCGGGATCACCGCTGGCTGCTGCGTAAGCCGCCCAGCCTTCAAGGATATGCCGCCCGTTATTGCGCCCGATGATCGGGTCGATTTCTGCGATGCCCAGATAATTCTCGACCGCGAGATAGGCGGCGTCAAACGCGGTCCGGTCCAGCGGCGCGCCGATGCTCGCCCATTTGTCGAGCACGTCGGCGGCGTCGGGATGGATCATCCCCGGCTGGTCCACGCGCAGTGCAATGCCGTTGTTGATGACCGTGCCGCCGCCCACGCAATGGGCCTGAAACACGACGAAGTCATTGTCGCGGCTGGTCTGGATACCACCGTCGACGAACAGCTTGGCGGCCATCCGCCGTTCCTCATGCGTGATCCGCTGTGACGGGTAATGCCCACCGGCTTCTATGATCAGGACGTCATGCCCCTGCGCCGCGAGGTTATAGGCCGCCACGGCGCCGCCCGCGCCCGACCCGATGACAATGACCCCCGCGCTGGCGGGACAATCGTCATGGCCGACGAAATCTTCATGCGTCAGCTCGCGCCCTTCGACCAAGGTGATCGGGACTTCACCCGGCGCGCTGCGGTCGCGGAATTTGGGCAACGTGAAGCCGATCTGGCGGTGAACCGGGTTATGTTCGTTGTCGGCTTCCGTTAGGCCGTCCCAGTGACCATAATAGCCCGCGTAAATCAGTGTGCGGATGCGACCCAAGTCTTGCAGGAAATCGATTTCTGTTTCCTGAAGGCGGCGGCGGATCGTTTCGGCGCGGCCTTCGACGCTGTCGAGCAGGAACAGCGGTCCCCCAAGTACGACGAATACTGTCGTGATCAGCAGCCTGATCTGGTCGGGCTTGTTGCCTTCGATCAGGCTGAACTGGATTTGCAGATTCTCGACAACCTGCGCGGGCGTGATGACCATCTCCACGTCGTGGAACAGCGCCTCGGTGAATTTTTCAAGAATTTCGCTCTGGATCGCGTCAAAAGGTCGCCGCATCACTTCCCCCGCTCTTGTGCATCGCAATAATTCCGCGCAGTCTGGCAGCAATGGCGAAGAAAGTCTTTGACGAAATCTGGGGGAATAGCCGCGACCGGCAGGCGCGCGGGTGCTTTGGTGAACTCGGGCGCTGGATGGCGGAAACGCCGCAGTCCGAACTGGCGCGGCGGCAGGCTTCGGCGGAGGCCACGTTTCGCCAGCTTGGCATCACCTTTGCGGTTTACGGCGATGATGACGCTGCCGAACGGATTATCCCGTTCGACATCGTGCCGCGCATTTTCACCGCATCCGAATGGTCGCGGTTGTCCGCTGGGCTGGTCCAGCGGGTCGAAGCGATCAACGCGTTCCTCACCGACATTTACGGCGCGCGGAAGATATTGGATGACGGCATTCTTCCGTCAGAATTGATCCTGACAAACCCGCAGTTCCGCCCCGAAATTGTTGGCTCGTCCCCGCCGCATAATATCTGGTCGCATATCTGCGGGATTGATCTCGTGCGCACCGGCCCCGATGATTTTTATGTGCTCGAGGATAATGCGCGGACGCCGTCGGGCGTATCGTATATGCTCGAAAACCGCGAGGCAATGATCCGCCTGTGTCCCGAACTGTTCCGGCAATATCATGTCCTGCCGGTGGACAGTTACGGCGACATGCTGCTCGCGACGTTGCGTTCGGTTGCGCCGATGGGGTCCGGCAATGATCCGGTTTGCGTGATCCTGACACCGGGGCGGTTCAACTCGGCCTATTACGAACACAGCTTTCTGGCCGACAGTCTGGGCATCGAACTGGTCGAAGCGGTCGACCTCGAAGTCGACGATGATTTCGTCTGGATGCGGACCATCACGGGTCGGGTGCGGGTCGATGTAATCTACCGCCGCGTCGATGATGATTATATCGATCCGCTTGTTTTCCGCCCTGATTCAATGCTCGGCATTCCGGGCCTGATCGCAGCGTATCGCGCGGGCCATGTCGCCATCGTCAATGCGCCGGGGACGGGGATTGCGGATGACAAGGCGATCTACAGCTACATGCCCGACATCGTCCGCTATTATTCGGGTGGCGAACCGCTGCTCCCGATTGTCGAGACATGGCGATGCCGCGAGAAGCATGCGCTCAAATATGTGCTCGAGCATTTGCCCGAACTGGTCGTGAAGCTCGTCGATGGATCGGGCGGATACGGGATGCTGGTCGGCCCGACAGCGAGCAAGAAGGAGATCGAGGATTTCCGCGCCGCGCTGATTGCCGAGCCCGAACGCTATATCGCGCAGCCGACACTCGCGCTGTCGACCGTGCCGACGCTGTGTGACGAGGGAATTGCGCCGCGTCATGTTGATTTCCGGCCGTTCGTTTTGACAGGCACCAATGGGGTCAAAATCGTTCCCGGCGGGTTGACGCGCGTGGCATTGAAGCAGGGCTCACTGGTCGTCAATTCAAGCCAGGGTGGGGGGACGAAGGACAGTTTCGTCCTCGCCAATGAGGGGGAGGGGTGATGGACAATTTTCAAACCTCCCCGGAACGGGGAGGTGGCAGCCCCCTTGGGCTGACGGAGGGGCCGCGCGTAACAGGCGCCTCTGCACCCATAACGCGCGGCCCCTCCACCACTCTTCGGTGGTCCCCCTCCCCGTTCCGGGGAGGAATTAGATGCTAAGCCGTACCGCTTCCGCACTCTATTGGCTCGGTCGCTATGTCGAGCGCGCCGAGTTTACCGCGCGGCTGGTTGAGGCCACCGTGCGTCTTGATGCGATGTCGACACGCCCGGCGGGTGAAGCGGCGTGGGAGAGTGCACTCTCGGTCATCGAAGCCAACAAGGCGTTCGCGGCGACGGGTGAAAAGCTTACGCCGCGCAATGTTGCGCGCTTCCTGACGCTCTCAACCGACCATAAAGGCTCGGTCGTCGCCTGCCTCGACCGGGCACGTGACAATGCCAAGGCGGTGCGCACCGCGCTGAGCCGTGAGGCGTGGCAGACCATGAACCGTGCGTGGTTGCTGTTCCAGAACCGCACGAGCCCCGGCAACACCGAAGCGACGCTCAGCCTCGTTGACGAAGCGCAAGCCGAAACGCGCGGGTTCGAAGGGGCCATCGGGCGGATGCTGCGCAATCCGGCAAGCTGGTTCATTCGACTGGGCGCAACCATCGAGCGTGCGGACAACACGGCGCGGTTGCTCGATGTCAAATATCATATCCTGCTGCCCGAAGGTGAGCGCGTCGGCGGCACAGTGGACCGTGACCAGTGGACGACGATCCTGCAAACAGTGTCCGCCGTGAACGCCTATCGCTGGCTCTATCGCGAAGGATTGAAGCCTGCGCTCGTTACCGAACTGCTGATGCTGCGCCGTGAACTGCCGCGCTCGCTCGCGGCAAGTGCCGAAGAAGTCGTGCTGCACCTGAATGCTTTGGGCAAGCAAACCGGCTTTCAGGGCGAGGCCGACCGGCTCGCGCGGCTCCGTCATGCGCGGTTGGGCGATACGCGGATCACTGCCGTTATGAAGCGCGGCCTGCACGAATATCTCGAGGATTTCCTGGCTGAAAACGCTGCCCTTAATGCTGCGATCGCGCGGCAGTTCCGGTTTATCTGATGCGCCTGTCGATTGATCATCACACGATTTACCGCTTCAGCCAGCCGCAAGCGCGCGTCGTGCAATTGCTGCGCGTCACGCCGACCGATTATGCCGCGCAGACCGTGATCGACTGGCGGATCGATGTTGATTGCGATGCGCGGCTGCGCACCGGGCGGGACGGTTACGGCAATGCGACGACGATGCTTTATGTCGACGGGCCGATCTCGGAGATTGCGCTGACGGTGCGCGGGCAAGTGCTGACCGATGACATGGCGGGTGTCGTGGACGGGTTTACGGAGACGTTGCCGCCCTTGTTCTACACGCGGACGACCCCGCAAACCGCCGTGGACGCGAGCATTGTCGCGCTGGCCCGCAGCATCGGCAGCTCGGACAGTCTGGAACAAGCGCATGCGCTCAACGCGCTGGTCGGCGGTGCCATCAAGATCGTCGGCGGGCGCGGGACAGCGGGGCGGACGCCGGCGCAAGTGCTCGACAGCGGGAGCGGGTCGGTCCGCGATGCCGCGCATTTGCTGGTTGCGGTGGCACGGGCGCGGGGCTTTCCGGCGCGGATCGTGGCGGGCCATTCGCTCCACGGGCCCGACAGCGGGGTGCGGCAAACCGCGCATTACTGGGGCGAAATCCATGTCAAGCGGGTCGGCTGGGTCGGCCTTGATCCCTGTTCGGGCGCGTGTCCCGACGAAAGCTATGTCCGCGTTGCCGTGGGGCTCGACGGATCGGACGTGGCGCCGGTATCGGGCACGCGGCGCGGCGGCGGGATCGAGGAGCTCGACGTCGATGTCCGCGTGGCGCAGGAGCAGTAAGCGATGACATATTGCGTGGGGCTGCTGGTCGAGGCGGGGATGGTGATCATCGCCGACACGCGGACCAACGCGGGGATCGACAATATTTCGGTGTTCAAAAAGCTGCATGTGCTGGCCGATGATGACGAGCGGCTGGTGGTGCTGGCGAGTGCGGGGAGCTTGTCGGTCACGCAATCGACGCTGTCACTGCTCGAGGAAGGGCTGCCCTGTCACGACGGCAGCGGCGTCGCGCGGACGGTGGCGGCACAGCCGACGATGTTCCGCGTCGCGCAGCTGGTGGGCGAGGCGGTGAGCACGGCGCGGCGCGCGATTGGTGTCACGCTCGAAGGGACCAAGATCAATGCGGGCATCTCGCTGCTGCTCGGCGGGCGCGTCGCCGATGAGCCGCTGTCGCTCTACATGATCTATGCCGAGGGCAATTTCATCGAATGCCAGCTGGATGCGCCGTTCCTCCAGATTGGCGAGCTCAAATATGGAAAGCCGATCCTCGATCGTGCGCTGCGCTGGGACTCGCCGCTCGACGAAGCGGTAAAGGTCGCGCTGATTTCGTTTGATGGCACGATCCGGTCGAACCTGTCGGTCGGGTTGCCTTTGGATTTGATCGTCGTGCCGAGCGATACGGCGCGGCCGAGCATCAAGCGGCGGATCGAGGCGGACGACCCCTATTTTGACGCGCTCAGCACGACATGGGGGCGGTTGTTGAATGAGGCACGGACGCAGATCCCGGACCCGCCGTTTATGTGAGGGGTGGGGGCCAAACTTCACGAACATCACGCATGTCGCACACGGGCGGGGGAGGGGTGAAGTTTACGAAGTTGACACTGGTTTCCTACATGCGCGGTTGTGGGGGTGCGGCTTTGCGGTGGGGGGTGATCGGGGATTTGAAAGAGCCTGTTCGGCGACTCGGCTAGCATGGGGTGGGGGGTGTAGGACAGGGGGTTATTTGGGCGGTTGGCGCCTAAACAAGGAGCCAGCCCACCCCTGCGGCGGCTGCGATGGCTTGCAGGAAAGTGATTGCGTACAGTTGGCTCGAAAATGGCTCTTTGCGCGTTTTGTGGCGAAAGAAGCGACGCCCGAGAAACGCTCCTGCACTGCCGCCGATCAGGGCGAAGCTGAGCAACGTCGATTCCGCAATCCGCCAGCTGCCCGCTTCGGCGCGCAGCTTGTCAAATCCGAACAGCATGAATGTCCATGTGTTGAGGAGGATGATGGTGCCGACGATGAGGGTGGGGGTGAGGGTTGGCATGATGGACGGGATAAGGGCGAGAGGTTTCGGGAAGGATAATAGCCCTCCTCCTTTGAGGGGGAGGCCACTCGCCAACGGCGAGCGGGTGGGGGTGGACTGCACGTGAGTGTCGAGTGCCAACGCGCGCAAGGGCGCGCTTCCCCGCCCAGTGTCGGGTGAAACTGCCCCCGGCAGTTTCAGATTGTCCGGGGGGCAATCGACCCGGCACTCCTCCCCGCCGGGGAGGGAGGAAGCAGCGCTAATGATGGTTTTTGTGTGTCAGGATAACCACCAACCCCGCGGACAGCAGCGCACCCACGCGCTTCGCTCCGACGGAGGCGGCTATCGAGGCAAGACCGCCTAGCGTATTTTGAGTGAATGTCGCTACGATTGCAAATTGATCGGATCGCGCTCAGTTATCGCCGTCAACTTCGACCGCAAGGTTTAGCAAGCTGAAGTGGTATCGCCTTAGTCGTTCAAAATGTGCATGAATTGCACCGGCAATCTCTTTCGAATTTTTAACCGCGAGAAAATGACCGACGATTTGCGAATAATGCTCGGCTTGTCGAGGTAACCGTAACGCTGGATCTTTTTTCTCCGCAATCTCGATGTCAGCCATGACCTGAACGATCTGTGTCGGTTCGGGAATGGGCATCATTGCTTCTGGTGTTCGGGGCACTTTTCCGTTCATCAACGACGATTGCTGATGAAACTCATGGAAAAGTGCGTCT
Source organism: Sphingomonas sp. (assembly GCA_031362355.1). Lineage (GTDB taxonomy): Bacteria > Pseudomonadota > Alphaproteobacteria > Sphingomonadales > Sphingomonadaceae > Sphingomonas_O. The sequence goes on from JANLSJ010000027.1 coordinate 24,407, forward strand.
TCTAACGGTCCAATTTCTGTGCGATCTTCAACTGGATAAGCCCAGACCCACGCAATTTCCCAAACATCGACCTGCCGATTGGCAATAATGTCTGATCGGGCTGACGTTAGGTGCCGATTTACACGGGACCGAATGCCATCCGTCGATTGACCGACATAGATCGGCACACCGTCGAGATCACACAGCACATAACAGCCAATTTTGTTGGTAAGCGTTCGCACAGCCTGACACCGAAAGGGAAGGTCAATTGCCAATCGTTGCCCTCTTCACTCTGCTGCCACCATAATTTCGTCCCGACTATTCTGGTTGAGAATAGACTCTAACACGCTGGCTGCGATGTGCCTGACGACAGGCACGCAAACGCCGTCACCGGCGACGTGATAAGCGTCATTATACCGTGTTGGCAGTTTGTAAGTTTCATCAAGACCCATGAGTCTTGCTGCCTCCCGTGGAGCCAACAATCGCGAGCGGATAAAATCACCTTCCACGACGAGAATGGTCTGTCGACTTGATCCGCCTCCGGGCGTGCGCAGGCAACCGGCAATGTCATCGAACCGGACTTCGGCACGTTGTCGCCGGACGCCACGCTCCTCGCGTGTGCGTTTATAAACAGCGCCCACGAGCTTGCGGCCTGATCGGCGTGCTTGCTCGACTTTAGCCAGGTGCAACGGCGTCATCATCTCAAGGATTTTCTGTGTCTGGGTCGGCGTATGCCAATCGCATCCAGTCGGATTATCATCGATTAAATCTGCGAATACTGTCTTGCGTTCGGCTGGTCTGGGCAAATTCCACCACAACCACTGCTCATCTGCGGCATCGCCAATACGCGCTTTGGCCCCAATCAAAGCGGATGGATGCCAATTCGCAACGGGTCCGTCAGACAGAAGTTCTTTTGGCACATCAATATCGGGAGCAACGGCAATGAAAAACACGCGCTGTCGGCTTTGCGGCACGAAACGCCGTGCATCGATAACAACCGCGCCAACGCGATAACCAGCGTCAAAAAATGCTGTGCAGATTGCCGCAAAGTCCTTCCCACCTCTCGACGTTAATGCACCAGTTACGTTTTCGAGAACGATCATGCGCGGCGCGCGATAGCGTTGCTTGAGCCCAAGCATGAGTTTCCAAAACGGCCAAAACGTTCCTGAGCGCGTCATCACTTCTGATGCAGCGGTTCCAAGTCCACGATAAGCACCTGCGAGCGACAAATCTTGGCACGGGAAAGATGCCCAGACCAAGTCCGCAATACCTGACAGATCACCGGGTTTGATGTTTGCAACATCGTCGCAAACAAAATCGCTGCCGCCCCAGTTCGCAGTGTAAGTTGCAGCCTTCATTGGATCAAAATCATTAGCAAACAGGCATTGCCAACCCGCCCCTAACCCCGCACGAGCCATGCCTCCACCAGCAAAGAACTCATAAAAGTTATAGGGCATTGCAGATGATTCTCACTTATCTGGATTGTTCTTATTCTGTTCCAAATTAAGACGCAAGCACCTACTCCGCCGCCGCCTGCCCGAACATATCCACTTCACCCGCGCCGTCATCCTCATTTGCCGCTGGCCCTGCTTTCGCTTTCCCGCGCCGGTCGAACGAATCCCACACTTCGTTCCAGTTCCCCCGCGTCGCTGCTTTCGAATATTCCGTCGCGCGGGTTTCGAAGAAGTTGGCGTGTTCGACACCGTTGAGCAGCGGGGCGAGCCAGGGTAGGGGGTGGTCTTCGATCATGAACATCGGCTTGAAGCCGAGCTGGCCCAGCCGCCAGTCGGCGATGTAGCGGACATATTTCTTGATGTCCTTGGCGGTCATGCCCGAGACGGGGCCGTCGGCGAAGGCGAGGTCGATGAAGGCATCTTCGAGCCGCACTGTCGTCTGGCAGCAATCGAGGATGTCGTCCTTCACCGCCTTGGTCAGGCACTGACGCTCGGCACAGAAAGCGTGGAACAGCTTGGTGATGCCTTCGCAATGCAGGCTCTCGTCGCGGACGGACCAGCTGACGATCTGGCCCATGCCCTTCATCTTGTTGAAGCGCGGGAAGTTCATCAGCATCGCGAACGAGGCGAACAGTTGCAGCCCTTCGGTAAAGCCGCCGAACATCGCGAGCGTGCGCGCAATATCCTGATCGCTTTCCACCCCGAAGGTGTGGAGATAGTCGTGCTTGTTCTTCATCTCCTCATATTGGAGGAACATGCCATATTCGCTTTCGGGCATGCCGATCGTGTCGAGCAGGTGCGAGTAAGCCGCGATGTGCACCGTTTCCATGTTGGAAAAGGCGGCGAGCATCATCTTGATTTCGGTCGGCTTGAAAATGCGGCCATAATGTTCGTGGTAGCAATTCTGCACCTCGACATCGGCCTGCGTGAAAAAGCGGAAAATCTGCGTGAGCAGGTTGCGCTCATGATCGGTGAGTTTCTGCGCCCAGTCGCGGCAATCCTCACCCAAAGGCACTTCCTCGGGCATCCAGTGGATCTGCTGCTGGCGTTTCCAGAAATCATAGGCCCAGGGGTATTCAAAGGGCTTATACTGAGTGCGGGCTTCGGTGAGGGACATGGGGGTTACTCGCTCGGTTAAGACGGAAGACGGGGCTGGGATTGCGCCCAGCCAATGATACCTTCGATGTGGGCCAGCCGCTCGCCGTGGCGGGTGACGCGATCATCGATTTTTTCGACACGTGTTTCGAGGCGGCGGACATCCTCGTGCAAAACTGCAAGGCTTTTGATGTCTTTGAGAAGGTCGCGCCAGAAGCTCATGCCGCTCTCCGCTCGCCGGACACGAGCGCCTGTACGCGCGCCCAGTCAATGGGCGGGTCGGCGAGGAGTGTCGCCTGCACTTTCTCACGATATTCGGGCGTTTCCATCTCGTCGCGGCGACGCTCGCTTTCATCAAGCCGCGCAATCATGCGCTCGAACGATTGATGAATTTGTTCGATGGTCGCCGAAAATTCGGGAAGCAGCGCTTCGACTTCCTCACGCGCCGCTTCTTCGCCGGGATCGTAATCGAGCGCCGCCTTGCGAATGAGCTCGCTCACCGAAATGCCAAGCGTCGATGCACGCGCGTTGATCGCGGCTTTGTCCGCCGGGCTTACCATCAATGTCAGTCGATCTGTCTTCATACCTGCCTCCATCTACACATACATATAGGTATGCACATGTTTACTGGCAAGCCAAGCATTCGTCATAATCCTTTTCGGCGAGTTCGATGACGGGGGCGAGCGCAGTGTTGTCGGCTTCGACACCACCAGCAAAGCCGGCGCGCTGGATCGACTTCGAACGGAGATAATAGAGCGACTTCACGCCCAGTTCCCATGCGCGGAAGTGGAGCATGAGGAGGTCCCATTTCTCGACATCGGCGGGGATGAACAGGTTCAAGCTGGTCGCCTGATCGATATAGGGCGTGCGGTCCGCGGCGAGTTCGATCAGCCAGCGCTGGTCGATCTCGAAGCTCGTCTTGTAGGTGTCCTTTTCTTCCTGGCTGAGGAAGTCGAGATGCTGGACGCTGCCGCCCTGTTCAAGGATCGAGTTCCAGACGGTATCGCTGTTCTTCGATTTCTCGGCGAGCAGTTTTTCGAGATACGGGTTCCTGATCGAGAACGACCCCGACAGCGTCTTGTGCGTATAGATGTTCGCCGGGATCGGCTCGATGCAGGCGCTGGTGCCGCCGCAGATGATGCTGATCGACGCCGTGGGCGCGATTGCCATCTTGCAGCTGAACCGCTCCATGACGCCGCGCTCTTCGGCATCGGGGCAGGCACCGCGTTCGGTGGCGAGCATCATCGAGGCTTCGTTGGCGGCGGTCGAGATGTGCTTGAAGATTTTGAGATTATAAGACTTCGCCATCGCGCCTTCGAACGGCAGATTGCGGGCTTGCAGGAAGCTGTGGAAGCCCATGACGCCCAAGCCGACCGACCGCTCGCGGCTGGCGGAGTATTTGGCGCGTGCCATTTCGGGCGGGGCGCGGTCGATATAATCGGTCAGGACATTGTCGAGGAAGCGCATGATGTCCTCGATGAACTGCTTGTCGCTGTTCCACTCGTCCCATGTCTCGAGATTGAGCGACGACAGGCAGCAGACGGCTGTCCGGTCATTCCCCAGATGGTCGCGACCCGTAGGCAAGGTGATTTCGCTGCACAGGTTCGACGTCGAAACCTTGAGGCCGAGTTCGCGGTGATGCTTGGGCATCGTCCGGTTCACGGTATCAGCGAAGACGATATAGGGCTCGCCGGTGGCAAGGCGCGTTTCGACGAGCTTCTGGAACAGGCTGCGCGCGTCCACCGTGGCGCGGACGCTGCCGTCCTTTGGTGACAGCAGGTTCCACTCTTCGCCCGCCCGCACCGCTTCCATGAAGGCATCGGTCAGCAGGACACCGTGGTGGAGGTTCAGCGCCTTGCGGTTGAAATCGCCCGACGGTTTGCGGATTTCGAGGAATTCCTCGATCTCAGGATGCGAAACATCGAGATAGCAGGCCGCCGAACCGCGCCGCAGCGAGCCCTGGCTGATCGCGAGTGTCAGCGAATCCATCACGCGGACAAAGGGGATGATCCCGCTGGTCTTGCCGTTGAGGCCCACCGGTTCGCCAATGCCGCGCACCGCGCCCCAATAGGTGCCGATGCCGCCGCCGCGCGAGGCGAGCCAGACATTCTCGTTCCACGTCTCGACAATGCCTTCGAGGCTGTCGGGCACTGAATTCAGATAGCAGCTGATCGGCAGCCCGCGCCCCGTGCCTCCGTTCGACAGAACCGGCGTCGAGGGCATGAACCAGAGCCGCGAGATATAATCATACAACCGCTGGGCATGCGGCTGATCATCGGCATAGGCCGACGCCACGCGCACGAACAAATCCTGATAGGATTCGCCGGGCAGCAAATAGCGGTCCTTCAGCGTTTCCTTGCCGAAATCGGTGAGCAGCGCATCGCGTGAATGATCGACCTCGACCGCGTAAAGCTGCGCGTTGATACGCTTCGATTCGCTCACCGGCGCGTCTTCTGCTGCCGCACTCGATACTGCCTCAAGCAGCGTTGTTGCCATATCACTCATTGCCGCTTCGCTACCCTTGAAATCCATCATCGCGCCCCATTATCGTTCTATGTCTGTTCGACTCGGAGGCGAACCTCCTGTGTAGCATTTTTGCGGACAGTGGGGAGCAAATGTTTTTCATCTGTTCCCAGTGTCACAAGCCGTGAATCACCCCTGTCGCGGTATCGCCGCGATCTTTAGAGTCATACCAGTGCTTGTGCCGCCCCCGACCGAAGTCGCTACCTATAGTGCCTTAAGTTCAAAATGGTGCAAGGTGGTAAATGACATTTTAGCGACTCGCTTCGTCGCAAATTTGATTCGGTTCGGCGATGCTGCAACGCAGCGACGCGCGGGTTTTCCGTTGTTTATTGGCAGCGCAAGGGAACGAGCGCGGAACGAAAATAAATATCGCTTTATTATATTTGGCATACCCAAATGTGGTTTGCTATGAGGATTAAGCTCGATGATTCGAATTATGATTGATGATCCGGGGGTCTCATGGGAGAACGTGCCGGTGCAATTTCGTCTTACTTATGCTGGGCCGCTGCTTGGAGCATCGCGCTCAAACACGCGAGCAAAGCATAAGCACGAAATACGGAAGATTTTTCACCAGCAACTCCGGGAAATATGGCGAGTTCATCCTCAATTAAAAAATCATGTGGATGAAGGACCGACCCTATTTGGGAGCCCTGCCTATCTTGCGAACCAGTATGAAAGGAATGGCTTTCGCTTTGTTCCTCTGGTTTGGGAAGGCGGCTTTCTATATTCAAAATTAGAAATTTTGATGCTTCGTCGTTCAAAGCCTCAATCCATAGTTCAAAACGGAGACATTGATGGACGTCTGAAGACTCTATTTGATGCATTGCGCCTTCCTCGCTCTCAAGACGAGCTAGGTGGATACGTTGCAGAGGATGGGGAAGACCCATTTTTCTGTCTGCTGGAGGACGATAGCCTAATAACCAAAGCATCAATCGAGAGCGATTATTTGCTGGAGGACATAGGCGATTGTGACGACGAGCACCGCGTTCGCTTAGTAATAACCGTTGAAGTGAAATCCTCAATCCAACGGGGAGGGGGCTACGGAACTCTTTGATACAGCCTTTCCCAGCAAGTGCTCGAACGATTCATCGGCCTCTGTGGGGTTTAGTTCGCCAGCGTCCACGAGATCGCGCACGGTTTGCCGGAAGCGCTCGCTCTGATCCGCTTGCGTCTCGGTCGTTTTCTTCTTTGGCATGGCGCTTAGACCCTTCCACCAGCTGTTTGATAGGTCAGGCGCTTGCCGACGATACCGCGCACCAGCAAGTCAGCGCGCTGCGCGTCGTTGATGCCCATCGCTTGCCGGTTGCTGTAGCGGAAATCGAACTCGGCAAGATAGCGGTGCAAATGCTTCTTGGAGCAATGCTGATAGACGCCCTTCATTCCGCGTTTGAAGATGCTGAAATAGCCTTCGATAGTGTTGGTATGGACCTTTCCGTGTCCGAACTGCAATTTGCCGTGGTTCACGCTTTCATGACGATAGAAGAAGCGTCCGATGCTTTTATAGGCGTTGGCTTCATCGGTCATCAATTGCGACAGCGGATGCACGTTTGCCAGCATAATCGGCTGCAAATGTGGCACGTGAACGCCGTCCACAACAAACGAGCGAGCTTGCCCCGACGACCGATCAACGAGCGAGAAGACTTTCATCTTGTGGTAGAAGCTGGGCTTGATTTTCGCGCCAGGTTCAATGCCGATGAAGGTTTCGTCGGCTTCGACAATCGCCCCGAGGCCACCAAGAGGGGTGGTGTCAGTGTTCTTCATCGCCTCACGGATGCGATGCGCAATGAACCACGCGGTTTTGAGGGTCACGCCAAGAGTGCGGTGAAGCTGGTTGCTCGAAATGCCCTTCTTGCTGCCTGCAATGAGATACATCGCCTGCAACCATATATTGAGCGCGACGTGCGAGCCTTCAAAGATGGTGCCGATCCGCACGGTAAAGGGCTTGCGACACTGATAGCACTTGTAAAGGCCCGCACGGGTGGACTTGCCGCCCATAAGTCCGATGCGCTCCACACCCCCGCAATGCGGACACACAGGGCCTTCCGGCCAAACGCGCGCCTCAACGTAAGCGAAGGCCGCTTTTTCGTCGTGGAAGTGAGGGGCAGAAAGCGCGGAAACCATGGGAAAACTCCTTATAGAGTCTCAATACGTTCCGATGCTGGGTATGTCAAGTATAATAACGCCATAAATATATGCGTTTTACGGCGAACGGTTGAGATCGACGCGGGTATCGATGTCGGCGAGCATTTCGGGGGTGCCCTGAATGATGATCGCGTCGCGGAGCAGCGGTCGCGCGCCTTCCTCGCCGGTCAGGGTCATGAGCATCGGCCACATGGCGCGCGGGAAGAGTGCGGGGGGCATGCGGATTTCGCCGATGGTGGACGCGACGATTTGGCTGCCGCCCGCACCGATCAGCGTCGCGAGATGGGCAGCCGTCACAAAGGGCATGTCGGCGAGGCAGATGAGCATCGCATCGGCGTTCGTGGTGACGGCAGCGTTTGCGGCGAGCGCCAACGAGTGTGACAGGCCTTTATCGACGTCGAGATTGTTGACGAGGGTGAAACCTTCGGCATTTAACGCCGTGGCGAGCGCGGCGTGGGCGGGATCGTGCACCGCGAACAACTGGCCGCATCCCAATTCCGAAAGCGTTTGGGCGGCGTATAGGCCGAGCATCGTATCGCCCAACATCGCTTCAAGTTTGTTGCCGCCAAAGCGGGTTCCCCGTCCCGCAGCAAGGAGGACGGCAGTGATGTTACCGCAAGCCATCATTCATCACCCGCACCATGCTTGCTGCGATGGAAAGCGCGATTTCGGGCGCACTGATCGCGTTGACGGCGATGCCTGCGGGTCCTTCGATCCGCGCCAGTTGATCGTCGGCAATGCCGAGCGCGCCCAACCGCGCCACCCGCGCGGCATGCGAAGATTTCGAGCCGAGCGCCGCGACATAGGCAGCCGGACTGGCGAGCGCGACGACGAGCGCGGGGTCATCGATCTTGATGTCATGGCTGAGCGTGACGACGGCCGTGCGGCTGTCGGGTTTGAGCGCGGCAACCGCCTCATCGGGCCAGCGGTCATCGCGGGTGACGGCGGGGAAGCGTTCTTCGGTCAGGAACCGCGCCCGCGGATCGATGACGGTGACGGCAAAGCCCAGTTGCTGTGCAATGCCCGCCAAGGCTGCGGCAATCTCGACGGCACCGACGATCAGCAACCGCTTCGGCGGGGCATAGATGTTGAGGAACTGGTCCTCACGACGTTCAGCCACAACATTGCTGAGGCCAGAAGTCAGGTCAGTGCCAATGCGCAGGGTTTCGCCGTTCGCATTGGCCGCGATGATCCGGTCGAACAGCGCGGGCGCGAATCCCGCAGCGCTGACCGGTTGCACGAGGACCGCGATATTGCCGCCGCAGGGCAATCCGACTTCCCACGCCGCGCCATCGGCCACACCATAACGCCGCACCGTTGCGGGCGCGCCAGCAATGACTTCCGATGCAATATGCAGGACATCGCCTTCGACACAGCCGCCCGAGACCGATCCGACAAACGCGCCGTCGGCATGGACCAGCATATGGGTGCCGACCGGGCAGGGCGCCGACCGCCATGTCTCGATCACCGTTGCCAGCGCCATCGGTGCGCCTGCCCATTCAGCGGCTTTGGCGAGGATGCGGTTATGATCGGCAGCGCCGGTTTGCATGTGAACAGGTCAATCCGTTTTCAATCGAGACGAACTCGTGTAAACCACACCCAGCATCAAGAACGCAACGAGGACAGGCATGTCGATAGCAGCAACCGTGAATGGCAAACCAGTGGCCTTTACTGCCGAGCCCGACACCCCGCTGCTCTGGGCAATCCGCGAGGAGCTGGGCCTGACGGGCACGAAATTCGGGTGCGGCATCGCGGCGTGCGGCGCGTGCAGCGTGCATGTGAATGGCGAAGTGACGCGGTCCTGCTCGGTGCCAGTCAGTTCGGTTGCGGGCAAAGCAATCACGACAATCGAAGGGATCAAGGGCGCGGACGGTGCGCTGCATCCTGTGCAGGCGGCATGGATCGAGGCGCAAGTGCCGCAATGCGGTTATTGCCAGTCGGGGCAGATCATGGCCGCCATTGCGCTTCTCAAGAATGGCGCGCCGAGCGATGCGCAGATTGACGAAGCGATGACCAACATCTGCCGTTGCGGCACCTATCCCCGCGTCCGCGCGGCAATCCACGCCGCTGTAAAAGCGTAAGGGAGAGACACGATGGCCGATAATCCCACGCTCGACATTGCCGAAACACCAGCCGCCCCAGTAAAGCGCAAAGGCGTCAAGCGCCGCGCGTTTCTGATCGGTGGCGCGGCCGTCGCAGGGGCGGGCGTGTTCGGCGTCCTGTGGACCGACAGCGGGGTGCGCAGGCGCGCGGTCGTACTGACCGCAAAGCCGGGCGAAGGATCGTTCCTGACCTGGCTGAAGATCGGGGCGGATGATACCGTCACGATCTATTCGCCGCATATCGATTTCGGGCAGGGATCACAGACCGCACTGGCGCAGATGGTCGCCGAAGAGCTTGATGCTGACTGGGCAAAAATCAGCGTCGTCAATGCGCCTGCCGAGCCTGCGTTTGCCAATCTGGCGCTTGGTCGTGCATTCGGTGGCGAGATGTCGGGACAGACGGGCATTTTCAA
>JANLSJ010000043.1:0-25428 GCA_031362355.1 Sphingomonas sp.
GGTGGGGCCGTTCGGGCGGTGGGGGGGGCGGGTGGCGCTGGACGCCCCCCCCACTTTTGGGGGTGGGGTGGGGGGGGGCCGCCCCGGCGAATCCCCAGCTTCGGTTCGCGTGGACAGTCCACACCCCAACCCCTCCCCTGAAGGGGAGGGGCTTAGTTTGCTCGCCAAACATTACCCCAATGATGTGCTCATATCCGGCTTCGACATCCTGTTCTTCTGGGATGCCCGTATGGCGATGCAGGGTTTGCACTTCATGAAAGAAGTGCCGTGGAAGACATTGTATCTTCACGGTCTTGTCCGCGCGCCCGATGGGTCGAAAATGTCGAAATCGAAGGGCAATACAGTCGATCCGCTCGGCCTGATCGACCAATATGGCGCAGACGCCCTGCGCTTTACGCTGGCGGCGATGGAAAGCCAGGGGCGCGACATCAAGCTCGATGAAAAGCGCGTCGAGGGATATCGCAACTTCGCCACGAAATTGTGGAACGCCGCGCGGTTTTTGCAGGGTAATGGGGTGGGCGCATCAGCTTCGGTCGCAGCGCCGGCTGCAACGCTCGCGGTCAACAAGTGGATCATCGGCGAAGTCGTCGAGACGCTTGCGAAACTCGATCAGGCGATTGCCGACCTGCGCTACGACGCGATGGTCGATGCGATCTATCATTTCGCGTGGGGGACGTTTTGCGACTGGTATATCGAGCTGGTCAAAGGCGCATTCGACGACGAAACCCGCAGCGTCGCGGGCTGGGCGTTCGACCAGATACTGGTAATGCTCCACCCGTTCATGCCGTTCATCACAGAGGAATTGTGGGACAAAATGGGCGCGCGGGGCGGGCATCTGCTTATTCATGCGCAGTGGCTGTCGGCCGAAATCCCAATCAACAATGTAACGCTGAATGATGGGACTTGGATCGTATCACGTGATGCACGTAACCTGATTGAATGGGTTATCGGCACCACAACTTCAGTTCGTGGCGCTCGAAATGAAGCGGGCATTGCGCCGGGACTACGGCTGCAAGCGTATGTTACGGACAACGCGCCAATTGTCGGGCAATATATTGAAGAGGCAGCAGAGCTCCTTGAGCGCGTATGTCGACTTTCGATTCGTTATCCCGATGTTGCACCACATGCGGCTTCCGTTCGGGTTGCCGTTCCACTCGCCACCCTAATCATCCCGCTCGAGGGCACTATCGATCTCAACGCCGAACGAGCCCGTTTGATCAAAGGCATCGAAGCGGCAGCTAAAGAAGCGGACTCCGTCGGCAAACGCCTCAACAATCCGGCGTTCGTCGAAAAGGCGAAGCCCGAAGCCATCGCCAAAGCCCGCGCTGACCATGCAGAGAAATCGGCTGAGGCTGAACGGCTGCGCGCAGCGCTGGCGCGTTTGGGGTAAATGGCCGATTCCGAAACTCGTCCCGCCGCAAGGCCCCAGCGCAAAGACCTGACGACGGGCCCGATCACGCGCACGCTCATCCTGTTCGCGCTGCCGACGCTCGGCTCGAATATTCTCCAGTCGCTCAATGGGTCGATCAACGCGATCTGGGTAGGGCATATTCTTGGCGAAGCGGCGTTGGCGGCGACGAGCAATGCCAATCTCATCATGTTTTTGATGTTTGCCCTGCTCTTTGGCTTTGGCATGGCGGCGACGATATTGGTCGGTCAACATATGGGCCGCGGTGATACGGACGCAATGCGCCGCGTGGTCGGCACGGGGACGGGGCTGTTTCTGGGCATGTCGCTCGTCACCGCGGTGCTCGGTTTTATGGGGACGCCCATACTGCTCCATCTGCTCGCCACCCCGCCCGAAGCAATGCCGCTTGCGCAGGCCTATCTCGAGGTTGTTTTCCTGTCGATGCCGGCCTCGTTCGTCGTGGTGCAGCTGACGATGAGCCTGCGCGGCACGGGAGACGCCATGACGCCACTGGTCTGGATGATCGTCAGCGTGATGCTGGATATTGCGCTCAATCCCTTGTTGATGCTGGGTATTGGCCCGTTTCCGCAAATGGGAATTGCGGGAGCGGCGTGGGCCTCGACGATCGCGGCCTATGTGTCGCTCGTTGGTTTACTTATCCACATTTATGCCAAAGATTTAGCGATCCGGTTGCGGGGAACAGAGTGGCGCTATTTGATCCCCGATCCTGCGATCCTCAAAGTGGTGGTGACCAAGGGCTTTCCGATGGCGTTGCAAATGGTGATCCTCGCAGCATCGGCGCTCGTGATGATCGGTCTTATCAATCGCGAAGGCGTGATTACGGCAGCAGCTTACGGCGTGACGCAGCAGTTGTGGAACTATATCTCGATGCCCGCGATGGCGGTCGGCGCGGCGGTGAGTGCAATGACGGCGCAGAACATCGGTGCAAACCGGTGGGACCGGGTCAGCAAGATCACTCGATCAGGCGTGATTTTCTCGCTGATCGTGACGACGTCGATGGTTTTGCTGCTGGCGCTCATCGACCGGCAAGCTCTTGGGCTGTTCCTTGCACAGGATTCGCCAGCGATGCCGATTGCCCAGCATATTCAGCTGATGGCGACTTGGAGTTTCATCATGTTTGGCATCACGTTCATTTTGTTTGGCACGGTGCGCGCGAATGGCGCGGTGTGGCCGCCGGTGTTTATCCTTCTGGTTTCGCTGATTCCGTTCCGTCTTGGCATTGCGTGGCTGATACGGCCGATGTGGGGTGCAGACGCGATCTGGCTGAGCTTTCCGATCAGTTCCGCCGTTACGCTGCTGCTTGCTATTGCGTACCATCGCTGGGGCGGATGGCGGAATGCGCGGATGATCGAGGCGCTGCCGCACGACGCACCCTTGCAGCATGCCTCCTGAACGGGTTTAAGGCGAGGGATGTCACATTATCCAGCGCTCCGCCTTCGCCGCACCCGATCCGCTCCATGGAGCCGGGCCATGTTTGCCGAAACGCATCTTGCGCCACAGCATTTAATCTGGCCGCTATTCGTGACCAGCGGGCAGGGGGTTGAGGAGCCGATTTCGAGCTTGCCCGGTGTATCGCGCTGGTCGGTCGACGGGATTGTTGCGCGCGCAAGGGAAGCCAAGGCGCTGGGCATTGGTGTGGTCGCGCTGTTCCCGAATACACCGCGCGAATTGCGGACCGATGATGGGCGCGAAGCGCTGAACCCTGACAATCTGATGTGTCGGGCGATCCGGGCGATCAAGGATGCCGTGCCGGAAATTGGTATCCTGACTGACGTGGCGCTCGATCCCTACACTGCGCATGGCCACGATGGGCTGGTTGATGGCGGGGGCTATGTCCTCAACGATGACACGACCGAGGTGCTGGTCGGACAGGCGTTGAATCAGGCAGCGGCCGGTGCAGACATAATCGCGCCGAGTGACATGATGGACGGGCGCGTTGGGGCAATTCGTGAAGTGCTCGAACAGGCGGGGCATCACAATGTCCAGATCATGGCTTACGCAGCGAAATATGCGTCAGCCTTCTATGGTCCGTTCCGCGATGCTGTGGGTTCGGGCGGACTGCTGAAAGGTGACAAGAAAACCTATCAGATGGATCCCGCCAATGCCGAGGAAGCCATGCGTGAAGTGGCCCTCGACATCGACGAGGGGGCTGACAGTGTGATGGTTAAGCCGGGCTTGCCCTATCTCGATATCGTCCGTCGTGTGAAAGAACGGTTTGAAGTGCCGGTATTCGCCTATCAGGTGTCGGGCGAATATGCGATGATCGAAGCAGCGGCGGCGGCAGGCGCGGGGGATCGCGATGCTCTGGTTCTGGAGACATTACTCGCGTTCCGTCGCGCCGGATGTTCGGGCGTGCTGACCTATCATGCGGCGCATGCGGCACGGTTGCTTAATGGGTGAATTCCGCATTGAGACTGATCGTCTGATTTTGCGGGAATGGTGTGACGCGGATTCGGAAGCTGTTTACCTGACTGGTCAAGACCCGCGCGTCATGGAGTTTCTGGGACCACTCGAGAGCACGCAACAGGCGCAGAGACTCATTGCGGGTCAAATCGTTAATCAACAACTTTTCGGGCATTGCTTTTGGCCAGTCGTGCGTCGGTCGGATGATGCCCTGCTCGGGTATTGCGGACTGAATCGCTGCCCAGAGGGCAATCCGCTGGACGGAAAAATTGAAATTGGTTGGCGCTTAGCACATTCCGCGTGGGGTCACGGCTATGCTCGCGAGGCAGCGTCGGCGAGTATAAATTGGGCTTGGTCGAACCTGCCTGATGATGCTGTCTGGTCGATAACGACACTGGCCAATATTCGCAGTTGGGGACTTATGGAGCGTCTCGGAATGACCCGCCGCCACGATCTTGATTTCGATCACCCCGCGTTGGTAACGGACAATCCGCTGCGTCCGCACATAACATACGTGATCGAACGACCGTTGCTTGCGCGTTAACCATAAGGCAAGGACGCCACGATAAGGCAAAGACCGTTGCCAAAAGGGGTTTTTCGTGGAGCAGGTCGATAACAGCCGCAATCTGCGCTTTCGTTATATTTTCACGATCTGCGCGGGATCATTCCTGCTGTTTCTTGTCCAGCCGATGATTGCACGGATGGCGTTGCCGCGGCTGGGCGGCGCGCCGACGGTCTGGAATTCGGCGATGCTGGTCTATCAGGCGCTACTTCTCGGCGGCTATGCTTATGCGCATTGGCTCGGGCGGTTTGCGCCGCGACGGCAGGCGATCATTCATCTGGCACTATTTATTGCGTCAGCACTGATGCTGCCGATCGGCCTTATCGCTGTGTCGCCGAGCGCAACGGCCAATCCGTTCCTATGGGTGCCATGGCTGTTCATTGCTTCGATTGGCCCCTTGTTTTTCATGGTCGCGGCGCAGGCACCGCTGATGCAGCGCTGGTTCGCGGCATCGGGCGGGGGTGATCCTTATCCGCTTTATGCTGCGTCGAACCTCGGGAGTTTTGGTGGATTGATTGCCTATCCGCTGGTCGTCGAGCCGCTGCTGCCGCTCAAGGGGCAGAGCCTGTTGTGGAGCATCGGATATGGTGCGTTGTTGTTGCTGATTGCGGTGTGTGCCTTTGGCTTGCCCAAGACTGGCGTGTCCGAAAAACAGGTTGCGACGGGTGTGGTCCCGAACTGGCGCGAGATTTCGATGTGGATGCTGCTTGCGGCGATCCCGTCGGGGTTGATGCTGTCGACGAGCACGCATCTGACCACCGATATTGTCGCGATGCCGCTGCTCTGGGTGGTGCCACTGGGGCTTTACCTATTAAGTTTTTCGGTGGCGTTCTCGGCCAAGCGCGGGCTTTCCGATGCCATCACGTCGGCCACACCGATTATCCTGCTGGCAGGCGGGGGAACAGCCTTTGCCAATAGCGCAAAATTTCCCTTCGTCTTTGCTGCGCTCGGCCTCGTCCTCTTATTCACAGTGTCGGTGACCTTGCACGCAGCGCTTTATGAACGGCGACCGAACCCATCGCGTTTGACGGCTTTCTATCTCGCAATGTCGGCAGGGGGTGCGCTGGGTGGACTGTTTTGCGCGCTCATTGCGCCGCTGATCTTTGACCGGGGCTATGAACATCCAATCCTGATCGTTGCGACCGCACTTATCATTTCGTCCAGACCGTTGCTTGGCATTGGTGCGCAGATTTGGGGAAGCGAGCGTCGCGGGCTTGGTGCTGTGATCATCAGTGCCATCGCTATCGGCGCATTCCTCGTGTCACATTTCTCGGGTGCGCCAAGCGGCATGGCGGGCACGGCGATTCTCATTATTGCGCTTGGCCTGATTGCTATCGGCAACAAGCCAGTTTTTACGGTCTGTCTCGTGGCCCTGATGCTCAATTTCGGCGGATGGCGTGCGATCAGCAATTCGCTGACGACCGATAATCAGGTGCGCAGCTTCTTCGGGATTTACACCCTCAGCACAGACCCAGGGAACAGCCGCTCGCTTGTGCACGGAACGACGGTTCACGGGCTGCAAAGCCTGAAAGCGGGCCGCGAACGCGATCCGCTGACCTATTATGCGCCACGTTCGGGCGTTGGGCTGGCGCTGGCCAACCTTCCGGCGCTTTATGGCGCTAACGCCCGTGTCGGGATTGTTGGTCTCGGCGCGGGGACGGTGTCCTGTTATGCGCGACCCGGACAGGATTGGCGTTTCTACGAAATTGATCCAGCGATTGCGAAGATCGCCCGTGATCCGGCCAAGTTCACATTCCTGTCGCGTTGCCTGCCCAATGTGCCCATCGAGATTGGTGACGCACGCATTGTCCTCGATGGTGAAGCGACCGGCGGGCTCGACGTGCTCGTGATCGATGCCTTCTCGTCCGATGCGGTGCCGATGCACTTGCTGACGCGCGAGGCACTTGCCATTTATCGCAAGCGACTGGCGGCGAACGGGTTGTTGCTAATGCACATTTCAAACCGCTTTCTTGATCTTGAGCCGATCCTTGCAGCGGCGAAGGCTGACGGCTGGCAAACTATCTTGCGCGACTACAATGCCAGTGCGGACGACGCGAAGCGCGGCTATGCCACGTCGGCATGGGTCGCACTCGCACGTAATCCGGCGATGCTCGAACGCTTGAAGACAGCGTCGGGCAAGGATGAATGGCGCGCGCTCAAGGGACGAGCTGGTTTCAATAGCTGGACAGACGATCATGCGAGTATATTGCCGCTGCTGAAGCCATTGCGGGACCATTGATGCAGATTGTGCCATTTGGCGGAAAGACGCCGCAGATTGCGCCCGATGCGTTTGTGGCGCCGGGCGCAATGATCATTGGTGATGTCGCAATCGGCGCGGGGTCCAGCATCTGGTATAATTGCGTCCTACGTGCTGACGTCAACCGCATCCGGATCGGTGCGCGGAGCAATATTCAGGACGGCACTGTCATCCACGTTGATTCGCCGCGTGATGGTGGCGTGGGGCTGCCAACGATTATCGGCGATGATGTTCTCATCGGGCATATGGTGATGCTTCACGGCAGTATCCTGCATGACCGCGCCTTCGTCGGGTTGGGCAGCATTGTCATGGATGGTTGCACGATCGAATCTAATGGCATGTTGGGGGCAGGGGCGATGCTGACACCGGGCAAAATCATCCGCGCAGGCGAGCTATGGATAGGACGTCCCGCCAAGAAGCTGCGCGACCTTACACCCGAAGAAATCGCCGGTAACCAGATTGGCGTCGCGCACTATGTGCACAACGCAGCGGCGCATAAAGCGGCGCTTAACGGTTGAGCGCTTCGAGGCGCGCCGTTTGCCGCGCGACAATGGCTTCGATCGCGGCTTGCGTGGCGATAATTTCGGCCAACCCGCCCACGGTCGAATCGCGCGATGTCAGCTCACCCTGATTGATGGCCAGCGTGTCGATCTCGGCGAGTGCACCCGCGCTCCGCTGCCGCGCGACCTGCAGCGCTGAACGCACGAGTTCGGCGGCGATCCATGCTTCGCTACCCTGTAGGGCCCTGCGACCCGCCGCAACCGCGCTATTTCCGGTCACTTCCGTCGCGACAAATTCGGCATCGCCAGCCTTGGCCTCGATCAGCAGCGCGTTGATCTTTGCCGCAAGCGCCGGGGTAATTCGTTTTGATAACACAACCGATGACGGTTGAGCGGCCGCTTCGGGTCGTGTTTCAATCGCGCGCGGCAGCAGCGACGGCGGATTGGCCGGCGTCGAACACGCAGTGGCAACGAAGCAGATTATCGGGAACGCAAGTGTCTTCATGACCCGATGCCGTAGAGCCGGGCCACGAATGTCGCAACGGGCTTGCGCCAATGCGACCATGCGACTAGGGAACCGCCTTCTGCGCGCCCGTAGCTCAGCTGGATAGAGCATCAGACTACGAATCTGAGGGTCGGACGTTCGAATCGTTCCGGGCGCGCCATTTCTTCTCTTGTCGTTGGAAACGAATGAGTAGATCGTCAATTCCACTCGGATAGGCCACTTTGGCAGGGCTTCTGGATAAAAAAGCTGACCTGAGTAGCAGCGCGATCCCGTTGGTATCTCTTTATCGGCGAAGCTCGTAGCTGTGCCGCATCAAAAACGGCATACGCGGGGTGCGCGTTAGCTTGGTCAGGCGCAACGTCCCTTTGTCGAGCGTCATGATTGTGCGGGCAATGACCGCCTGGCCATTCTCGTTTCCGGTGCCGTCGAGCACCACCGTCAGAGAACCATCGGCCGTTTTGCGGAGCTCGGAGATCAGGACCCTTGACGTTGTTTTTCCATGGTGGATCGTCGCGCTTCGTCCGTTCGGTTCGAATGTCCACGTCTCAGTCGAACGGACGGTTTTGCCTGGGCCGTCGTCGTAAGTCCACGCCAGGCTGAGGCCGTCAACGTCGAGATTTGTGGGCAGAACAACGCGACCGTCATTGCTATAATCGCGATAGTCGAGCGTTCCCGTCCACCGTCCTTTCAACGCCGCTGTAACCGTGGCCGCTGGGTCGGCAATGGCTTCCGTGGGTGCAATCCGAGCGACTTCGACGGCGCGGTCCCGATTGGCTTGGTAATCAGCGAGTGTCGGCGTGACGAGGATGTCGGCCGACACGCCCATCGCGGGTTCCCACGAGCGGATATTGGTCCGGTTCCACGCGCTGGCGATCCGCACCTTGATGCCGCTCTTGGGCAGGGTCATCAGGAAAATCCGGCCCGCGGTCGGCCCTTCCGCACTTCCTGCGCTGTCCTCTCCCACCAGAAGCGCAGCAGCCCGTTCCTTCAACTGGGCGATTGTCCGGGTTGCCCCCGACCCATTTTGCGGGCCGGTGAGGATGACGAGTTGTCCGCCAAATCGATCGGGCGACGGCAGGTGCTCGATTGTGCTTTCATCGTCGTTCAGTTCCGACGCCGTCGTGTCGGGTATGCGGTCATACCAGCCATCGGCTGTTTGCGTAAACGCGTTGAGCGGCGAATTAAACGGCGCATCACGGTCGCCCCAGCTGCCGATATATTGTGGCAAGTTGCTATAACGGATAGCCTTGTATCGCAACGGTTTCGACCAGACGAACGGGGTCGCCACGAGGTATCGCCCGAGCGCGATGGATACATCTTCAGAACCGCCACCATTGTTGCGCAGATCAAGGATCAAGCGTTCGGTGCCCGCATCTTTCATGGCCTTGAAGAACCCGCCAAGAAATGCGGTTGCCTGAACCGGATTGCGATAATTTACGAAAGTGTCGATCTTCAGCCGCGCAGTCTTTCCTGCTATCCGCCACGTGACTGATTTATAGAACTCGGTCCGGAAATTGCCGTCTGCTGTACCGAGCCTGGTCCACCGGTCGAACGACACCGGCGCAAGTGTGGCCTCCGTTGCGCGCGGATTGCCAATCGGTTTCCACGCCACCCGCCAGCTTGCCGGAAAGCCGAAGAACGACGGATAATATTCATTGAAGTCGTCGCCCATCAGGTCGCTGTCGTCACCCAGCTTGACCGCAATCGCCTGATCGGTGGCACCGTCATAAGCGACCGTTGCGGCAAGTGTGAGGAGCAGGGTTGGCACGGGCATGCCATTGATGCTCAATATCTCGGTGCCGACCGGCGGCGCGCTGTCCTGTCCGTCGTTCGAGATGACAATCATCCGCCCCTCGATGATTTTGAAGCGGAAAGGGAGATGCGTCGGATTTGTGGTGCGATAGGCGGTCAGCACATCGGACATTTCTGGCTTCGTGTGATCGCAATGGATCGTGGCGAGCATCAAAGCGATTTGGCCGTGCAAGGCAAGTTCGCTGATCGGGCGCGATGCTGCTGTCTCCAGTCGTGCAAAGGCGGCATCGATGTCTTTCTTGGAAGTATAGCGATACAGCCCTGGGTGCACGGTTTCGAGGCCGCGCCGGAGCAACGCTACATCGGCGCGCGAATCTTCGGTCGAAAGCATGCGTGGCTGATAGGTAGAAACAGGCGTTGCCCGCTGCGCCAAAGCAAGGCTCGGAATGGTCAGTGCGAAGGCCGTGGCGCTCAGAAGAAATGAGGTTCGCATCAGTCAGGCTCCTGTCGGAAAATTGCCGGACCGATCTGGCCAACAACGGCCCGTCGGTCGCCTCACTTTCTCAAGCGGTTTGCAGTTTTTGCGATTTGAGACGCCATGCGGTGGGGCTCATCCCGGCGAAATCGGCAAAGGCGCGGTTGAAACTTGCTTTCGAGCTGAACCCCGCGTCGAAAGCGAGGCTCAGCATGTCGCGCTGTTCGGTCGGCGATGCCAGCCAGTGCTGGACAGCGGACACACGACGGCGATTGATAATTGCATTGAAATTTTCGCCAGCACCTTCGTTGAGGCCGCGTGACAGATAAGCTGTGTTGGTCCCCAACTGTCGTGCCAACGATGACAATGTCAGTTCGGGGTCGCGCCAATGCTCTCCTTGGTCAATCTCATCGAGCCACGCCCGACCCTGTTCTGCCCAGTCTCGGCCGCCTTCAGTCGGCGCGGCTCGCTTAGCGCCCTGAGGCTTTGGAAACGCCGTTTCCGAATGTCGCCACCCTGCGACGCCTAGATAAATGACCAACCCCGAGAAGACGACATAAAGCCAGAACTGGTCAAAATAATCCCGCATGGGATTCAGCCAGTTGGCAACGGAAAATCCCAGCCAGATCAGCGCAACACCCGCCAGCGAAAACAGGAAATTTCGAACCCAACTCGGGTCGAAATCGACGCCATCGGTCCGATTGTCACTAAGCCAGCGCCGGTAGACTTGGTATCGCCGGAATGCGACAGCACCATAGCCAGCAATTGATGCAAGTGTCGCAATTTCGAAGAGCGGAGAGATGATCGGCGCGTGAGCAACACTATCCCACCAATTCTTGGTCGCCAGTGGAAATGGGAAAACCAAGGCATCGGCCAAAAACTGGATGACGACCGGCGCAAAGTGCGGCCACGCCCGTTTCGGCACAGGGTCCACAAGGCTGACGGTATAGAAATAAATCAGCGGACCGAATGCCAGCGTATATGAAAAAGGCGCAAAACTAAGGCGCGGCCACTGATCATAAAAGCCTGCATAGCCGATAATGAAAGGCGTAATGAGCGCAGCAACCGCAACGATGAGCAACGCCAGATAGCGGTTCGCAACGCGATTGCGTTGCGCGCGTAGCAAAAGAGAGGCAAGAACAACGCCTTGGAAGGCACCAAGCAAAAGCGTTATGCTCATCGGGCCGAAACTGATCATGAACCGGTCTTTGCGAAAGCAAGATGATTCTGCAAATCGGCAACCTGCCGCTTCGCGAACGCTCACCGTGGCAAGCACCCCGCATTTACGGCCTCTCTTCGCTAACCCTATCCTCTGAATGCCATCACAACCGCAAACTTACGGGCCCGAGCCTAGATCAACCCCAGCGCGCGCATGCTTGCGTGGCCAGTCGCGCCGATGATGACATGATCGTGCACCGCGACGTTTAACCTCTTCCCCGCATCAATGATGTCGCGTGTGAGCGTGATGTCAGCGCGGCTCGGCGAGGGGTCCCCGCTCGGGTGATTATGGACGAGGATGATCGCTGATGATCCAAGGTCAATCGCGCGGCGGATGACTTCGCGGACGTGGACGGTGGCTTGATCGATCGATCCTTCGCTGATGATTTCATCGCGGATCAGCATGTTCTTGGCGTTGAGATGGAGCACACGAACGCGCTCGATGGTGACATGTCCCATGTCGGCGCGAAGATAGTCGATCAGCGCCTGCCAGCTGGCAAGTACCGGTTTTTCAACAATCTCGTTTCGAAGCATCCGCAGCGCCGCGGCCTGCACGATCTTCAGCGCGGCTGCTGCGGTTTCGCCAACGCCGTCGATCCGCAACAGTGCTTCAGGATCGGCTGAGAGCAAACCACCAATTCCGCCGAATTCGCGGAGCAGCGCTTTCGCCAGCGGTTTGGTGTCCCGCCGCGGAATGGCAAGCGCGAGGAGATATTCGATCAGCTCGTAATCCTGAAGCGTCGCACCACCGCCCTCCAGCAAACGCGCGCGCAACCTGCTGCGGTGACCGGCGGCGTCATTAGGGGCGGGGGCATTTGCCATGTGCCGTTGCTAAGGCGCTGCGATGAAACACGCAATTGCGCTTGATAGGTGCGCCTGAAAGCGTCTCTAAGGCGTTTCGTGCCCGAGATGATTATTCCATGCGCCGTGTAACCGTGCTTCGGATCCTTGGCGGCTTGTTGCTGCTGGTGTTGCTTGGCGTTGCAGTGGTGTGGCTGGCGCGCAAGCCGATTGCGGATTCTACGCTGAGCGGCGCGCTGCAATCGCGGGGCGTTCGGGCGAGTTACACAATCAAAGACATCGGATTACGCTGGCAGCGGATTGAAAATCTTCGCATCGGCGATCCAAAAGTGCCTGATCTAACCGCTGATTGGGCCGAGGTGCGCATTTCGGCAGGATTGGGGACATTCGCCGTGGCCGAAGTTCGCGCAGGCGGGGTTAGGCTACGCGGAAAGCTTGTTGATGGGCAGCTAAGCCTTGGTGAAATCGACAAGCTGCTCCCAAAAAGTGACGGCAAGGCGCCATTTGTGCTGCCCGACCTTGTGGTGGATGTGGTCGATGCACGGATGCGGATCGACAGCCTTGGCGGGCAAATCGGCGCCCGCATCGACGGCAAAGGCAATCTGGCGAACGGGTTTTCGGGCAAGGTTGCGGCGGTCGCCCCTGCTCTCAAGATTGCGGGGTGTGATGCGAATGGAACGACGGCTTTTGTCGACATCGTCGTTCGCAATCGCGCGCCAACGCTTAACGGCCCGATTCGTGCTGATGCGGCGCGTTGCGTCGGAGTGTCATTCGCGAAACCAGCAGTGGCAATCAATGTTGTGCTGAATGAAGCGCTTGATCGCTGGCGCAGCACAGCCGCCGTCGAGGCGCAAGGCGTCCAGAACGCGAACATGACGCTGGCTGAATTGACCGGGCAAATATCGTTTGAAGGCAATGCCACCGTGACAAAAGGTTCAGCGGATTTGGCAGCAGAAGCAGGGCGGATCGGCTCCACGCGACTTGCTGCCATCGATGCGAGAGGCGCTTTCTCAACCGGGAAAGAGACGAGCGGGACGGGCAGAGTTGAGGTGGCGCGGCTGATGCCCGATGCGAGTTTTGTTGCAGGTATCGACCATGCTGCACGCAGCACCACTGGCACGCCGCTGGGGCCGATGTTGGCGCAGTTTGCGGCATCGGCGCGTGGTGCCGCGGCAGGACTCAAGGTCATCACCGATGTTGCATTCAGCGCGGGCGGCGCGACAATCACCGATTTTCGGGCCGTCAGCGTCAATGGTGCAGTGCTGCGCGCAACCGGCGGCAATGGTATCCACTTTGGCAGCGCGGGGTTTGTCGCTAACACCGTAATCAGTCTTTCTGGTGGTGGCTTTCCGACGGTGACGTCAACGCTGCAACGCAGGGCTGACGGGATGACATTGGGGATCGCGCAAATGAGCCCGTTTGCAGGTAGCGGGACGCGCGTGGCCATCGCGCCGCTCCGCTTTGCCGCCAGTCCGTCTGGGGCGATGCGATTTGAAACGGTGGCACTGCTTGATGGTCCGCTGAATGGCGAGCGTGTTGAAGGCCTGCGGGTTCCGGTTAACGCGACCATCGCTGCAAATGGCGATTTGATGTTTAACAACGGCTGCACCCCGCTGGCGTTTCGCGCACTTTCGGTTTCGGGACTGATACTGAACCCGACATCGCTAAGCGTGTGTCCCGTAAGCGGAGGCGCGTTGTTCCGGTATGCCAGTGGTGCCGTCAGCGGCGGCGCGCTGATCGATGCACCGCGCCTCACTGGGCGGCTCGGGGACACGCCCGTTAACCTGAGCGCGAGCAAAGCACGCCTGACGCTGGGCACAAACGGCTTTGCCATTGACCGCCTATCGGCGAAGCTCGGAACCGCGGACCGGCTCTCGTCGCTTGACGTCGGTTCGCTCGACGGTCGCCTTGTCACAGGTGGATTTGTGGGTCGCTTCGGCGCGACATCGGGCAGGATCGGCAATGTTCCTCTTCTTGTCGACAAAGGCACGGGGACATGGACGTTCCGCAACGGGGCACTGGCGCTGGCGGGAGCGCTGACTGTTTCGGATGAACTGGTGCCGGGCCGTTTCAATCCCCTGACGACGGAAGACGCCGCGCTTCGCCTCGTTAATGGCCGGATCGACGCCACTGCGACTCTGCGTTCGCCGAAAGCGAAAACCGAAGTCACCAAAGTCGTCATTTCGCACAATCTTGAAGCGGGGACGGGCATGGCGGCGATTGATGTTGCCGACTTGCGCTTTGGCCGGAACCTTCAACCCGAAGAACTGACGCGGCTTACATTAGGCGTCATCGCCAATGTCGAAGGTGCCGTATCGGGTCGTGGTGATATCCGCTGGAACACGAAAGGCGTGACCAGCACCGGGCGGTTCAAGACCAATAACCTCGATTTTGCCGCCGCCTTTGGCCCCGTTACAGGGTTAAAGGGCGAAATCGTTTTCAATGATCTGCTCGCAATGGCCACACCGCCCGGGCAACAAGTGACGATTGCCAGCATCAATCCGGGCACGCTGGTGACCAATGGCGCCATCACCTATCGCCTTTTGCCCGATCAACTGATTGCTATTGAGAGCGGCGCTTGGCCTTTTGCCGGTGGCGATCTCCTCCTTGATCCCACGATCATCGATATGGGCAAAGATCGCGAACGCAAGCTGACGTTTCGCGTGGTCGGCCTTGATGCCGCGAAATTCATCCAGCAGCTCGAATTCGAGAATCTCGCCGCCAATGGTGTTTTCGACGGCATTATGCCAATGTATTTTGACGAAAATGGCGGGCGGATTGAGGGCGGTCGGCTCGTTGTCAGGCGCGGGGGTGGGACGCTGGCGTATGTCGGTGAAATCTCGAACGCCGAAATGAATGTGTATGCCAAACTTGCCTTCGATGCGCTCAAGTCGATTCGCTACAATAATCTGACCATTGCGCTAAACGGTCCGCTCGACGGCGAAATCGTATCGCAAATCAACTTTGATGGCATCAACGAAGCGCCGCTCAGCCCGCCCAAAAGCTTCATCGCAAGGCAATTCATTGGTCTGCCGTTTGTCTTCAATATCAAAGTCACAGCACCGTTCCGCAGCCTGCTCAACACCGCGCGCACGTTCCAAGATCCGAGTTCATTGCTGCAACGAACGCTGCCCGAATTGCGAAAACCACCCGTTCAGCCTCCCGAAAGCGAGACCAAGCCATGAACAGCACGACATTGACGCACAGGGTTAGCGGTGCGAGGCAGGCGGTTATGAAAAAGGCCGCGCTTCTCATCGTTCTCGCCAGCTCCGGATGCATTAACATCAAGGCACCCGACAAGCCGATCGAGATCAACCTGAACGTCAATATCAAACAGGAAGTCATCGTAAAGCTCCAAAAGGACGCCGATGATTTCATCACAAGCAATCCGGAGTTGTTTCCGAAATGACCTATCGTTCAAAGATTATTGCTGCCACCGCTGTCGGCCTTGCGTTTGCAGCAGGAGCAATTGCTACGGTTGCGCGGGCGCAAGTGAGCGCTGTCGCCGCTGCCATTGACGCAGGGACGGTCGGCGAACAGGCGGATGGCTATCTCGGCGTGCGTGGAACGGTCTCGGCGGCGCTGAAGTCCGAAGTCGAAGCGATCAATATCAAGCGGCGCGCGGGCTATACGCAGCTTGCTGAAGTGCGCGGTGTGACCGTAAAGGACGTCGCCGCTGCAGTCGGGTGCAAGACACTGGCAAACCGTGTCGGCGCGGGCGAAGCCTATCAATTGCGCGACGGCGTCTGGCGTGTCCGCAATGGCAATGCACCGATCGACCTGCCGGATTATTGCGCGAGTTAAGCGGGGCAAATTGCCGCAGCGCAGCACGGTTGACTTGCCGCCGTCACTTTCCTAAACGCTCGCCCAAGCCGCCGACCCCGGGCCTGTTCCGGGGCTGGGCGGCGTTTCTTTATCCGCATGTAAAGGCACGCTGGCTTGGCCGACGACCGCAAAACCGAACAGGACGCGCTTGACGCCCGCATTGCGGCGGCAAAAGCAGCATCGGTGCGGCCATCGACAGCCGATGCGCAGGCTGAGGGCCGCGGTTGGGCCGTGGGTATTGAATTCGTCGGCGCGGTGCTGGTTTCCGCCTTCATCGGCTGGCTGATTGATCGTTATGCGGGCACGGTGCCGTGGGCGATGATCGTCATGTTGCTGCTCGGTTTTGCCGCCGGGACACGTCGCGCGATGCAAACGTCGAAGCAATTCGACGCTGATCCCAAGAGTTAAGAGAGACCTGATGGCCAACCCGATGGAACAGTTCAAGATTGTCCCGATCGCACCGATCGAGGCGATGGGCTATGACGTCTCGTTCACCAATTCTTCGCTCTGGATGATGATTGCGCTCGTTGCGGTTGCCGGGTTCTTGTTCATCGGGA
Organism: Sphingomonas sp.; assembly: GCA_031362355.1. GTDB lineage: Bacteria > Pseudomonadota > Alphaproteobacteria > Sphingomonadales > Sphingomonadaceae > Sphingomonas_O. The sequence goes on from JANLSJ010000043.1 coordinate 16,285, forward strand.
CTGCGAAGCCGCAGATGGTGCCCAACCGTGCGCAGGCTGCGGTTGAATATCTCTATGATTTTGTCCGAAAAATGATGGACGAGAATGTGGGGCCGGAGGGCAAACGCTTTGTGCCGCTGATTTTCAGCCTCTTTATCTTCGTCCTCGGTTGCAACCTGCTCGGTCTCATTCCGTGGATCGGTGCGTTCACGCCGACAAGTCATGTCGTCGTAACATTCGGTCTCGCTATGCTTGTTTTCGTGATTGTCTGTGTCGTTGGTTTTGCCAATCACGGTTTTCATTTTTTCAGCTTGTTTTGGCCAAAGGGTGTTAACCCAGCGTTGGCGCTGTTCGTGGCGGCCATTGAATTTCTTAGTTTCCTCAGCCGCCCGTTCACGTTGGCGATCCGATTGTTTGCCAACATGACGGCAGGCCACGTACTGCTCAAGGTCTTCGGAACTTTCGTGGTTACGCTCGGATCGTTCGGGGCGCTCCCTTATGTGTTCGGCATCTTACCGCTTGCCGTGAACGTCGCATTGTCAGCACTTGAAGTGCTGATCGCTGTTGTTCAGGCCTATGTCTTCGCGCTCTTGGCTTCATTATATCTCAACGACGCTATCAACCTCCACTAATACAACACTGTATAATACAACACTGTAAAGGAATAAAATAATGGATCTCGGTTCAGCAAAAGTTATCGGTGCCGGTCTGGCCGCCATCGGCGCGGGTCTTGCCGCCATCGGCGTGGGGACAATTTTTGGTCAGTACCTCAACGGCGCGCTGCGCAATCCCGAAGCCGACGCCAAGATGGGCGGACGCCTGATCTTCGGTTTCGCTGTTACCGAAGCGCTCGGCCTGATTGCGGCTGTTGTCGCACTCGCTCTTGCGTTCTCCTAAGTCCTGATCGGAACGGTCGTCCGCGATGCCCCAGTTTGATTTCGCCAACCCGATTGTCTGGGCTCAGCTGTTCTGGCTCGGTCTTGCGTTCGCAATCCTGTATTTCGGGATTGTGCGCATGACGTTGCCAAAGCTGGCCAAGACCATCGATGATCGCGAAAATCAGGTCACCAGCGACATCGCCACGGCTGAACGTGCCAAGGGTGAGGCCGATGAAATGGCAGCAACCTACGCTGCTGGCATAGAGGAAGCACATAAATCGGCGCGAACTGCGATTGCCGAGGCGAAAGCCAAAGCGGCGGCGGGCGTTGAAAAGGCTGTGGCAGCCGGTAATGCTGTCATTGCCGAAAAGGCAGCGGCGGCGGATTCGTCGCTGTCTAAAGCGCGCAACAAGGTGCTTGGCGAGATCGAAAGCGTTGCGGCTGATGCAGCATCAGACATCGTCGAGCGGCTGACTGGCAAACGTCCCGATGCCAAGACCGTGGCGGTTGCTGCCAAAACAGCATTGGCAGCATAGTCATGGCAACCGAAACCCACGCAACGACCGAAGCCAATGGTGCCGCGCACGGCGGAGAGCATGGCCCCGAACTTCTCGGCCTGAGCGCCGAGGGCTGGGTCTATGTGGGCCTGACAATCTTTATCCTGCTTGCGGTATTCGTCGCGAAGGCACCGAAGATAATCACTGACATTCTCGACGCACGGATTGCGGAAACCCGCCGGACGCTCGACGAAGCCAAGGCGATCCGCGCCGAAGCCGAAGCGCTTCTTGCCAAAGCGCAGGCGCAGAGCAAGGCGAGCGCGGGGGACGCCGCTTCGATTATCGGCCATGCCGAAGCCGAAGCAAAAGCATTGATTACGCAGGCGAAGACGCATGCCACCGATCTTACGGCACGGCGCGCCAAAATGGCCGAAGACAAGATCGGTGCTGCCGAACGCAGCGCCGTCGCTGAAGTTCGCGCCACGGCTGCGCGCGCCGCCTCTGGCATTGCAGCACAAGTGATTGCACAATCGCACAATGCGAGTGCCGACAAGGCGCTCATCGACGGGGCAATTTCCCGACTCAATTAACCGCAGGAAGGATGTTTACGATGAAATTCGCAATTGCAGCTACACTTTTGGTACTAGGCGTTCCTGCCGTCGCGCATGAGCATGCAGCGCCTGCTGCCGCCGCCAAGTTCACAGTCGATATGCCAATCGAAGCCATCGCCGCGGACCCGAAGGCAAAAGCCGTGCTCGATGCCGTGTTCCCGGGCATGACCACGCACGCCATGTATGAACAGTTCAAGGGCATGAGCCTGAAAGCTCTTCAGCCGATGGCAAGTGACCAGATCACCGATGCTGGCATTGCTAAACTTTCGGCAGAACTCGCGGCGCTCAAATAAGCGCATGGGGTGACGGCGCGGGCTTGAGTCCCTAAGTCCGCGCTATGTCATCTCCTCAATCCCCGGACAGATTTAACGAAGACAAGGCGACGTTCGCGGTCAAGGGTGGTGACGTGCCCGATCTAGAAACCGGGGTCGCGGCAATCCGCAACGTCTTGAATACACTCCCGCAGAAGGCCGGCGTTTACCGGATGACCGATACACGCGGCGATGTGCTTTATGTCGGCAAGGCACGATCGCTGCGCAATCGGGTGACCAACTATACCCAAGTCAGCCGACTTCCGCGCCGATTGCAACGGATGGTCGCACAGACGCGCGGGATGACGATTGTTACGACCAATAATGAGGCCGAAGCGCTGCTACTCGAGGCGCAACTAATCAAGCGTTATCGGCCTGCCTATAACGTCCTCTTGCGTGACGATAAGAGCTTCCCGTTCATCTTGTTGCGGTCTGACCATGAATTCCCGCGTATCCAAAAGCATCGCGGGGCACGACGGCCGAAAGGGAATTATTACGGGCCGTTTGCCAGCGCGGGGTCGGTCAATATAACGCTGAACGCGTTGCAGAAGCTGTTCCTGCTGCGCAGCTGCACCGACAGTTTTTTCAACAATCGTGACCGGCCCTGTTTGCTTTATCAGATCAAGCGTTGTTCCGCACCTTGCGTGGGACGGATTTCGGTCGATGATTATGGCGAGCTCGTTGGTGATGCGAAGTCATTCCTCGCGGGGAAGGCGACTTCAGTTCAAGCAAAGCTTGGGTCTGCAATGGAGTCCGCCGCCGAGGCGATGGATTTCGAACGGGCCGCCCTTTACCGCGACCGTCTGCGCGCGCTGACTTTCATTCAGGGGTCGCAGGCGATCAATGCCGATGGCGTCGGCGATGCCGACATCTGGGCGCTGGCGTGTAAGACTGGTGTTACCTGTGTGCAGGCGTTCTTCATCCGTGGTGGCCAGAATTGGGGGCATCGTGCTTTCTTTCCCGCGCATACTGCCGATGTGCCCGAGGAGGAAGTGCTGGCGAGTTTACTCATGCAATTCTACGAAGAAGTGCCGCCGCCACGCACGATCCTGCTGGATCGCGTCCTGAGCGAAGCACTGTTGCTCGAAGAAGCATTGGGCGGGAAAACCGTATTGACCATGCCGCAACGGGGGGACCGGGTCCGTCTCGTCAAACAAGCAACGCGCAATGCCGAGGAGGCGCTCGATCGTCGCGCTGCAGAATCGACGACGCAGGGCAAACTGCTGCGCGATGTCGCCGAGCTGTTCGAGCTCGACGGACCACCCAAGCGGATCGAAGTCTATGACAACAGCCATATTCAAGGGACGAGCGCGGTTGGCGCGATGATCGTCGCGGGGCAGGAGGGCTTCATCAAGGGTCAGTATCGGAAGTTCAACATCAAGAACCCCGAAACTGTGCCCGGTGACGACTTCGGCATGATGCGTGAAGTGCTGGAACGGCGGTTTACGCGCGCGCAGGAGGAAGACCCGGATCGAGAGAACGGGACATGGCCCGACCTGTTGCTGATCGACGGTGGCAAGGGGCAGTTGTCGGCTGTGAAGGGCGTGCTTGAGGCAATGGGCGTTGAGGATGTGCCGCTGGTTGGCGTAGCAAAGGGGCCGGACCGCAATGCGGGTCGCGAGACATTCCACTTGATCGACGGGCGGGAAATTAACCTGCCGATGAACCATCCCGTGCTATTTTACCTTCAGCGCCTCCGCGATGAGGCGCACCGCTTTGCGATCGGTGCGCACCGGACCAAGCGGGCGAAAGCTTTGGTAACATCGACGCTCGACGATGTTCCCGGCATTGGCCCTGCGCGGAAAAAGGCGTTGTTGATGCACTTTGGCACGGCGCGCGCGGTGAAGAATGCAAGCCTTGAGGATTTGCAGAAGGCTCCCGGCGTGTCTGAAGTTGTAGCAAGAACGATCTTTGATTTTTACCACGCGAATGCCGCATCGTGAAATCGACTTATGACGTGATCATCCTGGGCGCTGGAGGGGCAGGACTCATGTGCGCCGCGACGGCGGGCCAGCGCGGGCGTCGCGTTCTGGTAATCGACCATGCCGACGAACCGGGCAAGAAAATCCTGATTTCAGGCGGTGGGCGGTGTAACTTCACAAATATCCAAGCCGTGCCGGATCGGTTTATCTCGGCCAATCCACATTTCGCTAAGTCTGCGCTGCGTCGATATGCGCCGACAGATTTTGTTGCGCTGGTCGACCGATATGGAATCGCTTGGCACGAAAAAACGCTCGGCCAATTATTCTGTGACGGTTCGGCGAAGCAAATTGTTGCGATGTTGATGGATGAATGCGCGGCGGGGCAGGTCGCTTTTGCGTTTGGAGAAAACATAACTGGGATCAGCTATGCCGATGGTCTGTTCACGGTTCACCACGGCAATCGAGTTTCGCAAGCGCCCGGACTTGTCATTGCAACCGGCGGCCCATCAATTCCCAAAATGGGTGCGACCGGTTTCGCTTATGATCTTGCGCGGCAATTCGGGCTGAAAGTCGTTGAGCCGCGCCCCGCACTTGTGCCTTTTACATTGGGCGGCGATGAAGTGCTTTTCCGCGAATTGTCAGGTGTCGCAACCGATGTCGTCGCGACCGCTGGCAAGACGACATTCCGCGAGGCTGCGTTGTTCACGCATCGCGGGCTTTCTGGTCCGGCGATGCTGCAAGTGTCGTCCTACTGGAAGCATGGTGAGCCGGTTGCCGTCGATTTTCTGCCGGACGTCAAGCAAGGATGGCTGCGCGCGCTCAAGCGATCAGCGCCGCGTAGCCGCGTCAAAGCCGTCCTCGGAAGTAATTTGCCGATGCGCCTTGCCGAGACGTTGGCGGACCGTGTGGGGCTGGACGGCGAATTGCTCAATCATAAGGACGATGTGCTGGAAGCGGTCGAGCGCAAACTGGCGGCATGGCCATTCCATCCGAATGGCACCGAAGGCTTTGCCAAGGCCGAAGTCACAGTCGGTGGGATCAGCACCGATGAATTGTCATCGCGGACGATGGAGGCACGCAAAGTGCCGGGACTTTATGTTGTTGGCGAGGCTGTCGATGTGACAGGCTGGCTCGGTGGCTATAATTTTCAATGGGCGTGGGCCAGTGGCTGGGCGGCTGGGCAGGCGCTTTAGCGACCGAGCAGCAAGTGAATTCTGCGAGCCGCGCGATAGCCGGCTGACTTCGCCAGATTTCGCGCCGGATACCGCTTTGGCGATGCTGGGTTCAGACCCGCGCGGCGTAGCATCGCATTCATCCCCCGCGCTTCGGCTTCGGCATAGCTGTGCGCGCTGCGCCACGTGATTGAAAAGCTGATGGAGACCGAGGGGCCGTTTTGCACCCAGTGCGGCGCCATCAACGGCACATAGATGCCGTCCCCTGCGCTAAGGTCGAACTTCGTGCCGCGGCGCGAATAGGATTCGTCCCAAGCGAGATTGCGGTGCCCTTCGCCCGAATGGAGGCGTTCATGGGCAACGGGGGGCGCGATCTCCTCGTCATCGGCGGGAAACACTGTCATTGACTTCGTGCCCCGCAACTGCAGCAAAATATTATGTTCGGGATCAAAATGTAGCGGTGTGACCGAATTGGGACTCGAAATGAAAATGAAGGCCTCCTGCTTCAGCATCGGCCCGGTCTTTGCACGGATTAATGGATCGAGTTCCGCAAGCGTTTCGGCAAGCAGCGCGCGGTAGGCCGCGTCCTGCTCGACAAATTTGAGAACCATCCAAGATCCATTGTCCGCGATCCCCCGAACGGTGTCCCCAATCGAGAGGCCATTGACCGGAACATCGTCGAAATCGATGCTTAGCGGCAGATCACCGCGATTATACTCGACGTCTTTGGCCGGCATCCGTTCGGCCAGACCCGCAAGCGCCTCAAGAGTGAACATCGGATGTCCGGCAAGTGCATGTTTTATGATGCCAGGGATTTCAGGGTAGAGCCGTTCAAACGGCGCAACGTCGGGAAATGCCGCCATCATCGCCCCCGCAGCTTCGCAGCCAGCGTTTCGACAGCGCGCGAGGCTTGAAACACAGCCTTTCGCTGGGCACCCGCCAATGGGATCGTGACGCGAACAATCGAACGGCGCTCGGCCCACAGGCTGTTGATCATCGGATGATCCTCGACGGCGCAACTGTCGGTCCATTTGATGTTGCCACGGTTCAGGATTTTCAAATTTTCGATTTTGATCAACACACCGGGGGAGAAGCGCGCATAGTCTTCGTCGAATGCAATCTTGAAGGCATAGCTGCCCGGCGGCGTGATGAAATTGACGAGCATGGCGATGGCTTTACCGTCTAGTGTCAGACGCAACATATCGAGCTTGCCAGCAAGGTGCGCCCCGGAAACGGTCTTTTCGAAGAATAGCTTGGTCGCTGAATTGCCGCTCAGCGCCGAGCCTTCGCGGCCTTTCCAGCCCGAGGCTTCGAGTGCGAGGAAGTCTGCGATCCAATCTTTAACGGAACCATCGGTATCGAGTCTTTCGAAGGCGACAGTTCCCAGATCGTCGAGCCGAGCACAAAGACGACGGATTTCCTTGCGCTTTTTCGGGCGAACATTGGCTTCGTAATAAGCCTCGGGGTCAAGGTCGCTGCGTAAAAGCGCCCGTTCGCTGCGATGGACAATGTCGGCACGCCGCACTTCGCTGAGCCCAGCATAAATCGGTCCCGTGGGGTCCAACCCGACAAGGTGTAGAAAGTTCGGTGCCCAATCGGCATCGTCAAGCGATTTGAGCGCAGCTTCCCAGAAGGTTGTTTCGAAACCAGCGCGGACAAGCGGTGTGCCGAGGAAGCAATGATAATGAACCCAGTTTTCGATGTGCCGTACAGGGATCCGCCCATAATGAGCGGCTTTGGTGAGCGGCAGCATGCCGATCAGTGTGCCAGTCTGCCAAACGGCCAGCATACGGTCGCCAGTTTGGGTCGCAAGACTGTGGATAGCGGGTCGCATGAACCAGCTTTCGGCGAAGGGATTTGGTTCGCTCGCCGCAGCGGCCAGATCAATCCATTCTCGGTCCCATTCCGCCGGGATCGCGCTGAGCGGCACAAGTTCCTTGACCGCCGCGGCGCCCGGTGATGTGATTTGCACCGGAAACGTCATGCCGCCTCAAGGGCAGCCACAATCGCACCCGACCGAATCGGCAACACGCCGTGCTTGGCGAACAAGTTAAATACACCGTCCCACCACGCCCAGAATTTCTTCAAATCGCTAGCGGTCCGAACATAGGGGGTATGGCCGGGCACGAGCGTTGGCGTGTGGAAGGACAGGCTAAACAGCTGGTGTCCGCCATCCAGCAGTTGCCGGATCGCAATAAGAGCGTCGTGAAGCCGGACGCCCTCGGGCGTCAGCGGTACGCGATCAAAAAGGCCGGTCCGAGCCAGAAATCCACGCGTTGGCCCAAAATCGTTAACGCGGAGCTTGTGGCGCAAGAGGCCGGTGTAGGTCGCCGTCAGCGGCACTTCGTAGAGCCGTTCACTCACTTTCCAGGGCCAAATGGGGTGGTGCGTAAAATCGGGGCCGCCTTGCCCGCTATAATTGAACGATGCGCGAACCGAAACATCGAGTCGATAGCCTTCGGTCGCCAGCAGTTCAGCGGTATTCGCACCAATGCCATAACGCCCTGCGCGATACACCGTAGGTCGCACACCGGTCGCGGCTTCGATCTTTTCGGTCAGCGCTTTCAATTTTGCCGCTTCAAGCGAGCGGGGCAGATTGCCGGCGTAGCTGTTGTGGATCATCACATCCTCGTCAAACGGCGGATTGACCCACGGATGAAGCTGCGTGCCGATGTCACAGGCACCCTCGGTCACCATCGCGCGCATGATGCCAGCGCTGTCTGGATTGGCGACAACGGGCCAGTCGGCGAGATAGGTCGGCACACAGCCGGCGCGCACAAAAAACTGGTTTGCATCCGGGAGCACATCAATCGCTTCGGTCGATGTGGCCTCACGCCGGAACGGTCCTCGCCAGTCAAATTCTTCTTCGGCATCGGCAAAAATGGCAAAACGCGAGCTTATTGCGTCCGGAAGTTTGAGGCGCGCACCGAGTGGCGGCGGCAGATCGAGCCGCGCACTATCTGTTTCTGTCGCTGCCGACTTAATGACTGACCCCCAATGATACATCACTGCCCCCGCAGACGTTGCATAGCATCAATGATATTGCGCAATGCTTACCGTGGTTGCGATTGATGGCATAGGGGGCGAATGCAAATCATTGCCACCGCTATCATCGTTGCCGTTCGAGCCCACGGCGAACATGGCGCAATCGTGCGGGCGTTGACGGGCGATCACGGGTTGCTGGGCGGCTATGTGCGTGGCGGACGATCGCGTGCGTTGCGGCCAATTCTTTCTGTGGGAAATGTGGTGGCAGCCGAATTTCGTGCAAGAAGCGAGACGCTGTTGGCGTCTCTGACCGTCGAATTGTCGATGAGTCGCGCGCCGCTCCTCGTTGAGCCGTTGGCGGCAGCGGCGATTGAATGGGTAACAGCCTTGGCGGCAGTGACCTTACCCGAGGGACATCCTTATCCTCGCATCTATGCGACATTGGATGCGATGCTGGTCGCAATCGAATCAGCACCGTCGGCCCGGCATTGGACGACGGCGCTCGTTCAATATGAAGCCCTGGTCCTTGCCGAGCTTGGTTATGGCAGCGATGCCGGAACATTGCACGAAACAGGCGAACGACTGAAAGGTGACCTCCTCACGGGCCGTCGCGCCGACATTCTGCCCGCCCGCGACCGGCTGATTGACCGGATCGACCGCGCAATGGGGCGTTGACCGCGCGGGGGGAGTAGCGGCAAGGGAGTGGCATGAAGCGCAGAGACGGTCAGAACCCCGAGATCACCGCCAAATGGCGTCCCGCAACGCAAGCGGTGCGTGGTGGCACGGTGC
>JANLSJ010000015.1:0-21336 GCA_031362355.1 Sphingomonas sp.
TGATTCCTTCCCGTTCGGGGGAAGATATGGTTTGGCGCGCGCCTGACAGGCTTCGACAATGGCGATGATAACGCCCTCCATGTTTCTCAGAACTTCGACGACAGCTATCCGCAGCGTCTCAAAGCCTTGTTTCAATACCCACGCATCGCGCATCTCGTCGCGTGCAGGTCGATCCCCTCGCTCATGCGCCTCGCCATCGACCTCGATCGCCAATCGCGCTCGAACACAAACAAAGTCGAGCGCATACGGTCCAATCGGATGCTGCTTGCGAAAGCGATACCCGCCGGGACGTTGTTGCAACTGCTGCCAGAGTAGCACTTCAGGCAGCGACATTTCTTTGCGCAATGTCCGAGCCATCCTGACAGTGGCATCGGGAGCGCCAATCGTTCGATGCTTGATCCGCACTAAATCCTCCCCGGAACGGGGAGGTGGCGCGAAGCGACGGAGGGGTCGCTCGACGCGCATTGCACTGTCGGGATTTCGCACCCAGACGCACCCGACCCCACCACCACCCGCCGGAAGAGGCGGGCGGTCCCCCTCCCCGTTCCGGGGAGGAATGAAGGGGCGCGCGCAGTGCGGATGATGCGGCAAGCGATCTCGCCCCGGTTGGCGATGAGGAGGGATTGGATCATGTGGCTAGATGAGCTCCGAAAAAGTCGACAAGCTCTGCGCGTGCTGCGTCATCGTCACTTTCCATTGTCGAATAAAAATATTGCTCTAACCCAAGCTCAAATACTGCATGTCCCAGACACTCAAAAACACCATTCCCGTTTCTTAGATGAGCGTTCACATAGTGCTGAAGCCACACAAGTGACTCTGACCGGTGCCCAACGCATTCAGATGCACAAAATCGTAAAAATCGGACAGCTTCATCAACTAAATCAGTTTTAGCCATGTCTGCAGCGAGACGCTTCTTTGGCGTCACTTTGCCAACCAATGGAGAGCATCCCCCCAAAGCAAACACGTAGTTTAGATGACCCTTCATAAGAGCCCTCAAAGCTTCCACTTGTTTCGCGCTTAAACTGGTGTCCTGTTCGGGACTGAGCGGTAGGACAATGGCCTCCCAAGGCCAAGGGCCATCGTCTCCGTCCGTGCGCTGTTTTGACGCACTGCTCAGTCCCGTCGGCACACGACTGAGTTCTCTCTTCAAGTTGTCCAAATTTTTTAGGTAGGGCCGCGAATGGTTGAGTTTCGTCACATCCGGAACACCCCAAAGCGGGGTGCCTCCTCGACGGGCGCGTTCAGACACGCCGCCAGCGCCAGCCCCAGCACATCGCGCGTCTGCGCGGGGTCGATGATCCCGTCATCCCACAGCCGCGCGGTCGCGTGATAGGGGTTGCCTTCGTCTTCGTATTTCTGGCGGATCGGGGCTTTGAAGGCTTCGGCTTCTTCAGGCGTCCATTTGTCGGCATCGCGGTGGACGGTGGCCAGCACGCTCGCCGCCTGTTCGCCGCCCATCACGCTGATCCGCGCGTTGGGCCAAGTGAACAGGAAACGCGGCGAATAGGCCCGCCCGCACATGCCGTAATTGCCCGCGCCAAAGCTGCCGCCGATCAGCACGGTAATCTTGGGCACGCTCGCGGTGGCGACGGCAGTGACAAGTTTCGCGCCATGCTTGGCGATCCCTTCGCCCTCATATTTGCCGCCGACCATGAAGCCGGAGATGTTTTGCAGGAAGAGCAGCGGCACGCCGCGTTGCTGCGCCAATTGAATGAAATGCGCGCCCTTTTGCGCGCTCTCGCTGAACAGCACGCCGTTGTTGGCGAGGATCGCGACCGGTATGCCCCAAATATGCGCGAAGCCGCAAACGAGCGTGGTGCCGTAGAGCGATTTGAACTCGTGGAACTCGCTGCCGTCAACAATGCGCGCAATGACTTCGTGCACGTCATAGGGTGCGCGGACATCGTCGGGGATGACGCCGTAGAGTTCCTCGGCGTCGAACTTGGGCGGGCGCGGTTCTTTCAAGTCTAGGTTGCCTTTGTGGACCGGCCCCAGATGCGAAACAATATCTCGCACGATCGTCAGCGCATGTTCGTCATTCTCCGCGACATGGTCGACCACGCCCGATTTGCGCCCGTGCGTGTCCGCGCCGCCCAGTTCCTCGGCGCTGATGACTTCGCCCGTCGCGGCCTTCACCAGCGGCGGCCCGGCAAGAAAGATCGTCCCCTGTCCGCGCACGATGACCGTCTCGTCGGACATGGCGGGCACATACGCCCCGCCCGCCGTGCAGCTGCCCATGACGCAGGCGATCTGCGGGATCTGCCGCGCGCTCATATTCGCCTGGTTGAAGAAAATTCGACCGAAATGGTCGCGGTCGGGAAAGACTTCGGCCTGATGCGGCAGGTTCGCCCCGCCGCTATCGACAAGGTAGATGCACGGCAGGCGGTTCTCCAGCGCAATCTCCTGCGCACGCAGGTGCTTCTTGACGGTCATCGGGTAATAAGTGCCACCCTTCACCGTCGCGTCGTTGCACACGATCATGCACTGCCGCCCCGATACGCGGCCAATGCCCGCAATAACGCCCGCGCCGGGCACTTCGCCGTCATAAAGGTCACCTGCGGCCAGTTGCCCGATTTCCAGAAACGGTGACCCGGGATCGAGCAACCGCTCGACGCGTTCCCTTGGCAAAAGCTTCCCCCGCGACACATGCCGCTCGCGCGATTTCTCGTTCCCGCCCAGCGCCGCCTCGGCAACCTTGGCCCAAAGCTCGTCCCTGAGCGCGCGGTTGTGTGCTGCATTCGCGCGGAATGCGTTGCTGTCGGGGTTAACGGCAGTGGCAAGGATTGGCGCGGTCATGCCGGCCCCCGCAAAAAGTGCCAGACACTTTTCCCACGGCCAGCAGGTCCATTGGTCGCGATATCGTTAAGGGGAAAAGTGTCTGGCACTTTTTGGTGCACCGTGTCCTCGCTCATGCCCCCACCTCAAACATTCGGTAAATCGGTCCCGTCGGAGTCTGCTCGCCCACGCCGACAACGACAGCGTCATTTAACCATGCATAGCGCGGATCACCGCATTCGAACTGCGCCGAAATCGTCAGCGCATAATCCGCCGCGTCAAGCATTTCCCCCTTTCGAAACCGCACCAGCGCATCACCCTTTCCCGTCATGCGACCCTGATACGCCAGATAAACCGCCGTGCCATCACCGGTCGTCAGCACCAGACGGACGTCAATGACCAGCACACCGTCGGCGCGGGTCACGAACCAGTCGTGGCCGGGCGCTACCGTCCCCGACAAGCGCTCGCCGTCAAACCGTCCGCCGGACACCGGCGCAATCCCCCGAAAACCCGCAGGGGTCGCACCGATAGGCACGACCGCTACAAAATCCACGGCCAACGTAATAGTCGTCAGATGACGATGCGGCAAAGTCTCCATTGCACAGGCGCTAGCATGGCGGCAGAGTTACGCAAACATGCAGAGAGGCCCCTATGGACATCATCGCGCGCAGGCCCGAGCCTTCGGTCCAGTCGATCTTTGACACCGATCCCATCGCGCCGCCTGCGGTCCTCCGCGAAGAATCGCCGCCACAGGGGCAGAGCAGCGACGACGTATCGCGCGAACGATACTATTCGCACGAAGGGCATGCGCGCGAAGTCGAGAAGATCTGGCGCAAGACGTGGCAGTTCGCGTGCCGCGTCGAGGAAATCCCGAATGTCGGTGACCAGATTGTCTACGACATCGTCGATGACTCACTGGTTGTCGTGCGAACCGCGGACGGCGTGAAAGCCTACATCAACAGCTGCCTTCACCGCGGCACGTTGCTGCGCACCGAAGCGGGGAACGCAAAACAGATCCGCTGCCCCTTCCACGGCTGGACATGGAACCTCGACGGCACGCTGAAGCTGATTCCCGGTCAATGGGATTTCCCGCATGTCGACAAAGCGAAATTTTGTTTGCCCGAGGCGAAGGTCGGCCAATGGGGCGGATTCGTTTTCGTCAATTTCGACGCCGATTGCGAGCCTTTCGAAAGCTACCTCGAAAACCTCCCCGCACATTTCGAAGCGTTCGCACTCGAGAACCGATACAAGGCCGCGCATGTCGCGAAAATCATGCCGTGCAACTGGAAGCTCGGCATGGAGGCGTTCATCGAAGCCTATCACGTCCCCATCGCCCATCCTCAGGTCGTCACCTATTATGGCGACAGCAACACGCAATATGACATCTGGCCGGGCGTGCGTCATGTCAGCCGGATGCTCAGCGTGCAGGGCGTGCCGTCACCCGCCATGAAGCACGTCGCGCCCGAAGTCACATTGGCCGACCTGCGCCGCGACGCGCCCTTCTACGCGGGCAAACCCATCGATATCGCCCCCGGCGAAACCGCACGCGCCAAGCTCGCCGAGCGCGCGCGGGAAAAAATCACGCGCTCTTCGGGCAAGGATATGTCGCAATTGTCCGACAGCGAATCGCTCGACCTGATCGAATATCTTCTGTTCCCCAACATGGTGCCTTGGGGCGGGCAGGCGCTGCCGATCGTCTACCGCTTTCGCCCGAACGGCAACGATCCAGATAGCCACATCATGGAAATCATGTTCCTGTTCGCCAAAGCCCCTGACGGATCGCACCCCGAACCGGCGAAAATGCGGATGCTGGGCCCCGACCAGCCTTGGACCGACGCGCCCGAACTCGGTTCGGCCGCGATGGTTGCGGATCAGGACACCGACAATCTGCGCCGCATCCAGAAAGGGCTGAAAGCATCGCGCAAACCGGGTGTCACGCTGGCGCGTTATCAGGAAAGTCGCATCCGGCATTTCCACGAAACGCTGGATGCGTATTTAGCTGCTTGAACAGAGTGCTTCCGAGCCCGCATACTGGCCGGCAAATCAGCCTATTGCTTGATCACCATCGGTGCTGCCGCAGCCGACCCCGTCGCTGGACCCGGAATGATCGACAATGGCACATCCTCGTCAATGAATCCGCGCACCGTCGTGCCGGCTGGCATTTCGGCGCTCTTACCGGTCATGAAGAAGCCAGCAGGCAAGAACACAATCGCCGACACTGCTACTGCACCGACCGTGCCCGAGCCACCTTTACTGTCAAACGTCCCCGACAGCCGGATCGTGCGACCATTCGCGTTGACCGTCAGCGCGCGACCAACAATGCGTCCTGATTTTCCCCACATGCCCTTGTATCGCACGTCGGTCAGTTCGCCGACCGCCGGGCTTCCCGAAGGGATCACCGTTACGCCATCAATAACAACCGCTTCGGCAACTTCCATGCGGACACGATCATTGATCTTGGCGACTTTTTCCTTCGTTGAAACGCCTTCAAGAAAGCGAAGGACAACCGGTGTGCCCGTCCGCAGCACCGTGGTGACCGTTTGTGGCATAACGACTTGCTGCGCCATTGCTGACGATGACAGCAAAATGCCGCCGATTGCGGCTACCAGAATTTTCATGCGACCCCCTCCAGACGCGAGAAACCGCGCCATTGCTACTCAATTACTCGACGAACCTAGCCCCAAGAATTAACCACTAAGTGACTAAATCACCACTAGATTCCGCCACGACAATAGGGAATAGTTTCGACCGCACAATAAAAATCGTGAGATTATCCCCCGATCAGTTCCCGCCCGATCAGGAAGCGTCGAATTTCATTGGTCCCGGCGCCGATGTCATAGAGTTTGGCATCCCGCAAAAATCGCTCGACCGGCCATTCCTTCGTGTAGCCCGCCCCGCCCAGCGCCTGGATTGCTTCGAGCGACACTTTAACCGCATTCTCGCTCGCCAGCAGGATTGCGCCCGCAGCGTCAAAGCGCGTCGTCTTGCCCGCATCGCAATTGCGCGCGACGGCATACACATAGGCGCGCGCACTGTTGAGTGCGACGTACATGTCGGCGACTTTGCCCTGCATGAGCTGGAACGAGCCGATGGCTTTGCCGAACTGCCTGCGCTCTCGGACATAGGGCAGGACGACGTCTAGGCACGCCTGCATGATACCCAGCGGTCCCGCGGCAAGCACAGCGCGTTCGTAATCGAGGCCGGACATCAACACGCCGACGCCGCCGTTGGTTGGCCCCATCACGTTCTCGAAAGGCACTTCGCAATCCTCGAACACAAGCTCCGCCGTGTCACTCCCACGCATGCCCATCTTGTCCAGTTTCTTGGACACACTGAAACCCGCCATGCCTTTTTCGATAAGAAACGCGGTGATCCCGCCCGAGCCCTCGCCGGTCTTGGCATAAACGACCAGCGTATCGGCCTCGGGTGCATTGGTAATCCAGAATTTCGTGCCGTTCAGGCGGTAACGGTCATTGCCGATGACTTCGGCTTTCAATCGCATCGACACGACATCGGAGCCTGACCCCGCTTCGGACATGGCGAGCGACCCGACGTGCTCGCCAGAAATCAGTTTGGGGAGATACCGCGCCTTTTGCTCGTCCGAGCCCCAGCGCCGGATCTGGTTCACACACAGGTTGGAATGCGCACCATAGCTCAATCCCACCGAAGCCGACGCCCGCGACACTTCCTCCATCGCGACGACATGATCGAGATAGCCAAGGCCGAGCCCACCCCATTCCTCTTCAACCGTAATCCCGTGCAGCCCGAGCGCCCCCATTTCGGGCCAGAGCTCGCGCGGGAATTTGTTGTGCTCGTCTATGGAAGCGGCAATTGGCGCAATCCGGTCAGTGGCGAAGCGGCGGGTGGTGTCGCGGATCATGTCGGCAGTTTCGCCGAGGGCGAATTCGAAATCGGGGGCTGTGCTCATAGGGCCTTCATAACGCGACCCGGTGCTTTATGAAATGATCGTATCGCCCCCGTCGCGCCCGACCATCAGAACCGCGATGGCATCGAACAGCGATTGCATCGAAACTGGCTTGAACAACACTTCGTCGGCGCCTGCGGCCATGCACCGTTCGCGCAGTCCGGCTGCTGCATCGGCAGTCAATACGATCACAGGCAATCCTGCCTTCTCGTCGGCTCGTTTGCGCAGAGCACTGATCGCTTCCATCCCGTCCATGCCGGGCATGCGAAGGTCCATCAGGATCAGATCATAATCGCCCGCGTCGATCATGCGCAGCCCTTCCTGCGCCCCATCAGCTTCATCCATCAGGACGCCCGCCACATACAGCATGTCTTTCACGACACGCCGGTTCATCGCGTCATCCTCGACGAAAAGCAGTTTCATGCCGCCACCGCGACGGGTTCATGGGCCTGTCCAAACACCGCGAGAAGTGCTGATTTGGTCAGTGGTTTGCCGAGCAAAGCCGCTGCCCGCGACGCAACATCGGCGGGCAAATCTTCGCCGGCGATCAACGCAACAGGCAACTCGGTTGCATCGAAAAGCTGTTCAAAATCCTCAACCGACGCTGCGTCAGCCAAAATCCAGTCGGCCTCCTCAAGCGCAAGGAAGCTGCACGCCTCCGCCACGCCATCGACAAATGAAATCGCCTCGAACCGCTCGGACAAAATCGCGCGCACAATTCCGCGCGTCAGCGGATTATGTTCAATGACCAGAAGGGTGCTGGATCGTTCGCCTCTCGCAGGTCGCGCGGAAAGAACCGCAGCCTCGACCAGCGGCAGGTCGAGCGTGAATGTCGATCCGAAGCCCGGCTCGCTTTCCACTAGTATATCCCCGCCCATTGCCCGCGCCAGATTGCGGCAGATTGCCAGACCAAGGCCTGTTCCACCGTATTTGCGTGTTGTGCCGCCATCTACCTGCTGGAACAGTTCAAAAATAGACTCATGCCATTTTCGGTCAATACCAATCCCTGAATCGCGGACCGATATGCGGATGCGGGCAGCGGCGACATCCGTATGCACCGCAAGTTCGACTTTGCCCTTTTCGGTAAACTTCATGGCATTCGACAGCAGGTTGAAAATGATCTGGCGGATACGACCCGCATCGCCCTCAATCGCGTCGGGACAATCATCAAGGCTCAGCGTCAATCCAACGCCCGCTGCTTCGGCCTGGAGCCGCCATACCTGCGCAACGTGACGCAGTGTTGCTTTCAGGTCGACAGTACCGCTGCCGACGGCAAGCTTGCCGGTTTCCATTTTTGCGACGTCAAGAATATCATCGACCAACGACCGCATTGTCTCGCCCGCGTCATGAACAATCCCGATCCGGTCGCGCAGCGTTGCGTCCATCTTGCGATCCGACAGCATCACCTGCGTCATGCCGAGAATGCCGTTGAGCGGCGTCCGGATCTCATGGCTGGTGGTCGCGAGGAATTCCATTTTGGCTGCTATTGCCTTTTCAAGATCGCGATTGGTCTGGGCAAGCAACAATTTTGCAGCCCGCTCTCTGTTACGGCTGCGCGTGATCAGGATTAAGCCGACGCTAAGCAAAATCAGCGCGAACGTGCCACCAGCGATAACCGCAATCAAGAAGTTCCGTTGCAGCTCGAGTTCTTTCGCCTTCATCTGGGCGATCCGCGTATTCTGGTTCGCGAAATCAAAGCGCGCGGCCATCAGCGCCGCGGCGTTGGTAGCGGTCAGTTTTGCCGTGGCATCGTCGAGTCGAGCCATCGCTTCGAGCTGAACGAGCGCATCGTGCTGGCGACCCGAGGCACGGTAAATTTCATAAGCCGTGCCGTGTACCTCCCGGTAGACCGAGTCGCTCGTTTTTGGGTCGACGTCTTTCAACGCCCGTTTAATGGCCTCTGTCGCTACTTTGAAATCCCTGTGCGCCAGTGCAATCTGTGCCGTTATGCGTGACAACCTCCAGGCCTCACCCGCCGCGTCGTTCGCTTGCAGGGAGGCATGTGCGCGCTCCAGCGTTGCTGACGCATCTTTCAGTTGACCTTGGGCAATCTGCGCTTGCGCAATATTCGAGAGTATCCGGGTCGCATATTTTGCGCTGCCGGTATTTTCGGCAGCAACAAGCGCTCGCCTAAACTCTAATTCAGCTTCGCGCGGTTTCGACAGGAAAAGGTAAGCACTACCGCGATTGTTTCGCGAAGACAGCGCCATAAGGGGGTCACCTGCATATTCTTCATCAGATTGGGTGTAATATTTGATTGCGCTCTCGCTGTCGCCACTATCGACATAAAGCTTGGCAATGCTTTGAAGCGCAACGGCTTGTGATCGTTTTTCCCCGACGGAGCGAAATATTCCGTAGGCTTTTTGGAAGGCACCCAAAGCCCGCTGCACATCATCACGATATTGGTAGATACGACCACTCGACAAGGTCAGTTCGCCAACAACCTTGGGCGCAATCTGACTGACTTTGGTGCGCGAGAAACCACGGCGCACGGCGATTTCAGCGTCATCGATCCGACGGAGTCCGATAAGGGCGCGGCTAATCACCGCATCTGACTCGGACAGGAGCGTATCACGCTCGGATCCCGCCAGATTCTGCCGCGCCAGAATGGCGGATTTTTCAGCGATGGAAATGGCCATCTCGGGACTGATGTTCAGCTGTGCGCGTGCTTTTTCGATAAGAGTTTGTACGGCCAACACATTCGCGCTGGGCGCTGCCTGCGCCGGTGCAACAATGAGGAAACAAAGACCGATCAGCAACAGCACCCCAACCGCCCATGTTCGATGCCATTGGCCGATAAAATTGAGATACAATTGGTTTCGCGGCGTCATGCCCGTTTCCAGAAGCTTGCGGGGCGGTGCACGGTCGGTTCGGCGTATGATTGAAGCGCTTCGAACTGATAGTCTTTCAAAAAGGTTGTAAACGCGGCCAGCTCAAGCGGCGGACTGATCAGATAGCCCTGCACCATCTCGCACCCCATCACGGTCAGCAACGCCAATGCCGCTGGCGTTTCGACGCCTTCGGCCGTTACTTCCATGTCGAGCGCATGCGCCAAGTCGATGGTGGATCGCACGATGAGCGGGTCTCGGTGACTGCTGGTCAGATGCGTCACGAACATCTTGTCGATCTTCAGTTCGGTCGCCGGCAGTCGCTTCAGATAGGAAAGCGATGACAGTCCCGACCCATAATCGTCAATCGCAATGATAATCCCCATCGCGGCACAGCGTTCGAGGTTGGCAATGGCAAGGTCGGGATCGCGGATCACGGCGGTCTCGGTGATCTCAAACCCGATTTCAGCATCGGTATCTTCAACCAGGGCGCAGGCTGCGTCGATGAACACGCGATCCGTCAACAGGCCACCAGATATGTTGATAAACATCCGCAGGTGATGACCCTTTCGGGCCAACCGCTTCTGATCGGCAATAACACGCTGCAATATCCATAACGTAATCACGCGCATTTCGCCGCCAGTGTCGGCCAACTCGATGAACGCGTCAGGCATGACAAGGCCAAGTATAGGGTGCTGCCAACGGATCAGCGCCTCAGCGCTGGTGACCGCACGCTGCCGCACATGCAGCTTGGGCTGATAGACCACGAACAGCTCGTCACGCGGAACGGCAAGCGCCAAGTCGCTTGCCAGATCAACGACGGATTTGGCACGCGGTGCCGCATCGAGATCTGCCATTAGGCTGTGGCCGCGTAACTTTGCATCAGCAAGCGCGAGCTCGGCGCGTTCATGCGCATCGACCTCGTCGCGGCCGAGCGCAGCACCTACGATGAAGTCAAAATTTGGCGAGTCACTGGGGTGATCCACCGTCGTTCCGGCAGCCATTGCCAGTACCGAAAACCTTGCTTCAAACTCTTCAAGAGTAATTGCGTCGAAAACCAGACAAACTGTGTCCCAAGCGAATTGGTTAACGCGCCCGCCACCGCCAAGCTCTTTGAGAAAGCTGACGAAGGACAAGAACGCACCACCCCAGCCGTCAAAACCAAGGTCGCGTCGAACAATATTGGCGTTCGTTACGGCAATCAGCATGACCGCCACCGACGTGGGTTTTCCGCTGTCGTTGGCCGCCCGCCGCAACCCAACAGGGGCACGACGCACTTTTGGCGTTGGCTTTCGCGAGCAGTTCCCGGGGATCATTACCACAGTTTAAGCGGTTAACCGTCAAGGAAGGCTTAAACCGCGCCAGAAGACCATGTCCGGCCCAGAAAGTTCAGGCTGAGAAACAAGATAAACAAAATATGTTGAATAATGCCTAATCAAAGATTAACTTTTAAAAGTTAAGTGGAGGGCATTTGCCATGATGATGAGTATCGTTCTTGAAGTGTTTGGTCGCCCCCCAGGCGGGTCGACTATCGATCCCAACTGAGGCGCTCGTTGACGAGGGGCGCGCGTCAACGATATTAAAGTCCAATAAAATGGGTTGAATTAAAAGTGCGGCGCGCCAGCCGCACTTTTTTTATGTCTTGAATACAGCGGCTTATGCGTCTTCGACTGCGAACAACCGGTCAATCAGCGCGTCAATATCCCCATCGGTTGCCCCCGATAAAACGACCCGGTCCACATGCCCGACACGCTGACTTAGGATCGCCTCACGCGTCCGATCTTGTGATCCGCGCAGCCCGCCCATGGCAATTTTCCGGCGTCGCGAATCGGAGCGAATCGATTCGCAAAATGTCCGGATGAAATGCAATTCATCGATAATCTGAGCATTATAATTCGGATGACCGCCCAAATGGAGCGGCTGACCGCTCAAAAAACTCTGGCTCGGCAAGGCTGGTAAAAGGATGCCGTTTGTGTCGAAATCATCCATGTGAAAGCCATCCTCGCGCATCGCCAACAAAAAGGGGGCAAGCGATGCATCACGCATGCACTGCAACGAATGCAAATGATGCCGAACCCAGCCTTCCCGATAGTTCGGCGTGTCCGGTCTGTTCACCGATGCGAACGGCACACGCGGATAGATGTCGAGTGGCCCCATGCCTCGATATTATGCAGAGCGCGGGGATCGAGTCAGTCCGAACCAAAACCATTTCGGATGGATTAAAGGAGAATGGTAACCATAGCTGCGGACGCAGCGGCTTCGCCCCAATCAAGGCGGAGGGGATCACCATCGACGGCCTCATATAGGGTATCCACTGCGAGCCCACCGTTGATGATGGCATGCCGCGCCAAGCGGGCAAGATTGCGCGCGGCATTGCGCGACTGCGCAGGGTCGGCAACCTGCGCGGCGAGCTCATGACCGACGAAGACTGTCATACCGCGTGTGACATGCCGGTCCTCTCCCAGAACCAGTGCAATGATTGACAGTAGCGGTGGCTCGCCGGTCTCGTCCCAGCGTTCGATCAGCGCGCCCAGATCGGCAACTTCGATGGCAACGGACGAAAAAGACCAGATGAGTTTGGCGTCGCGCCGCACGGCGCTTTGATCGACGCACTGCATGATCGCATAAATGATTTGCAGCGTTAGCGGGGCCGTCGCGTCCTTGACCCCCAGCCGCACAATATTTCCCTGCCTCTCGATCAGCAGGTCGTGATGCGGGACGAGATCATGGCCAAGATCATCATCGCGCAAATCAAGCGACGCAAGAAATGCGTTCATGATATGAACTTTCTATATTCATGTTATGTTCGTCTGAAATAGGGAGATGGGCGTGGCCCTGCAATAAACATTCGGTCCATTTTGGACGAAGAGCGACGTCGGGAACATGCTTTATAATCAACGCTTGCGATGACCATTGCATTGCTGTATTGCTGTGACAACACAGTATCGCATCGAGCGAGGACGGCCCCTATGAGTTTCCGCAACATTTCTGCTTGGGCCATCCGCAATCCGATCGCGCCGATTGTGCTGTTCATCGCTTTAACGCTCGCGGGCGTGCTCAGTTTCATCCAGATGCAGGTGAACAACAATCCTGACATCAGCTTCCCTGCGGCACAGATTACCGTTGTCCAGCCCGGTGCCGCCCCGACCGAACTTGAAACGCAGGTGGCACAGAAAGTCGAGGCCGCCATTCGCGGCGTCAACGGCGTCGATGCCATTTCAAGTTGGATTACCGAGGGATCGTCAAATACGAGCGTGCTATTCGCCATTGGCACGCCGGTGGACCGCGCGATCAACGATGTCCGCGATGCGATTGCCAACATCCGGGGCGATCTGCCCGATGGCATCCTCGAGCCCCAAATCCAGCGCGCCGACATCGATGGCGGCCCTATCGCCTATTATTCGGCCGAAGCCGTCGACATGACGCTCGAAGAATTGAGCTGGTACGTCGATAATCAGGTCGCGAAACGATTGTTGTCGGTTCCTGGCATGGCCAGCGTACAGCGGTCGGGCGGAGTAAGCCGCGAAATTCGCGTGATCCTCGACCCGGTGCGGATGCAGGCCCAAGGTATTACGGCCGCGCAAGTCAATCAGGAGCTGCGCTCGATCAACCTCAACGCGGCGGGTGGACGCGCCGAAATAGCCGGGTCCGAACAATCGGTCCGCGTGCTTGGCAATGCGTCTTCGGCATTCGTACTTGGCGATACCATGATTTCGGTCGGCGGTCGCTCGATCAAGCTTAGCGACATCGCCACCGTCCGCGATCTTTATGCCGAACAGCGCAGCGTATCGAAAATGAACGGGCGGCAAGTGCTCAGCTTTTCGATGGCGAAGGCGAAGGGTTCGTCGGACGTGACGGTTTATGACGAGGGCGTAGCGATGCTGCGCAAGCTCGAACAGGAAAATTCCAAGGTCAAATTCACGCAACTTTACACCAGCGTCGATTACACCCGCGATCAATATCATTCAGCCATCAATGCGATGTGGGAAGGCGCTGTGCTGGCCGTTTTCGTCGTGTTCCTGTTCCTGCGTGATTGGCGGGCGACGGCAATTTCGGCAATCGCGATCCCGTTGTCGGCAATTCCCGCCTTCTGGTTCATGTCGCTGATGGGCTTTACGCTCAACGGGATCAGTCTGCTTGCGCTCAGCCTTGTGGCGGGGGTTCTGGTCGATGACGCCATCGTCGAAATCGAAAACATTGTGCGCCACATGCGCATGGGCAAAACCGCGTATCAGGCATCAATCGACGCAGCCGACGAAATCGGCCTCGCCGTCCTCGCGACCACCATGGCGATTGTCGCCGTCTTCCTCCCCGTCGGTCTGATGCCCGGCCTCACGGGTCAATTTTTCAAGCAATTCGGCCTGACCGTGGTTGTCGCGGTGCTCATCAGCCTTGCGGTCGCACGCCTCATAACACCAATGGCCGCCGCCTATTTCCTCAAAAGCCACGGCCCCGCGCGCCACGGCGACAATTGGATGATGCGCAAATATGTCGCGATGCTCGATTGGTCGCTCGACACGCGCAAAGCGCTTGCATTCAAGGCGAAGCATGCAGGCCGCAAGCGCTGGCTTGCCTGGACGCTCGATCACCGGTTCTGGATCGTGGGGATGGGTTTTGTCTCGTTCCTGCTGACGATTGTCGCGTTCAGCCAGCTTCAGTTCGTGTTCCAACCGACGATCAACACCGATTACAGCCAAGTCCGCATCGAAATGGTACCGGGATCGACGCTCAAGCAGACCGAAAATGTCGTCGATGAAGTTTCAACCCTCCTCCGCACCGCGCCCGAAGTCGCAGCGGCATTCGGCGAAGTGAATGTCGGCGAGGCGAGCATCTACATCACGCTGAACAAGAAGCGCGCGCGGACCAGCATCGAATTCGAACGCGACATGGCGACGAAGCTCAGAACGGTGGCCGATGCCCGTGTGACGTTCCAGAGCCAGGGCGGGGGCCTTGGCCGCGACGTAACGCTGATGCTTGCCGGCAGCGACCCCGTGATTGTGACGGCCACCGCAAACAAGATCGTCGAGGAAATGAAAGCGCTGCCGCAACTGCGCGCACCGCGCATCAACGGCGATATTCCGCGGCCTGAAATTACCATCAAGCCGCGCCTCTCGGTGGCCGCCGACCTTGGCGTCTCGACCGCCGCGCTCAGCCAGACAATCCGCATCGCCACACAAGGCGAGATTGATCAGAACGCCGCCAAATTCTCGCTCAGCGACCGGCAAATACCGATCCGCGTCATGCTCGACCAGAACGCGCGGACGAGCCTTTCAACGATCGAAAATCTGCCTGTGCCGACGGCATCGGGCGGCACGGTGCCGCTGAAAGTGGTTGCCGACATTGGCTTTGGTGCGGGGCCGTCGATCCTGCGTCGCTATAACCAGAACCGCCGCGTCGCGATTGGCGCGGACTATGCGCCGGGTGTCGTCACCGCTTCGAAAGAAATCGACGCGCTGCCGACGATGAAAGCAATGACGGATGGCAAGCTCTCTGGCGTCGAGCGCGTCGCGTTCGGTGATGACAAGCTGGTCAAGGAACTTGTCTTCAATTTCATCGTTGCAGTTGTCTCGGGCACATTGCTCGTCTTCGCCGTCCTCGTTCTCCTTTATCGCCGCATTATGCCCCCGTTCGTCAACATGGGGTCTCTGGCGCTCGCACCGCTGGGGGGTGCCATTGCGCTCTTCATTACCGGCAATCCGATCTCGTTGCCCGTAATGATCGGCATCCTGATGCTCCTTGGCATTGTCGCGAAAAATTCGATCCTGCTCGTCGATTTCGCACTCGAGGAAATGGGTAAGGGCGTCGACAAGCGCGTGGCTATCCTCGATTCAGGGCACAAACGCGCGCAGCCAATCGTCATGACAACGGTCGCCATGGTCGCAGGGATGCTCCCCATTGCACTGGCACTGTCGGGCGATGGCAGCTGGCGCGCACCGATGGGAATTGTGGTGATCGGTGGCCTCATCATGTCGACCGTACTCACGCTCGTCATCGTCCCCGCGACGTTCAGCCTTGCCGTCGGTTTCGAAAACCGGATTGCACCATGGCTGCGCAGCAAGCTGACCAATGGCGGCGGCGAAGCGCCGATGGCCTCGCAACCGGCCGAGTAACTATTCGAGTTCGAGGATGACCTGATCGACAGCGAGGCTGTCGCCGACGCTCGCATCGATTTTCGCGACCGTCGCGGCTTTGGTGGCGCGCAGGATATTCTCCATTTTCATGGCTTCGACAACGGCGAGCGGCTGCCCCGCTTCGACTTTGTCACCCGCAGCGACATGAAGTGCAACGAGCAGCCCTGGCATGGGCGAAAGCAGGAACTTCGACAGGTCGGGCGGGATTTTCTCGATCATATGCGTAGCGAGCGGCGCGACATGCGCGGGGAGGACGCGCGCAACATGGCTCGCCCCGCGCGTCGTCAGCTTGAAACCCGTGCGGGTGCGCAGGATTTTGACCGCGAGCGGCGCGTCGTCAATCTCGGCTTCGACCAACCGGTCGCCCGGCGTGTATTCGAGGTCGATTTCGATGTCTTCGCCATCGACGATGATCCCGTCAGTCGACACCGACACATCATGTGCCGCGCCATCGATCAGCACTTGCCAGTCGGCAGGCGGGCGCAGACGCTGACCCAATTGACCATCCACCCGTCGCGCGCGATCCGCCTCCGCCGTGGCCGCAAAGGCAGCAATCGCTACGAGCGAGCGCAGCAGTTCGGTCGATGCGGGGGCACCGTTGAAACCGTCGGGATATTCCTCGGCAATAAACCCCGTCGTGATCTCGCCACTGCGGAAGCGGTCATGCTGCATGATCGCCGACAGAAAATCGAGATTATGGCCGACGCCGTCGATCTCGAACTGGTCGAGCGCAAGGATTTGCGCGTCGATGGCCTCGATCCGCGTGGGCGCGTGGGTGATCAGCTTGGCGATCATCGGGTCGTAAAAGATCGAGACCTCGCCGCCTTCGGTGACGCCGTCGTCGACGCGTACAATTGAAGTGCGCCCCTGTCCGAGCGCTAGCGAGGACCCCGGCCGAGCGTCAGCGAGGTCAGCGCCGCCCGGCGTTCTCGCTGACGCTCGAAGGAGCACCTCGCTGACGCTCGGCGAAGGGGGGTTGTATCTGACCAACCGTCCCGTGCTCGGCAAAAACCCGCGATACGGGTCCTCGGCGTAGACGCGGTTTTCGATGGCCCAACCATCGAGTTTTACATCCTCCTGTCCGAACGCCAGCTTCTCGCCAGCGGCCACACGGATCATCTGTTCGACTAGGTCGATGCCGGTGATGCACTCGGTTACCGGATGCTCAACCTGCAGCCGGGTGTTCATTTCGAGGAAGTAGAAACTCTCCCCCGTCGGGTCCGCGCCCGACACGATCAACTCGACCGTGCCCGCGCTGTAGTAACCAACCGCCCGTGAGAGCGCCACGCACTGCTCGCCCATCGCCTGACGCATCTTGGGCGTGACGAACGGCGACGGCGCCTCCTCGACGACCTTCTGGTGGCGGCGCTGTATGCTGCATTCGCGCTCGTTGAGGTAGATGATGGTGCCGTGCTGATCGCCCAGGATCTGGATTTCGATGTGGCGCGGATTGAGGATGAACTTCTCGATGAAGACGCGGTCGTCGCCGAAACTCGCGAGCCCCTCGCGCTTGGTCGCTTCAAACCCTTCGCGGACGTCGGCCTCCGAGTACGCTAGCCGCATCCCCTTGCCGCCGCCGCCCGCCGACGCTTTCATCATCACCGGATAGCCGATGCCGTTTGCGATCTCGACCGCGTGCTCGGTGCTGTCAATCTCGCCAACAAAGCCGGGTACGACGTTGACCCCGGCTTTCAGCGCCAGTTTCTTCGACTCGATCTTGTCGCCCATCGCCGCGATGGCGTTGATCGGCGGCCCGATGAACGCGATGCCGTTGTCGGCGAGGGCCTGCGCGAACGAGGTGCGCTCGGACAGAAAACCATAGCCCGGATGCACCGCCTGCGCGCCGGTTTGCTTGCACGCGGCGATGATCTTGTCGGCTTGCAAGTAGCTTTCGGCAGCGGGCGAGGGCCCGATATGCACCGCTTCATCGGCCATCAAAGCATGCGGGCTGCGCGCGTCGGCGTCGGAATAGACCGCGACGGTGGCGATGCCCATTTTCTTGGCAGTGCGAATGACCCGACACGCTATCTCGCCTCGGTTCGCGATCAGGATTTTAGTGAACATCGCAATCTCTTTATAATTTTACAAAGCGGAAAACCCGATTAACCATTTGATACTGTCACACGGTTTGGTGATGATCTCTTCATCGCCATATTTTTTATTTCCGTAACGCACGTTGACCGTTCGAAACCCATTCCAATAAGTGCACAAATGAACTGGACCGTCCTCTTTTGTCCACAATCCTCTCTCGAACGTCTTGTCTTTCATTCGATGCACAAAGTAATAACTTTGCCCGGAAGGCACGATACGATCGTCAATCAAAACAACGACGCCTGAAAAAATGAGTAAGATGTTGGCAGCCACCAAAATAAATGCGGTCAATTTTACAATTTGCATCAAGAACTTTTTACTCACTCCGCCGCCTCACTCAGTCCCTCGGGCGGCATATTATGCCCCAACAGCCGCAACACATCCGCCGCGCATTCGACGATGTTGCTGCCGGGGCCGTAGATGCCGACCACGCCTGCGTCGCGGAGGTATTGATAATCCTGCGGCGGGATGACGCCGCCCGCGAAGACCTTGATGTCGCTGCGGCCTGCCTCGCGGAGCAGGCGGATAAGCTCGGGAATCAGCGTCTTGTGCCCCGCCGCGAGCGAGGACGCGCCGATAGCATCGACATTGCGTTCCAATGCCAGCGCCAAAGTCTCCTCGGGCGTCTGGAACAGTGGCCCGCTTATGGTGTCGAAGCCCATGTCCGCAAACGCGCTGGCAACGACATTGGCCCCCCGATCATGGCCGTCCTGCCCCATCTTGGCGATCAGCACGCGGGGCTTGTGGCCGAGGCGGCGGGCGGTGGCCTCGACCCCATCGGTCACGCGGGCCCAGGCGGCGTCGAATTCATGCGCACTGCCATAGATGCCGCGCACCGGCTCGGGCGTTGTCGCGTAGCGGCCGAAAACCAGCTCCATCGCATCCGATATTTCGCCGAGCGTGGCGCGGGCACGGGCAGCGGTAACGGCTAAGGCCAAGAGATTCCGTTCGGGCTGAGCTTGTCGAAGCCCTGCACTTTCTTCTTCGCCTTTCGTGCCGGAGAAGGGCAGCCCTTCGACAGGCTCAGGGTGATCGGTTTGGGTGGAGAGCCTGGCCCCCTCCGTCAAAGCCTTCAGCGCCGCCTGACACGCTGCTTCATCGCGCGCGGCCTTCGTCGCCTTGATCCGCGCGACCTGCCCCTCGCGGACTTTGTCATTGTCGATGCTCAGAAAATCGATCGGCTCGGCGTGGACCGGCTGGTATTTATTAACGCCGACGATCACGTCCTCACCCTTGTCAACCCGCGCCTGTCGTGCAGCGGCTGCTTCCTCGATCAAGCGTTTGGGCATGCCGCTGGCGACGGCCTTGGTCATCCCGCCAAGGCCATCGACTTCGTCGATGATCTGCCACGCCTGATCCACCAGTTCGCTAGTTAGCGCCTCGACATAATAACTCCCGCCGAGCGGATCGACGACGCGCGTGATGCCGGTCTCTTCGGCGAGCACGATCTGCGTGTTGCGGGCGATGCGGGCGCTGAACTCGGTCGGCAGCGCAATCGCCTCGTCGAGCGCATTGGTGTGCAGCGATTGCGTGCCCCCGAGTGTCGCTGCCATCGCCTCGACCGTGGTGCGGATCACATTATTATACGGATCGGCTTCCTGCAGCGACACGCCCGACGTCTGGCAATGCGTGCGCAGCATTTTCGAGCGCTCGTCCCGCGCGCCCAGCCCGTCCATCACCTGCCACCACAGCGTCCGCGCCGCGCGCAGCTTCGCCACTTCCATGAAAAAATTCATGCCAATGCCGAAAAAGAAGCTCAGCCGCCCCGCGAACGCATCAATGTCCAGTCCGCTGGACATCGCCCGCTGTACATATTCTTTCCCATCCGCAATCGTGAAGGCAAGCTCCTGCACTGCCGTCGCCCCGGCTTCGTGCATGTGATAGCCGCTGATCGAAATGCTGTTGAATTTCGGCATGTTGGCGGACGTGTAGGCAATGATGTCCGACACGATCCGCATCGAGGGTTCGGGCGGATAGATATAGGTGTTGCGGACCATGAACTCCTTCAGAATGTCATTCTGGATCGTGCCATCCAGCTTCTCCTGAGGAACGCCCTGTTCCTCGCCCGCCACGATGAAAAACGCGAGAATCGGGATCACCGCGCCGTTCATCGTCATGCTCACGCTCATCTGATCAAGCGGAATGCCGTCGAACAGGATTTTCATGTCCTCGACAGAGTCTATGGCGACGCCCGCCTTCCCGACATCGCCGACGACGCGCGGGTGATCCGAGTCATAGCCGCGATGCGTCGCCAGATCGAAGGCGACGCTTAAGCCCTTTTGCCCCGCCGCCAGATTCCGCCGATAAAAGGCGTTGGACTCCTCGGCGGTCGAAAACCCCGCATATTGCCGGATCGTCCACGGCCTGCCCGCATACATGCTGGCACGAACCCCGCGCGTGAACGGCGCAAAGCCTGGCAGCCCCGGATCGCCCGCGTCGTCAGAGGTATACAAAGGCTTGACCGCAATCCCCTCGGGCGTCGGCCACGTCAGGTCGCGGTTCTTCACTTCCTTGGCGGCCAGTGCCTGCCACTCGGCAAGGGTGCGCTTGTCTGTCATTGCCAGTCCCTATTCCCCCCGCAGCCCGCGCTGTCGAGACTTTTCCTTGTCCCGCGCGCGCGCCCCGCTATGCGCACCCTTATGATCGATAAAACCTCTGCACCCATCGCCACCACGAAGCCCTCTACCAAGACCATCCACGGCGTCACCCTATCCGACGATTATGCGTGGCTGCGCGATGCGAAATACCCGGAAGTTACCGACCCTGAAGTGCTTGATTATCTGAAAGCCGAAAACGCCTTTTTCGAAACCGCGATGGCCCCACACGCGCCGCTGATCGAAACGATTTTTCAGGAAATGAAGGGCCGCATCAAGGAAGACGACCAAAGCGTCCCCGCAAAGGACGGCGATTATTTTTATTGGCGCGCGTTCGAGACCGGCGGGCAATATCGCAAATGGTGGCGGCGTCCTGTTTCAGGCGGTCCCGACGAGCTGATCCTCGACGAGCCGGCACTGGCCGAGGGCAAGGAATATTTCCGTCTCGGCGCTCTCTCGATCAGCGAGTGCGGTCGCTGGCTTGCCTATGCCATCGACGACAATGGCAGCGAACGCTTCACGGCGCGCGTCCGCGATCTCAGCACCGGTGCCAACCTGCCCGACCTGATTCCCGGCACGATGGGCGCACTCGTCTGGAACGCCGATGCTTCGGCGTTTCTTTATGGCCAAGTCAACGACCAGTGGCGGATCGACACGATCAAGCTGCACCGCATGGACACGCCGACCGCCGACGACGTGGCGATCTATCAGGAAGACGACATCGGTTTTCAATGCGGTGTCGGCATGACGCATGACCGCAAATGGATCGCAGTTGCGGCGGGGGACAATACGACGTCTGAAGTGCGCCTGCTCCCAGCGAACGATCCGCTCGCCACGCCGATCCTTGTCCGCGCGCGTCAGGCAGGCGTCGAATATGATGTCGAAACGCATGATGACACGCTGTTCATCGTGACGAATGACACCGACACCAATTTCCGTCTTTGCACCGCGTCGATAGACACGCCGGGCGACTGGGCCGAACGCATCGCGCC
>JANLSJ010000045.1:0-73690 GCA_031362355.1 Sphingomonas sp.
CTTGCTCCAGCGCGCGCCGGTTGTGTTCGCGGCGGGCGTATCGGGCGCGCCGGTTACAAAGTGGGAACTTTACGACACGCATTACACCGAGCGTTATATGGGCACGCCGCAAGCGGATGCCGCCGCTTATAAAAAATCGAGTGCGCTTGAGACGGCAACGGCAATGTCCGACCCGCTGTTGGTGATCCACGGGATGGCTGACGACAATGTCGTGTTTGAAAACACGACGGCGTTAATGGCAAAGCTGCAAGGCGCGGCAAAGCCGTTCGAGACGATGGTCTATCCGGGGCAGACACACCGCGTCGCCGGTCCGGGTGTGAGCGTCCATTTGTGGCGGACGATTCTCGGCTTCCTCGACAGGACGGTCGTCAAGAAGAATGACTGAAACCGTCGTCACGGCGCACAATCGTGCTGTTGCACTGCGCATCGATGAGCGGTTTGAAGAAGCGCTGGCGGCGATTGAAATGGCGCTGAGGTTGGGCCCGCAAAGGCCTGAATCGAGGCTGATGCGTGCGCATATATTGGGCGATTTGGGGCGGTTTGACGAAGCGGTCGATACTTACCAACAGCTGTTGTTTGATCATCCGGACGTCCTAGACGCACATCAGACGCTGGCGGCGCTCTTGCCCCAGATCGGCCGCGCCGACAAAGCCCTCGACAGTTATCGCGAGGCGTTGAAAAAACGGCCTGACATCGGCATGCTGTGGGTGTCGGCGCTGAGTGCGGCGCGGGGCCACTCGGACTGGCCAGCACTCCTTGCGTTCGCGCATGATGCCGAAGCGCGGTTTGGCAGGGACACGATGATCACGGTTTATCATGCGCTGGCTTTGTCGGGTCTCGACCGTGATGCCGAGGCGCGCGATGTGCTGGTCGATGCCCTCGCGGTTGAACCGGGCTATGCTCCGGCGCGCACGACGCTGGCGCATGTCCTTACGCGACTTGCCGATTACACAGCGGCCGAAGCCGAAGCGTTGCAGGCGACGGCACTGACGCCGCAAGATCAAGCGGCTTGGGCGTTGCTGACGGCAATCTGGCGAGTTCGGTCCGATCCACGCGAAGCCTGGCTGGCGGATTATGAGCGGCATGTCATGGTGACAGACGTGCCAGATGTTGATTGGCGCGCGCTTGGTGAAAACCTGAACAGCCGCCACCGAATGTTTGCTGCGCCAGGTGATCAATCACTGCGCGGCGGGACCCAGACTAGGGGGACATTGTTCGACAGCCCTGATGCCACCATCGTGAATTTAGCTTCAGCGATCCAGCGAGCAGCAGCAGCGAAGCTCGCTGATCTCTCGACGGACGCAACGCACCCATTTTTGTCGCGCAATACGGGGCGCGTCAAATTTTCGGGGTCATGGTCGGTCCGGCTGCGGTCGCAGGGTTTTCATATCAGTCACATCCATCCCGAGGGTTGGTTGAGCAGTGCGCTTTATGTCGATTTGCCGCCCGAAGTTGGCGGGGACGGCAATGCGGGAGCACTCGCCTTTGGGGTGCCCGATGCTGCGTTAAAACTGACTCTGGAGCCGCGCCGTGTTGTTCGCCCAAGCGTGGGCCAACTCGTTCTCTTCCCATCCTATTTC
Source organism: Sphingomonas sp. (assembly GCA_031362355.1). GTDB lineage: Bacteria > Pseudomonadota > Alphaproteobacteria > Sphingomonadales > Sphingomonadaceae > Sphingomonas_O. The sequence continues at coordinate 1,581 of JANLSJ010000045.1, forward strand.
TGGCATGGCACTTTGCCATTTGAAAGTGCGCAGGATCGGCTGACCGTGGCCTTTGATGCGCTTCCCGTAGCGTCGGGGTAGACAGTCAAGATTTGCGCGCTATGCCGCAGCGCAGCAGGAGATAGCTTATGGGTTACCGGATCGTGGTCGCAGGCGCGACGGGCAATGTCGGGCGCGAAATGCTCAACATTTTGGCGGAACGGCAGTTTCCGGCGGACGAGATTGCGGTGCTTGCTTCGTCGCGGAGTCAGGGGCTTTCGGTTGATTATGGAGACAGCGGCAAGACGCTGAAGGTCCAGAATATCGACAATTTCGACCCCACGGGCTGGGATATGGCGCTGTTCGCAATTGGATCGACCGCGACCAAAATCCATGCGCCGCGCTTTGCCGCTGCTGGTTGCACAGTGATCGACAATAGCTCGCTCTACCGGATGGACCCTGACGTGCCGCTCATCGTGCCCGAGGTGAATCCGGAGGCGATCAATGGCTATTTGAAGAAGAACATCATCGCCAACCCGAACTGTTCGACGGCGCAGATGGTCGTCGCGCTGAAGCCGCTGCATGATTATGCGGTGATTAAGCGCGTCGTGGTTGCGACCTATCAGTCGGTTTCGGGCGCGGGCAAGGAAGGCATGGATGAGCTGTTCGAGCAATCGCGCAACATCTTTGTCGGTGACAGCGCGGAAGCCAAAAAATTCACCAAGCAGATCGCGTTCAACGTGATCCCGCATATCGACGATTTCCTGGATGACGGATCGACCAAGGAAGAATGGAAAATGGTCGTCGAGACCAAGAAGATTCTCGACCCGAAGATCAAGATCAGCGCGACATGCGTCCGTGTGCCCGTGTTTGTCGGCCATTCCGAAGCGATCAACATCGAGTTTGAACGCGAGATTTCGGCGAAGAAAGCACAGTCGATTCTGCGCGAAGCGCCCGGCATCATGCTGGTCGATAAGCGCGAAGATGGGGGCTATGTGACGCCCGTCGAATGCGTCGGCGATTATGCGACGTTCATCAGCCGCGTGCGCGAAGACCCGACGGTAGACAGCGGGTTGTCGCTTTGGTGTGTCAGCGACAACCTGCGGAAGGGTGCAGCGTTGAACGCAGTGCAGATTGCAGAATTGCTCGGACGGCGGCATTTGAAGAAGGCTGCTTGAGCGCTGTGAAAACGACGCTCACGCCATGCGCGGGGGAAGTAGAACTCGCAGATCCCGCAGTGACCGGGCAGTTTGCCAGCGAGATGGCGGCGGTGGCCGCAATGCCGCATGTGCCGCCGTGGTGCGGGTATATCGGTCGGCGCGACGGTCATCCGGTCGGCTTTGGCGGGTTCAAAAGTGCGCCACTGGATGGTGTGGTCGAAATCGGTTACCTGACGTTTCCGGCCCATGAAGGCACCAGCGTTGCAACCGATGTGACGATGCTGATGCTTGACGTTGCGCGTAATAGCGGTGTCTCACTTGTGCTTGCCCACACACTACCCGAGGAGAACGCCTCGACTAGGGTTTTGCATAAGTGCGGTTTCGTCCAAACGGGTCAGGCTGACGATCCGGACGAGGGAGTGATTTGGCAGTGGGAGCGCGTATTGTGACCCTAAACGCGGCTTTGGCGATCCAGCACTTCATTTCATTCGACGGCACCCAACTCGTATGGCGCGAAACCGGCGAGGGTAGGGCACTTGTTCTCCTCCACGGCTATTTGTCCAACGCGCAGACCAACTGGATCAAATTTGGCCATGCGGCGGTGCTGGCGGCGGCGGGGTTTCGGGTCATCATGCCTGATCTGCGGGCACATGGGGACAGTGCGAAGCTGCATGACTTGGCGCGTTATCCCAAGGACGTGCTGGCCGATGATGGTTTCGCACTGATCGCGCATCTAGGGCTGACCGATTATGACCTTGGCGGCTATTCGCTGGGCGGGCGGACGGCGGCGCGGATGCTGGTGCGCGGGGCGACACCGCGGCGAGCGATTATATCGGGGATGGGCCTCATGGGGCTGACTGACACACAGGCGAGGATTGATCATTTTGCAGCTGTGTTTGCGGGGCTGGGCACGCACAAGCAGGGATCGCCGGCGTGGATGGCCGAGGCGTTCCTGAAAACGACGGGTGGCGATCCGGTGGCATTGGAGCATCTGCTTTATACGTCGGTCGACACGCCCGCCGAAGAATTGGCGGCATTGGCGGTGCCGCTCGGCGTGATTTGCGGTGTTGATGATGATGACAATGGATCGGCTACGGCGCTAGCGGACCTCGTGCCCGGCGCGCAACTGATCACGTTGCCGGGCAACCATATGAGTGCTGTGGTCAAGCCTGACCTTGGCGTCGCGTTCCGGGATTTTTTAGTTGCAAATTAAGACGTGATGCTTATGTTACTGACATGGGTGTCATTAGCCAGATGATCGAGAACCGGTATCAGCCAATGGTTGCGCTTGACGCGATCCGGAAGTTGATCCGGAACAAGGAGGACACGAGCCAAGTGTTCCGCCTCCTCGTCGCGATGCGTGGCATGTCGTTTGTGCGCAATGTGAAGCGGTTCGCAAAAACGCCGCTAGGCATGCGCGTGAATGCGAACAAGGTCGATCTGGTCGATACGCTGGTGGATCGAGCTTATCTTGAGGCGCTCCCGGCGGGCAGTCTTGGCCGCGAATTTATCTCTTTCATGGACCATTGCGGGATCACGCCCGAGGGGTTGAGCGAAGCTGCGCGCGAGGCAGGGCTCGACGAGTATGAGTTGACCGAAAACGAGCGCCGTTACGAAATGCGCACGCGGGTGCAGCATGACCTCTGGCATGTCGTTGGCGGCTATGGCTGCGACGGATTCGGCGAAGTGTGCAACGTCGCTTTTTCTTATCCGCATACCATGAATATCGGTTTCATGGTGATCGCGATTGCGGGGGCGTGGAATTATCGCAAAGCCTTCCCCGGCGAGCCCATTATGAGTGCGATGTGGCAGGGGCTACGGCGCGGCTATAGGGCGAAATGGCTGCCCGAAACCGATTGGGAAGCAATGCTGCCGCTGCCGCTTGCCGACGTTCGCAAGGCGCTCAATATCACTGACCTGCCGACCAAATATCTCGCCGCGCCGCGCGCCATCGAGCAGTCCTATTCGGTCTCGCCGATCCCCGCCTAAATCCCGTTGACCTGATCCGATTGCGCGTTCAATCTGCGCGTAACAATATTACAGGTTGAGGCTTTCCCCATGAAGATTTTCGTATCCACAATTGCGCTTGCTTTTGCCATGCCCGCGCTTGCCCAGAGCGCAGCACCGACCTTGGCGGAGGCTGACGCCTTCGTCGCACAGGTCGAAAAAGAACTTGCCGATTTCAGCATCTATGGCGCGCAAGTCGCGTGGGTGAACAACACCTATATCACCGAAGATACTGACGCCTTGAGCGCGCGCGTGGGCACGCAAGGCACCGAAATGGGGGTGCGCTTTGCCAAGCAGGCTGCGGTCTTCGCCAAAGTGCCGGGGCTGTCCTATGATACGAAGCGCAAGCTCGATTTCCTGCGCGCGGGGCTGACGCTGCCTGCCCCGTCGACCGAGGGTGCGGCGGCGGAACTTAACAATATCGCGACGCGGCTCAACTCGTCCTATGGCAAGGGCAAGGGGACGCTCAAAGGTTTCGAGACCAACGGGTCGGACATCGAGGCGGCGATGGGTACGAACCGCAACCCGGCCGAACTCGCGGAGATGTGGACGAGCTGGCACACCAATGTCGGCAAGCCGATGAAGGCAGATTATGCGCGTATGGTCGAGATCGCCAATCAAGGTGCGCGCGAGCTTGGCTATGCTGACACAGGGGCGATGTGGCGGTCGGGCTATGACATGGACCCGGATGCGTTTGCGGCGCTGACCGACAAGCTGTGGGGCGAAGTAAAGCCGCTTTATGATGCGCTTCATTGTTACACCCGCGGCAAGCTCAATGCAAAATATGGTGATGCGGTGCAGAAGGCGACGGGGCCGATCCGCGCCGACTTGCTTGGCAATATGTGGGCGCAGGAATGGGGCGATATTTATGATATCGTTGCCCCAGCGGGCGCCGGAGATATTGGTTACGAAATCGGCGACTTGCTGAAGGCCAAGGGCTTTGTCGAAACCGATCCCAAGGAAACCGACCCGGCCAAACGCGGCAAATGGGAAAAGGAAATCTTCAAGATTGGCGAAGGTTTTTTCTCTTCGCTAGGATTTGAACCCCTGCCCAAGACATTCTGGGAGCGCACGCAATTTATCAAGCCACTCGACCGCGATGTGATCTGTCATGCGAGCGCATGGAATCTGGACTCGAAGGATGACCTGCGCGTCAAGATGTGCACCAAGATCAATACGGGCGACTTTGTGACGGTGCACCACGAGCTGGGGCATAATTATTACCAGCGCGCCTATAAGGCGAAATCGATTCTGTATCAGAATGGCGCGAACGACGGGTTTCACGAAGCGATCGGTGATACCGTTGCGCTGAGCATTACACCGCAATATCTGGTGCAGATCGGCTTGCTGGGCGCGGACAAGGTGCCGAGCGCGGACAAGGATGTGGGCTTGCTGTTGCGGCAGGCGATGGACAAGGTGGCGTTCCTGCCGTTCGGCCTGCTCGTCGACAAATGGCGCTGGAATGTCTTTTCGGGCAAGCTCACGCCCGCGACGTATAATAAGGGCTGGACCGACCTTCGCCTGCAATATCAGGGAATTACCCCTCCGACAGCACGCGACGAAAGCAATTTCGATCCCGGCGCGAAGTTCCACATTCCCGGGAACACACCATATACGCGCTACTTCCTCGCGCGGTTGCTCCAGTTCCAGTTTTACGAAGCGGCGTGCAAGCAAGCGGGATGGACAGGGCCGCTGCATCGCTGCTCCTTTTATGGCAACAAGGAAGTCGGCAAGCGCTTTAATGCGATGCTCGAAATGGGCGCGTCCAAGCCGTGGCCCGATGCGTTACAGGCCTACACGGGCAGCCGCGAGATGAGCGGCAAGTCGATGGTTGCCTATTTCAAGCCACTGATGACGTGGCTGGGCAAGCAGAATGCAGGCAAGCAATGCGGGTGGTAAATTGATGATCGGTCGGGCGTTTCGTGTCCGACCGACGTTGCACCCGACGACATGCTCCACCATATAGCGCTAATGAGCATTACCTACCCCGTCCTTCCGCTGCGCGACATTGTCGTGTTTCCGCAGATGATTGTTCCCTTGTTTGTCGGCCGCGACAAATCCGTCTCGGCGCTGGAAGCCGCCATGGCGGCGGACAAGGAAATTTTCCTGGTCGCACAGTTGGACCCGGCGAATGATGATCCGGGGCGCGATGACCTGTATGATCTGGGCGTGATTGCGACTGTAATGCAGTTGCTCAAGCTGCCCGATGGCACAGTGCGTGTGCTCGTCGAGGGACAGCGGCGCGCGACGTTGTCCGACTTGCGTCATGATGGCGAGCATCTGACGGCGACGGTCGACGAAGTTGCCGCTGTTGAAGCCGAAGGCAACGAGACTGAAGCCCTGATGCGGTCGGTGGTCGACCAGTTCGAAAATTATGCCAAGTTGAACAAGAAGTTGCCGGCGGAAACGTCGATGCAATTGGCTGACATTGATGATCCGGCGCGGCTGGCCGATGCCGTCGCGGCGAATATTTCGGTCAAGGTTGCCGATAAGCAAGCGCTGCTCGCCGAAGCCGATCCGGGCAAGCGGCTTGAGATGGTTTTCGCCTTCATGGAAGGTGAATTGGGCGTCCTGCAGGTCGAAAAGAAAATCCGCAGCCGTGTGAAACGGCAGATGGAAAAGACTCAGCGCGAATATTATTTGAACGAACAGCTGAAAGCGATCCAGCGCGAGCTCGGCAATGAAGGCGAAGACGGCGAAGGCGATGAAGTCGCCGAATATGCCGCCAAGATTGCCAAGCTGAAGCTGTCGAAGGAAGCCAAGACCAAAGCGACTGTCGAGCTGAAAAAGCTCAAGACGATGGCGCCGATGTCGGCCGAATCGACGGTTGTGCGCAATTATCTCGACATTTTGCTGGGGCTGCCTTGGGGCAAGAAGTCCAAGCTGAAGCGCGATCTAGTCGCGGCGCAAGCGGTGCTTGATGATGACCATTATGCGCTCGACAAGGTCAAGGACCGGATCGTCGAATATCTGGCAGTGCAGGCGCGGACGAACAAGCTGAAGGGGCCGATCCTGTGTCTCGTCGGGCCGCCCGGCGTCGGCAAGACCTCGCTCGGCAAGAGCATTGCCAAGGCGACGGGGCGCGAGTTTATCCGCCAGTCGCTGGGCGGTGTGCGTGACGAGGCTGAAATCCGCGGGCATCGGCGGACTTATATCGGGTCGCTGCCTGGCAAGATCGTCACGAATTTGAAGAAGGCCGGGACGAGCAATCCGCTGTTCCTGCTCGACGAAATCGACAAGCTGGGTCAGGATTTCCGCGGCGATCCGGCTTCGGCGCTGCTCGAGGTGCTCGACCCCGAACAGAATAGCAAATTCCAGGATCATTATCTGGAAGTCGACATCGACCTGTCCGACGTGATGTTTGTGACAACGGCAAACACGCTGAATCTGCCGCAAGCGTTGCTCGACCGGATGGAGATCATCCGGCTTGAGGGCTATACCGAGGACGAGAAAGTCGAGATCGCCAAGCAGCATTTGATCGACAAGCAGATCGAGGCTCATGGACTGAAGCCGAACGAGTTTGTGCTGACCGATGAAGGGCTGCGGACGTTGATTCAGCAATATACGCGCGAGGCCGGCGTGCGGACATTGGAGCGAGAGATTGCCAAACTAGCGCGCAAAGTATTGCGGCAAATTCTGGAGAAAAAGGTTGAAGGTGTTGTGATCACGCCCGAAAACCTGCATGAGTTTGCGGGTGTCCAGAAATATCGTCATGGACTTAGCGAGGAAGAAAACCAGATTGGCGCGGTGACGGGTCTTGCGTGGACGGAAGTCGGTGGCGAATTGCTGACCATCGAAGCCGTGACGGTGCAGGGTAAGGGCATGGTGCGCTCGACTGGCAAGCTCGGCGATGTGATGTCCGAGTCGATCCAAGCGGCTTTGAGTTATGTGAAGGCGCGTGCGCCGTCTTATGGCATCAAACCGAGCCTGTTCGCGCGCAAAGACATCCACATTCATCTGCCCGAGGGGGCCGTACCGAAGGATGGACCATCGGCGGGCGTCGGGATGGTAACGGCGATGGTCTCGACACTGACCGGCACGCCGGTTCGCCGCGATGTCGCGATGACGGGCGAAGTGACGTTGCGAGGCCGTGTCCTGCCGATTGGCGGCCTGAAGGAAAAGCTGCTGGCGGCGTTGCGTGGGGGGATTACAACCGTTCTCATTCCGCATGAGAATGAAAAGGACCTCGCCGAAATCCCGGCGAACATCCGCGATGGGCTGAAAATCATTCCGGTTCGCCATGTTGACGAAGTGCTCGCACTGGCGCTGACAGAGCCGCTGACGGCAATCGATTGGACCGAAGCCGATGAACTGGCTGCGCAGCCCGTGCCCGGTGCGGTGCCGCCCGAAGATATGCTACGGCATTAAGGCACAAGAGTCTCGAAACGGCACGAAACCGCAGCAATCCGACTTTGTGACGCTTTTGTTTTGACAAGTGCGCACAGCGGCGCATTACTGCGGCGCTCGTTTGTAGAGTGATTCCATCATTCACCATGATTCCGAGGGGGTATCCAGGGTATGAATAAGCAGGATTTGATCGGCGAAGTCGCCAATGTCGCCGGCCTGAGCAAAGGCGATGCGTCCAAAGCCGTTGAGGCCGTGTTCGACACGATTTCGCATGCGCTGAAAAAAGGGGGCGAAGTCCGTCTCGTTGGCTTCGGCAGTTTTTCGGTGACGCGCCGCAAGGCGTCGACAGGCCGCAATCCGCGAACAGGCGAACCAATGGCGATCAAGGCATCAAGCCAGCCGAAGTTCCGCCCGGGCAAGGCGTTGAAGGACTCGGTCAACTAAGCAGCTTTACAAACCGCCGTTGGGGCGGTTAGGCAAATTCAAGCGACTGGCGGCGTCATTGCCGCCTTTCGCATTTTTGGCGTGATGGCTCCGCAATCGTGCGGGCGCGTAGCTCAGTGGTAGAGCACACCCTTCACACGGGTGGGGTCGCAGGTTCAATCCCTGCCGCGCCCACCACGCCGGATCATACGAAGCCCAAGTTCCATGTCGATTGGTTGTAGCCAGTGATGTTGGGTAACACGGTCGGCAATTCGCCGTTCGACACGCCAAACCAAGACGCGAGTGTCGCGGCATATTGATCAACGCTAATTGCGGGCAGCAGGCGACCTTGCCCGACATCATCCGGGCCGTTGTCGGCGACTTCGGGCGCGGTGCCGTACAAACGCTGGCCGCGCACCGCACCGCCCATGACGAAGTGCATCGATCCCCAGCCATGATCCGACCCGTCGGTATTGGGGACAAGGGTGCGCCCGAAATCAGAACCGGTAAAGGTCGTGACCTTGTCCGATATACCCAGTTCGACAGTATGGTCGTAGAAGGCCTTCATGGCATCAGCGACGGTGGCGAGGAGCGTTGGGTGGAGCGCCACGAGATTGTCATGCAAATCGAACCCGCCCAGCGACACGAAAAACACCTGACGTTTTGCGCCAAGCTCGCTGCTGACCGAAATCATCCGCGCAACGATCTTGAGCTGGTCGGCCAGTGATGTCGCCGGGTAGGCGGTGGTGAAGGCAGGTGATCCCGCGAGCGCGCCAGAGACTTGTGCGCCGGTGTCGAGCGAGCGTTTGCTGACCTTGCTATGTTCATTTTCGAAAATGTTGATGCGCGCGCCGGTCATCAGTGTTTTCAAGGCGGTGCTGGCGGTTGCCGACGAGTAAACTGTCGTATTGCCGGTCAGGGCGACCGGCCCTGCCGTGCTGACTGTATAGGGAACAGCGGTCTTGCCCGCGAGGAAGACGGCATTGCCCGACGCGTTGATGCAGGTGAGTGTCGCGCTGCCGTTGCCCGCTTGAAGCAAGTCGCCCAGACGGCCACCCCAGCCCGAGGTTGCGCCTTCGGGACTTGAGGATTGCCAGAAGCTCTGCTGGTCATTGTGCGAAAAGAGCTTGGGTGGAAGGGGCGCACTTTTGGCGATGTATTGCGTTTTGGTCGTCGGCTGGATGAGCGTGCCGACGTTCATGACAACGGCCATTTTGCCCGCATTAAAAACGGGCAGGAGCGACGCCATCGTCGGCGCAAGCGCATATTGCCGCCCGCTGGCGAGCGCAGTTGAAGGCACCAGCAAGGTCGAATCCAGTGCCGCGCGTTGATAAGCGAGCACCGGGCGAAGCCGGGCATATGCGTCATAACTCGCCTGATCATAAGGCGTCAGCGTGTTGGCATAATCATTACCGCCATAGAGAAAGACGCAAACCAGCGCCCTGTAATCAGTGGCGACGCTGGCGGCCGCTTCACCAATAGCGGCAAGGGTTGTGACAAACGGTGCGGCGGCCCCGGCAATGCCAAGGCTGGCAGAGGTTTTGAGAAACGCGCGGCGCGATTGAGTGCTGGTCATCCGGTTTCCCCTTATTTCTGCGTGATATATTCAGGCGCGGCCATCACGAGCAGGATGGCGGTGTAAACCCGGTTGATCGGGCCGTTGGTCGCGGTCGCACTGATGCTTTCCACTGCCGTGCGGATCGTGGCGAGGCTGGATGCGCTCAATTGCCCGGCTGCGAGGATCAGGTTGACCTCGTCAACCAATGCCTGCGCATCGGCTGCTTTTGTCAGGATGTCAGCATAGTTTGCGCGCGCATCGCCTGCCCCGGACTGAATAAGCCCCTGCATATAATTGACATAGGCAATGACGCTGGTGTCGCTCGTGATCTGGAATTCGGGGCCGACAAGCCCAGATGAGGCGATCACGGTATTCGGTGGCGAATAGCCGGGCCGGAAATAGTTAAAGACGCTGGGAGACCGCCCGATGCTCTGGCCGAGGCGGGTCGCCGTGCTGCTCGTGTCGCCGAAACCCCAAGCTTCGGACGGGCTGTTCACACCAAACGCGCGCGCCCAGTTGGTCAGCCGGATCACGGGCTCGCGCAGCTTGCCGAAACTCGAGCTCGTCAGGTTCGCCTCGTTGCGCGCTTCATCGTCGAGCAGGATCGCACGGATGATGGCTTTCATGTCTCCGCGTACGCCCGAGCCATTGTTGGCAAAGATAGCTGACACACGACCGACATAGGCCGCCGACGGATTGCTGGTCACGAGCCGCTGAATAAGCTGTTTCGATATAAACGGCGGCATATTGGGGTGCGCAAAGATGGTGTCGAGCGCGATTTTCAGGCTGGCCATGCCATCGGTCCCGGCGGGGATCGTGGTGCCGAGGAACGTCTTGGCCCCAAGCTCATGGTCCCCGGCAATCTGGATCATCGGGACGCGCAACCGATCTGGCGTACTATTATTGTTGGTGGCGTAGCTGAAACCCGTGAAGACCCGGGCGAGGCCTGACACATCCTCCTGCACATAGGATTCAACCGGCTTGCCACCGACGAGCACCTGCGTTCCATTGGCGTTGAGTTTGTAGAGGCCGATCGTGAACAGCTGCATCAGTTCACGGGCATAATTTTCGTCGGGCACCGACCCTGCGGTCGCGTTCGCTTTTTTGTTGCGGACGTAGGTCAGGTAAACGCCCATCGTCGGGCTCAGCGAGATTTTCTCGATCAGATCGCGAAAATTGCCGAATGCGTTATCGAGCAAAATGTCGAAGTAGGCACTGGCGGCAAATGGCTTCCAGTTGATGTTGAGACCATCAATCCCGACGACGAGAAAATCGAGCAACGAAAGGCCGATGCGCTGGCGCAACTGATCCTGGCTGGCGATGGCCTGTCGCCAGACAGTCGGGTTGAAGCCCAGTTGCGAGTTCATGTTGGCGGCAACATTATAGCCCTGCGCGACGAGCCAATCCCAATGCGTGGTCGCCCGCGCCGTCGCAAATTGTGTGGTCAGCCAAGCGTCATAGCCACTGGATTGCACCGCCGCGATGTCGGCCTTTGATGACCCCATCGAGCTTTGCGCGAGGAAGCGGCTGGCTTGTGTTGCGGTGGGCAGGACGGCGGCGGGCGGTGGCGGTGGCGGCGGGGGAGGCGACGCGGTTGGTGATCCGCCATCGCCACAAGCTGCGAGGGCAAGTGCGGGTAAAGTCGCCGCAACGATGCCGGCCAGTTCGCCGGGAATTACCGGGGGATTGTCAGCGATTTGATCGGCCTCGAGCACTTCGATCATATTGTCGCGCATAAACGATCCCTTTCATTCTCAAGGGACATACGCACCACGCGTTGATTCCCTTCGCGCTTAATCGCGCTGCGTAACCTTCAGGTGATTCCCTGCGCGCGCAGCGTATCGCGGACGCACTGTTCGCGCGCCAGATCGCCTTCGGCTTGGCGTTTGCAATCCTTTCGCGCGCGCTCCTCGGCCTTGCGGACATAGCGGCCCCGGTTGCGGTCGGCTTCGTCCTGACTGGTTGTTGCCCAGTCGGCGGCTTTGCCAGCGACTTTGAAAGGGGCGGTCACAACACTGGCGACTGTCTGGACACAGCCGGGGAGCAGCATGGCGGGGATAAGGATCAGTACGCGCATCAGCATGAACTGCGCTTTAGATCATTAACGGTCCGTGATCGAGATGCGGCAGGATGTGGCGGGCAAAAAGATCGGCTTCTGCGGCGTGTGGGTATCCTGACAGGATGAACGCCTCGATTCCTTCGGCCTGATAGGCTTTGAGTTTTGCCAGAACCTGATCGGGATCACCCACAATGGCCGCTCCACAGCCCGACCGCGCGCGACCGATGCCGGTCCACAGATTGTCTTCGACGAAACCTTCGTCGCCCGCCTGGGCGCGGAGTTCGGCCTGTCGCTGGACGCCATAGCTGGCGGAATCGAGTGACTTGGCGCGGATCGCGTCGCCGGTATCGGCATCGAGTTTGGACAACAGGCGACTGGCGTAGGCGCGCGCTTCGCTCTCGGTTTCGCGGATGATGACGTGGGCGCGGTAGCCGAATTTGAGCGTCCGGCCATGCCTAGCGGCGCGGGCGCGCATGTCGGCGATGATCTCGCGGACCGCTGGCATTGTGTCGGGCCACATGAGGTAGACGTCGCAGCCTTGTGCCGCAGCTTCGCGGGCATCGTCGGACAGGCCGCCGAAATAGAGCGGCGGGCATTTGCCGCTGACGGTGGCCATGCGTGGCGGGGCGACATCGATTTTATAATGCTCGCCCTGGTGATTGAGATGTTCGCCGTTGAGCAGCGTTTTGAGGATCTGCATCACCTCAAGCGTGCGGGCATAGCGCGGGGCGCTGGCCAGTTTCTCGCCGGGGAGGTCGGAAGAGATGATGTTGATCGTCATGCGACCGCCGGTGATCTGATCGAGGGTCGCAATTTGCCGCGCGAGCTGCGGCGGCCAGCTTTCGCCGATGCGGATGGCCATGAGGAGGCGTATTTTGCTGGTGAGTGCAGCGATGGCGGCAGCAAAGGCGGTGGTGTCGAGGCCGAGCTGGTAACCGCTGGGGAGGAGGATATTGTCGAACCCGCCCTTTTCGGCAGTCAGGACAATGTTGCGGCAATGCTCCCAGCTTGACGCGAGCATCGGATCGGGCTGGCCGAGGAATTCGTAGTCATCATCGCAGAGGGCGGAGAACCAGCTTACTTCGGTTTGGTTAGTCACGAAACCATCTCCCCATCCGTTCGGGCTGAGCTTGTCGAAGCCTTGCCCTTGTTCTTCTGCACTGCACCCAAGAAGGACAACCCTTCGACAAGCTCAGGGCGAACGGTTTTGGTGGGGGCGGCGCGCATCATGGCAGGGGCACTCCTCGTGAGGCGACCAACACTTTGTACCAGCTTTCGCGGGTCCAGCGGACTTTGTGGGCGTCGGCGGCTTCGGCGATACGTGCCGCGTGTTGCGAGCCGACAATGGGGATGGGATTTGCCGGATGTGCCATGATCCAGGCGTAGGCGGCGGCAGTGCGTGACACGCCATGCGCGTTTGCGACCTCGTCGAGCGCAGCGGCAACAGCGGTTTCGCGGGCGTTCGTAGGGTTGGCGATGCGGCCACCACCGAGGGGGGACCACGCCAGCACGGCCTGGTTGTGCGTCATCGCAATGTCGAGCGTGCCGTCTTCGAGGGGCGTCAGACAGAGCGGCGAGAGTTCGGGCTGCGTGGTCGAGAGCGGGAGTTCGCGCGGCATCATGGCGTTCATCGCGGTGACTTGCGCGGGCGTGACGTTCGAGACGCCGAACGCGCCGATTTTGCCGAGCGCATAGGCTTTTTCCATGGCGCGGGCGACTTCGTGCGGATGTGTCAGAATGTCGGGGCGGTGTATCTGGTAAAGGTCAATTCGGGGGACACCGAGGCGTTTCAAGGACGCATCAATGGCGCTTTCGAGATAGGCGGGCGATGAGTCATAGGGTGCGGGGGGGATGATCCCGCCCTTGGTCGCCAGCACCATGCGGTCGCGAAGGCCGGGGCTGTCGGCGAAGACTTGGCCGAGGAGCGACTCGGCATCGCCGAAGCCGCCTTTGCCGTTGAAGCCATAGATGTCGGCGGTGTCGAAGAGGGTGATCCCGCTGCCCAGCGCTGCTTCGACCAGCGCGCGGGCTTCTGCGACCGAACGGCCCGCAAAGCGCCACATGCCCCACGCCATCGACGAGACGACAATGCCGCTCTTGCCAAGGAGGCGGGTGGTCGGAACTTGAGGAAGCTCACTCATAGCGCACGCGGGACTCCGGTTTCTGACAGCGCTGTCTTATTGGCGCGAAGGAGGGGGCGGGGTCAAGGGTGTCATTGATTGTGTAAGGCATAGTCCGTATTCAAAAACGCTGGATTGCCGTCGTTGAATGGGGCAGGCAGCGCCTATGTCACATTTGGATTACAGCAGTTGGGTATCGGCAATCGGTGCCTTAGTAAGCGCGTTTTTCGCTTTCATGGCTTGGAGGTCATGGCGCGCGCAATTTCGAATGTCTTTCCCATACGTTGAAAGCGACTGTTATCGTGCTGACAACGCGCTGATGGTTGATTGGCATGTGCTAGGTCAATCGAAAGACGATTGGCAGGTCCAATCCGTAAATATCCAAGATTCTGGTCCCGTCTTTGCTCGATTTCAGGTTCGCTTACAGCCGTTCGGTGGGGCAGAGCATATCCAAGACCCAACTGCCGTTGGTGCGAGTTTGGATAACCCTGAGCGACAGCTATGTATTTTGGGGACAGAAAATCTGACGTCCATCAAACTTCGCTTCAGGCTTAGGTCTAGAGCACATACGGCGCTCAAGCAGACGCGCATTCTTGACCTGAACTTTGATCGAGCGCCACCCGAATCGTCAGTTAGGCCGACGAGTGGGAAGCTATTTTCGGGCGATGTTGTGATCAAGCCCCTCTGACCTCACCCCACCCGCCCCACACTCCCCCGCACCACCAGTTCATGCTGCAACCGCCGGTGTTCGACGCCGTCGACTTTCTCGAACAGCAGGCTCGCGGCGGCGTAGGCGAGGTCGCGGGTGGGTTGGCGGATTGTCGTCAGTGGGGGCCAGACCAGTTGCGCCAAGGGCGTGTCGTCGAAGCCTGCGACGGACAAATCTTCGGGCAATCGCAATCCCTTGGCGTGAGCTACCGTAAGGACTCCCGCAGCCATGTCATCGTTGCTTGCAAAGATTGCGGTCGGGCGTCTTGGGTAGGACAACAGCGAATGCGCCGCCGTCACGCCGCTGGCAAAATCGAATTCGCCGGGGTGGACGAGGCCGGGTTCGTAGGGGATCCCGGCGCGGTCCAGCGCGCGGCGGTAGCCGAAGAGGCGCTGCTCGCTGGCCATGTGATTGGGGTGGCCGACGACGAAGCCGATGACGCGGTGGCCGAGGTTGATGAGGTGCGTCGTCATGTCGTCCGCCGCCTGGGCATCGTCCATATAGACCGACGAGGTGAGCGCGTGGTTGGTGCCAGGCGATATGCGGACGAAGGGGATGCCGCGCCGTTCGAGTTCGGCGAGCACAGGCGCGCAGTCAGTGACGGGCGACGACAATATGATGCCGTCGACATGCGTTTCGTCGATCAGGCCGCCGACTTCGGCAACAATCGTTTTGGAGGCCACGTCGGCGGGTTGCGCGAGCATGCGGACGTCTTCATCGCGGCACCGCGCCCAGACGCCTTCCTGAATGGCGTGGATATAATAAGGCGAATGATTGTCGTAGATCAGTGCAATCTGGTGTGAACGGTGTCCGGCGAGGCTGCGTGCGGCGATGCTGGGGCTGAACGCCATCGCGGCCATTGCGGCTTCGACCTTGTCGCGGGTCGTCTGGCGGACGTAGCGTTCCTTGTTCAGCACGCGGCTGACGGTCTTGATCGACACGCCCGCCGCCTTTGCGACATCGCTGATCGTGTTGCGTGTGGCCATGTTCATTTCCCTGCTGCGGCGTGTTGTAGCCGTGCAACAGTATTGCAGCAATGCAGCGATGCCCTCTTGCGGACAGCGCATTCTTCGTGCGATTGGCTTTTTCAGACAGCGCTGTCATAAAAGCGTACGGGAGAGGCAATTGACACTGCGATACGGCTTGGTCGGCACGGGAATGATGGGCGTGGAGCACATCCGTAACGTGCGCGTGGCCGTGGATGCCGAGATTGTGGCGATTGCCGATCCGGCGGCGGGGTCGCTCGAATGGGCGAAGAAGGCGCTGGGCAGCGAACCGGCGGTTTATGCCGATAGTGCCGCGCTGGCGAAGGCGGGGCTCGATGCGGTCATTGTCGCTAGCCCAAACCACACGCATCGTTCGGTCCTCGAACCGCTGTTCGATGCGGGGCTTAACATCTTGTGCGAAAAGCCTTTGGCGACGACGATCGAGGACGCGCGCTGGATTGTTGACCGTGCGGCGAAATCGCAGGGGATATTCTGGACGGCGATGGAATATCGCTACATGCCGCCCGCCGCGGCGTTCATCGAGCAGGTGCATGGCGGGCGGATTGGCAAGCTCCAGATGCTGAGCATTCGCGAACATCGCTTTCCGTTTTTGCCGAAGGTCGGCGACTGGAACCGGTTCAGCGCGAACACCGGCGGGACGATGGTCGAGAAATGCTGCCATTTCTTTGACCTGATGCGGTTGATCACGCGGTCCGAAGCGGTGCGGGTTTATTGTTCCGGGGCAATGGATGTGAACCATCTCGACGAGCGATATGATGGCCGCACGCCCGACATTATCGACAACAGCTATACCACTGTCGATTTTGCGAACGGAACGCGGGCGATGCTCGACTTGTCGATGTTCGCAGAAGGGGCGGAGCAGCAGGAAGAGATTGTGGCCGTTGGCAGCGCTGCGCGGCTTGAATGCCTGATCCCGGCGGGTGACCTGGTGTTTTCACCGCGCACCGGGTTTATGCAGCCGAAAACGCCCGAGCGCACTCATATTGCCGTCGATGAAGTGGCGCTGAAATCGGGCAGCCACCACGGATCGACCTTTTACGAGCATCAGAAATTCTATAGTGCATTAGTAGGAAATGGCGCGGTAGAAGTCACCGCAACGGACGGAATGATGGCTGTGGCGATTGGAACAGCGGCCGAAATCAGTGCGCGCGAAAAGCGTGTCGTCGAAATGAGTGAACTGGGTTTCTAAACGGAAAATGACGCCGCAACGACGGCACCATGTAGGAAGGACGAGAACATGACCAAGAATTTGATGCTGGCGGGTGTCGCCGCGTTTGCTTTGACCAGTACGTCGGCGTTTGCGCAGACAGCGGCGCCTGTCGCTGCTGATGATG
This sequence comes from Sphingomonas sp., assembly GCA_031362355.1. Taxonomy (GTDB): domain Bacteria; phylum Pseudomonadota; class Alphaproteobacteria; order Sphingomonadales; family Sphingomonadaceae; genus Sphingomonas_O. The sequence goes on from JANLSJ010000045.1 coordinate 18,284, forward strand.
CGCCTGCCGAAATCGTCGTGACCGCACAGAAGCGGACCGAGCGGTTGCAGGATGTGCCGGTCGCGGTTTCGGTGATTTCGGGTGTTGCACTCGCCAACCAAGGCGGGGTCAATATCGAGAATGCGCAATATCTGGTGCCGTCGCTGACGTTCCGCAAAGGGGCCGTTTCAATCAACCAGTCGCTGTTCCTCCGCGGGGTCGGCACGTCGACCTTCTCATTGGCGGGCGAGCCTTCGGTGTCGGCGGTTGTCGATGGCGTGGTGTATAGCCGTGCGGGCGAAGCGTTCAGCGATCTGGTCGACATCGAGCGGATCGAAGTGCTGCGCGGACCACAGGGGACGCTGTTCGGCAAAAACGCCAGCGCGGGTGTGGTCAATATCGTGACCAAGGCACCGACGAAGGACTTCGAAGGATCGACCGAAGTCGCCTATTTCGACCGGCAGGAATATCGCGCGCGTGGTGCGATCAATCTCCCCATCGGCGAGGCGGGCGGGTTCCGCCTGACCGGCTTTTACAGCAAATATGACGGCAATATCCGCAACATCGGGCCGGTCGCCGACGATTATGTCAACGGCTATGAACGCTATGGCGTGCGCGGGGCGCTGGCGGTCGACTTTTCGGATGATGTGAAGCTGACAATCATCGGCGATTGGCGCAAGGCAAAGGACGATTGCTGCACCGAAATCGCAGCAACGACGCCGACCAATCCGCTTGCCGTGCAGGCGCTTTCGGGCGTGACCTTCGATGGCGACAAGACGCGGACGATCAAGACCAACCTGATTGCGCAGGCGCTGCAAACGAGCTGGGGCGTGTCTGCGCAGCTCGACGCGACGCTGGGTACGCAGACGGTGACGTCGATTACCGCGTATCGCCGGTTTGACGAGAATGAAATCCGCGAGGGTGATTTGCTGCCCGCCGCTTATGTCGGCTTGCCGCAGACGCATGACATCGGACCGCAAACGGGCAAGACATTCAGTCAGGAATTGCGGTTGACGTCGCCGGGCGGTGAGTTTGTCGATTATGTGATTGGTGCGTATTATTCGCATTCGGATACGAAGCGGACGTTCACACGCAATGTGACGCAGTGCGCCGCGGTTGTGGGGGCAACGGGCTTGATCCCGTGCGGATCGGTCAATGCGTTGCCGTCGACTTTCCCGACGGGCACGGCGAATTTCGGTTCGGTGTTCAAGAACCTCGCCTTTTTCGGGCAGGCGACGATCAACGTGACCGACAGCCTGCGCGTTATCGGCGGGCTGCGCTATACGGTTGACCAGCTGGACGTGTTCCACAGCCGCGTGACGGCACTGGCGGGGCCGGGCATTCAGCCCAATTTTGACCAGGGCGTCTTCAATGCGAATGGCAATGTCGCCGCTTCCAACGGTGTTCCCTATCGTAACAAGGTAACGAGCAGTAACTGGTCGTCGAAAACGGGTCTGCAATATGACGTGAGCGACAATTCGACTGCTTATGCGACCTTCTCGCGCGGGTATAAGGGACCAGCGTTCAACGTCTTCTTTAATCTGACGCGCGCCGGGGCAGATTCTATAGCGCCGGAAACATCGGATGCTTATGAGATCGGATTGAAGAACACTCTGTTCGGGGGCAAGCTGACGCTCAATCTCGCGGGTTATTATGCGAAGTATAGTAATTTTCAGGCAAACAATCCTGACGTGATCAACGTTGGCGGGGTGCCGACGATTGTCGCGCGGTTTACCAACGCGGGTGCGGTATCGACACGCGGTGGCGAAATCGATCTGGTGTGGCGTCCGGTACGTGACCTGAACATTGCGGGCGGTGTTGCCTATACCGATGCCAAGGTTGATGCGTTCCGTCAGATCATGGGGCAGGCAAGCATCCCCAACGGCACGACACTGGCCTATGCGCCCAAGCTCAAGACATCGCTCGGCGCGGACTATCGCTGGCGCACGGGTGGTGCCATTGATGTCGTCATGGGTGCGCAGGGTTCCTATCAATCAAGCTCGCTGTCGTTCTTTGATACGTCAGCGGCAAACCGTGCGGCGGGAACGATCCACCCCTATGCGCTTGTTGATCTGTCGGCGGGCATTGTCACTGCCGATGACCGCATCCGCGTTGTTGCGCAGGTCAAAAACCTGTTCGACCAGAGCTTTGCCTCGTCGATTGGTGGCGGCGGCCCGGGCGGATCGTTCCGCTACATCATTCCGCGTGAAGCCGATCGCTATTTCGGCATCACGGCCAAAGTGAAATTCGGCAGTAGTAACTGATCATGGCAACACTCCCAGACACGGGCAGGGCGACGGTATTGTCCCCGGCCCGTGTCTGGGTGCTGTTCGGGCTGCTGTGTGTTGCGGGCATATTCAACGCGATGGATCGGCCGATCATCGCGATCTTGAAGCCCGACATGTCGAAGGAAATGGGCTGGAGCGACGCGGACTTCGGCAATCTGGCGGCGGTCACGCAATTTGCCGCTGCACTCTCTTTCCTTTTTACCGGCTGGCTGGTTGACCGGCTGGGCGTGCGCAAGTCGATGATTACGGGTGTGTCTGCGTGGAGTTTTGCTGCGATGGCGCATGGCTGGGCCGTGACGACAGCGCACGTCGTTTTTGCGCGCGTCGGACTTGGCGCGACCGAAGCGGTGCAGACACCGTTGACGATCAAAACCGTGGCGACGCTGTTTACGCCCGACAAGCGGTCGTTTGCGTTCGGGCTGGGCACCGCGATTGCGAGCCTTGGTACAGTTTCGCTGCCGTTTTTCATTCCAGCACTGGCGGCAAATTTCGGTTGGCGCGGCGCGCTGATTTTTGGCGGGGTCGGCGGGTTCATTACGCTGGCGCTGTGGTTGTATCTAGCGCGCGATGTGCGGTTCGAGAATGCCGACGAGGATGAACGCCAAGATTTCCATGACGACGGGCGGCCCTATGGGGCCATCCTGAAAGAAAAACGGACGTGGGCCATTGTCGTTGCCAAGGCGATCTCGGATTCGACGTGGTGGCTGCTCAACTTCTGGCTGCCCGATTTTTACCGCAAGGAATATGGGCTGACGACGAGCGAGCTGGCTGTGCCGTTGGCAATCGCGTTTCTGGGGTCAGGGGCAGGGGCGTTCATTGCGGGCTGGGCTTCAACACGGCTGCTCGAACAGGGGTGGAGCGTAAACCGAGTGCGCAAGACGGTTATGCTGGTGTCGGCGCTGATCGTGACGCCGGTGCCGTTCGTGCTGGGACTGAACAGCTTCTGGCCGGTGGCGATTATGATGGGTGTCGTGCTGGCGGGCCATCAGGGATTTTCGTTGAGCCTGTTTTCGATCATCACGGATGTCGTGCCGCGCGGCAAAGTGGGGCGGGTCACGGCGTTCGGGGCATTTTGCGGCAATATCGGCGGCATGGCGATTGTCTGGGTTACCGGACAGGTGCTGGGGGCGGGGATCGGCTATACACCGCTGTTTATCTTTGCCGCCTGCTCCTATCTGCTCGCGCTGCTCTGGCTTCATGTGATGATGCCCGTTATCCGGCGCGCGTGACGACCAACCCGCGACCCATTCCTGCCGCAGCTGACCTTTACGGCGATCTGCTTGATGTTGCGCCGTCGCCCAAGCTCGGATGGCGGAGTTATTGGCCGGGGCTGGCGATGACAGGGGTGGCATCGCTCGCGGCGGCCTATCTCTCCGAACATTATGGCGCGCCGCTGATGCTGATGGGGCTGCTTATCGGTTTGGCGTTCAATTTCGTGAATGCCGATGCGCGGCTGCACCCCGGATTGAGCTTTGCGTCGAAGACCTTGCTGCGCTGGGGGATTGTGCTGGTCGGGCTGCAGATAACCTTTGCTCAGATTATCGGGCTTGGCTGGGTGGCCTTTGCAGCGATTGCGGTGATGATTGCGCTGGTGACGCTGACCGGAACTTTGGTTGCAAAGGGCGGGCCGATGGGATCTGCGTTCGGGACGCTCGCGGGCGGGGCCGTTGCGATTTGCGGGGCATCGGCGGCGCTGGCATTGTCGAGCGTGCTTGGCGAAAAGCGAACGTCGCAGGCGCATCTGACTTTGGTATTGGTGTCGGTATCGGCGGCGAGCGCGCTGGCGATGTCGGTCTATCCGGTGTTGGCGCATGCGCTGAACCTGAATGATACGCAGGCAGGTTTCCTGATGGGGGCGTCGATTCATGACGTCGCGCAGGCGCTTGGTGCGGGGTATAGCTATTCGGATGCGGCGGGGCAGACGGCTTCGATTGTGAAGCTGACGCGCGTGGCATTGCTGGCCCCGGCGCTGGTGGTCGTGGCGTGGGCGTATCCGGCGGCGGATGCCAAGCGTGGCGGGGTTGGCGTGCCGTGGTTCGTGCTGGGCTTTCTGGGCATGACGACGCTGCATTCCTTGGTTGAGTTGCCCGCGCCGGTGCTGGCGTGGTCACCAAAGATTGCGTCGGCCTTGTTGCTGCTTGCGGTGACGGCAACGGGCATTCGTTCCCCGATGAATTTATTGCTCGAACAGGGCTGGCGATCGTCGCTCCCCGTCATTGCATCCACAGTCATTTCTTTTTTGCTTGCCCTTGGGGCAGCACTCGTCCTGGTTTAGGATTGCCATAAAAACGTAACGGCAGAGTCGCCGAACTGACGCGTGAATCGAATCTGCCTGTCACAGTTGGCCCCTAACCGCTCGCTCAGGGCGGTCAAAAAGGGGGTTCGTTGATTCGGGCCTGCACCGCCTCCGATTTCAACAAGCCGGTGCGCCCGGAGCGGAGATTTTATGGCCTCGATCAAGCGTTTCTCGACGATCCTTCTCACGACTGCCGGATGCGCAGCGCTTGCTGCTTGCGGTGCAGACAGCACAGCGCAGCTTCAAAACCCCGGCAACACCGGATCGAACCCCGGCATATCGTCGACATCAACGAGCAGCACGTCGACATCGTCATCATCAACGGGCGGCACGGTGGCAAATTGCCCCACCGGCACGACGGTCGTTACGGTCGGCACAGAACAGCATTGCCGCCTTCCAACCCGCATCAACGGCGCGCTGACACTGGCACCTGGCAACATTTACCAGATCAATGACCGCACCGACGTTGGCAGCGACGTTACCGCAGGTGGCATCGTTGGCACGTTGACCATCCTGCCCGGCACGACAGTTTATGCATCGAACCAGAATGCGTATCTTGTCGTGAACAAGGGCTCGCGTCTGGTTGCCGACGGCAATGCGACTCAGCCGATCATCTTCACATCCGCAGCAGATCTTGGGTATGCAGCGGCACTCGGCCTGACGTCACGCACCCCCTATCGTGGCATCACGACGGGCGACGGCAACGGCACAACGCGCGGCGAATGGGGCGGAATCGTGATCAACGGTCGCGCCACGACGAATAACCCGACGCGCGTTGGCGAAGGATCAACCGGTACGATTGGCAGCGCTGCCGCGACGGCGCTCAACGCGGACGACAGTGGCATATTGCGTTACGTCCAAATCCGTTATGCGGGCTTTGACGTTGGTCTCGCGACAGGTGGCGCGGTTGGCGAGAACGAATTGAATGGCATCGCATTCCAGGGCGTCGGCACTGGCACGGTGATCGATTTCGTTCAGGTCCACCAGGCCTATGACGATTGCTTCGAGTTTTTCGGCGGCACGGTGAACGCCAAGCATCTGGTTTGTGACGGGACCAGCGATGACGCGTTCGACTGGACCGATGGCTATGTCGGCAATCTCCAGTTCCTGCTTCACGTCCAGAACCCGAACAATGCAACAGGCGACAACTGCATCGAGGCCGACAACCTGTCGGGCAATAATGAAGCGCTGCCGCGATCAAACCCGACAATCTCGAACCTGACGTGCGTTGGCACGAGCGGATCGACAGGGATCACTGGTTCGGGCGGCACGACACGTTTCCGTGCGGGTACCGGCGTGAAGCTGTATAACAGCGTCATCAGCCGTTCACGGGTTGCTGCTTTCGAGATCGATGGGACATCGTCTTATTCGCAGGCAACGGGCGCGAATGCTGGCGGTATCCTGCTTCGATCGATCTATATCACGAGCGACATTCCGCTAGGGACAGCGGCAGAAGACGCCGGACTTTCGGCGTTCTTTACAGCGCAAAGCGTCAACAACCTGATTGGCAACAATGCCGCGAGCACGTTGCAGGCGCAGGTCACGGGCGGGGTTCGCTATGTCAATGGCACGTCAGAAGTCGCGCGACCGTCGTTCGCACTGCCTGCGGCGTTCTTCACTGCGGTGACTTATGTCGGTGCAGTGCCGTCGACGTCTGCAAACTGGACGCTCGGCTGGACCGAATTCCTAAACCGCGGCGCGTGATCGGGACTGGCGGGCGGCACTGACGTGTGTCGTCCGCTGATCGGTTGAAAATATCTGCGATCTAAGGGGCTATATATGATTTCCGCTCGCCGCTTGCTGACGGGGCTGCTGCTTTCCACATCGATGATGACGGCTGGTCCCGTTTGGGCTCAAACTGGGCCCGCGCCCGAAGCGGCGCCGCAGGACACGGCCCCGCCCGTCGAGGCCGAGGAGATTGTCGTCACCGGGCGCTATATCCCCGATGAAAAGCGCGAGACGTCCGAAATCGTCAGTCTGCTGAGCGCGGCCGATCTGGCGCGCGGTGGGGACAGCGACATTGCAGGCGCTCTGACACGCGTCACGGGGTTGAGCCTTGTTGGCGGGCGTTTTGTTTTCGTGCGCGGTCTTGGTGGACGCTATTCTTCAGCTTTGCTTGACGGATCCGTCTTGCCAAGCCCTGAGCCGCTGCGCCGCGTTGTTCCGCTTGATGTGTTTCCGACCGAATTGCTGGCTGGCACGATGGTTCAGAAAACCTATTCGGTCGAATATCCCGGCGAATTCGCCGGTGGTCTGATTTCGCTGCGCTCAAAGACTGTTCCGGATGAGAACTTTGTCACGATGAGTGTTTCGGGCGGCGTGAACGACGCATCGACATTTGACACGGGCATCGGCTTTAAGGGCGGTGACCTCGACATTACGGGATTCCGTGACAACACGTATAGTTTGCCGACCTTCGTTTCCACCAACCCGTCACTGAACGGGTTTAACCCCGGTCAGTTGCAACTCGCAGGCCGGGCACTTGTGAACAATGGTCCAGGTTTTTCGCTCGACCGTTTCGAAAATTACCCGGACTTTGGCGGCGATTTGTCGATCGGTCGCCGTTTTGACATCGGTGGTATGAGCGCCGGTCTGCTTGTGACCGCAACCTACGGACAGGAAATCCGTAACGTCATCGGCGTTCGCAACCGGTATAGTGCAACGGCAACCGGGCTCGATTTCTTTGCCAGTTACGATCCTGCGTCGTGCATTGGTGTCAATCCCGCGCTTGATCCCAAAAGCTGCGGCCTGTTCCAGACGACGCAGACGATTACCTTTGGCGCGCTGGGATCGTTCGGGCTCGAGATCGACGGTGATAACACCGTGACGGCAAAGTCGATTATATTGCGTAAAACCGACAAGGTCGGCGAAAGCCAGCGCGGCATTGCGCCAATCAGTGGATCAGGCAACATCCTGTCGAATTACCGGCTCGCGTTTATCGAGCAGGAATTGTGGATCAACCAGTTGACCGGCGATCATAAATTCGAACTTGGCGCTTTTCCTGAGAGCAAAATGACATGGCGCGCGTCTTATGATCGCGCGAGCCGCGTCACCCCTTATCGGACGGATTATCAATATGTTTTGACCCCAACCGACACGACGTTTCAGCTGTCGCCAAATCCCAATCAGGTTGGCATCAACTTCACGGGCTTGCGCGATGACAATTATGAAGGCGGTATGGATTTCGTTCTGAAAGGCGATCCGTTCGGTTTCGAAAGTGTGTTCAAAATCGGAGGGCTTTACACACGCAAGAACCGTGGGTTTGCCAGCCGCCGTTATGCATTTCTGTTTCCGGCGGGATCGACAGCCGCGCTGCGCAGATTTGTTCCAGAGATCATTTTCTCGCCCGACAACATCGGTCCGGGCGGTTTTGTATTGACGCAGACGGATGGTCCCGCAAATTCTTACGACGCGACGCAGGAAATTATCGGCGGCTATGTTTCGACTGAGTTGCAGATCGCCGAACCACTGCGCGTTACAGCAGGCGTCCGCTACGAGCGTTCAAAGCAGGTGGTCAGCGGTGCTGTTGCAGGGACGCTTGCCCAGTTCGGCCCGATTGCTGTGCAGCGTTGCCGGATCACCGGCGCAATCACCACCTTTGCCACGCCTATTTCATGTGAGCTGACGGCAAACCGCTTCCTTCCTGCGGCAACGGTGACGTGGGAGTTTGCCGAGAATATGCAGCTTCGTGCGGGCTATAGTCGCACGCTGTCGCGCCCTGACTTGCGCGAGCTTTCACCCGCAGGGATTGTGAATATCGAGGATGATATCGAAGAGCTGGGTAACCCGTCGCTTCAGATCACATCAATCGACAATTTCGATGCCCGTTACGAATGGTATTTCGGGGATAAGCAGTTGTTTTCGCTTGGTGGGTTTTACAAGAATCTGAAAAATCCGATCGAGCAAACAATTGACCCGTTCGGCGAGAGTGGCCGTCGTCGCTTCTTTCAAGCGGATAAGGCAACGATTTACGGTGGTGAAGCCGAACTTACGCTTACAGTGCCGTGGGATCGGTGGTTCGCCGGTGATTTCTTCGCAGATCGTCGGGCCTTCATTATTGGCAATATCACCTACTCCAAATCGACAATCGACACGGGCGGTGACCCCGTGCTGACCAGCCAGACCAGGGCATTGCAGGGACAGTCCGAACTGTTGGGCAATCTTCAAATTGGCTATGAAATGGACGGCGAGCGGATCGCGTTCTTGTTTAACTATGCCGGCAAGCGGATTTCCGATGTTGGCACCCAGAACCGGCCCGACATTTTTGAAATACCGCCGATTGACCTCGACTTCACCTATGCCAAAACCTTCGAAGTCGCCGGTCGCGACCTCGAGTTTTCGGTCAAGATCAAGAACATCCTGAACGACGGTTTCGAACGCACGCAGGGCGGGCTGATTTACGAGGCATATCCGCTCGGTCGCAGCTATTCGGCGGGCCTCAAGATCAAGCTCTGACGCGGCGCTGTCGCATTTGAGGCTCGCACCCGTCGCCAATCCGTCATAGACGGGCATTAACCACGTTCAGGCGGCGGGATTCGCAAGGTATGAATTTGACGATTGATCCCCGCATGGTGCGGCTGTGGCGACAGGTTCCACCGCGTTTGCCCTATCAGATATTGGAGTTTTCGCTGATTGCCTTGCTCGCGGTGCAGGGCGCACGGCTGATTTGGGCTGCGGTCGCGCCGGTTGGTCCTGTGGGCGAATGGAAAGCGGCGTCCGCAACGGGTGTTGGTGGCGACGAGTCTTTGCTGGCACGGTTCGATCCGTTCTTTCGCGGCGGCGCTGCGTCGGGCCCTGCGGTTGTCACCAGCCTCGCGATCAAGCTATTTGGCGTCCGCGTCGATCAGGCGATGGGGCGCGGATCGGCAATCATTGCAACGCCCGACGGGGTGCAATCGAGCTATGCTGTCGGCGATGAAATCATGCCGGGCGTCAAGCTGAAAGCGGTCACCATCGAGGGCGTGACGATTGACCGGGGCGGTGTTGATGAACAGGTTTTCCTCGACCAATCGGTCGCAGCGCCCGTTGCGCAAACTGGCCCCGTTCCGGCACCCATTGTGGCGGCACCTGCCGCAGGAACAGCACTGGCCAGCGAAATCGGCTTTATGCCGCGCACCGAGAAGGGACAGGTGACCGGCTTCGTTGTATCTCCTAAGGGATCGGGCGCGGCGTTCCGCGCGGCGGGTTTGAAGGAAGGTGATGTTCTGACAGCGATCAACGGGCAAGGCATTCGCGCCGCCGAAGATGTAACCAATGCGATGGCGGCGACCCCGGCATCGGGGGTCGCGATGCTGTCGGTTGAGCGCGGCGGCAAGGCGATCACGCTGTCGGCAAAGGCGAAACCATGAAGCGCATTGCGATGGCACTAGCATTGCTGGCCGCGACGGCGGCTCCGGCGCAACAAGTGCTGAACCTGCGCGATGCCGATATTCGTGCGTTTATTCAGGATGCCTCGCGCGTCACCGGCCGGACGTTCATCATTGATTCGCGGGTTCAAGGCAAAGTCTCTGTCGTCACCGAACGGGCATTGTCGCGTTCCGAATATTTCGAGGTTTTCCTGTCGACGCTCCGCGCCAATGGTTTGGTCGCTGTGCCGACATCGGGCGGGGCTTACCGTATCCAGCCCATTGATACGGCCGCTGCACAACCCGGTCGCGTCGGCAGTGCAGGGGCAGCGCGCAACCAGTTTGTCACCGAAGTCATCCGCTTGCGCTCGATTGATGCCGCGAGCGCTGTCGAAACCATCCGTCCGCTCGTCAGCCGCGAGGGTTCGGTGACGGCAAACAAGGCGGGCAACAGCCTCGTCGTTGCCGACTTTGCCGACAATATCCGCCGCATCCGCGAACTCGTTCGCCGTATCGACAACGACAATATCCTGACGCGCGTCATCCCGCTCAAGAATGCGGGTGCACGCGAGATTGCGACTTCGCTTGCCACGCTGGCAGGGGCAGGAGGAGCGTCACCGGTATCCGTGGTGGCCATCGATTCATCGAACAGCATCGCGCTGCGCGGCGACGCACCTACGGTCAGCCGTTTTGTCGAGATCATCGCCGACCTCGACCGGCGCGCGGCGGCGGGGTCCGAAATTCGGGTGATTTTCCTGCAACATGCCGACGCCGAGAAACTGGTGCCGGTCCTGCAGCAACTCGCGGGACAATCGGTTTCCAGCGTTACGCCGCAAGTTGTCGGTGCGGCTTCATCCCCATCGACGCCGGTTCCGATTGCAACAACGTCGTCGGTGGCGACCGGCGGCAACGGCAAGACCGTCATTGCGCGGTATGAAGGCATCAATGCCATCATCATATCCGCGCCCGCCGATGTCCAGCGGACGCTGGGCGAAGTTGTTCGCCAGCTCGACACGCGGCGAGATCAAGTGCTGGTCGAAGCGATCATTGTTGAAATCGGCGATACCGCTGCGCGTAAACTCGGGCTTCAGGTTTTGCTCGGGAGCCTGTCAGGCGGCGCATTCGGGGCGACGAACTTCTCGAATGCCAATCCCAATATCCTCACGATTGCCGGCGCTGTTGGTGCGCGTGAACTGAATACCACCACGACGACCGTCAACGGCACGACGACGGTGACATCGACCAACAACGCTGTCGGCGACCAGTTGGCCCAGTCGGCGGTATCGTCGATCATCGGTGCGGCGGGGGCGTTCGCGGGCTTCGGAACAAGCGTCGGCAAGGACGGCGTGTTTGGCGCGATTATCAATGCGGTTCAGCAGGATAATACCTCGAATATTCTTTCGACGCCGTCGATTATGGCGCTGGACAATCAAGAGGCAAAGCTTCTCGTCGGGCAGGAAGTTCCGGTGACAACGGGCGAAAAGCTCGGTGGAAATTTCGATAATGCTTTTCGGACTGTCTCGCGCCAGAATGTCGGTATACAGCTTGAAGTGAAGCCCCAGATTAACGCTGGCGGCACAATCAAGCTGTTCCTGCGCCAGGAAGTCAGTTCAATTGCTGGTGCGGTGACAAACAATTCGGCGGACTTGATCCTCAACAAGCGTGAAATCCAGACGACGATGACCGTTGATGACGGGGAAATCATGGCAATCGGTGGTTTGCTCGATGATAATGAGCGGCGGACGCTGGAGAAAGTGCCGTTGCTCGGCGATATTCCGCTGCTTGGTGAGCTCTTCCGGTCGCGCGCGCGGTCACGCTCGAAGACGAATCTGATGGTTTTCATCCGCCCGACGATCATGCGCAATGCCGAGGATGCGCGCAAGTTGGCCGAACAGCGATACGGGTATATCCGCAACCAGCAGCTGGCAGATCGTCCGGACCGCGAGCCAACCATCGACGAATTGCTGCGCGATTATATGGGGATACAGCCGCCAATTGCGGGCGCGCCAGCAGCAGAGCCAGTCGCTGTAGCACCCGTGCCGCCATCAGCAGTCGAACCGATCACGATCATTCCCGAAACGCGGCGCAGCGGCATCATCCGTCCCGTCGAGCTCCCTCCCAGCAGGCGCAAGACCAGTGACCCCAACTGAGGCGCTGACCACCAACCTGCCTTATGGTTTTGCGCGCAAGTTTGGCGTGGTTGTGCAGCACGGCGAGGATGGCCGTCCCAGCGTTGCGTTGCGCGAAGGCAGCGACCCCAAGGTTCTGATCGAAGTCCGCCGCTTCCTCGCGCAATCGTTCGATGTGACGTCAGCTGACTCGACCGAATTCGACCGGTTGCTTTCGGACAGTTACAAGATGGACGGTGCCGCCGCCGCGATGGCGCTCGGCGCGGATGATCTCGATATGCTCGCGACCGGCATTCCGAGTGCCGAGGATTTGCTCGACACCGCCGATGACGCCCCCGCAATCCGCCTGATCAACGGCATTATTGCTGAGGCCGTGCGGCAGGGCGTGTCGGACATCCACATCGAGCCGTATGAAAGCGGGCTTGTCGTGCGGATGCGCATCGACGGCTTGCTGCGCGAGACACTCCGCATGCCGCCACATGTCGCGCCGGTGATTGTCAGCCGGATCAAGGTCATGGCGCGATTGGACATTGCCGAGCGGCGCGTGCCGCAGGACGGGCGCATATCGCTGACGTTGGCGGGCAAATTGCTTGATGTTCGCGTGTCGACATTGCCGAGCCGGGTGGGCGAGCGCGTGGTGCTGCGTATTCTCGACAAGGAGAATGCCGGGATCGACATGGACGTGCTCGGCATGGCCCCCGAGTTGAATGCCCTGTTGCGCGAGGCGTTCAACGAGCCGAATGGGATCATCCTCGTCACCGGACCGACCGGATCGGGCAAGACGACGACGCTTTATGCGGGGCTGCGGCTTCTCAACGACGGATCGCAGAATATCCTGACGGTCGAAGACCCGGTCGAATATGCAGTCGATGGCATAGGTCAGACGCAGGTGAACCCGAAAGTCGGCCTGACCTTTGCCGCCGGCCTGCGCGCGATCCTGCGACAGGATCCAGACGTGGTGATGGTCGGCGAAATCCGTGACCGCGAGACGGCAGAGATTGCGGTGCAGGCGTCGCTAACAGGGCATCTTGTGCTGTCGACGGTGCATACCAACGACGCGGTCGGCGCGATCACGCGGATGCGCGATATGAAGATCGAGCCGTTCCTGCTGGCGTCGACCTTGCGCGCGATTGTGGCGCAGCGGCTGGTGCGGCGGTTATGCCCAGCGTGTCGCAAGCCCGAAGCCGCGTCGGCATCGGTCGCAGCATTGCTGGGCGTTGAGCCCGGCACCATCATTTATGAACCCGGCGACTGCGAAGCGTGCGGCGGCACAGGTTTCAAGGGCCGGATCGGTGTGTTCGAAGCGATCCGCATCGACGACACGATCCGCCGCCTGATCAACGACGGCGGCGATGAAGTTGCGATTGCTCGTCATGCCTATGCCAAGGAACCAAATTTAAGCGCGGCGGCGCGGCAATTGGTGCGCGAGGGGCTGACGACGCCTGAGGAAGCTGTTCGCATTTCAAGGCGCGGGTCAGATGATGGCTGATTTCGATTATCTGGTGCTTGACCCCGCCGGGCGCGAGCGGCGGGGGCAGGTCGCCGCAGAAACGCTCGAGGATGCGCGAAGCCGTCTTGGCGCCAAGAAATTTTATGTCGTCAGTCTGGAGCAATCGATGCCGGGGGCAGCGCGCGCGGCACCGCTGATGTCGTTCGAAGCGCTGACCAGACGAAGGCTCAACAGCAAGGCGCTGACCCTGTTCACGCGGCAACTGGCGACGCTGGCGCTGGTCACGCCGCTCGAAGAAGCGCTGCGCACCATCGGCCAACAAAGCGAGGACACAAAGGTTCAGGCCGTCCTCGAACGCGTCCATGCGGGTGTACTCGAAGGACGTCGCTTGTCCGAAAGCATGGGTCGCGAGGCCAAGAGCTTTCCGCCGCTGTATCGCGCAATGGTGGCGGCGGGTGAAAGTGCAGGGACACTCCCCGAGATTCTTGAACGCCTTGCTGATCTGCAGGAACGCCAGGCCGTCATCCGCGGCAAAGTGACGACGGCGCTGGCGTACCCGATCATCCTCGCGTTCGTGGCGAGCTTTGTCGTGATGGCGCTGATGATCTGGGTCGTTCCCAAAGTTGTCGAGCAGTTCGATACCATCGGGCAGGAACTGCCGCTGATCACGCGGATCGTGATGGGCATATCGGGGTTTCTTGCGGGTTATTGGTGGGCGATCCTGATCGCGCTTGCGGTGATTGCGTTTGTGACGTGGCGGGCGCTGCAGGATGATGCGATCCGCTTGCGATTTGACACAATGTGGCTGCGGTTGCCGCTGATCGGTCGCCTGACCCGCGACCTGCACGCGGCGCGGATGGCGCGGACCTTGTCGACAATGGTCGCGAGCCGCTTGCCGTTGCTCGAAGGGCTGATCCTCACCGGCCAGACAATCCACAACCGCCGCCTGAAAGCCGCATCCGACGATATTGTCGAGGCCGTGCGCGGTGGCGGCAGTTTATCGGCGGCCCTGAAACGTGCGGGGATATTCCCGCCGCTGCTCGTCTATCTTGCGGCGTCGGGTGAATCGTCGGGGCAGCTAGACCAAATGCTCGAACGCGCGGCCGCTTATCTCGAACGCGAGTTCGACGGGTTTACGGCGACAGCACTGTCATTGCTCGAACCCGCGATCATCGTCATTATGGGTGTCGTGGTGGCACTGATCGTTCTCTCGATTCTGCTGCCGATCCTTCAACTCGAAACATTGGCCGGTGCATGATGCATAAGACTGTTCCTGTTGCTCCAACCGAAGAGGGCTTTACGCTTGTCGAGCTGATGGTCGTTATCGTCATCCTTGGCCTGCTGACGACCCTCGTCGCGCTGACCGTCTTGCCGAATTTAGGCAAAGCGAATGACCAGAAAGCAAAAGCGGATATTGCGACACTTGATCAGGCGCTCGAACTTTACCGTTTGAATAATCTGACCTACCCATCAACGGCAGACGGGCTTCAGGCGCTGGTCAAACCGCCCGCTTCACTAACCGATCCGGCGCGCTATCAGGCGGGGGGCTACATCAAAAAATTGCCCAATGATCCGTGGGGACGGCCTTATCTTTATGCGTCGCCGGGCCAGCGCGGGACGTTCGACATCTCGACGCTCGGGGCGGACGGCGCGCCGGGAGGGACAGGCGAAAATGCCGACATCGGCAACTGGCAGTAACCGCGAGACGGGATTCACGCTTATAGAGTTGATGGTCGTTGTCACGATCATTGCTCTCACGTCGGCTGTCGTGATTTTTGCGATACCCGATCCGCGAGGGCGCGTGATCGACGAGGCCGAGCGTTTTGCCGCGCGGACCCTGGCGGCGCGCGACGATGCCATTGTCCAGAGCCGCGATACGCGCGTGCTGATAACCGCGACTGGTTACGGCGTCGAACGGCGGCGGCGTGGTGTGTGGGAAGCGATCACTGACAAGCCATTCAAGACCGCAGCATGGGCGCCCGGCACTGGCGTTCTGATTGGCGAAACGGGGCGCGAAGCGATCACCTTTGATGCGACCGGCGCGCCGTCGTCACCTGCAACAATCACGCTGGTTCGCGACGATGCGCGCGCGACGGTAACGGTATCAGGCAATGGAGTGATCCGTGTCGGATCGTGAGCGCGGATTTACGTCCGTTTGGCGTTCCGCCGAACACGGCTTCACGCTCATCGAAATGCTCGTCGCGCTGGCGATCTTTAGTCTTGCGGCACTCGCGCTACTCCGCCTTGAAGGGGCGACGATCTCGTCCACTGGGATGTTGTCGGATCGCGCTGTGGGTCAAATCGTCACGCGCAATCTGGCGGTGCAAGTGATGACTGATCTGCGCGCCCCCGCCATCGGGGAAGCGACCGGCGTCGTCGTCAACGCAGGTCGAACGTGGACATGGGTGCGCCAGACGAAGCGCACCGAAGATGCGCGGATTGTCCGCATCGACCTTGCGGTGAAGGACGATGTGGGGCGGCAGAGCGGGGCCCTGTCGGTGGCGAGGACGATCGAATGACCCGCCAGAACGGCTTTACCCTCATCGAAATGATGGTCGCGCTGTTGATCTTTGCGATGCTTGCGGCGGCAGGCGTTTCGTTGTTGACGTTCAGCGTCCGCGCGCAGGCCGCTGCAACCGAGCGCCTTGATGCAGTGGCGAATGACCAGCGCATGGCGTCGCTCCTCGCCAGCGATCTCGCCCAAGCCGTGCCGCGCATCACGCGCGATGTCATCGGCGCGAACCAGCCTGCCTTCGGTGGCACCAACGGTGTCGGCGCGGCACCGGTGCTGCGCTATGTCCGCGGTGGATGGACCAATCCCGAGGGCAACCCGCGCGCATCGATCCAACGCGTCGAAATTGCGCTTGATCGGGGACGACTTGAACGGCGCACCTATGCGATGGTCGACGGTGCGATGGCGGGGGAGCCGATGGTGCTTGCCGATAATGTCGAAAATGTCCGCTTGCGCTATCGCGACAAAGGTGTGTGGGCTGCCAGTTGGCAAAATCCTGCGCCTGCCTCAATGCCCAAAGCGGTCGAACTGATTGTCAAGCGACAGGGGCAACCAGCGCTGATGATGGCGTTTCTGGTCGGGGCCAACGTCAAATGAGAAAGCAATCCGAACAAGGCGCGGCGCTGCTATCGGTCCTGCTGCTCGTCGCCGTGATGGCAGTGCTGGCTGCGGCTAGTCTTGAAAAACTCAAAATATCGACGAAGCTCGCGACCAACGGTGCGGCAATTGACCAGGCGCGTAGCTATGGCATGGCCGCTGAAGCCATTGCGTTTTACCGGATCGGTGACCTGCTCCAGACCAACGCGACAAAGACGACGTTGCAGGGAAACTGGGCGGGCCAACCGACCGAATTTCCGATCGACAAGGGGATCGCGACGGCGCAACTCGACGATGGTGGCAATTGCTTCAATCTTAACTCTGTCGTGATTGATGATGGGCAGGGCGGATACGCTGTTCGCCCCGGAGGTGTTGCCCAATTCGAACGGCTGATGGTCCTGCTTGACGTTCCGGCAGGGGAAGCGCGCGGTATATCGTCGGCGACTGCGGACTGGATCGATACCGATGGCATCCCGCTACCCGACGGTGCCGAGGACGCAACCTATGCGAACGCGCCGACGCCCTATCGCACGTCAAACACCCTGATGATCGACCCCAGCGAGCTGCGCGCGGTTGCCGGGGTGCGCGCTCCTGTCTATGCCGCGTTACGTCCTTTCCTCTGTGCGCTGCCGGTGACCGATCTGTCCCCCATCAATGTGAATACCCTTGGCCCGAAACAGGCGGTTTTGCTGGCGATGCTCGCGCCGGGTATCGACGTCGCGCGCGCGCAGCGGGTGATTGATGACCGGCCAATATTGGGGTTTGAAAGCCTTGTTCGCTTCTGGGGGAATCCTGCGCTCGCGGGGGCGCCACCCGAAGCCGTGGGGCAGACGCAGCTGAAAACGCGCTGGTTCAAGCTGACAGTGATGATCGAACTGGCGGGTGCAGAATTCGAGCAACATGCCCTGATCGATGCCGCGCTGAAACCCGCCAAGCTGATCCGCCGCAGCTATGGCGAGCCGTCATGAGCGATACGCTTGTCCTGATGCTTGGCGATGCGCCGCGCTGGTTGCGGGTGGCCGATGGTGCGATTGTCGCGCGCGGTGACGGCGCGACGCTGGCTGAGGCCGACGATCACGTCGTCGCCGTTGTTCCGGCGCAGGATGTGACGATCCATCACGCCGAACTACCCGACCTTGCCGAGGCCCAAGCGCAGGCAGTCGCACGGTTGATGATATCCGAACAATCGGCTGCGCCGACAGGTAGCCTGCATATCGCGGTCGGCAATGCGAATGGGGCGGGGGATCGCCCCGTCGTCGCCATTGATCGCGGGCGGATGGCGGCGCTGCTTGCCGATATGGCGGCGGCAGGAATCGATCCCGATGCGATGGTCGCCGCGCCCATGCTCCTCGCGCGACCGGAAACGGGTTTTGTTCGGGGTGATTTCGGGAACGAAACGATCCTGCGCGGCCCTGATGGCGCGTTTGCTGATGACCCCATTCTCACGCCGTTATTAACTGGTGGCGCGGTGACGACCCTCGACCGCACGGCGCTTGAGCGAGGTCTGGTGGAAGGTGTCACCACCCCCGAAGTCGATATGCGGCAGGGGATATTCGCCAAGCGCCGCGCCTGGGGGCTCGATTGGGTCCGATTGCGGCGTATCGGATGGCTGGCGCTGGCCGTGGCTGTGGTCACATTGCTGTTCCACATCGTCCAGCTGGTCAAGCTGAACGGCGCGGCGGACAGGATCGAGGCGAACAACATCGTCATCGCCCGCGCTGCGCTGCCGCCGGGCACGAATATCAATAATCCGCTGATTCAGGTGCAGGAACAGCTGAACAACATACGCGGACCAGGCGGCGGGATGCTTCCGCTTGCGGCCGGTGTTGCGTCGGCGGCGAACGCCACGCCCAATGTCGAATTGACCTCGATGATCTTTGACGGCGGCGGAACACTTCGGATTACCGCTCGGGCGACAAGCGCGGCAGACCTGACCACCTTTGGATCCCGATTGGCAGGGGCAGGGCTGACATCTGCAGCGGGGCCGACACTGGTCGATCAGGGTCGGCAAATCCGTGACTATACGGTGTCGGTGAAATGACCGAGCGGATGCGCCAGCTTTGGGCTGAACGATCGCCGCGCGAACAGCAATTGCTCGCCGTGATGATCGGTTTGTTCGTTGTTGTTGTGCTCGTCTTCGGCATCCTCCGCCCATTGACCAGCGCTACCACCGCTGCGCGCGACCGTCTTGACCGCGCGACGATTGAGGGTGGCCAAATCGCCGCTGCGGTCGAAACTTTGCGCGATGCCAAGAAGGGCGCGCCGCCGCCACTTACCGGAACGATGGTGCTCGCCGTCAGCCAATCCGCGGGAACTGCCGGGTTCACCCTGTCGACGCTCGACCCGCAAGGCGACGACCGCGTCGGCATCACCATCCCGACCGCAAAAAGCCCCGCGTTGTTCGCCTGGCTGCGGACGCTGGCTGGGCAGGGCGTCATTGTCGAGCGCATGACGCTGCGCACCAATGCCGACGCGACGCTCGCGGTCGAGGCCACGTTGAAGCTGCGCAAATCATGACGCGCGGGCGCATTACGCTGTTCGTTGGATTGCTGCTCCTGGCACTGATCATTTTCATGCCGTTGTCGCTCGCGCTGTCGATGTTCGGGTTAACAGGGCAGGGGTTGTCAGCACGGTCGGCAAACGGGACGATCTGGTCGGGGAAATTGGTTGAGGCGCGCATCGGGCGTCTTGTGGTCGGCGATGTCGCGGTTGGGTTGCGGCCACTCGCGCTCTTGACCGGACACGCTCAGATTGACCTGCAATCACCCCTCGGACGCGGTGCCTTGACGTCAATGAAGGGCGGCTTTGCGGTCGATAACGCCACCGCGAGGCTCAGCATGGTACGCCTTTTTGCGCCGATCCCGCTCGATGCACTCGACCTCAGCAATGTCAGTGTGCGCTTCACCGCGAACAAATGCGAGAAGGCCGAGGGCCGCATTCGCGCGACGTTTGCGGGTGACGTCGGCGGGCTATCGCTGGCGCAGGGGTTGAGCGGTGTTGCCCGCTGTGACGGCGGCGTGTTGCTCCTCCCGCTGGTGAGCCAGTCGGCGATGGAGCGACTAAACCTCTATATTCAGGGCAACGGCGATTATCGCGCCGAGTTTCTTGTTCGTTCGACCGATCCCGCGATGGCAGCAAAGCTGGGGTCAGCGGGATTTGCGCCTGCGCCGGGTGGCTTTGTGCTGCGGCTTGCGGGAAAGCTCTAGCCTAACGCGCCATTCAGGCTTAAAGGCCCGCATTCCCCCATTGTGGCGGTCGTAGCTCAATTGGTTAGAGCGCCGGTTTGTGGTACCGGAGGTTGCGGGTTCAATCCCCGTCGATCGCCCCATTTTCTTGATGCAGAATAGTGAGATAGCCAATGATCGCCGCTTGGGACTTGCCCGATTTCGACGATCATGAAGGCGTTCACCTGTTCCGCGATCACGCCACGGGCTTGACCGCGATTATTGCAATTCACTCGACCAAACTTGGCCCCGCAGCAGGCGGCACGCGCTTCTGGCATTACGCCGAAAAAGGCGATGCGATCACTGATGCACTGCGCCTGTCGCGCGGGATGAGTTACAAGAATGCGATGGCGGGCTTGCCTGCGGGCGGCGGCAAGGCTGTGATCCTCGCGCCCCCCGATGGCACGAAATCGCCTGAAATGCTCGATGTGTTTGCCCGCGCCGTCGACAGCCTTGGCGGGCGGTATATCACGGCGCAGGACGTCGGCATGTCGCTCGCTGATATGGTCGCTCTGTCCAAAACCACGCCTCATGTCGCGGGCCTTCCCGGTGCGAGCGGGGGCGATCCCGGTCCGTCAACCGCGCGCGGCGTTTATCTTGGCGTTTGTGCGACGGTTCAGCGCGCGTTGAAGTGCGACAGCGTCAAGGGCGTCCATATCGCAATCCAAGGTGTCGGCAGTGTCGGCGGTGGACTGGCGCGCTGGCTGGCCCAGGATGGCGCGCGACTGACGCTCGCCGATGCGGATCAGGGCCGCGCCGAAGCTTTGGCAGCCGAACTCGGCGCCGACGTTGTGACTGCGGATGCGATTATGACGGTTGACGCTGACATTCTCAGCCCTTGTGCCCTTGGTGCAATCCTGACCAGCGACAGTATCGCGAACCTTAATGTCGCGGCCGTCGCGGGCGGTGCGAACAACCAGCTCGCGACAGCGGCCCAAGGCGCCGAACTCAGCGCGCGCGGCATTCTCTATGCGCCCGATTATGTCATCAACGCAGGCGGCATCATTAATGTGCTACGTCATATCGATGGGGCAGGCGATGCCGAGATTGACCGGCGGATTGATGCGATCCCCGAGCGATTGAACCAGATTTGGGATGAAAGCGCCGCGACCGGTAATACGCCCGCACAAGTCGCAGACCGGATCGCACAGGGATTGATCGGGCGCTAGATGGGGCCGGCGTTCGATCATCGAATCGCAGCCCATGATGACCTGCCGATACTGACTGCGATCATGAGCCGCGCGATGGGAGCGTTGCTATCCCCTTTCCTGTCGCCCGGGCAAGTCGAGGCAAGCTATGCTGTCATGGGGCTGGACACACAGCTTGTTGCTGACGGCACCTATTTTCTTGTGACGTGCGACGGCGTTCCGGCGGGCTGCGGGGGATGGAGCCGACGCGCCACGCTTTATGGCGGCGACCATAGCCTTGGGCGCGATGCGGCGTTGCTTGATCCTTCAACCGATGCTGCCCGAGTGCGGGCTATGTACACCGATCCCGCTTTTGTTCGGCAAGGCGTCGGGCGGCTGATCCTTGATCTTTGCGAAAGCGCAGCCCGTGCGGAGGGCTTTGCCTCCGTCGCGTTGGTGGCGACGATGCCCGGCCTGCCACTCTACGAAGCATGCGGTTACAGCGTGATCGAACAGTTTTACGATCCAAGTGGTGGGATATCCGTGCCGCTTGCCCGCATGACCAAAATGCTTTCGCTTCAATAAAAGAAGCGTTCCTCGACAACTTTGCCATCCTTGACGGTGTAGAGCGCATCCTCTTCGCTTTGCGACCGTTCGCCGCTTGGCTTGAACGTCAAGTCCATCTTGAAGCGGACGATGAATTGGTCGCCGTTGACGAACGGTCCGGCGGCCTCGACGCTATGGATTTCGTGGTTTGAATACCACCATTCGCCTTTGGCGTGCACCGCATCAAGCCCGCGGGCGACAGGATCGGGACCTTGCGCTTCAACACTGACAATTTCGGGTGACCAATATTTCTGGCCAGCTTCGTCGAATTTACCTGCGATACAAAGCGCTGCAAAATCGGCGGCAATCTCGGCTGTGGTCATCATAGTCTCCTCTCGACTCGCGGTTTGTTAACCCGATGATGTGACAAGCATGCGACCGGCGCAAACTGCTTCCAAGCGCGGAAATGCTGCGCTAAAGGACGCGCTCAATGCACGCGCTGGCGAATCCGACCCGTTTTCTGAAACTAGCCCGGCCGCTTACGGCCATCTGCGGCATTGGCGGCATTCTGCTGATTGTATTTGGCGCCTATGGTGGGCTCTTCATGGTCCCGCCGGACTATCTTCAGGGTGATGCGTTCCGGATTATCTACATGCATGTGCCCGCCGCTTGGCTGGGTATGGGGGGTTGGACCGGTATTGCGATTGCGAGCATCGTCCAGCTCGTCTGGCGGCATCCGCTGGCGGGCGTTGGTGCGCGGGCGGTGGCGTTGCCGGGTGCCGTGTTTACCGCACTTTGCCTTGCAACGGGATCAATCTGGGGCCGGCCGAGCTGGGGCACATGGTGGGAATGGGACGGGCGAATGACGTCGATGCTGGTCCTGCTGTTTCTTTATTTTGCCTACATGGCACTGGCCAGTGCGAGCGAGGAGCGCACCAGCGTCAGCCGCGCGACCGCGATTTTCGGGATTGTCGGGGCAATTAACATTCCGGTGATCAAATATTCGGTGGTTTGGTGGAATACGCTACATCAGGCGCCGTCGATCAGCGTGACGGGCGGATCGAAAATTGCACCCGAAATGCTCTGGCCGCTGGGCTTTACGACACTGGGGTTCAGCCTGTTGTTCGGGGCCATCGTCCTGATGCGGATGCGCGCGATCCTTGCCAGTGCGAAGCTTGAAGCACGGTTGGAACGGATGGCGCGCGCATGAACCATTGGGCGTTTGTGACGGCGGCTTATGCCCTCACGCTGGGCGGGACGGCTGCGGTGTCGCTTTGGGCATGGTTCGCAATGCGTGCGGCGGAAAAGGCAGCGCAGCGGTGAAGGCCAAACATCAACGACTTGTGTTAGCGGTCACTGCCTTGTTTGCCGTCGTGGGCTCGGGCGTGCTCGCCATGTCGGCCATTGGCGACCGGGCGAGCTATTTCTACGCCCCCGAAGACATTGCCAAGAACGGCATTCCGCAGGGCCAAGCGATCCGCCTTGGCGGCATGGTCACCAAAAACAGCATCTTCCGCGCGACTGACGGTGTCACGATGACGTTCATCGTCCATGACGCGCAGGGCGAAGTGCCGGTCCGCTTCAAGGGGATACCGCCCGACCTGTTCAAGGAAGGATCGGGTGTCGTTGCCGAGGGGATGTTCGAAGGGCGCACGTTCGTCGCGACCAACCTGCTCGCCAAGCACGACGAAAATTATATGCCGCCGCAAATGGCAGGCAAGCAGCACAAGACGGAGACGTTGACACAATGATAGCCGAAGCCGGTCTGGCTGCCCTTTGGATTGCTGCTGTCCTCGCCATTCTCCAATTTGGACTAGGGGCGATGGCCATTTCCGACGCGCGCGCCGAGTTGCGCCGCGGTGTGCGCACTGTAGCAGTGGTGCAGGGGCTGCTGGTCGCGACGTCGTTCTGGTTGCTGATCATCTGTTTCCTGCGTTCGGACATGTCGGTCGAACTCGTTGCCGCAAACAGCCATTCGATGAAGCCATGGCTTTACAAATTTGCCGGAACCTGGGGCAATCACGAAGGGTCAATGCTCTTGTGGGTCGCTGTGCTGGGTGTCGCAGGGGCGGCGATTGCGCTGCTCGAACGGCGCATC
Organism: Sphingomonas sp.; assembly: GCA_031362355.1. GTDB lineage: Bacteria > Pseudomonadota > Alphaproteobacteria > Sphingomonadales > Sphingomonadaceae > Sphingomonas_O. Next base: position 41,875 of record JANLSJ010000045.1, read on the forward strand.
AAGGAGCGGACGCTGGCCGCAACGCTGATGGCGCAGGCGCTGATTGCCGCCGGTTTTTATGCGTTTCTTTTGTTCTCGTCGAACCCGTTCAAGCGTCTGTTCCCGGTGCCGGTCGATGGCAATGGTCTCAATCCATTGCTTCAGGACCCCGGCCTCGCCTTTCATCCGCCCACGCTTTATTTCGGTTATGTCGGCATGTCGGTTGCGTTCAGCTTTGCCGTCGGTGCGCTGATTACCCGCGATGTCGACCGCGATTTTGCCCGCGCGATGCGGCCGTGGGTGTTGGCGGCGTGGATATTCCTGACGCTCGGAATCACGGCGGGCAGCTATTGGGCGTATTATGAGCTGGGCTGGGGTGGCTGGTGGTTCTGGGATCCGGTGGAGAATGCTTCGCTGATGCCTTGGCTGGCGGCGACTGCCTTGCTTCATTCGGTGACGGTCCTTGCAACGCGCGACGGTTTGCGCGCGTGGACGATTATGCTCGCGGTTGTCGCCTTTTCGATGAGTATGCTTGGCACGTTTCTCGTGCGCTCGGGCATATTGACCAGTGTGCACAGTTTCGCGGTCGATCCGGCGCGTGGTAGTGTGTTGCTGGCATTGCTGGCGCTCTATATCGGCGGGGCACTCGTCCTGTTTGCCGTTCGTATTTCGACCGTGAAGGAAGGATCGCAGTTCGACTTGGTCAGCCGCGAAGGCGCGCTGGTCGCGAACAATCTGTTCCTGTCGGCGATCCTCGGCGTTGTCCTGATCGGGACGCTCTACCCGCTGGCAGCGGAGGCCGTGACTGGCGAGAAGCTCTCTGTCGGCCCCCCTTATTTCGACGCGACGGCGGGACCGTTGGCGCTCGCGCTGGTCATCGTCATGGGTCTTGGTCCGCTGACCCGCTGGCGACGCGATGATTTGAAAGCCATCCTTGGCCGCGTGGCGCTGCCGATCGGCCTGTTTATGGCGGCGCTAATCGGCATGGCGGTGTTTGCACCACAGATCAGCATCCTCTCGTTCCTCGGCATCATTCTCGCCATTGGCATTGGTGCCGCAAGCCTTGCGCCCTTATGGAAACGCAATCTGCGCCGCACACCGCTGTTCACTTATGGCATGGTCATTTCCCATTTTGGTATTGCGGTGGCGCTGCTCGGCATGGCGACCGAAAGTGCGTTCATCAAGGAAACGCTGGTTGCCAAACGCATCGGCGAAAGCGCCTCGGTCGGCCCTTATAAAATCAAGTTCATTGGCATCGAACCAATTGCCGGTCCGAATTGGACCGCACTCGAAGCGACGCTCGAAGCACAACGCGGCGACGGAAAACCCTTCCGTATGAAACCACAATCGCGGCAATTTTCCTCGCCGCAGGTCGAAACCAACGAGGCGGCCATCGCGACACGGCTCGACGGACAACTTTACCTTGTGGTCGGCAAACAGGATGAAACCGGCCGCTGGCAATTGCGCTTGTGGTGGAAACCGTTGGTGACGCTGATATGGCTCGGCGGTGGTTTGGTTGCATTGGGCGGAATGCTCTCATTGATCGGGCGATTGAGACGCGACATCGCACTGTCCGAGCGGCAAGCGTACGCGTGAACCGCCTCTGGCTCTGGCTGCCCCTTGCGGCATTCGGACTGCTGTTCGCGGTTGTCGCGTCGGGTCTGATCAGTCCGACCAAATCCGAAAATCCGTCGAAGATGATCGGCAAACCGTTGCCTGCCTTCGCGCTTCCTGCTGCTGCCTCCTCGCGTCCCGCGCTGGGCAAAGCCGATTTCACCGGCAAGCCGCGCCTGCTGAACGTGTTTGCCAGCTGGTGTGTGCCCTGTATTGCCGAACTGCCGGTATTGGTGCTGTTGACGCAACAAGGCGTCACCATCGAAGGGGTCGCGCTTCGCGACAAGCGCGCCGACGTCGACACGTTCCTCGCGCGCCATGGCAATCCCTACCGCGCCATTGGCCTTGATGTGGACTCGTCGATCCAGCTTGCCATCGGCTCGTCGGGTGTTCCCGAAACCTTCGTCATAGATGGCAAAGGTATCATCCGCTATCAGCATATCGGTGCCATCGGCGAACAGGATTTGCCGGAAATCCTAGAAAAACTGCGCGAAGCACAATGAAGCATCTGGCGTTTCTGGCTCTGACTTTCATGGCGTCGCCCGCGCTCGCGGACTCGGCGATGCCTGCCGCGCCGTATGCCAATCAGCAACTTCCCGACGCCGCACAGGAAAAGGCAGCGCAAGCGTTGATGCTCTCGGTGCGTTGCCTTGTCTGTCAAGGCCAGTCGATCGCTGATTCGGATGCTGACATGGCGTCGGACATGCGCGCGATGATCCGCAAGCGTATCGCCGCGGGCGAAAAGCCCGAAGCCATCCGCGCCTGGTTGATTGAACGATATGGCAATTGGGTGAGCTATAAACCCGTCTTCGACATGCAGACCGCGCCACTGTGGATCGCACCGTTGCTCTTCCTCGGCGTCGGCGTCCTGCTGGCGCGCGGGCGTTTCAAGAAGCGGGTGCGCTGAGCATGGGCTGGAGGATATTGTTGGGTCTTGCCGTCGTCGCATTCGGTTTGATGTGGCGTTACGCCAAAATGCCGCGCTCGGCGCTTGAATTGACCGCTGCCGCCATGCTGCTCGGTGTTGCGGGCTATGCGTGGCAGGGTCAGCCCGCTCAGCCCGGCGTATCCATCGAATCGCGTGACAAGCCGGGCACACTCGATCCAGCGACGGTCGACTCGCGCAAGAATATGATGGGCCAGTTCGGCGGCGAGGCGCAATGGCTCGACTATGCCGACACGATGACGCGCATGGGGCAGACGCAAATGGCCGTGCTGGCCATGCGTAGCGGCATTCGTGATAATCCCAAAAGTCCCGATTTGTGGATTGGCCTCGGCAATGCATTGATTGCACACGGGAACGGCTTGATCTCGCCGTCTGCTGAATTTGCGTTCAAGCGCGCGGCGCAACTTTCGCCGAAGCATCCGGGGCCGCCGCTGTTCCTCGGCATTGCGCTGGTCCAGCAGGGGCGGGCCAATGAAGCGGCGGTCATGTGGCGGGCATTGTTGGCGCGGTCGCCCAAAGACGCCCCGTGGCGTGCCGATGTTGAGGCGCGGCTTGCCGCTATTGGAGGCGCGAGACCTTAAGTCCGCGCTTGGCCAGCATCACATTCACCGAATCCGATCCCGCCAGATGCCCCGCACCGACCGCGACAAACACCGTCCCCGGCTTCGCCATCCGCGCGACAATCCAGTCGGACCAGTTGGCATTGCGCTTTTTGAGCAGAACATCGGTAAGTTCGGGTGAGAGTTTCAACTCGTCATCAAATGTCAGAGCGATCTTCTTCACATCGCCCGATCCCCATGCCGCGATCATCGCATCGAATTCGGCACGGGCGCTGCTGTCATCCTCCGCGATGCTGGTCAGGAATCGGCGCTGCGCGGTTTCGGGCAGTCCATCGAAAAAGCCCAATTGCTGCGCAGGTGTTTCGAGCCCCGATACCTGCTTGCTCTCGCCCACAAACCGCCGTGAAAGAATCGCTTCTGCGCCATATTCGGCGCTGACCGGCAAATCGCGCATCCCAGCGGATGCCAGCGTCAGCGCCGCCGCCCATGTCTCGAACCGGTCGAGGACGTTCAGCGGCACGCCGCTTTTGGCGACAACCCGCTGCAAGGCGTCACGCTTGTCGGCGGGCACGCGGTCGAGCAGCGGCGGCAATCCGGGCGACATCCCCAACTGCGCCATGATTGCGCCCGTTGCCTGCGGGTTTTTGTCCATCACCGTTTCCAGCACCAGCCCCTGCGACGCGCGCATGGCGGCGATCATCTTGGGCGATTGCCACGCCAGTTCTTTCGGCAACAAATGGATCGTCCCGAACAGGTAAATCGTCGTGTCAGCATCACTGACTTTCCAGAGCGCAGGCCGGATAGACTTCGCCTCGCTTTGGGTGCTGTGGCAGGACAGGAGAGCGAACGCCGCGAGCGCGGACATTATGGTGCGTTTCATGGGGCGGGATTAGCGGGTTGCTTGACCCGTCGCCAGCCCTAAGCCAAAGGCACCGCCAAGAATTTGTTGCACCTGCGAAGGGGACCGCGCGTTGACCAAGCCGCTCAGCTTTCAAAAGCTGATCCTGACGCTCCATGATTATTGGAGTGATCGCGGCTGCGTAATCCTGCAGCCCTATGACATGGAAATGGGGGCGGGGACGTTCCATACTGCGACCACATTACGCGCGCTCGGCCCCGATCACTGGAATGCGGCGTTTGTTCAGCCCTGCCGCCGCCCGACCGACGGCCGCTATGGCGAGAACCCAAACCGACTCGGCCATTATTACCAGTATCAGGTGATCCTGAAGCCGAGCCCGCCGGACTTGCAGGAACTCTACCTCGGAAGCCTTGCGGCGATCGGCATCGATCCGCTGCTTCACGATATCCGCTTTGTCGAGGATGATTGGGAAAGCCCGACGCTGGGTGCCTGGGGCCTTGGCTGGGAAGTCTGGTGCGACGGGATGGAAGTGACGCAGTTCACCTACTTCCAGCAAATGGGCGGTTTCGACTGCAAGCCGGTCGCGGGGGAACTCACCTACGGCCTCGAACGCCTCGCCATGTATGTGCAGAACAAGAACAGCGTTTACGATCTGGATTTTAACGGAATTGGTGTCACTTATGGCGATGTCTTCCTTGAGAATGAGAAGCAGATGAGCCGGTGGAATTTTGAAGTGGCGGATACGAAAACATTGTTCGACGGCTTCAAGATGGCGACCGCCGAATGCGAAAACTGCCTCGAAGCCAATTTGCCGATCCCGGCCTATGAACAAGCGATCAAGGCGAGCCACATCTTCAACACGTTGCAAGCACGTGGCGTGATCTCCGTTGCCGAACGCGCTGCTTACATGGGTCGTGTGCGCGATCTGGCGAAAGGTGCCTGCGCGGCGCACATGACCAAAAATGGATGGGCAGCGTGAGCGATTTTCTGCTCGAATTGCGTTCCGAGGAAATTCCGGCGCGGATGCAGGTGAAGGCCAAGGACGATCTTGCGGGGCTGTTTGCCGAAGAAATTGCGAAGTCCGGTTTGAAGGCAGACAGCATCGAAACCTTCGCAACCCCGCGCCGCCTCGCGTTGATTGCGCGTGGACTGCCGGATGCAACCGAAGCCGTCAGTGAGGAACGCAAAGGGCCACGCGCCAATGCGCCCGAACGGGCGCTGGCGGGGTTCCTGCGCTCGACCGGCCTGACCCTTGTGCAACTGACCGAGCGTGACGGCGTGTTTTTCGCGGTCATCGACAAACCCGGCCGCCCGACGGCGGGCGTTCTTAGCGACGCCATCCCCGCTGTTATTCGTGCCTTCCCTTGGCCCAAATCAATGCGCTGGGGCAATGCGTCGATCAGCACCGAAAGCCTGCGTTGGGTCCGCCCGTTGCAGGGGATCGTGGCGCTGTTTGGTGAAGCAATTGTCGAATGCGAAGTCGACAGCATCGTCGGCGGCGCTGCGACGATGGGGCACCGCTTTCATCATCACGGCCCGATCACCATCGGCAGCGCGAACGATTATGTCGAAAAGCTCCGCGCCTGCCACGTCATCGTCCACCTCTCCGAACGTCGCAAACTCATTGAGGATGGCGCAACGAAGGCGGCGGCTGCAGCGGGGCTGACAGTAATTTCCGACGAAGGGTTGGTTCTCGAAAATGCCGGTCTGACCGAATGGCCAGTGCCGTTGCTAGGCCGGTTCGACCCGGCGTTCCTCGATGTGCCGCGCGAAGTCATCCAGCTGACGATGCGCACCAACCAGAAATATTTTGCGTGTGCGGATGCCGACGGGCGGTTGGCGAATGCGTTTGTCTGCACTGCCAATATCGAAGCGCATGACGGCGGCGCGGCGGTGGTTGCTGGGAACGAGAAAGTGCTGTCGGCGCGGTTGAGCGATGCGAAGTTCTTTTGGGAAGCTGACCTTAAAGTTCCGTTTGAGGAACAGGCGAAGAAGCTGTCGCAGATCGTCTTTCACGAAAAACTGGGCACCGTCGCCGACAAAGTCGAGCGCGTGGCGAGGCTGGCGCGGTGGTTGTGTGAGAGCGGCGTCATCAAACCCCTCGCCGAGCGTCAGCGAGGTGCTCAGCCGAGCGCCAGCGAGGTCAACGCTGACAGGGTTCTCGCTGATGACGCTCGAACGGGCACCTCGCTAACGCTCGGCGAAGAGGATTTGGCCACCCTCGCCGACACCGCCGCTCGGTTGTGCAAAGCCGATCTCGTCACCGGGATGGTTGGCGAATTTCCCGAACTGCAGGGCATCATGGGCGGCTACTACGCCCGCGCTCAGAGTTATCCGGATGCGGTCGCAGACGCGATCCGCGATCATTACAAACCGGTCGGGCAGGGGGATGATGTCCCCACCGCCTCGGTGACGGTGGCGGTGAGTTTGGCGGATAAGCTGGATACGCTCTTCGGATTTTACATGATCGGCGAGCGACCTACTGGTTCAAAAGATCCGTTTGCTCTTCGTAGGAGCGCGCTCGGAGTTATAGCTTTACTCGAAGCGAACAACATCAACGTCAATTTGAAGACGTTGCTTGACGTCTATTATCAAGACCTAATCAATGATTGGCGACTTGAAGATAGATATGTCGCGTTCTTTGATGGTTGGGGTGTGGTGGAATCCGACAGCGGCACCAAAGATCGATACCTTCTTCACACGAAGTATGATCATGATAGGCCGTACAACCAGCAGAAGTCAGCCAACCAAATTTGGCTGATCGGTCTTGACCTGTTCGATTTTGATTTTGAACAGAATATCTACGAGAACTTTTTGAAGTCGAAGACCGTGGTGCCATTGGTTCCATTCGCGGAGTTTTGTTCACAAATCCTCGACTTCTTCGCCGAACGCCTCAAAGTCCAGCAGCGTGAAGCGGGAGTTCGCCACGACCTGATCGATGCGGTGTTTGCGCTTGGTGGTGAGGACGATCTCGTCCGCCTTCTCGCGCGGGTGAAGGCGTTGCAGGGGTTTGTCGGGACCGATGAGGGCAGGAACCTGCTCGCCGGATACAAGCGCGCGGCGAACATACTGAAGAAGGAAGGCATCAGCGAACACCGTCAGCCCGCACTTGATGCGGGCCTTGGCTCTTCTTCGGCGAACGCTGGCAAAGATGGCCAAACCCCGGATCAAGTCCGGGGTGACGTGGAGGTGGCGTTGGTTACCGCGCTCGACAGTGCCGAGTCACTTGCTGCTGCCGCCATTCAGCGCGAAGATTTCGAAGCCGCCATGTCGGCGCTGGCGTCACTCCGCGCCCCGATCGACGCCTTTTTCGAAGGGGTAATGGTCAATGATCCCGACCCCGACCTGCGCGCGTTCCGGCTTGGTGTGCTCGCCCGTTTCCGCGACGCGGTTCACAGCGTTGCCGACTTTTCAAAAATCGAGGGTTGAATGACCAATTACGTCTATCGTTTCGGCGGCGGGGTTTCCGAAGGGGGGCAGGACAAGCAGCTGCTCGGCGGCAAGGGCGCGAACCTCGATGGCATGGCGTCGATCGGGCTGCCGGTGCCGCCGGGGTTCACGATCTCGACGCCGATGTGCGCGCGATATTATGAGGAAGGGGAAGCCTTCCCGTCCGAACTGACGCCCCAGATTGCCGCCGGAATCACGCATATCGAAAAGGTAACGGGCAAGCGTTTCGGCGACGCGACGGACCCGCTCCTCGTCTCGGTGCGCAGCGGTGCGCGAGTCTCGATGCCGGGCATGATGGACACGGTCCTCAATCTTGGCCTCAACGACGAAACCGTGGTCGGCCTTGCCACTGCGTCGGGCGACGAACGCTTTGCGTGGGACAGCTATCGGCGGTTCATCCAGATGTATGCCGATGTCGTGCTCGGCCTCGATCATGGCGCATTCGAGGAAGCGCTCGAGATTGCCAAGGAAGATCAAGGGTTTGCGCTCGACACGGATATGACGGCGAAGGACTGGCAGAAACTGGTCGCCGAATATCAGCGACTGGTCGCCGAGCTGTGGGGCAAGCCGTTTCCGCAGGATGTTCATGACCAGTTGTGGGGTGCCGTCGGCGCGGTCTTCGGATCGTGGCAATCCGAACGCGCGAAAGTCTATCGGCGGATTAACAGCATCCCCGGCGACTGGGGCACGGCCGTCAATGTGCAGGCAATGGTGTTCGGCAATATGGGCGACACCTCGGCAACGGGTGTGGCCTTCACCCGCGACCCGGCCAATGGCGAACGCGCGTATTACGGCGAATATCTGATCAATGCGCAGGGCGAAGACGTGGTCGCAGGCATCCGCACGCCGCAATATCTGACGACGGCAGCGCGCGAGCGGGCGAAGGCAAAACCGCTGTCGATGCAGGAATCAATGCCCGAGGTGTATGGCGAACTCGCGCGCGTGTTCGAACTGCTCGAAACCCATTACCGCGACATGCAGGACATCGAGTTTACCGTCGAGCGCGGGACGCTGTGGATGCTCCAGACGCGCTCGGGCAAGCGGACAGCGAAAGCCGCGCTGAAGATCGCGGTCGACATGGCCGAAGAGGGGTTGATCACGCGCAACGAAGCGATTTGTCGGGTTGATCCGTCGGCGCTCGATCAGTTGCTGCATCCAACGCTTGATCCGCTGGCAACGCGTGACGTGCTCGTGAAAGGGCTGCCCGCGTCGCCCGGTGCAGCGTCGGGCATTGCAGTTTTCGACAGTGACACCGCGGAAAAGCGCGCCGAAATGGGCGATAGCGTTATTCTCGTCCGCACTGAAACGTCGCCCGAAGACATTCACGGGATGCACGCGGCCAAGGGCATCTTAACCGCGCGTGGCGGCATGACCAGTCACGCGGCGGTCGTGGCACGCGGCATGGGCCGACCTTGCGTTTCGGGCGCAGGTTCGCTGAGCATTGATGCCAAGGCCAAGGTCGCCCGCGTCGGCACGCGCGAGATCCGCGAAGGCGACCTGCTGACAATCGACGGCGCATCGGGCGAAGTGATGGTTGGTGCGGTTGCAACCGTGCAGCCCGAGTTATCGGGCGACTTCTCCACGCTGATGGTCTGGGCTGATGCTGCGCGGCGCATGAAAGTGCGCGCGAATGCCGAAACACCTGACGATTGCCGCATCGCGCGCGAATTTGGCGCCGAAGGCGTGGGCCTTTGCCGAACCGAACATATGTTCTTTGAAGCGGCGCGGATTACCGCCGTGCGCGAGATGATTCTCGCATCGGACGAGAAGGGGCGGCGGCACGCGCTTGACAAGTTGCTACCCGAGCAGCGAGCCGATTTCTGTGGCATTTTTGAGGTGATGGCTGGCTTGCCTGTCACGATCCGCTTGCTTGATCCACCGCTGCACGAATTTTTGCCGACCGAGGAATCTGACTTTGAAGCCGTTGCCGAAGCGGCGGGTGTCAGTGTCGATGTGCTCAAACGCCGCGCATCCGAACTGCACGAATTCAACCCGATGCTCGGTCATCGTGGCTGCCGTCTCGGTGTGACATATCCCGAAATTTACGAGATGCAGGCGCGAGCGATTTTCGAGGCGGCATGCGATCTGGAGGTCTCGCCAATCCCGGAAGTCATGGTCCCGCTGGTTGCTACCAAGCGCGAGCTTGAACTGATGAAAGACGTGATTGACCGGACTGCCGAGTCAGTTTTTGCCGAACGTGGAAAGCGGATCGAATACCTCGTCGGTACGATGATCGAACTACCCCGCGCTGCACTGAAAGCAGGCGAGATTGCCGAAGTCGGGGCTTTTTTCAGCTTCGGGACGAATGATTTAACGCAAACAACATTGGGTGTCTCACGCGACGATGCCAGCCGGTTTCTGACAACCTATGTCGATCAGGGTATCTATGCGACCGACCCCTTCGTCAGCCTCGATGTCGAAGGTGTCGGCGAACTGGTCAAGCTGGCGGCGGAGCGGGGTAGGGCAACGCGACCCGACATCAAGCTCGGCATCTGCGGCGAACATGGCGGTGATCCGGCATCGATCCACTTTTGTGAATCAGTTGGCCTCGATTATGTCAGCGCCTCGCCCTACCGAGTCCCGATAGCCCGGCTTGCTGCTGCGCAAGCGGCGCTTGGTTAAGAGCGCCGCCGCACGCAACAAACCTTATTTGTTCATGAACTGATCGTTGATCGAACAGGCCGCCGGGCCGAGAATGACGATGAACAGCACCGGCAGAATGAACAGGATGAGTGGCACGGTCATGATCGCGGGCAGGCGCGCGGCCTTTTCTTCGGCGCGCATCATGCGTTCATTGCGGAATTCAGCCGACAGAACGCGCAGGGCAGAGGCGAGTGGCGTCCCGTACTTCTCGGTCTGGATCATGGTTGTCACGACGCCTCTAATCGCGTCCAGATTGACGCGCATCGCAAGGTTTTCAAAGGCATGACGGCGTTCGGTCAGGAAGCCGAGCTCAATGGCAGTCAATGCAAATTCGTCGCCTAGTTCGGGATAAGCACGGCCGAGTTCTTTCGAGACGCGGGCGAAGGCGGCATCGACAGTCAGGCCGGCTTCGGCGCAGATCACAAGCAGATCGAGTCCGTCGGGAAGCCCTTTGCGGATTTCGTTGGACCGTTTGGTGATCTTGTTGCCCAGCCAGATGTCGGCGGCTTTGTAACTCAAGATCAGCGAAGCCGCGACAGCGGCATAACGCTTGAACACTGTCCAATCGGCAAGGCCACCGAAGCCATAAACCCAAAGCACGACCCCGCCACCGATGAATATCGGCATCAAAAGGCGCGCAAAAATCACGATGACGGCCAGGTCTTTTGACCGGATACCTGCCTGCATCAGCTTGATCTGCGCATCTTTGAGCTGGCTGTCCTGCAACACTTTGAGTGACGAAAGCATCGACCGCATCTTGTCGGTCGTCTCGTTCTTCTGGTTTAGTTTGGCGCGGCGCTTTGACGTCGAGGCAACAATACCCGCCTTGAGCTGTTCGCGACGTTCGTTGAGCGCTTTGACGCGCTTCGCCATCGGATCACGCACGGTCGTGGCGGCATAAACCGTCAGCAACGCTGACAACGCTGAAATCGCGGTCAGAAATGTTGCGATCCAGATAGCGTCGATGCCAAAGAGGGACGCACCCTGTAAAGCTTGCATGGTCGTGCGCCCCTAGATTTCAAAGTTGATCATTTGACGCATCACGAACGCGCCGATGCCCATCCAGATCATGCCACCAAGACCGGTCCAGATCAGGCGCGGATCGGTAAAAAACTGTGACATGTAGGCGTAGTTGATCTGATAGATCAGGAAGAACACGATGAACGGCAACGCCCCGATAATATAGGCGGATGCTTTGGATTCAGACGACATCGCCTTGATCTTCAATTTCATCTGCATGCGCTTGCGCAACACCTCGGCAAGGTTCGACAGTGTTTCGGCGAGGTTGCCGCCGGTTTCGCGCTGGATTTGCAACGTGATGACAAAGAACTGAAATTCCGGCGTACCAAGACGGTCTGCCGTTTCCTGCAGCGCCGTATCCATTGTCCGCCCGATCTTCATTTTGTCGCTGACCTGACGGAACTCCGCACCGACCGGTCCTGGAATTTCGGAAGCGACAACCCCGAGTGTCTCGGTAATCGGCAAACCCGACCGCAGACCACGAACCAGAAGCTCGATCGCATCGGGGAAATTTTTGGTGAATTTGGCAACGCGACTTTTAATCGTCATCCCGACGAAAATGTGCGGGAGCATGAGTCCCGTGGCTATGGCGCTAAACAGCGCCAGCAATATTGGCGCGCCCTTGAAAATCGCCAGTGACGCTTCGACAACGGCGATGATCAGGCATGCGGTTAGATATTTGCCGGGGGTCCAGTTTTTGCCGGTCATGTCGAGCCGCTTTTTCAGGAGCGCAGGCTTTGGCAGAAACTTGGCGGCAAGATTATCCATCTTGGTGTTTCGTGCCGACTGGATGCGCCGCATCTGCGCTTCGACGATCGCCCCGGTCGAGTTGCTGTGGCGGTCCCGCAGCGCATTCAAGCGGCGGATCTGGGCCTTGCCGGTCGATGGGCCCGAAAACGCGAGCACGACCATTGCGAGGATCAAAACCCCCGCGCCGGCAATCATCAAGATCGGGAATGGCGGCATATCGATTATTCCGCGCTTGCTTTAGGCTTCGCTTTGCCGGGCATCATCGATTTCAATCCGCTGAGCTTACCGAGAAGCGATCCTTTGGCTTTGCCCTCCGATGCTGCAGCCGCGGCGGCAACGGTTTCGTCACCCGTTGAAACAAGGCGATTGGCGAGATCGGCAATGACACCGCCAAGTTTGGTGCCCTTGCCAACTTCGGCAACGGTTTTGCCGAGCTTGGCTGCTTGCGTGACGACTTTCATGTCGGCAGGAATCACATAATCGATCTTGCGTTCGATTGACGATTCAAAGTCCTTGCGGCTGATTTCACCGGCACCGCTCGTAGCCACGCGGTTTGCGACCACGAGAACGCTCGATTGCGGTGCGTTTGATTTCAACCATGACAGCAAGCGGATCGCATCACGCGCCGAGGCAAGGGTCAGTTCGGTAACGAGAACCGTTGCCTGAACATCCTGCATAAGATGGGGATGCTGGACGAGCATGCCACGGGGCAGATCGATGACCGTGCATTCAAACGCGCCGCGCATCTCTTCCTGAAGCTGATAGAATGCCGCACCATCGGTCAGCATAGGCTGATTGATGGGTGCTTCAGCGCTCAGAATGGCGAGTTTCTCGCTGGCCTTGACCATGGCGCGTTCGATGAACAGGCCGTCGATACGGCTCGGGTTTTCGATAGCGTCCGTCAGGCCGCGTCCGGGCTCAAGATCGAGCGACAGCGCCCCGGTGCCGAAATGGACATCGAGATCAAGCAGTGCCGTCGAGCGCTGGGCGCGTTCGCCCATCAACCAGGCGACCGAGGTTGCGACCGTCGAGGCGCCTGCGCCACCACGCGCGCCGATCACGGCGGTCATGATATGCGGGCGTTCGACCGAGCTTTCGACATGCTTTGGCGCATTGAACACCGCCTGAGCGTGCATGAAGGCATCGCGCAGCTGATCGGGGCTGAAGGGCTTCAGGATATAGTCCTGAATGCCGCTGGCAACGAGATCACGATAAAGACGGACATCATTGACCTGACCGGCTGCAATGACGACCGTGCCGGGTTCGCAAACTTCAGCGAGCGCATTGATGTCGTTCAGCGGGTCGCCACTTTCCGACAGGTCGACGAACAGGATGTTCGGGCTGGCTGAAACCGACAGGGTTTGGACGGCATTGCGCAGACCACCCTTGTTGATCTTGTCAGTTGCCCAGCCAAGCTCGGTGACGATCGGGCGAAGCTGTTCAGCCGTCATTTCGTCACAGACGAAAGCCGTAAATGGATCACGCAGGGCGTTGCCCGCGCGTGCAGGAGACCAAGGCGCGTTCATTTATTTTGCCTCCTTCGGCTTGTAGATGGCGCGGTAGTTTGTGCTGTTGTCAGTGAACGTGCCGCGATGCGAACCATCGACGAGGTCGTTCGGGTTGGCGACCATCGCAGCAAAGCTGGCATTGCTCGCGCAGCCATAGTTGGATGGAGCGTCCGAATTATAATTCCCGACCGACGAGCGACTCCAGTCGGGGCAACCCGGCACTTCGGCTTTCATCCGGCTGACCACGACGCGGACCATGCCCGGCGCGATTTCGCCCTTGGTAACGGGCGCGGTGTCTTCAACAACAAGGCCGTATCGAGCCGCGACGGCGGCAACGGCGGCCCGGTTCATCGAGCTTTGCGACGGATCATCAACTGAGACGCGGTCCCCATAACGGGTGTTGAGCGAATCAAACCAAGCCGTCAGGTTGCGTGTGCCTTGCTGGCCAAATCCACCATCAAGATCATAGACATAATCTGTCCGCGAGACGACGGGCTGATGGACGGTTTCAATCCCGCGATTTTCGGTGCCGCCGCACGCGCCAAGTGATGCAGCAAGGGCGGCGAGGGGAAGGAGGTGCACGATACGCATAAGAAAAACTCCCTACCTTTAGTTGCTGAAGCCGGGGGCCGGTGCCGCACCGCGCGCGACGGGCGCGGGTGCTGACATCGACGCCGCTGGCGCGTTGAAGTTTGGCTGTGTCACAGTCTCGGGTGATTTGAACGTGGGGCCTGGGCGGCGCTCATTGCTGCCTTTATACATCTCGCCGCCGAACATCCGGCCGAGCTCCGATGGTGCCTTGTATCCGTCAGTCGGCAACACAATCGAGTTCGCCGGGACGGGTTTGACCAGATAGGGCGTGACAACAATCATAAGTTCGGTCTCGCCGCGCTGCCAGGCATTTGAACGGAACAGGGCGCCAAGGATCGGCACATCGCCTGCGCCGGGCAGCTTTGTCATCGTGTTGGAATTCGTTGCCTTCATCAGGCCGCCGATCACGAAACTTTGCCCCGAACCAAGCTCGACCGCAGTTTCAACGCGTCGTGTCGTGAAGCCGGGCACACCGCCCACCGACACCGACCGGTCAAGTTCGGAAACTTCAGGCTTTACGACGAGTGAAATTCGACCATCAGCCAACACTGTGGGGATGAATTCAACCGTGATGCCATAGGGTTTGAAAACGACCGTTTGTGTGTTCCCGCCGTTGCTGGTGACCGTGTAAAGCAGGGGAATTTCGCCGCCGGCCAGAAACGTCGCCTTCTGTCCCGAAAGGGCTGTCAGATTTGGTGACGCGAGCGTTGTCACAAAACCTTCAGATTCGCCGATGTCGAGCTTGCTCAAAATGTTCAAGCCCAGCAGGCGACCGCTCAAATTGGCGACGGTGCCACCCGAACTCACGGCGCTGCCGCCCTGATTGATCGAAAAATCGGTTCGCGTCAGGTTTGGCGCAAGATTATCTGCGCTCCAGTTTACGCCAATGTTTTTGCTGAAATCGCGGCGCACTTCAGCGATGCGAACCTGCAAGGTCACTTGCAAAGGCGTTGCTGTCCGCAGGCGGTTGATGACCATGACTTTCACGATCGCACCGGGGGCAGAGGTATCGATGCCGGGGTTCAGATACGCACGGGTCAAAGCTTCGGCTTCAGCGATGTCGAGTGGGCTCTTCACGGTCCCCGTGAGCACCGCAATTTGACCCGACAGCGTCGCCTTGATGTCCGTATCGGGCATTGCCAGCCTTAGCATCGTATCGAGCGAACCATAGTTTTGCGACACACGCACATTGGTCGAGTAAACCACCTGGCCGCTGCGAGTCGTCGCGTAAACCGAGGCATCGCCGTCGTCTTTGCCGAACAGATAGAGCTGCGTTGGCGACTGTATCTGAACATCGGCGACGCCTGGGTTCGAAACGAACACATCGACGACCGGTGAGGGGAGCGTGATCAGCTGGCCTCGACCTTTTGACAGATAGAGATCACCGACGGGCCGCTGTACACCAGCAGGAATTCCCCGAGGTTTTGCAACTTTGACGACCTTGGCGCGCGCCTTCTTGCGAGGGGCGGCGTCGGCAGCGACCGATCCGAAGATCATGGCCGCACTGATGGCCAGCGCGATTGGACGCGCGAGGATCATTGACTTGGACTGCATGTTATTTGCCCCCAAAAGGAACTTCAGTGACGGTATTGCCCCGCGCAACCCGGACGATTGGAATGTTCGAAGCGACAACGACATCACCCTTCGACGCCGTCATGGCCACGGCTGTGCCAAGGCGATTGAGGTTCGACGTCGTGGACGGTGCGATGAGGGGCACCGTGCGACGCTGGAAGCGCGAAACATCGGCACCGGTCACATAGCTGTTGCCGTCGGTTGGACGCGACGACATCGCGGCAAGAGCGGCTTTGTCGGTCTTCGGATCGAGGCCATTGGGCACCGTCACTTCGCCGGCCGCAATGGCGCGATCAAGGTCGGCTGCGTTATCGGCAATCGAGCGAAGGCTCAGCGACAGCTGGCCAAAGGTCTGCGCCACCGCAATTTTCTCGGCAATCCGCGGCGTCACCTCAAGTGTGATCGTCGCAAATGTCATCACGGTTTTGTTGCCCTTGTCATCCACCGGCTGCGTCGAACGCTGGTCGGTGGCAAGGACGCGAAGGTTGCGGACGATGGTTTCGACTGTCTTCAGCGGCGGACCGTCGCCGGTTACCGTTTGCGTGAGCATTAGATCGATGTGATCGCCCGGGAAAGCAAAGCCGGCAACGCCGGCCGCTTGTCCATTCACCTGAATTGTCACAGCGCGCATGCCCGGCCCAAGTGCAGCAGCAAGGAAACCGCGATCACCGGGCTCGACAAGCGACCCCTGGGTAATGGGCTGGCCCGCCGAGATCGTGTTGCGAACAACCGTTCCCGCGAGTGAAAGCGGATCCATCTTGCCCTTCATATAATAGGCGTTCTGGATCAGGTCCTTCGGCCACGGCTGATAGCGAAAGCTGTCGGGCCCCAATATGGTGCCGACAGGCAGTGCACGTGTGGCCACCAAAACCTCAGGTCCGGTTGGCGCGGGCGCAATCATTTTGGCGACCGCGCTGGGCGCTGACTGGCTAAACATGCTTCTGGCCATGACAGCCGTAACAGCTGCGATAACAAGCGCTCCAACGAGCAGGGCAATCTTTTTAGGCTCCATGACGTAAAAGCGCCTCCCAAGCGCAAGTCTTTGCGTTCCCCACCGTTATGGGGGGCAGTGGTTAAGATATCGTTTGGAAGATGATCCAAAGTCCGGCGGCGGAAATTGCGATGCCGTAAGGGATTTCGGGTTGCCCCGGTTTCCGGCTCATTCGGTGGTGCGCGAGCATCGCCAGGGTTAGTACGCCGCCGAGAATCGACATGATGAGCAGCAGGTTAAGCATCGCACCAACCGGAAACCAAAGTCCGAGCGCAGCAATGAGCTTCACATCGCCGCCGCCCATCGCGTTGATCGCGAAAAAGATGAGGAACAGAAGGAATAACCCGACTGCGAGGATGACTTGAATGCCGATATCGGGCCACAGGTCATAGCCCTGCGCCCACCAGAGAAGCGGCGCGGCGATCGCGATGCCCCCAGTAAGCCAGTTTTCGATGAGCCGCCGCCGCCAGTCGCCGACCGCGGCCACGACGAGCGCGACAGCGAGAAGAGCAAGCAGGACCCGCGTGTAGAATATGCTTTCCATGATTTTAAGCTCTAGACGCGGAGCCTTGCTAAAACGTAACCACGCTCTTGATGACTTTTGACCGCCGTGCTTTTCCCGCCAATTCTAACATTTCAATGACGCCTGCCCGCGATGGCTGGCCAATGCGGACGTATGTGCAGTCGGCGGCGGGAAAGTCGCGAGGTTCGATCCTCTGGCTCGGCGGGCGCGGAGACATTGTCGAGAAATATATCGAGACGCTCCATGGTTGGTCGCGACAAGGCTGGGGCATCACCAGTTTTGACTGGCGCGGGCAGGGCGGATCGGGCCGCGTCGGTGGTAATCCGAACGTCGGCCATATCGATGATTATGCCACGTGGATCGATGACCTCGCCGAATTTTACGCGGCGTGGGCGATGCATGAACCGGGTCCGCACGTTGTGATGGGGCATTCGATGGGGGGGCATTTGCTACTCAGAGCGCTCGCCGAAAAGCGGATTGCGCCCGACCGGGTGGTGATGGTCGCGCCGATGCTTGGTTTTGAGTCGGGGATCATTCCCTTTCCGATTGCCTTCTGGGTGGCTCGGGTGATGGCCCAGCTAAAGAATGAGATGCGCCCGGCTTGGAAGCATAATGAAAAGCCATCGCCGCCAAATGCATCGCGGCGCGGTTATCTGACCCACGATAATGATCGCTACGATGATGAGCTGTGGTGGAAGGCGAAGGATCCGTCGCTGGCGCTGGGGCCGCCGAGCTGGCGGTGGCTTGCGTCGGCTTATTCTTCGATTGCGGGGCTGAACCGGCCCGGTGCGGTGGAGCATGTAAGCGTCCCTGTGCTTATCCTGTGTGCTGAACGAGATCAGTTGGTCAGCGCAAAGGCCATCCATAAGTTCGCGGTGCGTTTACCCAATGCAACACTGGTTGTGTTTGGCGACGATACTGCGCACGAAATTTTGCGTGAGGCCGATGGTCCACGCAATCGGGCATTGGCGGCAATTAGCGAGTTTCTCGAATGATCTATGATTTTGCAGTGATTGGCGGCGGCATTGCAGGCGCGAGTGTTGCGGCGGAACTTGCGCCGCATGCGTCGGTCGTGCTCCTCGAAGCCGAAGACGTGCCCGGGTATCACTCGACAGGGCGTTCGGCGGCGTTTTGGCACGAAACGCTCGGCGGTCCTTTGGTGCAACCGTTGAGCAAGGCATCGCTTGCGCCGTTACAGGAGGGCGGTTTTCTGACACCACGCACATCGCTGAATGTTGCAGAGGCTGAGAATGTCGGCAAACTTGATGCACTGATGCTGAATTTTGCCGGGACGGGCGCGCAACTTCGCCGCCTCGACTATGCCGGAATTTGCGGCTTCGTGCCGCGCGCCAAGCCTCTGCTGGTCGATGGTGTGCTTGAAGTGGATTGCGCCGACATCGACGTGGGCGGTTTACTCAACAAATATCTGTCGGATTTTCGCAAAGGCGGCGGCACTGTGCTGACCGACTTTCGTGTCGATGCCATGACGCGCGAAAACGAAATCTGGACGGTGCATGGGCGCGCGAACAGCGTCACGGCGCGCACTGTCGTCAATGCGGCAGGTGCATGGGGCGATGTTGTGGCGGGGCTGGCGGGCGCGAAGCCGCTCGGCCTCCAGCCCAAGCGCCGGACGATCGCTCAGGTGCGCGTCGATGGCGATGACGTCCCCCATGATCTGCCGCTGACCATCGATATTGCGGGCACATTTTATTTTCGGCCCGAAGGCGTCAACAGGCTGTGGCTGTGTCCGCATGATGAAACCCCTGTCGAGCCGGGGGATGCGTCGCCGGAGGAAATCGATGTCGCCATCGCCATCGACCGATTCGAAACCGTCACGAACTGGCGGGTGCTTGCGGTCGAGCATAAGTGGGCGGGGTTGCGCACCTTTGCGCCGGATCGGCTGCCCGTTTATGGCTTTGACCCCGATGTGGGGGGCTTTTTCTGGTGCGTGGGGCAGGGCGGATATGGGATCCAAACCGCACCTGCTGCCGGGGCGCTATGCGCGGCAATGCTGCTCAACAAGTCTCCCGATGCAATGGTGGCGCATATCGATCCAACGCCGTTTTTGCCGCTGCGCTTCCATGCTGGCAAAAGCTGAGATGCCGCGCTAAGTTTCTGTTGTCGAACCCTAAAGGAGAGTCGCGTGGCGCATTATTTTGAAATCAAGACGAACAAGGCCGGCGAATTTGTCGCCTATTTCAAATATAATTCGGAATCGATCTTCTGGACCGAAGGTTACAAATCCAAAGCCTCGGCCAAGAATGCGATTGAATCGATCCTGAAAAATGGCCCCAAAGCGGAAATCCGCGAAGCCGAATAAGCGTTAGCCCGAACCCCGACCGGCGGCGATCGCGGCATCGCTCGCCAGCCGGTCGGCGCGTTCATTTTCGGGGTGACCGGCGTGACCCTTTATCCACACCCATTCGATGCGGTGTGGTGCAGCAGCATCGAGCAGCAACTGCCATAAATCCGCGTTCTTAACGGGTTTTTTATCGGCTGTTTTCCAGCCATTGCGTTGCCAGCCTTTAATCCATTTGGTCAGCCCATCCATTACATAGCGGCTGTCGGTTGACAGCGTAACGCAGCAGGGTTTGGTCAGCGCGTTGAGTCCCGAAATCGCGGCGGTCATTTCCATGCGGTTGTTGGTGGTCAGCGTCTCGCCGCCTGACAGCTCTTTTTCTGTCGTGCCCATGCGGATGACTGCGCCCCAGCCACCGGGTCCGGGATTGCCTTTGCACGCGCCATCGGTGGCCATCTCGACATGGGGGAGATCGCTCACAATGCAGCGTAATGATCGAGGCGGCGGAGAAAGGCGATGGGATCTTTGCGGGTTACAAGAGCGTCCGCAGGCGTATTGAGCCAGTCCCAAGCGCGGGTTAGGAGAAACCGCAGGCAGGCACCGCGGGCGAGGGCAGGGAAGGCCGCCCGTTCGGCGTCACTAAGTCCAAAATTGTTATCGTATCCGGCAATGATCGCTTCACCCACGGGTGCACTGTAACCGGTGCCATCGCCAGCGAAACTCCATGCAGCATGCGTGACGGCAACGTCCCAAGCGCGCACTTCGGTGCAGGCGAAATAGAAATCAATTATCCCGCCTACAGCGTCGCCGCGCATAAGGACATTGTCGGGAAAGAGGTCCGCGTGGACAACCGCTTTGGGTAATTCGGTAGGCCAGTGTTTGTCTAGCCATTCCAATTCGTCGTTCACACGTTGCTGGAGGCCAGCCATGATCTTGTTGAGATCGCCGCCGCAACGTGCAGCAAGTTCGTGCCAACTCGCGAGACCGAGCGAATTTGAACGCGTCAGTTCAAAATTGCCCAGCGCTGCATGCATTTTACCGAGGGCGGCGCCGGTTGATTGTGCTTGTGCCGACGTCGGCGTGGAAACCGAAACGCCCGGCAGAAATTCGATCAGGCAAGCGGGCCGATCGGCCACAGTCTGCATTTGCTTGCCGTCACGGTCGCGAATTGCGCGGGGCACGGGCAGATTGCGATCAGCAAGATGATCGAGCAGTTTCAGGAAAAAAGGCAAATCGCCCGCATCGACGCGCTTTTCATAAAGCGTGAGGATGAACCGGCCGCCGGTCGTGTCGATCAGGAAATTACTGTTCTCGACGCCCTCGGCGATGCCCTTCGCCGAGACTAAAGTCCCGACGTCGTAACGTATCAGGAGCGCCGCCATCTCCTCGGCGGAAACCGGCGTATAGACTGCCATATCAGGCGGCGAGGCCGCGCGGCAGCTTGAACTCGATTGATTCAACGGCGGCTTCAACAACGGTTTCGGTGACCGTGAATCGCTCGGCTAACGCCGCAACAACTTCGCGGACAAGGATTTCTGGAGCAGAAGCCCCCGCTGTGATGCCAACAGTCTTCGGCATTCCGAGCCAGTCAAAATCGATTTCTTCGGCGCGCTGGATCAGCTTGGCGCGAACGCCGTTGCGTTCGGCGACCTCGACCAGACGGAGCGAATTTGACGAATTGGGTGCGCCAATCACAAGCATCGCCTCGCATTTCCCGGCGATCCGCTTGACCGCCTCTTGCCGGTTCGAGGTGGCATAACAAATATCGTCGCCGCGCGGACCCTGAATATCGGGAAAACGTGCTTGCAGGGCGCGAACAATTTCGGCGGTGTCGTCCACCGAAAGCGTCGTCTGAGTCAAAAATGCCAGATGTGAGGGATCGGCGGGTGCGAGCGCCGCGACATCCTCGACAGTTTCAACCAGCGTCATCGCGCCGTCGGGGACTTGGCCGAATGTCCCCACCACTTCGGGATGGCCACGATGGCCAATGAAGATGATGTGGCGATCGCCCTCGACAAGGCGCTCCGCCTGGCGGTGGACTTTTGACACCAACGGGCAGGTTGCATCCCAATATTCGAGGCCGCGCGATTCGGCATCAATGGGGACGCTTTTCGGCACGCCGTGCGCCGAAAACACGACTGGCGCACCGTCGGGCACTTCGTCGAGCTCATCAACGAACACAGCGCCCTGCGCTTTCAGTGTGTCGACAACGTAGCGATTGTGGACGATTTCGTGCCGGACATAGACCGGACTGCCATGTTTTTCGATGGCAAGTTCGACGATGCGGATGGCGCGATCAACGCCGGCGCAAAAACCGCGCGGTGCAGCAATAAGAAGGTCAAGTGCGGGACGTGTCATGCTTGCGCTCCTACGCGATTGCTTGCGCGCGCGAAAGCCGGTTCCTATGAGGGCGCATCATTCGTGTCGCGTGAGGATTATCCGTTGAAAATATTACTCCCCCTCGTCGCGCTCGCACTGCTCTCGGCCTGCGCGAAAGATGGCGAAATCGACGAAACCGGCGGTATCGCGATTACGCGCACTGCTTGTCCCGCCGTCGCGATTCCGACGCAGACGGGTGACATTACGGTCTTCAACCCGCCATCGAGCCGTGAGGCACGGGCAATTGATGTGACGGCCAATATCACTAATTTGCGTATGGTTTGCGGTGATCAGGGCGAAGAAGTGGTCGCCGAAGCAAGTTTCGTGGTCGAGGCGCGGCGTGCGAACACCAGTGGTGCGCGGACGGTTGAGCTTCCATACTTCGCGACTGTCATCCGTGGCGGCAACGCTGTGATTTCGAAGCGGGTCGAGCGCGTGACGCTGAACTTTGCCGATGGTCAGGCGCGGGCAAGTGCCACAGGTAAGGGTGGGGCCGTGATAAACCGCGCAGCCGCGACTTTGCCTGCCGATGTGCGCGCCAAGCTGACCAAGAAGCGCCGGGCGCAGGATGCCGATGCCTCGATTGATCCATTGTCGGCCCCCGATATTCGCGCCGCCGTTGCGCGGGCAAGCTTTGAATTGCTGATCGGTTTCCAGCTTACCGCTGACCAACTGCAGTACAATGCGACACGTTAAGCGCGGTTGACTCGAATCGCGGCACCGCACAAATACAAAGATGCTTGCTGACGGATAACCGGCAGACGGCCGCGCGGGAGAGTGGGGAGGGGAAACTCGAAACCACGCCGAAGGAGCAACCGCCCCGGAATCTCTCAGGCAACCGGACCGCGCGGACGATAAGGCAACTCTGGAAAGCGTTCCCGCTCCGGCAGGAACCACCGAAGGTGTAAGTCCCGCGCATTCGCGAGGGGTCAAAGCTCTCAGGTTTCCGTGACAGAGGGGGCACCGAAGGGTGCACCACTGCGCGGAGTTGGAATTAGTGAGCGACACATACGAAATCCCCGACATCGAAGCGTTGCCGCTTGATGCTTGGCACCGTGCGCAGGGTGCACGGATGGTCGAGTTTGCCGGCTATCATATGCCGATCCAGTATGAAGGCATCATCGCCGAGCATTTGTGGACGCGCGAGAATGCTGGGCTGTTCGACGTGTCGCACATGGGGCAGTTGCTGCTTTCGGGGGATGGACTCGATGCGGCAGTTGAGGCGCTGCTGCCGATTGACCTGTCGACGTTGAAATTGGGCATGCAACGCTATTCGCTGTTGCTCGACGAGTGTGGCGGGGTGCTTGACGACTTGATGGTCTCGCGCTGGCCGGACGAGCTTTATCTGGTGGTGAACGGCGCGACAAAATGGGATGATATAGGCCATCTGCGCGAGCATTTACCTGATGAAATAACGCTCAATCATCTGGAAGACCGGGCGTTGCTGGCGTTGCAGGGGCCGAAGGCTGCGGCGGTGCTTGAACGGCATGTAACCGGGGAATGGCCGCTGTCATCGCTGACGTTCATGCGATTTGGCCATTTCGAGATCGGCGGAATGCCCGTCGCGATCAGCCGTTCGGGCTATACCGGCGAGGACGGATTCGAGATTTCGGTTCTGGCAGCAGACGCTGAGAAAGTCGCGTCGTTGCTTTGCGGTGAACCCGAAGTGAAGCCCATCGGTCTTGGTGCGCGCGATTCGTTACGCATTGAGGCCGGGCTGCCACTTTACGGGCACGATCTTTCGCCAGACAGCAGCCCGGTCGAAGCTGGACTGTTGTTCGGCATCAACAAGCGCCGCCGCACGGAAGGCGGCTTTCTGGGTGCAGAGCGCATCCTGCGCGAGATCGCCGATGGCGCGTCACGGCGCTGGGTCGGGCTCCTGATCGGAGGACGCCAACCGGCGCGCGAAGGTGCCGAAATTTATGCTGGTGACGTTAAGATCGGAACTGTCACGTCGGGCGGCTTTTCGCCAAGTCTGCAAACGCCGATCGGCATGGGATATGTGGATGCCGCCCACGCCGCCGTCGGCACAGCACTCGAAATCGATGTCCGCGGCAAGCGCCTGAGCGCGACCGTTACGACCATGCCATTTGTTCCACACCGCTATCACCGAAAGGGAGCTGTCTGATGCGTTACTATACCAAAGATCATGAATGGATCGATGTCGACGGCGGTTCCGCTACGGTCGGCATTACGAGCTATGCACAGGAGCAGCTCGGCGACATCGTGTTCGTCGAAGTTCCGAGCGCTGGTGCGAAAGTGACCAAGGGCGGCGAATCAGCCGTCGTTGAATCAGTCAAGGCGGCGTCTGACGTATACGCACCGGTTTCCGGAAGTGTCATCGAAGGCAATGCTGCGCTCGAGGGCGAACCTGCTCTGGTCAATACTGCGCCTGAGAGCGATGGCTGGTTTTTCAAGCTGACGCTTGACGATACGGGCGAACTTGACGGGTTAATGGACCGTGCGGCGTATGACGCATTCGTGGGAGCACTCTGATGCGTTATCTTCCCCTGACCGATCATGACCGTTCGGCAATGCTGAATGTCATCGGCGCACCTGACATTGATGCATTGTTCATAGATGTTCCGGAAAGTGCACGACTTTCCGGTCCTGTTCGCGACTTGCCCAACCACGCAACCGAATTGTCGGTTGAGCGGCATTTGTCTGCGCTCGCGCGCAAGAACCGTCCGGCGGGCGAGGGGCCATTTTTCCTCGGTTGCGGCGCGTACAAGCATCATGTCCCTGCAAGCGTCGATCACGTCATCCAGCGCGGTGAGTTCCTGACAGCTTACACACCCTATCAGCCAGAAATCGCACAGGGGACGTTGCAAGTCCTGTTTGAATTTCAGACGCAAGTTGCGCGCCTGTTCGGCTGCGATGTTGCCAATGCCAGCATGTATGATGGCTCGACTGCGTGCTGGGAGGCCGTCACGATGGCAGGGCGAATTACCAAGCGGAAGAACGCGCTACTCTCCTCCGGTCTCCATCCACATTATGTGAATGTGGCAAAAACGATGGCTCGCTTCACAGGCGATGTGCTGTCGTATCAGACGCCGACTTTGACTGCAGAGGGCGATGTTGATGCGCTGATTGCTGCCATTGACGGAGAAACATCGTGCATTGTGGTGCAATATCCCGATATTCTTGGCCGCATCGGTGACTTGAGTGCGCTTGCTGCCAAGGCGCATGAGCACGGTGCCCTGCTGATCGCAGTTGTTACTGAACCTGTGGCGCTTGGTGCGATCAAGGCTCCAGGCGAAATGGGCGCAGATATTGTCGTCGGCGAAGGGCAGTCGCTCGGCGTCGGCCTGCAATTTGGCGGTCCCTATGTCGGCTTGTTCGCCTGCAAGGACAAATATGTCCGCCAGATGCCGGGACGATTGTGTGGTGAAACGGTCGATGCCGAGGGAAAGCGCGGGTTCGTCCTGACGCTGTCGACACGCGAACAACATATCAGGCGCGAAAAAGCCACGTCGAATATCTGCACCAATTCAGGGCTTTGTGCGCTGGCGTTTAGTGTTCACATGACATTACTCGGGGAGCGTGGCCTTCGCGATCTTGCCCGTCTGAACCACAGCCTTGCCAGTCATGCTGCGGACCGATTGGCGAAAGTGTCGGGGGTCGAGGTGATCAACAGCAGCTTTTTCAACGAGTTTACATTGAAGTTGTCGAGGGAAGCTCGCCCGATAGTCCGGACGCTGGCGGACAACGGTGTTCTGGGCGGCGTGTCGCTCGGGCGGTTGTTCCCCGGGGTTGCGGGGCTTGAAACAGGGCTCGTCGTCGCAGTGACCGAAACGACAACAGTGGAAGATATAGAAGTGCTTGCCATGGCGCTTCAGGAGACATTGGCATGAGCAGTGTAAATGCAAGCGGTTGGCGTCCTGAAATGGGCGGCAGCGAAGCGAACGGCGCAGCGACAACAACGGGCAATCGCGCGTTGATGCTTGAAGAAGCGCTGATTTTTGAAATTGGTGATAGTGAAACGACCGGCGTCGACTTGGCGCCACCCGTTGCGGCAGCATTGCGGCTTGGGTCATTGGCCCGCAATCGCCCGATTGGTCTGGCGGGTCTCTCTGAACCCGAATCCGTGCGGCATTATACGCGCCTCAGCCGCCAGAATTACGGGATCGATCTCGGCTTTTTCCCGCTGGGAAGTTGCACGATGAAGCATAATCCGCGCCTTAACGAGAAGATGGCGCGGTTGCCGGGCTTTGCCGACATTCACCCGTTGCAGCCGATCGATACGGTGCAAGGTGCGCTCGAACTGATCGACCAGCTTGCGCACTGGCTCAAGACGCTGACGGGGATGCCCGCCGTCGCGATGTCACCCAAGGCCGGTGCGCATGGCGAATTGTGCGGTGTCCTTGCGATCCGTGCCGCACTCGAAGCGCGCGGCGATGCCCGGCAAGTTGTCCTTGTTCCCGAGAGTGCGCACGGGACCAATCCGGCGACGGCGGCCTTTGCTGGTTACCGTGTCGAGGATATTCCTGCACCGAGTGGCCGGATTGATACCGAAGCGTTGAAGGCGCGCCTTGGCCCTGATGTTGCCGCTGTGATGATCACCAATCCGAATACCTGCGGCTTGTTTGAAAGCGATCTCAAAGACATCTCTGACGCTGTTCATGCCGCCGGGGCATTTGTTTATTGTGATGGCGCGAATTTCAACGCGATTGTCGGTCGCGTTCGTCCGGGTGACCTTGGCGTCGATGCGATGCACATCAACCTGCACAAGACCTTTTCAACGCCGCATGGTGGCGGTGGTCCGGGGTCGGGCCCGGTGGTGTTCTCCGCAGCGCTCGCGCCGTTCGCGCCGTTGCCATTCGTCGACAAGGACGGCGATCATTTCGTGCTCGTCGAAGAGGAAAGCGCGGGCGATCACCATTCGTCATCGTTCGGTCGCATGGTCGCGTTCCACGGCCAGATGGGCATGTTCACGCGCGCGCTTAGCTATATCCTGAGCCACGGCGCGGATGGTTTGCATCAGGTTTCAGGTGACGCTGTGCTCAACGCAAATTATGTTTTGCGAAGCCTGGAAGATGTTCTTGATGCGCCGTTCGCGGCGGCGGGGCCGTGCATGCACGAAGCCTTGTTCAGCGATGACGGCATGGCCGAGGGTTTCACGACGCTCGACATTGCCAAGGGGCTGATCGATGAAGGCTTCCACCCGATGACGGTCTATTTCCCGCTCGTCGTCCACGGCGCCATGCTTGTCGAGCCGACGGAAACCGAATCGAAAGCGGCGCTTGACCAGTTCATCATGGCACTGCGTTCAGTTGCGGAGCGGGCGAAGGCGGGCGATCCGTCACTCAAGTCGGCCCCGCACTTCGCCCCGCGCCGTCGGCTCGATGAAACGCTGGCGGCGCGCAAGCCGGTCTTGGTGTGGAAAGAATCCGAACTCTTGATTGCGGCGGAATAGACCTCAATCTGCAAATCGTGCATGCTCTCTATAACAGGAGGGCGAAGTGCAGGCTCAGGGGCGGCTCGATGCATTTACCGATGCGGCTTTCGCCTTTGCGGTCAGCCTAATGGTCATCGGCGGTGCAGGCGCGCCGCTTGATTATTCGGGTCTTGTGCGCTCCATCCTGTCGATACCGTCCTTTGCAATCGGTTTTGCGACAATCGGCATGTTCTGGCACGCGCATGTCCGTTGGCGGGCCGTGCGCGGCGAAGGTGACACGTTGTCGACGATGCTCACTTTTCTGCTGGTCTTTCTGGTTCTGATCTATGTCTACCCGTTGCGCGCGATGGCGGTGGCAACAGCATCTTTCGCCACGGGATCGGGCGACCACTTCGGCGGGTCGCTTGCGGGGCTGTTTGCGATTTATGGAGGCGGGTTCATGGCGATGTCGGCGGCAGTGGCGTTGCTCTTTGCTGACGCCATGCGCAATCGCGCGCTTGAGCCCAACCGACGTCACGCTGCGCGCGGCGAGCTGGCTATTTGGTCGATCCTCGCGGTGACCGGGCTTGTCTCGACCGTCGCTGCACTGGTTCCAGCGTCAGCACGGTTTGCGCCTTGGGCGTATGCCACCCTGCCGCTGACCACGGGCGTTTTTTCGGCATTCTGGTTTCGCAAGCGCTGAGGGTGCTACTGAGACACAACGGCGGTCGTGTTGGCTTGCGACCGCCGGTGTTCGCGCCAGACGATGTAGAGGCCGCTTGCCACGATAATCGGCGCGCCGAGCCATGTCATCGGTGTGGGCAGGACGTCGAACAGCAGATAGCCGTAAAGCGTTGCCCACAGCAGCCCCGAATAATCCATGGGAACGACAACAGCGACGGGGGCGAGCGTGAGCGATTTCGTCATCCCAATCTGGCCGATGCCGCCGGTCAGTCCGATCAGGATCATAAGCCCCCAAGTTAACGCGTCATGTGGCACCATTTGAGCGATGAAAACCGGCGCGAGGACTGGCAGCGAAAGCAATGAAAAATAGAACACTGTCGTCGTCGCTTGTTCGGTCTGGCCGATGCGTCGCAGCAGGATCGACACGCTCGCACTGAGCAATGCCGCTGTCAGGCCGGTGATTGCGCCGAGAAGCGGGATATGTCCTGAACCCGGCTGCGCCACGACCACTACGCCGACAAAGCCCGCAATAACGGCACCCCAACGATGCCAACCTGTGGGCTCCTTCAGGATCAGCGCGCCAAGGATGGTGGCGAAGATTGGCACCGTGAACTGCATCGTCGTCGATTCGGCGAGCGGCAGCAGCATCACGGTCGTGAACATGAACGACATGGATGACAGGCCGACTGCGGTGCGTAAAATATGGGCACCGATGCGTGCGGTCCGGAGTGTCGAAAGCCCCGGGCCAACCATAACCGCGATCACCACGACTGGTAACGCCAATAGCTGGCGAAAGAAAAGTAACTCACCAAGGCGTGCGCCGCGGGTTTCGGCAATTTTGATCAGCGCGCCCATCGTGACGAATGCAATGACTGACGTCAGGCGATAGGCGATAGCGGGGATCAGGCGGTCGGGCACACCATCCCCTTGCCGAGCGCAGGCGGGTCCGTCAAAGGCTTGGTCCATGAAACATGCTCTTTCAATCACCCGCGCGCAGGATTTTGCTGCCTGGTATCAAGATGTCATCAAGGAAGCCGACATGGCCGAAGAATCGGGCGTGCGCGGGTGCATGGTCATACGCCCGTGGGGATATGGCATGTGGGAACGCATCCAGATTCTGATGGATCGGCAGATCAAACTGGCAGGCGTCGAGAATTGCTATTTCCCGCTGTTCATCCCGCTGTCGTATTTCGAGAAGGAAGCGGACCATGTTGACGGTTTTGCCAAGGAAATGGCGGTTGTCACGCATCATCGGCTGATTGCCGACGGGAAGGGCGGGTTGATCCCGGATCCGATGGCAAAGTTGGAGGAGCCGCTGGTCGTGCGCCCGACGTCCGAAACCGTGATTGGCGCGGCGTTGGCGCGGTGGGTGCAATCGTGGCGCGATTTACCGATGAAGGTCAATCAGTGGGCC
Source organism: Sphingomonas sp. (assembly GCA_031362355.1). Taxonomy (GTDB): domain Bacteria; phylum Pseudomonadota; class Alphaproteobacteria; order Sphingomonadales; family Sphingomonadaceae; genus Sphingomonas_O. The sequence continues at coordinate 71,034 of JANLSJ010000045.1, forward strand.
AATGTTGTCCGCTGGGAAATGCGGACGCGGATGTTCCTGCGCACCAGTGAGTTTTTGTGGCAGGAGGGACATACCGCGCACGCCGACAAGGCCGATGCGATGGCGGAGACTTTGCGCGCGCTGGAAATGTATCGCGCGTTCGCGGTCGATGCACTCTGTATGCCCGTGATTGCGGGCGAAAAGCCCGAGCATGAGCGCTTTCCGGGGGCCGAAGCGACGTACAGCATCGAAGCCATGATGCAGGACGGCAAGGCATTGCAGGCGGGCACGTCGCATTATCTCGGCACGAGCTTCGCCGAAGCGGCGGGCATCCGTTATCAGGACAAGGATGGCGGCCATGCGCTGTGCCACACGACGAGCTGGGGCGTGTCGACGCGGCTGATTGGCGGCGTCATCATGACGCATGGCGACGATGATGGGTTACAATGTCCCCCGCAAATCGCGCCGCATCAGGTGGTGATCGTGCCGATGCTGCGTGACGACGAAGGCGATGCGGCAGTGCTGGAGTATTGCCGGTCTTTGGCGAGCGAATTGCGCGCGGCAAATGCGTTTGGCGAAGCGGTGCGCGTGCTGCTCGATAGCAAGGCAATCAAGGCGCAGACCAAGCGCTGGGGCTGGGTCAAGAAGGGTGCGCCGCTGATCATCGAAGTGGGCCCGCGCGATGTCGCGGGCGACAATGTGTCGGTTATCCAGCGCACCGAACTTTACACCGGCGAAGGCAAGTTGAATTCAAAGGTTGTGACACGCGCCGAGTTTTTGGCGCAGGCAGCGACGCTGCTCGAAAATGTGCAGGCGGACTTGTCGAACGACGCAAACAAATGGCTGCACCAGAATATCGCCCGCGACGTAACCGACCTCGCGGCGCATTTCAAAGGGAGCGAGGACAAAGTCGTTGGCTGGGTCGAAGTGCAATGGTCGCGGCCGACGGGCGCAGTACTGGCGAAAGTTGTGGATCAATTGAAGGCGCTCAAACTAACGATGCGCAACACGCCGCTGGATGCTCTGGATGCCGATGGGGTGTGTTTTTTCACCGGCGAAAAGGCCGTCGAACACGTGTTGATCGGGCGGACTTATTGAGTGGCGATATAGTCACTCAACCGCACTATTTGATCGGGTGCGAGTACTAACCCAAGCTTGGTTCGCCGCCAGATGATGTCGTCCACCGAATGCGCCCATTCGTATTCGACGAGCCAGTCGACTTCGCGCGCGGTCAGTCCGCCGCCGAAGTCTTCGCCCATGTCGGGGGCCACGAAATCGTGAAGCATCGAACCATAGGCGCGGGCCATGCGATGCGATTGGTCGGCGGTAAGATAGGGGTGGCGTTGGCGCACGTCAGCGAGGAAGGTATCGAAAACGCCGATGTCTCCGCCAGGTAAAGTGGCTGCGCGTGTGTCGCCGGGTTTCATCCCCAATTTCTCGACCGCTTCTTCGGCGAGATGCCGCGCGGTCGTAATCTTGCCGCCGAACACCGAAAGCAACGGCGGGCCGTTGTCGTCGAGTTCGAGCACATAATCGCGCGTGACCGCCTTAGCCTCGCTGGCGCCATCGTCGTAAAGGGGGCGGACGCCCGAGTAGGTGCGCACCACGTCCGCAGGACCAATCTGCTTGATGAAATAGCGGTTCGCGGCGGCACACAGATAGTCGATCTCGTCTGCCGTGATCTTGGCGTCGTCGGGCCTTTCAACGGGAACATCGGTGGTGCCGATGAGCGTCTTGTCGCCTTCATAGGCGATGGCAAAGACGATCCGCCGGTCGGGCTGTTGCAGCATATAAGCCTGATCATGGTCGAACAGGCGGGGGACGACGATGTGGCTGCCCTTGATCAAGCGGACGCCACTGCGCGCGTTGGCCCCGGTCAGTGCGAGAGCCGTAGCGACCCAAGGGCCAGCGGCATTCACGAGATTGCGGGCTTCGACTGTGCGCCCATCCGAAAGCTCTGCGCGCCAGACATCGCCATCGCGCCGCGCCGATACCAGCGCCGTCTGTGTACTGATTTCCGCGCCGTGCCGGGCCGCATCAATCGCGTTCAGCACGACCAGCCTGGCATCATCGACCCAAGCGTCGGAATAAACGAAGCCTTTGCCGGGACGCTGGAGCGGTTTGAGATAAGCGGTGTCGCTTTTCCGCAGGGCACGCGAGCGCGGCAGAGTGATCCGCCCGCCAATCGTGTCATACAGCAGCAACCCCAGCCGGACCAACCACCACGGGCGCACAGCATTTTCATGCGGCAACACAAAGTGCATCGGATAGATGAGGTGCGGTGCGGCGCGCAGAAGCCGTTCGCGTTCTTTGAGCGCCTCGCGAACCAGTTTGAACTCATAATATTCGAGGTAGCGCAGCCCGCCGTGGATCAGCTTAGTCGAAGCTGAGGATGTGTGTGCCGCCAGATCATCCTTTTCGACCAGCATGACAGATGCGCCACCCATCGCGGCATCGCGGGCAATTGCCGTGCCGTTTATTCCGCCGCCGATGATGAGAAGGTCGTAGATCATTGGTCCCCTTATCCGTAGGGCAGGAATATGCCAAAACCCAATATGCACAGCCTGCCCACCCGCGAGAAAATCCTCGAATTTATTACGACGTCGGAAACCCCTGCGGGGAAGCGCGAGATTGCCAAGGCGTTCGGGCTGCGCGGGGCGGACAAGATCGCGCTGAAG
>JANLSJ010000029.1:0-82095 GCA_031362355.1 Sphingomonas sp.
GGTGGCGACAAGCGCGTGGCCATCGACGGCATGGACGTCGGCAGTCAGGCCAGCGGCTTTGAAGACCGCTTCGATTTGCGCGACCAGCGCATCGCCCGCCCGCGAAGCCGCCCCACCGCCGCGATTGACCACGACGGGGAACGGTTTGGTCACAAAAAATCCGTTCGGGCTGAGCTTGTCGAAGCCTTGTCCTGTTTCTTGGAAATGACTTCAAGAAAGGGCGGCCCTTCGACAAGCTCAGGGTAGGCGGTTTTCAAGCGATCACCGCCCGCGCTTTTTGCGCTGCGCCTCCAGATCGAGGACGACATTGTCGGCACCGTCGGGGAGCAGTCCCAAACGACGCGCGACTTCCTGATAGGCTTCAACTTCGCCACCGAGGTCGCGGCGAAAGCGGTCCTTGTCGAGCTTTTCGTTGGTCGTCATGTCCCACAAGCGGCAGCCGTCGGGGCTGATTTCGTCGGCAAGGATGACGCGGGCATAGTCATTTTCCCAGACGCGCCCGAATTCGAGTTTGAAATCGACGAGGCGGATGCCGATGCCAGCGAACAAGCCCGACATGAAATCATTCACGCGAATCGCCATGTCGGCAATATCGTGCATTTCTTCCTGCGAAGCCCAGCCGAACGCGGCGATATGTTCCTCGGTGATCATCGGATCGTTGAGGGCGTCGTCCTTGTAATAATGTTCGATGATCGTGCGCGGGAGTTGCCTACCCTCCTCGATGCCGAGGCGTGTCGAGAGCGATCCGGCGGCGACATTGCGGACGACGACTTCGATGGGGATAATCTCGACCTGACGGATCAGCTGTTCGCGCATGTTCAGGCGGCGCATGAAATGATGCGGAATGCCGATGTTGCCGAGCAGCGTGAAGATATGTTCGGAAATGCGGTTGTTGAGAACGCCCTTGCCGTTGATCGTGCCCTTTTTCTGGGCATTGAACGCAGTTGCATCATCCTTGAAATACTGGATCAAAGTGCCGGGTTCCGGCCCTTCATAAAGGATCTTGGCCTTGCCTTCATAGATTTGGCGGCGGCGGGACATGAGCGGTTCCTAGCGCGGTAAAGAGCAATGCCCCGGCAAACGCGCTCTTGGCGAACGCGCGGGCCGGGGCTTAAGGCTGCTATAACGAAGCGCGGGGGCGGGCGCAATCAAGCGGTATCGACTGACCGGTCATGCTCGTTTGTGATTCGCGCCGCGATGCCACCGCGTGTCGATGCACCCCAGACTTGTCGTCCGGTGACGAATACCACCCAGCCCCACGCCGCGCCGAGGTGGCGCAACAACTGAAAGCTGACCGGTTCGATGATCGCCGCGAGCACAGCACCCCCCATGCCGATGCGGTGGCCAGTCCAGTTGCGATAAAGACGGAGCGACCAGAGAAGATAGACGAGGTCGATGATGACTTTGACGATCATCGCAATGATGACGGGGAGCGCGATGACGAGATTGCCGGTAGTGATGAAATAGACGAGCAGCCCGAACGCGGCGAGGCCATAAAGCGGCTGGACCGTGTCGAGCGCCTTGACCGGCAACATCGCGGTGCCGAGCGCGCCGAAACGGCGGTTGCCGATCATGTCGCGGTTCCAATATTGGGTTTGCAGGAAACCCGCGAACCAGCGGCGGCGTTGACGCAGGAAGGGCATCAGGCTGCCGGGGGAATCGGTGCTGGCTTGCGCACCGCCGATGACGCGGACGGTCCAGCCAAGATCGTTATCGCGTGCATAGCGGTGGATGCGGTGCATGACTTCATAATCCTCGACCAGACTATCCGGATCGAACCCGCCAATGCGGACCAGCGCATCGCGGCGGAACCCAGCAAACGCGCCCGAGATCAGAAGCAGGCTGTTGGTTTCCATCCAGGCGTAGCGCGACAGAAAATTGCGGACATATTCATAGGTCTGGAACCATTGGAACAGCTTGCCCGAAATGCTGGCGCCGCAGATCGGGTGCAGAACGCCCGTAGCGGCGGCGAGTTCTGGTTCGTGTTCAAAGGCATTGCGCATTGCGGCCAGCGCGTCTGGCGCGAGAAGTGTATCGGCATCGACAGTCAGGATGATGTCGCTGTCGATGAGTGCAATAGCGGTGTTGAGGGCGACCGCTTTGCCGCCACGGGGAAGGCGAAGCCAGCGGAGGTTGGGGACTGTTGCGCTTGTGCTGGTCTCGCCGATGATGGGCGTGGCGAGAGCGTAGAGGTGCGCAAGGACATTGGGTGTATCGTCATCGGAGCCGTCGTCGGCGATCAGGATGTGATCGGGAGGATGGCTCTGATTACGGAGCGCTTCGATCGTTGCTTCAAGGACGGGCGCTTCATTGTAGGCAGCAATGATGACAGTGGTGGTTGGCTCCACCCCGAGCGATAGCGAGGAGCCCTGTCGAGCGTTAGCGAGACCTCGCTGCGCTCGGTTGTGCCCCTCGCTTCGCTCGGGGAGGCCGAGTTCCCATGTTTTAACGAACACAAACGCCAACAACGCCGTATCATAAAGCACATAGACCAGCCCGACGGCCCATGCTGCGACGCCCATCCGGATGAACCCCTGGGCAAACAGCGCGATGAACACCACGACCGCAAACAGCCAGATCAGCGGCCCGATGATGTGGCGCGGTGGCGGGGTGAAGCGCGGGGAAATCGCGCGGAGAGTCTGGTCGAGCGAGGGGGGCAATGGGGTATATCCGGGGAGAAATATGCTGCACCGCGATAGATACTGGACCCGCGCACCGCCAGTGCTAAGTTGTCCACCTGACCTGAACCGGAGCCGAACATATGCCCGCACGCTACACGGGGACCGCGATTGCCCTTCACTGGATCATTGGCTTGCTGATGATCGTGAATGTCGGGCTCGCCTGGGCATGGCCAATCGCACCTGACGAGGCCGTGCGCCCGTTGATCAACAACCATAAATCGATCGGGATTACGCTGCTGTGCCTGGTCGCGATGCGGTTGCTGTGGCGCGTGACGCACCGTCCCCCCGCGCTGCCCGATCATCACAAACCATGGGAAAAGCGCGCGGCGCATGTCGCGCACATGGCGCTGTATGTCGTGATGTTCGCGCTGCCCTTGTCAGGCTGGATCATGGATTCGGCATGGGAGAAAGCGGCAGACAATCCCAATTTCTGGTTCGGCCTGTTTGAATGGCCGCGCATTGGCTTCATCATGTCAATGGACGCCGCGAGCAAGAAAGAAGTCCACGGCCTGTTCGGCGAAATGCACGAGATCGCGGGGTTCATTCTTTACTTCCTCGTCATCGTCCATGTCGGCGGCGCGTTGAAGCACCAGTTCCTTGACAAGGACAAGGAACTGGCGCGGATGGGGATTGGTCGGGGTTAAGATTGGCTATTGCAGCGCTCGTCCCATGGCGCACAAAAATTGTGGCAGTGGAGCTGATTGAATACCGCACGCAGCTTATCGATTGCCTCCGCGATTGAAGCGCTGAAGGCTTCGTGATGTTCGTTCCACATCCTGCTGTCCATTTCGTCGCGCATGGCCTGTTCCTTTCGATTTTGATAGGCATGTGATGCCGTGTTCGCCGGGTTGTCGCCAACAAATCCTTGCGCCTTTTACATAAGTCTGCCTTATTGATCATTGATGCGCCAGCTCCCGCCTTTATCCGCCATCCGGGTGTTTGAATGTGCTGCGCGGCATCAGAATTTCACGGCCGCCGCTGTCGAGCTCGGCATGACCCAGGCGGCGGTCAGCTATCAGATCAAGCTGATCGAGGAGCGCCTTGGTGTTGCGCTGTTCATGCGGGCCAATCGACGGGTTACGCTGACGCCCGTTGGCAAGCGGATCGCGCCGATGGTGTCGGGCGCGTTTGATAATCTCGATGATGCGTTTGCGATTGCGCGCAGCGACAACGATGCGGTGCTGACCGTGAGTTGTTCGATGACGTTCGGTCCCAATTGGCTGGCCCCGCGGATCGGCGCGTTCCAGACTGCGCATCCCGAACTTGCGGTGCGGCTGCATACATCGAACAAGCTTGTGGATTTTGCGCGTGACGATGTGGATGCCGCCATTCGCGGCGGCAAGGGCGATTGGCCGGGCCTGAAGGCGCATTTTTTGATGCGGATGCCGGTCGTCGCTTTTGCCAGCCCTGCCTATCTCGCCAGCGCTGCGCCAGTGGAGACGCCCGATGACGTCTTGCGGCTGAACCGGATCAGTCCGGAGGATAGCTGGTGGACCGTGTGGCGCGAACAGGTTGGTGGCGCGCTACCGACCGATCCTGTCGTGCCCGGTGTCCGTCTTGATTCGCAGATGATGGAGGGCAGTGCCGCGTTGTCAGGGCATGGTGTCGCGGTGCTGAACCCGGTGCTTTGGCGCAGCGAGATCGCGGCCGGCCGACTGGTTCCGGTGTTCGACGCCGTCGCGTTCGATACGAGTGATTTCTGGTTGGCTTATCCCGATCACAAACGGACTTCACCGAAGATCAGGGCGTTCCGCGACTGGCTTATGGCCGAGATCGCGCGGGATGGCGCCGACGACAAAGCAGGAATCTTTCGTCCGCGCGATTAAGGGTATCTCCGGCGGAGTCGAGGAGGGGGGGAGTCCGCCGGAGATTAGGGTCGACGCGGGTTACGCAACCGCCGCGTCGGAACTTTGGTTTGCCGTGCGGGCCTTGCGGACGAACCGGTAAAGCCACACGCCAAGACCGCCAAGGAGCGCCCATGGGAGAAGCGCGCCGATGGCAATGATCGCGAAACCGAGCATCGTAACGAATGTTCCACTGGCGGTGCGGAAGGCTTCGCGGATCGGCGATGCACCGTCGAAGCCGGGAATGAGATCGCCCGAACCATAATCGAAGACCATCGGCGTGGTGGCCAGACTCTCGCGGGCATCAGTGCGGGTGGCCGACGCGCTGCGGATCTGTTCGCGCAGGGAGGCGGCTTGCTGGGTGAGTTCGTTGCGTTCCCCTGCGGAAAGGCCGGAGCGTTTGAGCTGTTCTTCGACCTTGGCCAGTTCGTCGCGCAGACCTGCCGATTGGCGGTTGGCCCCTTCGATGACGGCCCCCGCGTCAGTGCCGGTGATTTCGCTGTCGACGAGCATCCCTTCGGCTTTGGTGACGGCAGCAATGCCCTGCTTGCCGAAGTCGCGGGCGAGCGTGGGATCGAGCTTGAATGATAGCATCGCAGAGATTTCGTCATTGCTGACGAGGCGATAGCGCATGCCGGTGATGCGGCAGCGGTCGAGGCCAAGCTTTTCGCAAGCCTGAGCATGCTCTTCCTGAACAGCGCTGATTCTCGCATTGGGCACGCGGAAGGCATAGCGATAGTTGAACGCGACGCCGGGCGCTGAGGTGACGGAAACGCAGGGACTTGCCGCGTCGGCGGGCGCGGCTTCTTCGCGCACGTCCAATGTTTGAATGTCTTTGCTTCTTTCGGGTGCTTTGCCACACGCGGCGAGCGCCAGGGTCAGCGCAACCGGAACCAGAACAAACGAACGATGCATCATCCTTCTCCTTGTTATCCTATCGCATCGATATTCTATTCGTTTCATCGTGTAAATAAGGCATTTCGTCGATGAAATTATCACAGGTTGGTTTTATCCGCGCGAGCGCCTATCTGCAGGCGGTGGGGATTGGACGCCAATGATCGATTTTGATCTGGACGAAGACGGCGACAGTCTGGTTTCGTCAATCCGAAACAGCCCGATCGCGTCAGTGATTAGCGATCCACGCCTGCCTCACAACCCGATCGTCGCTGTCAATGATGCCTTTATTGCGCTGACTGGTTATCCGGTCGAAGAAATCATCGGTCGCAATTGCAAATTTCTGGCGGGGCCAGCAACCGAGCCGTGGTTGACCGAGCGTATCACGGCGGGCATTCGCGAAAAACATCCCGTGCTTGTCGAAATACTGAATTACAAGCGCGACGGAACGCCGTTTCGCAACGCAGTCGTCGTTGCCCCTGTGTTTGATGCAGACGGCGAGCTTGAATATTTTTTGGGCTCGCAAGTCGAATTGCCGCAGGAAGCGGTGGGGCCATCATCGAGCCGTCATGCGCATGCGGTGGCCATGGTGAAAACACTATCGCCCCGCCAGCGCGAGATCCTCGCGCAGATTGCAGGCGGCCACCGGACCAAGCAAATTGCGTGGCAATTGTCGCTGAGCGAAAAGACCGTGAAAATGCACCGTTCGCTGTTGCTGAGTAAACTGAGCACGACAAATATTGCCGATGCCATTCGCGTCGCAGTCGAAGCTGGCCTCTAAATCAGTAGCATTTTGCTACGGTATTTAGTCCGTAGGTATAAGGTCCGTATGGCGACCTGTTCCGGCAAAGCTCATAGGCGACTTGCGCAGCGGGTTCTCCCTTAATCCTGCTGCTGCACGAAATGCTGGTCGGGCATACTCCCCCCCCCTCGTCCGACCAGCAAATCGGGCCCTATTGTGGGCAAAGGGTTAGTTGATCGAAGCCCGGCGGGTCGCACTTGCTGGCGCAGTGGAGAATATGATGAACGAACTGACTGTGGGCCAGTTTTCACTGGTCTATAATGCATTTTCTTTTACGTTTGCGACAATGGCGGCGGCGACGCTGTTTCTTTGGCTGGGTCGGTCGCAAGTTGGCCCCGCGTACAAAACAGCATTGACGATTTCGGGTCTCGTCTGCGCCATCGCTGCCTATCATTATTTCCGCATTTTCGAGAGCTGGAATGCCGCATACGGCGTGGCCGATGGCGTGGTGACGGCCACCAACATCGCATTCAATGATGCCTATCGTTATGTCGATTGGCTGCTGACGGTGCCGTTGCTGCTCATCGAACTTGTCCTCGTCATGCGCCTATCCGAAGACGAAACGATGTCGAAGTCAGTCAAGCTCGGCGCGGCAGCCGCATTGATGGTCGTCCTTGGTTATCCGGGCGAAATCGCGACGGATAACACGACCCGCGCCATCTGGGGCACGTTGTCGGCAATACCTTTTGCGTATGTGATGTTCCAGCTGTTCAAGGGCTTGGGCGAGTCAATCGAGCGCCAGCCCGCCAATGTTCGCGAGCTTGTCAAAAGTGCACGATTGCTCACCTTTGCATCATGGGGATTTTACCCGATTGTCTACATGATTCCGTATACAAATTTGAGCGGTGGCTTGGTGACGACCGGTATTCAAGTCGGTTATACGATTGCCGACATCATTGCGAAAGCGGGCGTCGGCGTTCTGATCTACATCATCGCTGTGCGGAAGTCGGCTGCCGAATATGGCACGCCAGCACTTGCAAAATAATATGGTCTCTGCCCGCCGGGTCGCACCTGTTGGCATGGCTTCGGTCGGATGGTTCCCTGTACCATCCGACCGATTGTCATATGGTCAGGCGGCGCATACGATTCTGACATTGGGTGCCTTGATTGCGAGCGCGGCAGGCATCATGCTCGATACGTCGATGGCATCGATCCTCATGGGCGCAGCGATGTTGCTTTTTGGGTTGCCGCACGGAACGCTTGATCTCGCGCTCATCCGGACATCAAAAGCGGACAGCAGGGCCGTGGCAGTTGTGGCGCTTTATCTCGGGTGCGCCGCTGCGATGTATGCCATGTGGCGGATTGATCCGGGCGTTGCTTTGACGATGTTTCTCGGGTTGTCCATCCGCCATTTTGCCGAAGATTGGGTGGACCAACTGCCGCCATTTTTCGCGCATGGCATCGTAACGGCTTTGATAACCGCCCCGACACTGGCCTATTCTGTTGCGCTGGAATCGCTGATTTCTCTTTTGGTTGGGGCGGCGTTTGCGGCTACCGCTGTCGATGTGGCAATTCTGATTGCGCCCGTCGCGATTGCGGTTGCCTGTGTCGGCATCATATCATTGTGGACGGACGCCCACCGGGCAAGTGCCGTCGCGACGGGCCTGTCGCTGGTTGGCATGATATGGTTGCCGCCGCTCGTCGGATTCACATTGTTCTTTTGCCTGATGCACTCCCCGAAGCAATTTTCGACCGGCTTAAAGACCTTGGGCTGGCACCGCCCGCGCCAATGGGCGATTGTCGTGGTGCCGCTGACGCTGGCTGCGCTGGGCCTTGCCTGCGCGATTTACGGCAACTTACAGGCAGGGGCAGTTTCGCAAGCCATGGTTATAACCACTTTTGTGACGCTGTCTGTTCTTACCCTGCCGCACATGATTGTGCCTGATCTCGTGCAACGCCTTGTAACCGCTACGGCCAAAGGTCCGTATAGGGAGAACGCATCGGGAGGTTCATAAGACTGAAATAAAAGTGCGTGGCGACTGGATTTCCCTTTTCAGTTGTTGCAAACTCTGATTGGCTTTCCCCCAAAGCCCGGTCAGTTTCTTATTGGCGCGGACGTTGTTTTGGTCGCGCGCCATGCCTGTCGGGTCGCACCGTAGGCTTAGGACGGCCGAATCGCTCCCCCAGCGGTTCGGTCGTTTCTTGTTTGGCCCTCTCGCCAGCCCGAATCTTCGCTGCTAGGCGGCTGACATGCCGACCGATCTGACAGACCCTTTTGACCATATTGTCGATGCGCCGTTCGATAGTGCGCTGTCCGACCGGTATCTCGTTTATGCGATGTCGACGATCACCGCGCGCTCGCTGCCTGATCTGCGCGATGGCCTGAAACCCGTTCACCGTCGCCTGCTGTGGGCAATGCGCTTGCTCAAACTTGATCCGGCGAGCGGCTACAAGAAATGCGCGCGCGTCGTTGGCGATGTCATCGGCAAATATCATCCGCATGGCGACCAGTCGGTTTATGACGCAATGGTCCGCCTCGCCCAGACCTTCTCTCTACGTTATCCGCTGGTCGACGGGCAGGGCAATTTCGGCAATGTGGACGGCGATAATGCCGCTGCCTATCGCTACACCGAGGCGCGGCTGACGGCCGTTGCGATCGACCTGATGGCGGGGCTTGACGACGGGACGGTCGATTACCGCCCGACTTACAATGGCGAGGATGAAGAGCCCGAGATCATGCCGGGCTTGTTCCCCAATCTGCTCGCCAATGGCGCGAGCGGGATTGCGGTGGGGATGGCGACCAACATTCCGCCGCATAATGCAGCCGAAGTGATTGATGCGGCGATCCATCTGATCGACCAGCCCGAGGCCGATGATGTCGCATTGCTCGAGTTTGTCCGCGGACCGGATTTGCCGACTGGCGGCCTGATTGTCGATCCACCTGCTGCGATCGCGCAGGCTTATGCGACGGGTCGCGGCAGTTTTCGCGTTCGATCCAAATGGGCGGTCGAGGATCTGGGGCGCGGCACATGGGTCGCGGTGGTCTCCGAGATTCCGTATGGCGTGCAAAAGGGCAAGTTGATCGAAGCGCTGGCCGCGCTGGTCAATGACAAGAAGCTGCCGATTTTTGCCGATGTCCGTGATGAGAGCGACGAGCTGATCCGTATCGTCATCGAGCCGCGCAGCCGGGCGGTTGACCCGCATGTCTTGATGGAAAGTCTGTTCCGCCTGTCCGAACTTGAAGTTAAAATCCCGCTCAATCTGAACGTCCTCGGTGCAGACCGGACGCCGCGCGTGATGAGTTTGAAAGGCGTGCTGACCGACTGGCTTGCCCACCAGATCGAGGTTCTTGTCCGCCGCGCGACGCATCGGCTCGGCAAGATCGATGACCGGATCGAGCTGCTCGACGGCTATCTGATTGCGTATCTCAATCTCGACCGGGTGATCGAAATCATTCGCACCAAGGATGAGCCCAAGCCAGTGATGATTGCCGAGTTCGGGCTCAATGACCGGCAGGCCGAAGCGATTCTCAACATGCGGCTGCGCAGCTTGCGCCGTCTCGAGGAAATGGAAATCAAGACCGAGCGCGAGAAGCTCGACAGGGAACGCGCGGACCTCGTGGCGCTGATTGATAGCCCCGCGCGGCAGCGGACGAAGCTGAAGAAAGACCTGAGCAAGCTGCGCGAGAAATATGGGCCGGAGACCAAACTCGGCGCGCGCCGAACGGTGATCGAGGAAGCGGCACCACCACGTGATATTCCGCTGGATGCGATGATCGAACGCGAGCCGGTGACTGTCATCCTGTCGGCCAAGGGCTGGGTCCGGGCGCTGAAAGGCCATGCTGATCTGGCGAGTGCCGAGACGGCAAAGTTCAAGGAAGGCGATGGCCCCGCTTTCGCGATCCACGCACAGACGACCGACAAGATTTTGATCGTCGCAGCAGACGGGCGGTTCTATACGCTGCCGGCCGACAAGCTACCCGGCGGGCGCGGCTTTGGCGAGCCGGTGCGCCTGATGATCGATCTGCCCGGTGATGTCGGAATCGTGCAATTGCTGGCGGCACGGGCGGATACGAAGCTGTTGCTCGCGGCCTCTGATGGACGCGGATTTGTGGCCAAGGTTGCCGAGGTGATCGCCGAGACGCGAAAAGGGCGGCAAGTGGTCAACCTGCGTCCGGGCGCGAAGTTGCTTGTGGTCCGTCCGATTGCCACAGGGCATGACAGCGTGGCAACGATTGGTGACAACCGCAAGCTGGTGGTGTTCCCCTTGTCCGAACTGCCCGAAATGGGGCGCGGGCAGGGTGTGACGCTGCAACGCTTCCGCGAAGGCGGGCTGGCTGATGCGGTCACCCTGACCCTGGCAGAGGGACTAAGCTGGGCGATGGGCGGCGACAGCGGGCGGACGCGGACCGAAGCCGACCTGACCCCGTGGCGTGCGGCGCGCGGTGCGGCGGGGCGGATGCCGCCGACGGGTTTCCCGCGCGACAATCGATTCGGCTGACAACGCTGTCAGACCTTTAGCGCGTTTTAACCCTTCGGGCTTACCGAAGAAGCAGTGAAGGTCGCACAACACCCCATAGCGCAGCATGATGCAGACGTGTGTGCCGAAAGACTGGTCTTTCTCAACGCTTTGCCGTGCGCAGCGGCCGTGATCGAGCGAATCGACGGCAAGGAATTGCTCGTCGCGCGGAATGAGGCATTTGCCGTGATCGTTCGATCAGGTCGCGATGCAATCGATACCAATGCGTGGCACCAGCGCATCGCCCGTGTCATCCGCGACCAGAAAATCGACCGGGCTGATTGGCGCGATGGCGCCATCGTTGAGGGCCGGCATTACAGCGTGACCATATCGCCGCTTTCGCGCGACAGCGCGATGATCGCGCTGATCGACCGCACCAATGAAGTGCAAACCGAAAAATCACTGCGCAGCGAGATGCTGCATGACAGCTTGACCGGCCTGCCCAATCGCCTCGGCTTTGTCGAGCAGATGGAAAGCCAGTTCGAAGACGAAAGCTGCGCGGACTATGCCGTGGTTCTCGTCGATCTTGCCCGGTTTAGCAGGGTCAATGAATGTATCGGGTCGCTGGGCGGCGACGAATTGATCATGACAGTCGCGCGGCGGCTGATGTCGGCCTTGCGCGGGCATGATCAGGTGGCGCGGACGGGCGCGAATGAATTCGCCCTCGTCGTGAAGATTGTCGACGGGCCGGGAGACGTCCTGCATGTCGCACAACGCATCGAAGCGGTGATGGCGCAGCCCTTCCGCCTCTCTGATTTTGAGATGAAGGTCGATTGCGCGATCGGTTGCGCGCTGGCGAGCGAAGCCGATGGCGACGCAGAGCGTCTGATGCGCCATGCGCAGGTTGCTCTGAAAACTGCCAAAAGCACGAGCCGCGTCGAATTTTACAAGCCCAGCGCGCTCGCCGCAACGCGACGCGGGTTCATTATCGAAACCGAGCTGCGCCGCGCGCTCGACCGCAACGGACTGACGATGGCGTATCAGCCGCTGATGTCGCTGAAAACCGGGCGGGTGATCGGGTTTGAAGCCCTCGCGCGGTGGAAACATCCTGTGATGGGCGTGATTTCGCCCGAAGAGTTTATCGCGGTCGCCGAGGAATCGGGGCTGATCGTCCCGCTCGGGCGCTGGGCGCTCGACAATGCGCTCAAGACGCTGCGGGTGTGGGACTTGGCATCGGGGAAAAAGCTGCCGCTGTCGATGGCGGTCAATCTTTCGGCAATCCAGATTGCGCGCGATGATGTGGCAAAATTTGTCGAGGCGGGGTTGCGCGATCATGGCATCCAGGGATCGCGGTTGACTATCGAACTGACCGAAAGCGCGATTATCGCCGAGCCTGACCGTGCCGCGCGAACGCTGGCGGCGCTCAAACGCTGTGATGCGATGGTCGCGATGGATGATTTCGGAACGGGGTTTTCAAACCTTGCGGCCTTGCAGCGGCTGCCGATTGATACATTGAAGATCGACCGCAGCTTTATCACCGGCATGATCGGCGATTCGGACAAGGTTGCGATTGTCCGCGCGATATTGTCATTGGCCGAAGCGCTTGGCATGGCAACGACTGCCGAAGGCATCGAGACGCCACAACTTGCCGAGACGCTTGCCGGATTGGGCTGCACCACGGGGCAGGGATTTCTGTATGCCGAACCGATAGGAGCCGATGCGGCGCTCAGTTTTGCGCAGAAATCTCTGGGTTGATCCGGTCGAGGATGGTGTCGAACGCGCGGCCGGTTGGAAAGCCCGCATCGATCCAGGCGTTTTCGATCTCGATCAAGGTCTGCGCGACGATGGGGCCTGGCTCCAGACCACGCTTGATCAGCGTGCCGCCGGTGATCGGGAATGTCGGACGTTTCCAGCTATCAAGTGTCGATATGTCGGCACCCGCCAGCAACAGCCGGTCGCGCGCGCTTTCGATGCCGAGGCGGTAGGCGAGCGCGGGCACGCTTTCGTACGGAATGGTCCAGCCGCAGGCCGTGACAAGGCGTTTGGTTTGTGCTTTCGAAAGTTTCAGCCGTGTCGCGATGTCTTTGGCGACGGCCGGGTTAGGGCCAATCAGCGCGGCGAAGCGGCGGATGGGATCGCCGCTGGTGCCCTCGCGGCTGACAAGATTGTCCAGCACATCCGCTGAAATAACTTCGGGCAGCACGGGCTTTACGATGTCACGGGCGAGCATGAGGCTGACGGCAGCCACCGGCGCAGCGTAACTCAGGAGCTTCAGAAGTTCGCTCGCGATGCGTTCGCGCGACAGGCTCATCAGGTCATTGGCGCGCGCGGCGCAGGCGTCGTAGGCCGCGGCATCGGGCTCGCCCTGACCAAAGCGCGAGAAGAAGCGGAAGAAGCGCAGGATCCGCAGATGATCCTCGGCGATGCGTTGCAGCGGTTCGCCGATGAAGCGGACATGGCCGTGGTCGAGGTCTTCGCGCCCACCGAAATAGTCAAAGACTTCGCCGGTCTCAGGATTGGCGGACAGCGCATTGATCGTGAAATCGCGCCGCGCAGCATCCTCGCGCCAGTCATCAGTGAAGGCGACGGTCGCGCGGCGGCCATCGGTCGAGACGTCGCGGCGCAATGTGGTGATCTCGACGGGACCATTGGGCATGACGGCTGTGACTGTGCCGTGCGCGATGCCGGTCGGGACCGACTTGATGCCCGCCGCCTTGAGTTGCGCAATAACCTCATCGGGCGTCAGCCGCGTGGCCATATCAACATCGCTGACCGGCACGCCAATCAAGCTGTCCCGCACGACACCGCCGATCAGCCGTGTGGTCTCGCCGCCTCCCAAGGCCGAAACCAGCGGATCGAGATGCGGCAGCCTCACCACTGCAACCGTGCCGACAGGTTGGCGAGCATTGCCGCCGTTGCCCCCCAAATGCGCCGTTCACCCCACATGATTTCGAAATAGCGTCGTTCGATGCCTTCGACCATCACTGTTCGTTCCAAGCGGTTGGCAGGATCGAAGATAAAGGACAGCGGGACTTCAAAAACCGCAGCCACTTCGCGGACGTGCGGAACAAGCGGCAGGTCGGGCGGGATGACGGCGATAACGGGGACAATGTCGAAACCGGTGATTGTGCGGTAATTGTTCAGGACGTCGATGACATGGACCTGTGCGCGGGGGAGCGCGACTTCTTCCTCGGCCTCACGGAGCGCTGCGGCAATCGAATCACTATCTTCGGGATCGACCCGACCACCGGGGAACGCGACTTGCCCGGCGTGGCGGCGCATGGTTTCGGGGCGCTGCGTCAGGATCAGGCCCGGGTCTGGACGGTCGGTTAGAGCAATGAGGACAGCGGCGGCGGTGCCCGGGCCATCGGGCCACTCGCGCATGTCACTGGCGTAAGGAACCGGATGATGCTCGGTTTCTGCCAATGACGCACGAACCCGGTCCGCCAGCGTCATGCAGCGGTCATCGGAAAGAAGACGCCGTCGCTCCACAGGCCGTTCGGGGTGTTCGCTTCGTCGAGCGCGAGATTGGCGAGCTCATAATAGACCGGGCGGGCGATCTTGGCGTCCATCCCGCCGCGAACATGGACGTAAGGCGTGTCGGTGAAACGCAGGGTATGGTCTGCGCCCGCGACGACCAGATCGGCGGTGTTGAGGCGAAAGGTCAGGGTGCGGGTTTTGCCTTGACCTTCGCTTTTGACTTCGACCGCGATGAAGGGCGCATCCTCGACAATGATGTCGAGCTTTTCGCCCGGCGTGACGAGAACATAGCTGCCATCGGCTTCGCGGCGCAGGATCGTCGAGAACAGGCGGACCATGGCCTCGCGGCCAATCGGTGTTCCTTGATGAAACCAGGTGCCGTCGCGTGCGATCCGCATATCGCTGTCGCCGCAATGCGTGGGGTGCCACTGGTCGACGGGGGGCAGACGCTGTTCGGCAAGTGCTTTTGCGACTTCGGCGAGCGACATCGCAGACAGATCGGGGGCGGGGGGCATGGGCACCTACAACTCCTAACCCGTTTACCCTGAGCTTGTCGAAGGCTTGTCCTTCTAAATATCGACAGCTGCAGAGAAGGGCAGGACTTCGACGGGCTCAGCCCGAACGGTTTTTGGGACAGGCTGTGGCAGCAGCATGCCCGTCTTGGGCAAACCTTCGGCACAACGCGCCAGTAACCGGTGGCGCTCGACGGGGCCGGGAACGTCCCAGCTGCCGGTGGCGTCGGCGGTGAAGCCAAAGAAGCGGTCATAATATTCGGGGTCGCCAATCATCACCAGCGCGGCGTCGGGCGCGGCGTCGATGAGCGTGGTCATCAGCAAGCGACCAATGCCACCGCGCTGGACAAGCGGATCGACGGCGACGGGGCCGATCAGCGTCAGGGGTGTGGTGCCGATGCAAACCGGCCAGCTTTGGAGCGTGCCGACGAGCATACGACCATCAAACGCTGCGAAGCTGAGCGCCGGAATCGCCGTCATTCCCGCCCGAATTCGGTAGGCCGTGCGCGTGTGACGCTCCGCGCCGAATGCCGCATCGAGCAGCGTTTCGACGGCGTCGGGGTCGGCATTCGACAGGGGGGTAATCGTGACGTTCATCGGGCCGGTGCCCATAACGTGCTGTTCAGCGATTGGAACCCAGTAAGTTTTCCTCTAGGCGCGCGGCGATGACCAATATTCTCCAGCTTGAAGTCCATGACCTCGAAGTGCTCGTGCTGACGGGTATCTATTCCGAAGAAACGCACCTGCCGCAGCCGCTGCGCATTTCGATCACCGTCGATCTTGATGTGCAGGACCATTTCGCGCCTGACACGCCGCTGGGCGCGTCCAAAAACTATATGGATTTGAAGCATGCGGCGATGCGCTTGCCCGAGGGGGTGCATTTCGTTTTGATCGAAGCGGTTGCCGATCATATCATCGACACGCTGATGGCGGGCGATGCTCGGGTGGCGCGGGTCGAGGTGCGGATCGTCAAGCTCGCGATTGCCGAAGCCGGCGAAGCGATCGGCATTCGCCGTGTGCGGGGTCGCGCATGAAACTGGCGTTGGTCACGGGCGGACACCGGCGGCTGGGCGCGTTTATCTCGGCACGGCTGGCAAAGGATGGCTGGACGCTGGCGATCCACGGCGCGCGCGATGCGACGCCTGAACCTGATTTGGCGGCGGCGCTGGGCGATTGGCATGGTTTTGTGGCCGACCTGAGCAATGCAGATGCAGTGGCCGGGCTGGTCCCTGCGGTTGTCGCGCATTTCGGGGCGGTGCCCTCGCTGCTCGTCAATAATGCCTCGATGTTCGGCGCGGACGATGCTGCAAGTGTCACCACGGCGGCAATTGCCGACCACCATGCCGTGAATACGGCGGCCCCCTTAACGCTGGCTTTGGCGATGGCAAAGGCAGGGGCTGTTGGCAGCATCGTCAATATCCTCGACCAGAGGATCGTCAATCCAAACCGGGATCAGTTGAGCTATACTCTGTCAAAGACCGCACTGGCGGGGATGACGCGGACGTTGGCCGTTAGCCTTGCACCGAACTTGCGGGTCAATGCGGTCGCGCCGGGGCTGACGATGCCGACGCCCGATTATAGCGGCGAACAGATGGAGCGGGTTGCCGCTGCGATGCCGTTGGGGTTGTTGCCGCGACCTGAAGACGTGGCCGATGCGGTGGCATTTCTGGCGAGTGCACCTGCTGTGACCGGGCAGACACTTTTCGTCGATGGCGGCGCCAATCTCAAGAGTTTCGACCGCGATTTCTTGTATATTTGAGGCTCAGATCACCGGTATCTTGTAGTGGTGCCACGCAAAAATCGCAGCCGCCCCGCGATAGGGACGCCAGCCCTCGGCCAATTCACGCACCAGTTTTTCACCGGGGCGAACATCGTGGCCGAGCAAGCGCCCGACGTCTTCCTGCACCGCCAAGTCACCCGCAGGCCAGATGTCGGGACGCCCCTCGGCAAACAGCAGATAGATTTCAGCGGACCATCGGCCGATGCCCTTAATCATCGTCAGCGCGGCAATGGCGTCCTCGTCATCAGCGGGCAGGTTGTGGAGATCGAGCGTGCCACCCGCGACAAGCTCGGCAAGGCTGCGGCAATATCCGACTTTCTGGCGCGACAGGCCCGCGGCGCGCAGGTCTTCGTCGGCAAGCGCCATCATTGCCGCCGGGTTTTCGATATCGCCGACGGTGGCCTCGACCTTTTTCCAGACCGCGTCTGCTGCCTTGAAACTAATCTGTTGCCCCACAATTGTGCGCAGCAATGTAACATAGCCGCGATCGCGGATGCGCGGTTCGGGATACCCAGCGTGAGCGACCGCGCGCGCGAAGGCGGGTTCGATCTTGCCCAGCGCGTCAAGATGGTCGCGAAGTTGGTCGGCAGACAGGCCCATAGCAATCCTTGATTTGCGTGTTGCATCGCGACATAGCGCGGCATCACCCCGATGGAGAGTCCTTTAATGCCCAAGCTGATCGTTACCACGCGCGATGGCGCTGTTCAGGAACTGAATGGGCAGGCCGGACTGTCAGTGATGGAAATCATCCGCGATGGCGGCGTTGACGAACTGCTGGCGCTGTGCGGCGGATGCTGTTCGTGCGCGACATGCCATGTTTATGTCGACGGCGAATTTGCCGACAGGATTGCGCCGATGGGCGAAGACGAGAATGACCTGCTCGATTCGTCGGACCACCGCAATGACATGTCGCGGCTGTCATGCCAGATTCCGTTTACCGCCGATCTCGACGGGTTGAAGATCACGATTGCCGCCGAAGACTAAGGCTTCAGGCGCAATACGGCCGTCGGCGCATCCTTGGTCAGCGGCGTTGCGCGCCATGTGATGATGCGACGCTTGCCGACCGTCTTCGCGCCGTCTTCATTATTCTGGCTGACAATCTCTGCATCGGTATCGAGCGTAAAAGTGCCGTCGAGCAGCTTGGCGGCTTTCGACATGGTGCCACCGCCCATCGGGTTACTGCCGGTTTCGGCGTTGGTGTAACCGGGCGCTTTCATGCGCACGGTGCCGCCCTGCCGCAGCTCGACGGCGATGAAGGGCAACATGACCCCGGCGTCTGAATTGAATGGATATTGGAAATTATGCGATAGCGTGCCGGTGATCGCGTAATCGATCAGGAACTTGCCCTTCCCGACATAGACGGCCGAGCGATAGCCATGTTCCTTTGACAATGCGGCGGCGATTTCGCGGTTTTTGGATTCATCGTCTTCGGTGGGCTCGGGTTCACCGCCTGCTTTCGGATTGTCCGCGATGCTTTGAGACGCGGCGGGTTTCGCGTCCGGTTCTGGGTCGGCTGCGGGCTTGTCGCCAACGCCTTTGAGTGCTTCGGACGGATTGCTGGAAAACACTTCGCCTTTGTAGGTAAAGGCGAAAGTCCGGTCGGCATTGATTGTCATTGTCGAGACAAACTTGCCTGGCGACAGGACGCAGCCGAGGAGGAGCAGCGGCGCGATTATGGCGGTCAGGAATTTCATCACGTCCCCCTTGTTGCATCCGCATAGAGCGCAATCGCGGCGGCATTGGATATGTTCAGGCTTTCGACTTTCGGGCTGATCGGCAAGCGCGCGAGGACATCGCAATGCGCAGCGACATTGGGGCGCATGCCTTCGCCTTCTGCCCCAAGCACCAGCGCATTTTTGGCTTCGTTGAACGAGTTGGACAGCGCCATTTTCGCTTCTCCGGCAAGGCCAATGCGCCAGAAGCCACCTTCGGCAATTTCTTCGAGCGCGCGGGCGAGATTGACGACGCGGACCCAAGGGACGAGTTCCAACGCACCCGATGCCGCGCGTGCCAATGCCCCTGATTCGGGTGGCGCGTGGCGATCCTGCGTGACGATGCCGAGCGCGTTGAAGGCGGCAGCCGAGCGCAGCACCGCGCCGACATTATGCGGGTCGGTGACTTGGTCGAGAACAATCAACGGGCGGCGGTCATTCTCACCATGCGCAAGGAGATCGCCCAGCCACATGTCCTCGAGCGGATCGACTTCGATGACGAGTCCCTGATGCGGCGCGTCATTCGGCACCATGCGGCCAAGGTCCGCCACGTCGGCGAAAACGACCGGCAGGATCGGCGGCAGGTTGAGCGGCCCCACGGCCTCACGCGTGCCCCACAGTTTGCGGACATTGCGTTCCGGATTGGCGAGTGCTGCTGTCACGGCATGGCGGCCCCAGAAGCGGATGCGGCCGCCAAGGGCCTGTGATGGTCGATGTCCACGTCTCATTGTCGCTCTTTCGCCGCCATTGCTGTTTCAGGCAAGCCCGCGCGTTGACAGGCAAGCCCGCGTTCGTCATTAGCCCGCGCTTCGCAAAAGCGCCTGGACAGGTGGCCGAGTGGTTAAAGGCAGCAGACTGTAAATCTGCCCGTGCAAGCGTACGCTGGTTCGAATCCAGCCCTGTCCACCAATTCCTAAATCACCATTCGATCCGCGACGGCGCGATAGCGTTCACTGACGGGCACGTGCTGGCCGCCTTGCATGATGAGCTCGAGCGTCCGCCCGCGCGTTTGGCGACCGGCCACGGCGCTGTCCCGGATGCAAAAGGAACGGTGGATGCGCGTCCACCCTTGCGGCGCGAGTTCGGCGACCGCATCGGCAAAGCGATAGAGGATGAGTTCCTCGCCTTTACCGCCCGAGACGCGGAGATAATGATCTTCTGCCCGGATCACGTTGACAGTGTCGAAGCTCAGGCGGCGTAGTTTCGAGGCAACGAGCGGGACGAATGCGGATGATGGCGGCACGGTGGCACCGGTTGCGCGTGATGCTTTCGAAAAAGGCGCAAAACCGAGGAACCGCGCGAAGAACAGTGCGCCGCCGATCCAGAACATCATCAACATGGCATTGCCGCTGAAAAGCAACTGCCAGTCGGCGACAGTGACGGGAAGCGCAGGCAACGTCCGGATCGCGACGGGGTTTGTGGTGAGCGGCTGGAACAGCGCTTGAAACGAAGCATGTATCGGGCGGGTGAGTATGACGCCAACGACAGCGCCGATGCTGATTTTCGTCCATAGCGGCCCGTTTGGCGTCGCGCGGCTGACCAAGGCTGTCCCCAGCCCGAGGCCCGACCACATGATACCTGACAGCAGCAACCAGTAAATCATCGACCAAACGAGCGTCAGGGAGGGCGCGACCATGCCGATCTGATTCCAGCCTGAAAACAGCCCAAGGGCAGCAGGAAATCCGAGCCAAAAGGTGATTGGCACCATCGAATCGTGCGACACCGCTTCGGGCGATAACGCTGTTATCAGTCGCGGGTCACCAGCGCCCATCCATCCGCTTCCCGTCATAAAATTTCGTCAATCCGCATTCACGAAGCGTGAATGTGCATTCTCCGGCACAATGAGTCTAGCGGCAAGTTGTCCGGACCTTTAGGTTCACGACATGTTTCAACGGGTGGTGTTTGCTTCGCTTGTGATGATGGCCCTGAATGCCGGGGCACCAGCGGCCTTCGCGCAAAACGATCCGTTGCGGGCAGTATCGGCAATTGACCCGATTGCGGCGTCGCCACTGCGGCGGGTCACGGTCGCAACGGCGGACCTCGCGGCAATGCGGCGTTTTTATGGGCGCGCGCTGGGCATGACGGCATCGCCCCCGGTGCGATTATCATCAAACGAGGCGCGCAGGCTTCGTGTTCCGGCCAATTCTGCCTCGATCAGTTTTGCGCGACAAGCCATCGCCGACGCGGCCGTTGTGCGCGCCGTTTCGGTGCCTGCGCGCCGCGCTGAATTGCGTCCGACGCATAACGCCTTGGCGCTTGGCGGGTTGGCAATGGGGATGCCGGTCAGCGGGCAAGCCAAGCGCGCGAGCATTGTGAAGGCGGCGGGCTTTACGTCCGTGGTTGGCGTCACGAGCATGGCGCTGCCGCGTGCGGACGGGAGCAGCTATACCGTCGAGGAAATCCATTACAAAGCGCCCGACGGCGTGTTAGTGCTGGGCATTGATCGCGGGGCAATGACTCCAGTCGGGCCGATTGATGCGGCAACCGGGATCGGTGGCCCGGCCGACGCCAGCCTTGTTGTCGGCGATCTGCCGCGTACCGAGGCGTTCATGAAAGCGGTGCTGCGGTATGAAAAGCGCCGCGATGCCATTTTCGCGAGTTCGGGGCCGAAGGGCGGGCTTGGTCTTGCCGAGGGGCAGCGGTTTGCGTTTCAACAGTGGTTCGCACCGGGATCGACCACCGGCTATGTGATCCTGATGAAAATGCTCGACCGACCCGTCGAGCCACCGCAACCGGTGGGGTTCGTCCGGCGCGGGATCGCAATGTTGACGTTCGATGCGGTTGATCTGGTGGATGTGGCGGACCGGGCGGAATCGGTCGGCGTGCGGATCGTCGCGAAAGATGGGGGATCGGTGATTATGGCCATGCCCGACGGGTTTCTGGTTGAATTTGTGAAGCGCGACGGGGGCAAATCATGATCGCGCTGTTTGTCTTTGCGACGGTTGCCGCGCCTGCAACGCCAGTGCCGACGCCCGATCCGGTCAAATGCGATAATAGACCTGTCGTGATGATGGTCGAAGGCGCGACCAAGGATGCCAAGCGATTGGGCGTCTATGCCGCCGCGATCCGTGCTTCGGGGTTGTATCAGAAGCTTGGCGGCTATTATCTCGTTAATCCGCGTGCCGTGGCGGTGTTCGAAGGGGTGTCGCCGCCCGAGCGATCGATAATCGCGGTCCGCTTTCCCTGTTTTGCCCATGCCCGCGCCTTCTGGAATTCAAAGGAATATCGCGAGAAGATCGTGCCCCTGCGATCCAACCCGGCGGCGGGTGATTTTATCGTGACAGTGCATATGGCCTTGCCTGTGCCCGATTATGCTGTGGGACCCAGTTCGATGGACGGAATACCCCAGATTGGCGAGGGTGCGAAATGAGGGCGCTGCTCGCCCTTGCGCTCATTGCAGCGCCCGCTGCGGCGCAGGACGCCAAGCGCGGGCAATTGCTGTTTCTGCAGTGCCGCGCGTGTCACACGCTGAAAACAGGCGAGCCGCACAAGGTTGGCCCCAATCTGAACAGCTTCCTGAAGCGCGCGGGGGCCAGTGCACCGGGGTTCAAATATTCGACGGCATTTGCGGCGGCAAAACCGAAGTGGACCGATGCAAGCCTTGATGCGTGGCTGATGCGCCCCGCCGCAATGGTGAAAGGGACCACGATGGCCTTTGCAGGAATGGCTAAGCCCGCCGACCGCTCCGCGATGATTGCTTATTTGAAGACGGCAACGAAGTGAAAATGACACCAAAAAGGGGACGACCAGTGAAGATGATTATCCAAGGGGTTTCGCTACTCGCCATCGCGGTCACAGGGCTGGCGGTTCCGGCCTTTGCGCAGAGCACACCGGCGGTCGAAGCCGGCGATGATGCGATCATCGTGACGGCCCGCAAGCGCGAGGAAAATCTTCAGGACGTGCCGCTGTCGATCACGGCGATCACCGCGCAGGCCATCGAGGATCAGGGGCTGAAGTCGGTGGTTGACCTTGCCAATGTCACGCCGGGGCTGAGCTATCGCCAAGGGTTCGGGCGCAACGCCGACCGCCCCGTTATCCGCGGTCAATCGAATATTCAGGGTTCACCCAACGTCGCATTTTTCGTTGACGGCGTGTATGTGACGGGATCGATCACCAGTTATAATCTCGACAATCTCGAGCGCGTCGAAGTGATCAAGGGGCCGCAGGCCGCGCTGTTCGGTCGCGCGACATTTGCGGGCGCGATCAACTATATCACGCGCAAGCCCGACAATGATTTTCGCGGGAAAGTGTCGAGTAGCTTGGGGCAGGATGGGCTGGTTGACCTCAACGGCTATGTCTCGGGGCCGATCATCAAGGACCGCTTGTTCGTCGAGCTTGATGGACGCATTTCAAAATTCGGTGGGCAATATGTCAATGCCATCGACGCCGCGGAAAACATGGGCCGTGAGGAAACACGCTCGATTGGTGCCACAGTCCGCCTGAAACCAGTCGATGCGCTCGACATCGTGGCGCGGGTCGGTTTTAGCCGCGATCAGGATGGCCCGTTTCCGATTTCGCGCGTCAACCGCATATTCGGACAGACGCAGCCAGTCGCGCGGGTTCTCCAGAACAATGGCGCGATCAATTGTTTTGCGCCGAGCCTGAGCACGACAGTGTTCGGCCCCGCCCCGGCGTTCCGTCCGGTCGCGAACAACCGTGCGCGCGGGTATTTCTGCGGCGAGATTCCGACGCCGGGGACATTCGGGTCAAATTCGGCGTTGTTCCGCGAAGCCGGTTATCCGCACGCATTGGACCGCAGCGTCTTCCGGTCAAGCTTGCGTGCCGATCTCGATCTCGGCGGGTGGCTGGTGACGGCTATCGGTGCCTATAACCACCGCAAGCAGGTGACGGCGATCGACCAGGATTATAGCGACCTGCGCTCGCTCGGGTTCGAGACTATCGATAAGTCGGGAACGCGCGATTATTCAGGCGAATTCCGTGTGGCGTCGCCCGCCGAAAATCGTGTGCGCGGGATTTTGGGAGTTTCCTATTATCAGGAAGATGATCTCGTCGGAAACCGCAGCGGCTCGTTGACAAATGCAGCGCTGGGTCGGGTCTTTCTGACGGGGGACAGCCCATCAGTGATCGTGCTGGGTACCGGCGCGCTTGCCGGCGTCAAGAATAAGTCGATTTTTGGCCAGTTGCAGGCCGACATCACTGACCGCCTGACGATCAGTGCCGAGGGGCGCTATCAGGTTGAGGATCTGAAAAGCCTTGGCACATCGAGCATTACAATCGGGGGCGTTCCGTTTACGCGAACGCTCGACCTCGCGGTCCAATATAAGAAATTCCTGCCGCGTGTGACGGTCGATTATAAGCTCGACGGCGACAATATGGTTGATGACGCGATGGTTTATGGCGTCGTGTCAAAGGGCAACAAGCCCGGCGGGTTTAACACCGGTGTTTATGCCGCTGCGTTACCCGACGCCGAAGTCGCAAGACTGATCGGCCTTGGCCTGAACAAGTTCGACGAAGAATCCTCGACGAATTACGAACTTGGTTTCAAATCGTCGTGGTTCAACCGCAATCTGACGCTGAACATGGCCGGTTACTATATCGACTGGAAAAACCAGCAGCTGACACAAACGCTCCAGACGCAGCGTCGCGACGGCGTGCTCGGATCGACGTCGTTTACGTCGAATGTGGGTAAATCGGAAGTGAAGGGGCTCGAGGTTGATGCTAAGCTGCGCTTCAACGAGAATTTCAGCCTGCGTTTCGGCTATGCCTTGCAAGCGTCGAAAATTCGTAACTTCATCGCCGATGACCAAGCTGATCTCTATATCACGGCGGCCGAACTGGCGGCACTGAATACCGCCGCACCATTGCCCGCATTCGTGGCGGCACCGTCGCTTACGGGCACGGGGCTGACATCCTATACGCCATGTCAGGGGGCAACTCCGGCAGTGGGCTGCACGCCCCCGATAATTGACTATGCCAATGGCTATCTGGCGACCTTGACGGCGGCAACGCCGGCGCGCTTTGCCGCGGTCAATGCGCTCCTCGCGACCAAGGGCAATGCAGCGGGCAATGAGCTGCCGCGTGTTCCGAAGCACCAGATTCAGATCGGCGGCGACCTCGAGTTTCCGGTGGGCGATGACACGAAGCTCTTTTTCCGCGCACAGCTCGCTTATGAATCGAAACGCTTTGTTCAGGTCGACAATCTCGGTTGGGCGGGCGACAGCTATAATCTGGGGCTGCGTGCCGGGTTTGAGGTCGGCGGGTTTACGCTGACCGCGTTCATGACCAATGCACTCAATGACAAGACGCCGGTCGACATTCTCCGCTCGATCGACAATGCGCAAACCTATTTCCGGCCCGCGCTGCGCCCGGGTGAAGCGACGGCCAATCTGGGCGGGGTCAACGTCAGTTCGGCGAACCCGCGCGACTTTGCGATCACGGCACCACGGCTGAGCAACTTTGGTGTGACGGCATCGTTCAAATGGTAAAGGCTGGGGCAACGGCGTTTGCGTTCGCGCTGTCGCTGTTGCCTACGCTTGCATTCGCGCAAGGGACTGATGGCACACCTGCCGAGCGCGATTTGATGGTTCTGGCCGAAATGCTGCCGGGGCGCTGGGACAATGGCGAGCAGTCACTGTTCGAACCGCGCATGAAAGTGCCCGAAGCGGATCGGCACCACCAAGAGGTTGTGACCATCGAGCGGACAAGCAACGCGCTCAACCGGATCGTGCTGACCGCACGCGATGGACGCTTTACACGGGTGCTGACGCTGACGCCGCTCGACGCCGTGACTGTGCGGATGGACGTGGCAAAGGAATGTGCAGTGCTGTGGCGGCGCGAGGCCGGGCAGTTTCGCGGGCGCAGCGAAGCGGGCTGCATATTGTCGACCGCGAATATGGAATGGCAGTTGTCGTCTGACAGTTTCTGGCTGGGTGATGCTGGCAAAGTCCCGATAAAATACCGCCGTACGACGCTCTATCATTGCTATGTCGACATGCCGGGGGCGAGCGGCGGGCGGGCGATTCCGTTCAAGCGGATCGATGGCCTCGACTTGTGGGACAATGGCGTGATCAACTGGTTTGACAGTCCCGAAACCCCGTCGCGCCGCCTCGGCCTGCAACTGCGCAATGTCCGGTGGCCGGTCAACAATGCGCCGGGCGTTTTCGCGCGTGATTCGCTGACGATGTATCTGGTCGAAAAGACGGCGGATGGGGGCGAGAAATCGCTGCTCTATGCGTGGACGACCAAGGGCGCGGCGCGCGTTGGCGTCAACGGCATCTGGGCGCTGGCGAACTGCGCGCGTGAAGCCCTCAAAGACGCGAAACCGGAGTTTTGAGCATGACAATCGACCGTCGCGGACTGATGAAAGGTGGGGCGGCGCTCGCGTTTGCGTCGTTTGTGCCGGGCGCACGGGCGCAGGAAGTGGCCGACGTTATCGTGCTTGGTGCGGGGCTGTCAGGGCTGAATGCGGCGTTGCTGCTTGAGGAGCAGGGGCAAAAAGTCATCGTCCTCGAAGGGCGTAACCGCGCGGGCGGGCGGCTTTACACACTCGATGATGTGCCCGGTGCGCCGGAGGCGGGGGGCAGCGGGATCGGACGCGGCTATGCGCGGCTGATCGATCGCGCCGACACCTTGGGCGTCAAGCTGGTGCCGCAGCGGGTGCGCACCGAAGCGGCGGGCGAAACGACACTGATCCACATCCGCGATACGTCGATCCTCGCCAAAGATTGGGAAGCCTCGCCGCTCAATCCCTATGTCGGCGATGCCCGCAAACGGCCGCCGTGGTTGATGAGCTTTTCGTCGCTGAACGCCTATAATCCATTGCCCGAAGCCGCCGCGTGGCGTGCGCCCGAAATGGCCAAACATGATGAGTCGGTGTCGTCGTTTCTGGCAGCGAAGGGCTGGACACCCGAACAGCTCCGCCTCGCCTATGCCACCAACCCGAGCTATGGCAATTCGGGCGATGATTTGAGCGCGATGATGTGGTGGCACATCGCCAAGAACGCTGAGTTGATGGCGGGTGTCGGCGGCGGCGCGGTCGCCATCGAAGGCGGTAACCAGCGGCTGCCCGAGGCCATGGCGAAGGCGGTCAAATCGGGCGTACATTATGGCAAGGCCGTGGTGGGCATCCGGTCGGATGCGACCGGCGTTGAGGCCGTCACGGCCGACGGTTCGCGGTATCGTGGCAAACGGCTGGTCTGCACTTTGCCCGCGAGCGCGTTGCGCCTGTTGAAGATTGATCCCGCACCCCCCGCGATGCAGGCCCGTGGTATCGCGATGCTCCAGTATAACCGCGTGTTTCAGGTGCACTTTGTCCCCACGCGCAAATATTGGGAAGCCGACGGCATGCCCGCGTCAATGTGGACGGATACGCTGGCGGGGCGGTTCATGGCGCTACGTTACGGCGCGGATGCGACGGACGTAACGAGCTGTCTCGCGTTCGTGAATGGTTTTGCGGCGGACAAACTCGACCGGATGGCACCCGACGATGCGGTGGCGGCGATCCTGAACGATCTCGCCAAAGCCCGCCCCTCCACCAAAGGCGCATTGCGTCCGGTCAAGGTCGTCAGCTGGCAACGCGATGTCTTTGCGGGTGGGGCCTATGCCTGCTGGGGGCCGGGTCAGATTGCCGCCTTTGCCAATGAAATCGGCAAGGATCTGGGCCGCATCCATTTCGCGGGTGAACACACCGCCGCCGTCGCGCGCGGGATGGAAGGCGCAATGGAATCAGGCGAACGCGCGGCGCTCGACATACTGCAGGCATAGGAGATCGAAATGACAATACATATTGATCGTCGTGAGGCGCTTTTCGGCGCGGGAGTCTTTTCGACCGCGATGCTGGCGGGTGTTCCCATCACCGCAGACGCCGCAAGCGGGATCGAAGCGACCGACCCCAATGCCATGATGATGATCCTCGCGCGGCTTCAAGGCGATGTGTCGGGCAAGCTGACCTATGGATACCAGCGCGGGCAGGTTTACGGCCTCATCGGCGGAGCCGGGCTCCCGCTCACCGATTACGGGCGGCGGCTTTATGATTATGAAGGTGCGTCGGTCGGGCGTTCGCGCATCCTGCCCAATGGCGATGTCGAGACGAAATCACGGTCGTGGCTGTTCTATACGGACCCGGCGACGGGCGCGTATATCAAGACTTGGCGCAATCCGATCACCAGCAAGGACGTTACCGTCCCCCCCTTTCGCGGCGGCATTTCGGGCGGCACGCTGACCCCCAAGGGGCCGAAAGTAAGCGCCAGTTTCACGATGGAATCGACGGTTTTTAACCAACCCACGAAACTCGAATTCGTCACCATCGGCGACCGGACGTGGGTCAGCCGCCACGCCTTCACCCGCTGGACGCCCAAGGGATCGACCAAGGCGCGCACCGAAATGACGATGGACACGTGGGTCGTCCGCACCCGCGACCTGACCAACAGACGCCTGACGGCAATCCCCGCCACCTCGGCATGGACCAGCCAGACCGAATGGCAGACGTGGCTGCAAATGCCCGAGGGGCAGGCGGGGCAGCAGCTTTGGAAATCGGACGGCATGAAAGTCTATACGCTGGCCGATCTGCCGCCCAAATTCGTCGCGCAGTGCAATGCCGAACATCCCGGCATATTGACCGATCCGATTATCTGGGACGCATAGTAGCAATCCGTTTTCTGCTGTCCTACATTGGCGACACACAAGCGGGAGAATGGCCATGGGCGTTTTCGATTTTCTGTCGAAGCAGTTTGTTGACGTTATCGATTGGACCGAGGAGCCGGGCGATCTCGCGTGGCGCGTGCCGATGGCCAACCGCGAAATCCAGAATGGCGCCGTGCTGACAGTGCGCGAAGGGCAAGTCGCGGCGTTCTTCAATGAAGGACAGATTGCCGACATGTTCGGTCCCGGCAAGCACACGCTTGAGACCGGAACACTGCCGCTGCTGACCGCGCTGAACAATTGGGACAAGGCGTTCCTGTCACCGTTCAAATCGGACGTCGTGTTCTTTTCGCAGAAGGAACAGATCAACCTGAAATGGGGCACGGCACAGCCGGTGACGGTGCGCGACAAGGAATTCGGGCCGCTGCGAATCCGGGCGTTCGGTGGCTATTCCTTCCGCATCGACAAGGTCGCGCCGTTCGCCTCGCGGATTGCGGGGACATTGGCCGAAGTCACTGTGTCGAGTATCGAGCCACAATTGCGCTCGGCAATTGCTACCGCGATGGCGACGGCGCTGGGTGGCGGCGAGATTGCGTTTCTCGACATGGCGGCGAACCAGACTTTGCTGTCCGAAAAGTTGAAGGCATCGGTTTCGGAAACGCTCGCGCTTTGGGGCCTGAGCGTCGAGAGCTTCTTTGTCGAAAGCCTGTCGCTTCCCGAAGCGGTGCAGGCGCATCTCGACAAGACGAGTTCGATGCGCGTGCTCGGCGATCTCGACAAATATGCCAAGTTCCAGGCGGCCGAAGCGATTGAAATCGCGGCGGGGCAGGACGGCGGGATGGCGGGGCTTGGCGCAGGCGCAGCGGCGGGCATGGCAATTGGCCAAGTGATGGGCGGCGCGTTGGGCGGAATTGCGGCACCCGCTGCTGCGGCTCCAGCGGCTGCGGAAGACCCGTTTGCGGTGATCGAAAAGCTCCACAAGTTGCAAGTCGCGGGCGCGATCACACAAGCCGAATTCGACGCCAAAAAGGCGGAATTGCTCGCCAAGGTTCGCTAAACCATGATGGCCGCGCTGGCCTGCCCGCAATGCGGGAATGAACTGAGCTACGCATCGCCCGCGCTGCCAGTGAAAGTGTGCGGGTCGTGCCGTTCACTGGTGCTGCGCAAGGATACCGGCGTCGAGCGGGTGGGTGAGGCGGCGGTGCTGCCGTTCGATGTCAGCCCGGTGCAGATCATGACGACGGGGCGGTTTAATGGCCTTGGCTTTACCGCCCTCGGTCGCATCCGCTGGGGTTGGGCCGAGGGGTCGTGGAACGAATGGCTTGTGCTGTTCGATGACAATAGCTGGGGCTGGCTTGGCGAAGCGATGGGCGATTTCATGCTGCTTCGCGAACAGCCGATTGATTTGTGGGGTGACACGTCACTGGCACAACTGGTTGCGGGGGAAAGCCCCCCGATTGGCGAGCAGGTTGACATAAGCGGGGTGACCTACACCGTTACTGACATCAAGCAGGCCACGGTTCTCGCCAGCGAAGGCGATTTGCCGTTCAAGGCGACAAGCGACTGGACCATCGACAGCATCGATTTCCGCTCGACGACGTCAGCGTGCGCCAGTTTCCAGCGCGATGAGGACGGGTCGTCCTTCTACACCGGCGACGCGCTCAGCCTGTCGGACCTGCAACTCAAAAACCTTCGCGCCATTGACGGCTGGAAAGTCCCGGCATGACCGAAGCCGCGCGCGCGGTTACCTGCCCTTCCTGTGGCGGCACGGTTCAGGTCCGCGCCGCCGGTTTTTCGGTCACTTTGGTCTGCGAATATTGCGGCAGTGTGCTCGACGTTGCCAATCCCGATGTCGCGCTGATCGAGAAACACAATCGCGCCACCGCGCAACTCGCCATGCCGCTCGGCAGTCGCGGCGCAGTTCTCGGCACCGAATATCAGGTCGTCGGCTTCATGCGCCGCTCCATCGAAGGCGAGGGGTGGGACGAATATCTGTTGTTCAACCCCTATGTCGGTTATCGCTGGCTGGTCGACGAGGATGGCGAATGGTCGTTTGGGACAATGCTGACGGCGCTTCCCGACATAAGCGATTTTCCGACCGTGCGGATCGGCGCGGCCGCATTCCGCAATGAAGATCAGGGTTATACCGCCGTCGTCGACAGCGTGGTCGGTGAATTTTACTGGCGGGTGAAAGTTGGCGACTGGGTCGAACTGATCAATTTCGAAGGCGGGGCGGCAACGCTGAGCCGCGAGAGCGTGGCCGACGAAGTTAACTGGACCGTGTCGAAGCCGCTGCGCCGCGATCAGGTGCAGGGGTTCAGCGGCGACACATTCGATCTGAAAGCGCCCGACAGTGGCGCACCCGCAGCGTTTATGGTCGATGCGGTCGAGCCTGAAACCTCGACCGGCGACTCGCTCTGGTCGATCTTGAAAATCGGCGGCGCAACGGCGGCGTTCCTCGTGCTTATCATGCTGATCTCGAGCTTTGGCGGCCTGAAGCCGCAGAGCTTCGCTTATGAAGTCGTGCGCGATGGGGCACCGCAATCGGCGACCTTTGGCCCGCTGGTGTTTTCGGGCGGTCGGCAAAAGGTCGAAATCAAAACCGAAAGCTCAGACTTCGACAATGCCTGGATTGACCTCGATATTTCGCTGGTCGAGCGCACCACGCAAGCGACCATCGAAGCCGCGTCGGTCGTCGAAAAATATAGTGGATATGACAGCGATGGCGCATGGTCCGAAGGGTCGCGGTCGAAATCGACCAAAATCGCTTCGGTGCCCAGCGGCACCTATGATCTGGTTATCGAGGCCGCCGCAAAAAGCTGGCCCGCGCCCAGTGGCGTCGGCGAATATTCGGCAATGACGCTCACCACGACCGTCAGTTCGGGCGGCGTGTTTTTCTCGAACTTAGTGCTTGCGCTGGCGATGCTCGCCATCCCGCCGATCTGGCTGGTTTGGCGGCGGATGAAGCGCGCAGGCATGTTTGAAGATGCGGAGGATGACGACTGATGCGTGCCGGGGTGGTAATTTATTCAATCTGGGCGGCGATCATCGCGGTGCTGTTCGTTGCTGCCGCCTTTCGCGGCTATTCCCCGTTCGCCAGCCCCAGCATCCCGCGCGGCGCGGGCTATTACGGGCCGACCCACAAATAAACAGGAGGATATTCAGATGGTTACCTCAATCCCCGTGCTCCTTGCGGCTCTGCTTTACTCGGTCATCGGCATGCTGGTCCTATGCGTGGGCTTCTTCATTTTTGACGCGCTGACGCCGGGCAAATTATGGGAAGACATCCGCGACAAGCAGAATATGGCGGTCGCGCAATTCGCCGGGCTGTTCGCGCTCGGCCTGTCGATCATCGTTGCCGCCGCCATTCATGGATGAGGTCAAAAGACCGACCCCGCTCGTCATTGCACTGCTGGTTTCGGTCTTTGCGGTTGCGACCTGCGGGCTGATTTATGAGCTGCTGGCGAGTACGATTGCGAGTTATCTGCTCGGCGACAGCGTCACGCAATTCTCGACCGTCATCGGCACCTATCTCTTCGCGATGGGCATTGGCAGCTGGCTGTCGCGCTATGTGACGAAGGGCGAACTTGCGCTGTTCGTCCGCGTCGAACTGCTGATTGCGCTGATTGGCGGCACATCGGCGGCGGTTCTGTTCCTCCTGTTCCCGGTGGTCAGTTCGTTCCGCGTTGCGCTCTATGGCATCGTCTTCATCATCGGCGCGCTCGTTGGCCTCGAAATCCCGTTGCTCATGCGCATCCTGCGCGGACAGTTCAGCTTTGGCGATACCGTGTCGAATGTCCTGACATTCGACTATATCGGCGCGCTGGCGGCATCATTGCTGTTTCCGCTGGTGCTGGTGCCGATGCTGGGCTTGGTGCGGACCGGGTTCCTGTTCGGCCTGCTCAATGCCGCCGTCGCCATTGCCGTGCTGTTCGCGCTGCCGAAAAAGGGGGCCATGCTCGGCGACAAGATTGCTGCTTTCGCGCTGATCGCGTTCCTTGGCGCGGGCATGGTGCTGGCGCCGCGCCTTCAGAATTGGGCGGAGAACGAAAGCTATGCAGAGAACGTCGTTTACGCAACATCGACACCTTATCAACGCATTGCGTTGACTCGGAATGGCGACGATCTGCGCCTCTATCTCAACGGCAACCTGCAATTTTCGTCGCGCGATGAATATCGTTATCATGAAGCGCTGGTGCACCCCGCCATGGGGCGCGTGGCGAATCCCGCCAATGTCCTGATCCTCGGCGGCGGCGACGGGTTGGCAGCACGCGAAGTGCTGCGACATCGCGAGGTGAGACGCGTCACACTCGTTGATCTCGACCCCGAAATGACGAAGCTGTTC
Source organism: Sphingomonas sp. (assembly GCA_031362355.1). Lineage (GTDB taxonomy): Bacteria > Pseudomonadota > Alphaproteobacteria > Sphingomonadales > Sphingomonadaceae > Sphingomonas_O. The sequence goes on from JANLSJ010000029.1 coordinate 32,049, forward strand.
GCGTCGAGTGCGATGCTAGTGAAGCTCAACGAGGGATCACTTAGCGACCCGCGCATGACTGTGATCAATGCCGACGGCTTTCGCTGGCTGCGTGAAGCACAGGGCAAATATGATGTAATCATCGTCGATTTCCCCGATCCCGTCGATTTCTCGGTGGGGAAACTTTATACCGATGCCTTCTATCGCGAACTCGCCCGCGCGCTGGCACCCGGCGGGATTTCGGCTGTGCAAAGCACATCGCCGCTGGTGGCCCCGAAATCTTACTGGACGGTCGCGACAACGATGGAATCGGTCGGCCTGACAACACGGCCCTATCATGCCTATGTGCCGAGCTTTGGCGAATGGGGCTTCACGCTGGCGTCGCGCGGACCGATCGCTGACAAGGTGGCGATTCTGCCCGGCAACCGCTTCCTGTCGGCCGAAACCGAAAGCCGGATGTTCGATTTCCCGCCCGATATGGCGCGTCGCCCCGTTGATGTAAACCGCCTCGACAATCAAGCGCTGGTGCGCACCTTTGCGTCCGAATGGGCGAAATATGAAGGTTGACCGTCGTGTGGTGCTGGCGGGTGGCGCAGTGGCGGCGGCTGGCGCGGTCGGCTGGGCGGCAACGCGCGAAATGCCCATCAAAGGCAGTATCGGGGGCGCAGACATGGCGCGCGGGCACCAACTGCGCGATGGCAAATTCCCCGCGCCAGCCCGCGAAGAACGCACTGGCGTCATCATTGTCGGCGGTGGTGTTGCGGGGCTGGCGGCGGGGTGGACACTTGCTGAGGCGGGTTACGATGATTTCAAACTGATCGAGCTTGAGGACGAAACCGGCGGCAATGCGCGGAGCGGCAAGAACGCGGTCTCGGCCTATCCGCTTGGCGCCCATTATCTGCCCATCCCGAACCGCGAGGCGAAGGCGCTGCGGCATTTGCTGACCAAACTCGGCATGATTACAGGCGCGGATGCTGACGGCGCGCCGATCTACGACCCCTATCAGCTGTGCGCTGACATGGAATCGCGCATATTGTGGCAGGGCAAGTGGCATGAGGGATTGATCCCCACGACTGGCCTCAGCGCGGCGGACAAGACCGATCTGGAGGCATTCGATGCGGCGATTGCGGCGTTTTCGAAAGCGGTCGGTCAGGACGGAAAGCCTGCATTCGCTTTGCCGATTGCCTATAGTTCGACCGATCCTGTCTTCACTGATCTCGATAAGCAGAGTTTTGCCGCATGGCTCGACGCGCAGGGTTGGCGATCACCGGTCCTCCGCGCGCACCTCCGCTATGGCTGCCGCGATGATTATGGCTGTGAGCCCGAGCATGTCTCGGCATGGGTCGGTATTCATTACTTCGCCGGGCGGCGCGGCTGGGCAGCGGGCGGTGCGGGTGACAATCAGCTGACGTGGCCCGAAGGCAACGCGCGGCTGACGCGCGCAATGGCGGGGCGATTTGCCGACAAAATCAAGAGCGGGCGGATTGCCTTCGCAGTCACTCGTGACGCTGATGGTGTGGTGGTCGATAGCTTCGACGTCGCGAAAGGCGAGTCGGTGCGAATGAAAGCAAAAGCGGCTGTCCTCGCTCTCCCGCATTTCATTGCCGCGCGCATTGCGCCCGAAATGTCGGCCAAGGGCTTTAGCTATGCCCCCTGGCTTGTCGCGAATATCACGGTGGATCGCCTGCCCAGGGGCAACGGCGTCAAGCTGGCGTGGGACAATGTGCCCTTTGCCAGCGAGTCGCTCGGCTATGTTGTTGCGACGCATCAGACGCTGGCGAGCGCACCGCCGGCGTCTGTGCTGACATGGTATATGCCGCTCTCGCGCCAGACGCCTGCGGTTGGTCGCAAGCTGCTAATCGAAGGTCCGGCGGATGAATGGCGGCGGATCGTGGCCGAGGATTTGTTGCGGATGAACCCTGACCTGAAAGGGGCAATCCGCAGCATCGATTTGTGGCACTGGGGCCACGCGATGGTTCGCCCCGAACCCGGATTTGTCTGGGGCCTGGCCCCCGCCGCCCGCGCCACCGCCAAACCACCGATCTTCCTCGCCCATTCGGACCTGTCGGGGCTGTCGCTGTTCGAAGAAGCGCATTATCGCGGCGTCGACGCAGCGGAGGGCGCGATGCGGATGCTCAACCACGCGCATGAAAGCCTGATATGAATTACGACGGCCGTCATCTCATTGCAGACCTCCACGGCTGCGCGGGGCTCGATGATGTCGCGCGGATTGAACGAGCCTTGCGCGCCGCTGTCGTGGCCGGTGGCGCGACAATCATCGACTTGCGGCTCCACCATTTTGGCCCCGGACAGGGGGTGACCGGCGTTGCACTCCTCGCCGAATCGCATATCTCGGTGCATACATGGCCCGAACATGGCTATGCCGCGCTTGATTTTTTCCTGTGCGGCGCGCGGCATGATCTGGATGCGGCGCTGGCAGCGGTTGTCGCTGAATTGTCACCGGATCGCATCGAAACACAGACGATCAAACGCGGTTACGGCGCTCTTGCTCCCGCCGAACCACTCGCCTAAAGGCACCAACGCTGCACACGCGGGCGTTGTGTAATGGTAAGACCCTAGCCTTCCAAGCTAGAGACGCGGGTTCGATTCCCGCCGCCCGCTCCAGCGCAGCGCGAGCACAAAATAGCATCGCTATTTTGACTTCGCGCCAGCTCGGCCAGCGATGCTTGCATCGACTGACGTCAGCGGCGGCTTTGCCGACCGCCCGCCACGGCGCTTCTACCGCTCAATCTCGGGATTAAAGTCCTTCGCATTCGCCGCAGCCTCGGCCCGCGCCGCGCGCATTTGTTGCGCCCAGCATCCTGTCCAACCCCCCGGGCCATTCGCCGAACAGCTACCAATGCCGGTCTTTCCACCCGCACTCAACGTGGCTTCGGCGCGCGCGCCCCATGCTTGATTTTCGGGCTTGATCACACCGTCGTTGCGGAACTGTTTGGGAATGCGATAGCGCTCATTTTCCGGCGCGCGGACGCAGATCGTGTCGGTCGGGCATTTGTCGCTGCCGAAAATCGTCAGGATGCGCTCATTGTCAATCTGAGCGGTTGCAGGCGTGGACATCGCGAGTGGCGCGAGGGCGAAAAGAGCAAGAGCGATACGCATGACGAGGTTGTGGCCTTTCGGATATGAACCCAATATTGCCGGATCAGATCCGTTTAGATAGCGCAATCGCCGCGCGGCAGCCCATACGGATGGCGGCGGTCATCACTGGAAAGGCGGGTGCGCGCTCGGCACCAGCAGCCAATGCGATTTCCTTGTGCTCCACTTCCTCGGCCTGAAAATCGGCAACGGCGGCAGACAGTTCGGGGTCGCTGTCGCCCAATTCGACAAGTTGTTCGCCATAATGGCGGTCGATTTCGGTTTCGACCGCGACAGTGCACGCCATGGCCGCCTCGGGTCCGATCAGGGCGGTTGCCATGCCAAGGCCGTATCCCGCGATATTCCAAAACGGGGCCAGCAATGTCGGGCGAACGCGGCGGTCCACAATCATTTTGTCAAAAGTCTGGCGGTGGCGTTCTTCCTGCGCGGCCATGCGGGCAATCTCGCGCGCAGCGGGGGAGCGCGCGTTCATGATCGCCAGCTGTCCCGCATAAATCCGCGTCGCGCCATATTCGCCCGCCTGATTGACGCGGATCATTGATTCAATGTCGGTGTTCATTTTTCGCTCCTCAGCATCGCCAATATGGCGACGCCACCGGCGATTGAGAAGAGCGCGTTGAACCCGGCGAGTGAAATCCCCCACATTGTCCATTGCGGCACGTCGCAGCGGATCATCGGCGCGCGCATGATGTCGGCAAGGCTGCCCCCTTGGGCAGTGTTCGAACAGGTTGTCAGCCCTTCCCACCAGCCATATTCGACGCCCGCGTGAAACACGCCGATGCCGCCCGAGGTGATGATGGCGATGGCAGCAAGTGCGATCAGGATGGTCCGCGCGGGCGGCTTCAGGAAGAACGCCAAAATCGCCAAACCAATCGCCGCTTCATGCGGCCAGCGCTGCCAATGGCACATTTCGCACGGATAAAGGCCGCCAATATACTCGGACCCCAGTGCGCCCGCCATCAACAGCGCGGGAATAGCGAGAGCAACAATGTTGGGGCGGGTCAGCGATACGGGTGTCAACGGCGCGCTGCCACCTGTGGTGCCGGGGTTTTCGCCAGCCGTGCAATTGTGTCGAGCGCGTAGTTGAGCTGGAAGTCGGTCACGCCCTTCGCTTTCAATTGCTCGGCCGTCGCGGAAAAGCGTGGGTCGGGCTTGGCATCGTCCTCAAGCACCGAATTGTCGACTTTGGCTTCGTTGATCAGGTGGCGGCGCAAATCGGCTTCGCGAAAACGTGGGCGCGATTTATAATCGGGGTCGCTCAGCTGGGGCACGGCAATGTCGGGTTCGATGCCGCCCTCCTGCACACTGCGACCCGAAGGCGTGTAGTAACGCGCGGTTGTCAGGCGCAGTGCGGTCGTATCGTCAAGCTGGAGCAGCGTCTGCACCGATCCCTTGCCGAAGCTGCGTTCGCCCATGACGATGCCGCGATGTTGATCCTGAATCGCGCCCGCAACGATTTCCGCCGCTGACGCTGATCCCGAGTCAATCAGGACAACAATCGGCAAGCCATGGGCAAAGTCGCCCTTTTTGGCATAATAGCGTTCGATGTCGCGGCGGTCGCGCCCGCGCTGCGACACGATTTCGCCGGTGTCGAGGAAGGCGTCCGAAATCTCGACCGCTTCGTCGAGCAGCCCGCCGGGGTTCGACCGCAGATCAACGACATAGCCGAGTGGCGGCCTGCCCAGCGCCTTGTCGATGCCCATCAGCGCGGCGCGGACGTTTGCGCCAGTGCCCTTCGAAAAGCCGTTGATGTTAATATAGCCGACCTGCCCCTTCACTTCCCATTTGACGGGTTTGAGGTCGATGACTTCACGGGTCAGCGTGACGTCGAACGGTTTGTCGCGACCGGCGCGAACGAGTGTGAGCTTGATCGATGTGCCGGGTTTGCCGCGCATCTGGTCGACCGCTTCATCCAGCGTGCCGCCGAAAATCAGGTTGCCGTTCAAGTGCGTGATGTAGTCGCCCGCCTTGATCCCTGCGCGGAATCCCGGGCTGTCTTCGGTGGGCGCAATGACTTTGACAGCACCGTCTTCGAGCGTGACAGTGAGACCCAAACCACCATAATTGCCGTCAGTCTGGATGCGCATCTGGTTGAAATCGCGCGCGTCGAGATAGGAGCTGTGCGGATCGAGGCTGGCGAGCATCCCGTCAATCGCGCCCTTGATCAGTTTCTTGTCGTCAACCTTCTCGACATAATCAGCGCGGACCCGCTCGAACACGGCGAGAAAGGCGTCCATCTCGCGGTAGCTCGAGACATCGACGGCGGCGAGCGCAGCGGTCGCGGCAGGGATGAGCGCAACGGCGGAAACAGTGAGCAGCGAACGGAAGCGAAGTTTCGGCATGGAGTGTCCTAAGTATCTGCGTGCAGCATATCGCGAATCCGGTGCCTTGCGCTAGTCCCGCTGGTTAACCGATCAACCGCGCAATATCGACCGGTTGACCGCCGCGTCGCAGTTCGACCGTGACAGTCGGGCGCGAGGGCCCCGCGCGACCGACGGGCGAGCCTTGGTCAAGCGCATCACCGACTTTGACATCAAGCGCGGCGAGGCTGGTGATCAGCGTGGTCCAGCCGCGACCATGATCGATGATGACGATATTGCCAAAGCCGCGATACGGCCCGGCAAAAGCGACGCGACCGCCGGTTGGTGAAACGACTTGGGCGGAGGGGCGCGTTGCGATGGTCAGGCCGCGCGCACGAACGCCGGTGTCTGAAACTTCGCCGAGGCCCGTAACGACTTGGCCGACAACGGGGAGCCGATAGGGGGCTTGCGCGGCTTCAGCGATGGCCGTGTCCGCAGGCAGCGCGCGGGCCTCGCCGGGGCGGACGGGACGCATGACGGGGCCGGGGAGCGCCGCGAGACTGGCCCGCCTGTCCGCATCGTCATCGATCCGGCCCATCAAGTCGACAATGTCACGCGCGTCTTCTCCCAAGGCAATCGCGCGGTCTTGTTCGGCCATCGCATTCCCTGTGAGCTTGTCGGCGACGGTGCGGCGCTCGACCGCAAGCGCGGCAAGCTGGTTGCGCTGACTGACAAGTGCGGTCTGGCTTGCTTTTAGTGACGCCAGTGCTCCGTCCGCCGCAACACGCAGCTGTTTGCCGCGCGCGACATCGGCGCGGACATCGGCCGTGCGGGCGCGCACAACAGGCAGGATCGCGGATAGCAGTGCGCGGACATGGACCATGTCGCTGATTGAACCCGGCTGGACGAGGGCCAGCGCGGGCGGGCGGCGCGACAGCGTTTGCAGCGCGGCAACAAGGCGGATCGTCGGGCCTTGCTTGACCGCAAGCGCCGCACGCTGGTCGGCACGGAGGCGCTCGATAATTGCAATCTGTGCTTCGGCGGCACCAATGTCAGCTTCGGCAGACTGGACGCGGGCGGCAACCGCGGCGGATCGGGCGCGCGCCTTTGCTGCGTCATTACTTGCGGCGGTCGATGCCGCTTCGAGACGACCGGCGCGTTCGGTGGCTGTGCTGGCGTCGGCTTTTGCCTTGGCCAGCGCGCGGCGTTCGTCTTCAATGCTTTGAGCACCCGCCCAGCTCGCCGCCGTGATGACGGCGAGCAGGGCGAGAAAATGCGCCTTGGTAATTATTTATTCTCGCTGTCGAGCTTGCCGAACTTGGCTTCGAACGCGGCGATCGCGCCTGTCGCCAAAAGGCCCGCTTGTTCGACCCATTCGTCGCGACCGATGCGTCCCTTGAAGCTGCCGAGATGGCCATCGACGATCCCGATTTCCTTCGCGCCCCAAGCGGCAATCTGATCGAAGCGCGAGACGCCGAGCGAATTGAGCAGCGTGTTGAGCTTTGGCCCGACGCCTTTCAATTGCAGGAGATCGTCGGCTTTTCCAGTGGCGGCGGGAATGCCGATGGCCGTCATCGCCGCCGCGACAGCCACAGGGACCACGACAGCCACAGGAGCGACAACCGGCGCTGGCTTTGGCACGGGCGGCGGCGTTGGTGCCACCACAACGGGCTCGGCGAACTTCACCGGCTCGGGCACCCGAACCGGCGCAGGTTCGGGGATCGGCGACCGTGCGAGCGTTGGCGCGGGCGGGGTATCAACCGCAAGCGACACACGAACGCGGTTTGCCCATACCCACCAGCCGGTCAGCAGACCGATCAGCGCGGCAATCAAAAGCGGAATGATGTTGCAGGATAGGAGAGTCAGCATCGCATCATCCCTTTCAATAGGAGGAGTCAGAGGCGTCGCGGCCCCAGATGAACCAAGCGATCACCAACCCGACCAGGAAGGCAACCAGCAGCAGGATGAGTGTTTCGATCCACAACGGAAACATGGTGCAGCCCCTTCTTACTGTGCAGCAGGCGCAGCGACTGCACCTGTACTGGCGACCGAGAATTCGATCCGGCGATTGGCGGCGTGGGCAACCGGGGTCAGCCCTTCATCCAGCAGTTTGGTTGCGCCATAACCTTTGGCTGAAAGACGCTCGGCAGGAACACCATCCTTGGTAATCGCCGCGACAACGGCTTGTGCCCGCGCTTCGGATAGCGTCTGGTTCGCGGCAGGATTGCCGGTGCGGTCGGTATGGCCCGAAACCTCGACGGTCGTGCCTGCGCACGCCGAAAGCGCCTTCGCCAAGCTGGCGACCAGCGGCAGCGAGTCCGCTGCGATTTCGGCGCGGCCTGTGGCAAAGTTGATCGTCTTGCCCTTGATCGCGGCGTCGACGTCGGTCTGGCAATTGGCGACGGTGGCGGCTGTCGCCGGAACTTCGGGGGCAGTCGCGATGACGGCAGGTGCAACCCCATCCCCATCGATCCAGCGTGCACTGGCGACACCCGGCACAGCCAATGCCGCTGCAATGGCAGCCGCGCGTGCAGCTGGATCGGTGACATTGCCCGAGAGTAACACGACACGCTGCAACGGATTATCCTGCATCGTGGCTGTGACGCCGGGACCGACAGCCGCCTGCGCCGCCGTTCCGATCTTGCCGCAGCAATTGCCGCCCAGGCCAAGGGGTCCATGCGCCACGCCCGCCAGAAGCGCGGTGGCAATGGCCCCGATGATGATTTTGGTGGTTGGTCCCATAGCCTGAGCGCGCTCCCGTTATTGTTGTTACCGGTGGTAATCGTCGTTTCAAATCAATGTGTAAACCCCGGGCCTAAGCCCCCTCCCGTGCAATAGCTCGCCAGCCGATGTCGCGACGGCAGAAGCCCGAGGGGAAATCGATGCAATCGACTGCATGATAGGCGGTTTCCTGCGCTTTGCGGACGGTCGCGCCCATCGCGGTGACGTTCAATACACGGCCTCCATTTGCGACCAACGCACCGCCCGTCATTGCGGTTCCGGCATGGAAGACCATCGCCCCCGCGTCGCTCACCGTGTCGATCCCGCGAATCGGTCCGCCCTTTTCGGGTGTTCCGGGGTAGCCGTTGGCGGCCATAACGACCGTAAGCGCGGTTTCGGTACTGAACGACAATGGGGGGTGTTCGGCGAGCGTGCGCGTCGCCACGGCGTAAAGCAGCGCGGCGAGATCGCCCTGAAAGCGCATCATTATCACTTGTGTTTCGGGGTCGCCAAAGCGTGCGTTATATTCGATCAGTTTCGGGCCAGTCTTGGTCAGCATCAGCCCGGCAAACAGGACGCCGGCAAATGGCATGTTTTTCAGCATCATCATTTCGACCGTCGGTTCGACAATTTCCGCCATCACTTGCGCCTGCAATTCAGGCGTGAAGACCGCTGCCGGACTATAAGCGCCCATCCCGCCCGTGTTCGGCCCGGTGTCGCCCTCGCTAACGCGCTTGTGATCCTGTGCCGATGCAAAGGGGATCGCGGTTTTGCCGTCGGTGAGCGCAAAGAAGCTCACTTCCTCGCCGGTCATAAACTCTTCGATGACGACCGATGCGCCCGCGTCGCCAAACCCGCCGCCGAACATCTCCTCGATGGCGGCGCGGGCTTGGTCGGCGGTTTCGGCGATGATCACGCCTTTGCCCGCTGCCAAGCCATCGGCCTTGATGACGACAGGCAGGCCGAATTCCCTTAAACCGGCAAGCGCTTCTGTTTTGGTCGTATAATGCTCATAACCCGCGGTCGGAATGTTGGCAGCGCTGCAAATTTCCTTGGTGAAGCTTTTCGACCCCTCAAGCTGCGCCGCTAGTTTGGACGGCCCGAACACCGGCACGTCGGCAACATCAAGACTATCGGCCAGCCCGTCGACCAGCGGCCCCTCGGGACCAATCACGACGAGATCAATGTCATGATCTACACAGAAACAGACGACGGCTGCATGATCGTTTGCGTCCAGATCAATGATCGTCGCCACCTGCGCAATGCCGGGGTTGCCCGGTGCCGCATATAGCGTATCGCAGGTGGGCGATTGCGCCAGCTTCCACGCCAGCGCATGTTCGCGGCCACCCGATCCGATCAGCAGGATGTTCATGGACAACAGCTACCCTCTCAATGATCCGGGCCTGTTAGCGAAGACGACCCCCGGCGACAACGCAGCGCCACTGTCGGTCTCCGAATTGTCGGCGCGGCTGAAACGCACGGTCGAGGACGCGTTCGGATTGGTGCGCATCCGTGGCGAGATTTCGGGGTGGAAGCGGGTGGCTTCGGGGCATTGCTATCTCGCGCTCAAGGATGACAAGGCGGTCATCGATGGCGTGATGTGGAAAGGCTCAACGTCGGGCCTTGCGTTCGCACCGACTGACGGCATCGAAGTGATCGCGACCGGCAAGCTGACGACCTATCCGGGCCGGTCGAAATATCAGGTTGTCATCGAGAGCATGGAACTGGCGGGCGAGGGGGCGATGCTGGCGCTCCTCGAAAAGCTCAAGGCAAAGCTGGCGGGCGAGGGGTTGTTCGACCCGGACCGCAAACGCGCGCTGCCCTATCTGCCGGGAACAATTGGCGTCGTGACGTCACCAACCGGCGCTGTTATCCGCGACATATTGCATCGCCTTGCCGACCGCTTTCCCACGCATGTCATCGTCTGGCCCGTGATCGTTCAGGGCAACGGTGCGGCAGCGGCGGTCGCAAACGCCGTCAACGGATTTTCGGCAATGCAGGGGGCGGACCGTCCCGACCTCATCATCGTCGCGCGCGGCGGGGGATCGATCGAGGATTTGTGGGCGTTCAACGAGGAACCCGTCGTGCGTGCGGTTGCGGCCTGCACAATCCCGGTCATCTCGGCGGTCGGGCACGAGACCGATACGACACTTTGCGATTTTGCCGCCGACGTCCGCGCGCCGACACCAACGGCAGCGGCGGAAATGGCGGTCCCGGTGCGCAGCGAATTGCTTGGGGCCATTCAGTCGTTGGGGCTGCGCTCGCTCCGCACCGTGCGTCGCTATCATGAGCGCGCTGACGAGCGGTATAATGCAGTGGCCCTGCGCTTCCCCGAACGCGCCGCGCTTCTCGCCCCGCAAACCCAGCGCGTCGATGATCTCGCCGAACGGTTGAAGCGCGGTCTTGGCCTGTCACTCGCCAAGGCGCGCGGCGATCTCGCGCATGCCAGCGGTGCGTTGCGGCCAGCACTGCTCGAACAGCATGTCACTCGTTCGCGCGATAAGCTCGCCCAACTGTGGCGAGTCGCGGCCTCGCTTAATCCCGATCTCGTCCTGAAACGCGGCTATGCCCGTGTTGAAAAGCGCGGTGGCGGCACCGTCATGACGGCGGCACAAGCCAAAGCAGCGGGCGCACTGTTGCTGCGCTTTGCCGACGATAGCGTCGATGTGCGGGTTGAGCGAACCGCTACGCCTGCTAAAGCAAAGCCCGAACAGGGTAGTTTATTGTGATCTGCCCAAGCAAACACCGTTTGCCCTGAGCTTGTCGAAGGGTTGTCCTTGTTGGGTGCTCTCGTCGCCAAAGAAGGACAGGGCTTCGACAAGCTCAGCCTGAACGGAAATTGGAGTAATAAGATGCTGATGTCCCCCTCGGGCCGGACCGCGCGGCTGCATTATATGGCCAATGGCTTTCGCGTGCTGGCGAGCGGCGACCATGTCCTGTGCGCCGTCACGGGCGAAGCGGTTGCGGTCGATGACCTGCGCTATTGGAGTGTCGCGCGTCAGGAGGCTTATGCCAGCGCCGCCATCGCGACGAAGGCCTTCATGCGGTGAGTGTTGCCGGTCGCTGGCTGATCTCTGCCGTCCTGATTACATTGCCGGGCAGCTGCATCGCCGCTCCGCCACCACCCAAGGCACAACCAAAAGCCGAAGCGCCCAAGCCTGCCCTGCCCCCCGCACCGCTTTCGATTGGTGTTTTCAAGCTCAACCGTGCGCCGCAACAGGGGACCATCGCGCTCGGCGTGGCGCCGCCGGGCACTGTCCGGCTCGTGAAAGACGGTGCGGACGTCGCGATTGCGCCGGATGGTCGTTTCGTCATCGGGTTCGGTCGCGATCATGCGCCGGTCGCTATTGTCGCTGCGTTTCGCCGCGATGCCCAGCCGGTGACCGAACGCATCAGCGTCACCAAGCGCGCGTGGAAAATCGAAAACCTGCCGACATTGCCGCGTTTCAGCCAGCCCGATGCCGAATTTCAGGCGCGCCGTCCCGGTGAGTTTGAACAGATGAATGCCGCGCGGCGGATCAGGGCGCAATCGGACGGCTGGCGACAAAGCTTCATCTGGCCCGCGCGTGGGCGGATCAGCGGCGTGTTCGGATCACAACGCATCTATCGCGGCGAACCCGGCGCGCCGCATTCGGGCGTGGATGTCGCGGGCGCAACCGGAACGCCTGTTGTCGCGCCGGTTGATGGCGTTGTCATCCTCGCCGCGGCGTCGCCGTTCACGCTCGAAGGCAATCTGCTGATGATCGACCACGGCATGGGCCTGAACAGCGCGTTTCTGCACCTTTCGCGCATTGACGTGAAGGTGGGGGACCGTGTCCACCAAGGGCAACGTGTTGGTGCCATCGGGATGACCGGCCGCGCCACCGGGCCGCATCTCCATTGGGGCATGAAATGGAACGACGAACGCATTGACCCCGCGCCATTGGCCGGGGCCATGCGCTAAACGTCAGCCGACGCGCTTCGCCTGAACCCGCCGCCCCTTGCCAACCTTGGCAAAATAACTGCCCAGCGATCCCTTTTCGAGCAACACAGTGCGCCCGGGCAACGGATCGTCAAAACCCATGTTAACCTCGACCGTTTCCCAGACCGCGCCACTTTCAACCACGAAACGCCATTTTCCATAGCCAATGCTGCGCGAGGATTTGATCGTGGTTTCCTGCCGCGCGACGTCGGCCTCGTCTTCGGCATTGCCATCACGGCCGGCAAGAAATCCGATGCGCGGCAGGTTGAACCCGAACAGCCCCTTGCGCGCCTTGCGGACTTCGGTGCGTTCGACAATCACGACATCTTGCGCTGCCGTGGCCGCACTCAAAATGTCGACCGCTTTGTCATAACAGGCGAGCCGCTCCGCCGAATCGGTCTTGCTTCGACAAGCCTGAAGGTCGGTAACTTGCTTGGCAACGGGTGCGGGCTCGGCGGCGATCGCAGCGGCGGGCATGGCAACAAGCAGAAGCAGCAGGGGGCGATAGCGCATTACATGTCCTCGGTTGGCTCTGGCACACCATGCCCACACTGCACCGCTGTGACAAACCTGTGACCAAAATAACACAATCGCGCGTCAATGCGCGGCGCGGGTGCGCACGATTGTTGCAAAGGCGCAGTTGCATCTCCTAGGAACGCTTCATTCGGGCGCTTTGCGTGCGATCAGTTTGGCATGTGCCACAGTTTTACAAGGAACGGTCCGGGTTTTCCCGGCCGAGCAAGGGGAAGACCAAATGGTTACCAACTCCGTTCGCCGCACGTTGCTGGCTTCGACGATCATCGCCGGGACGCTCGCCATGAGCAGCCCTGCATTTGCGCAAAACGCACCTGCTGACGAAGCCGTCACTGAAGGCGAAACCATCGTCGTTACCGGTTCGCTGATTTCGAACCCCAACCTCGCGCAGTCGACGCCGGTTCTCGTGACCACGGCTGAAGACATCGCGCTTCGTCAGAACAACGTCGCCGAAGAAGTGCTCCGTGACATTCCGGGCATCGTGCCAAGCATCGGTTCGGCTGTGAACAACGGCAACGGCGGCGCATCATTCGTCGATCTTCGTGGTCTTGGTTCATTCCGTAACATCGTCCTTCTCGACGGCAACCGCATCGTCCCATCGGGCCTCGTCGGTCGCGTCGATTTGAACAACATTCCGCTGGCACTCGTCGAGCGTGTTGACGCGCTGACGGGTGGCGCATCGACCACCTACGGTGCCGATGCCATCTCGGGCGTTGTCAACTTCATCACCAAGCGTGACTTTGCCGGTGCCGAAATCTCGGTCGGCGAAAAGATCACGGAAAAGGGCGATGGCAACTATCTCCGTGCCGACGTCACCATCGGTGCGAACTTTGACGATGGCCGCGGTAACGCGGTTCTGTCGGTCGGCTATCAGGAATCAGACCCGATTTATCAGGGCGCCCGCGATTTCTCGATCACGGGCATTGATTCATTCTCGGGTACCTTCGGTGGTTCGGGCACATCGGTTCCTTCGCGCATCAGTGGTACACGTCCGCTTGACCCATTAACCGGACAGCCAAGCGTAAATCCAGCAACTGCGAACGGTGGTTTGCGTCAGATCAATGCGGCGGGTCAGGCTGTTGGTACGTTTGCGTTCTTTAACTTCAACCCGTTCAACATCTTCCAGACGCCTTTCCGTCGCTACAACATGTATGCTGCGGCGCGTTATGAAATCTCGGATGCCGTCGAACTCTACTCGCGTGCCATGTTCTCGAAGAACACCGTGAACACGATCATCGCACCATCGGGCTCATTCGGTTCGCCGGTCACGCTCAACCTCAACAATCCGTTCTTGCCGGCAACCGTGCGTAACCAGCTCTGCGGTTTCGACATCGATACGTCTGCAGCAGTCTACGCACCTCGCTTCACGCCTGCCGTGTGCGCTGCAGCCGCAACGGCAACGGGCCCGGCTGACCCCAACTACCGCACCGTTGATATCACCTTGTCACGTCGTTTTGTCGAAGCAGGTCCACGCGTCAGTGAATTCTCGACGACAATCTTCGATTACCGCGTTGGCGCAAAGGGCGCGATCACGGACAGCGTCAATTGGGATGTTTCAGCCGCCTATGGCGAGTCTGAAAACCGCCAGACACTTCAGGGTTATATTGTGTCGTCGCGTCTTCGTCAGGCTTTGCTCGCGAACAACACAACAACCTGCATCACCAACACAAATGGCTGCGTTCCAATCAATGTGTTTGGAGCGGCGGGCACGATCTCACCGGCGATGGCAGCTTTCGTAAAGCAGGAATCGACAACGCTGGTGAAGACATCGCTGTCACAAGCGCGCGCAATCGTCAGCGGCGATTTCGGCATTGCGAGCCCCGGCGCTTCGGATGCGATTAACTTCGCGGTTGGTGCCGAGTATCGTAAATATGGCGCTTCGCAGCGTGCCGATGCGCTTGCCAAGACACCGGGTGAACTCGGCGGTGCCGGTGGTGCGGCGCCAGACATCGATGGCGGCTACAACGTCTATGAATTCTACGGCGAGCTCGTTGCACCATTGATTCAGGACAAGCCATTCTTCGAAGACCTGACGATCAAGGGCGGCATCCGCTACTCAAACTACAAGATCGATGCGCCGACCAAGCCGTCGTATAACACCCTGACTTACAAGGGTGAACTCGCCTGGTCGCCGGTTCGTGACATCAAGTTCCGCGGTGGTTATTCACGCGCGGTTCGTGCCCCGAACATCAGCGAATTGTTCACACCAGTCACAACTGGTTTGACCAGCCTGTCGTCTGATCCTTGCGCCGGTGCTGCGCCGACGACCAATGCCAACCTCCGTGCTGTCTGCCTCGCGCAGGGTGCACCGGTCGGCACGATCGGGAGCATCTTGAACCCGACCGCTGGTCAGGCCAACGTCACTGTCGGCGGCAACCTGAATGTGAAGCCTGAAAAGTCGACCAGCATCACGGCCGGTGTCGTGTTGACGCCAAGCTTCATCCCTGGTTTCTCGGTCACGGTTGATTATTACAACATCCGCGTGACTGGAGCGATTTCGACTCCGACACCAAGCGATGTGATAAACGGTTGCTTTGCAAACCTGTCGGCGTCGAGTGCGGCTTCGGCGGCTTGCGCGGCACTTCGTCGTAACCCGACGACGGGCGGTCTTGACGGCGATCCATCGACGACACCGGGCCTTCTCACGAACCTGACAAACCTTGGCCGCCTGCGCACGAACGGTATCGATCTCTCGGCAAACTACCGCCGCGACATCGGCTTTGCGAAGCTCGCATTGAGCTTCACGGGGAACTACACGTTCAACTCGAGCTTCAAGGCAAACGAGAACGATCCAGCGTCGCTTGATCGCGATTGCACGGGTTTCTACTCGACGAACTGCGGTTCGTTGCAGCCTAAGTTCCAGTGGACCCAGCGCACGACGCTCACCTTTGGTGATGTCGATCTCTCGGTTCTGTGGCGTCACCTCGACAAGTTCATCCAAGAGCCGGACGATGTCATCAATGGCAACGGTCCAGCATTCAAGGGCACATTGCCTGATGGACAGGTCGTCGATTTCCGCAAGGTTCGTGCCTATGACTATATCGATCTCGCAGCGCGCTTTGGCGTCACCGAAAAGATCGACATTACGCTCGGCGTGAACAACGTGTTCAATGTTAAGCCACCACTTCTCGGTTCGAACATCGGGCCGACGTCGTTCAACAGCGGCAATACCTATCCGTCGACCTACGACTCGCTGGGTCGCAGCTTTGCGGCATCGGCAAAGGTTCGCTTCTAATTCGAAGCGCCTTAGCGACAAAAATCAGGGCGGCACTTCGGTGTCGCCCTTTTTTTGTGCAACGCAGCGCAGAATCACTTGCGATTTTACGCATTGTTCGATTATCCTCTGATCAAATGTAGCATTCTGGAGGTTTTATGGCTCTGACATCTGTTCTTCTCGTTCTTGCATCCGCAACGGCAACGCCCGCCTTTCCCGAGACGTCCGATCCGCTTGAAAAAGTGAAATGCGTCCGCGAACAAGTCACAGGCTCGCTCGTCAGCACGCGTAAGGTTTGTCACACCGAACGCGAATGGCGCCGCATCCGCAATGATGCCGAAACCGAAACGCGGCGGATCATTCAACCTGGCACGATGAACGACAGGAACGGCTAAGCGATCAACGGCGCGGGCAAAGTTATCGATAGGCCCGCGCCCTTGGCGACGGCTTCGGCCCAGACTAACACCTTGGTAATTTCATCACCATGCACGGCAGAGGTGGCGTCATATTCAGCCGTGCGGTCGTCGCTGCCAAAAACCTCCTTTGATTTCGAATGCGTCGTGAACGCCGGCCCCCTAACGATGTCACCAATCTGCCCATCGTTAAGGGTAAGGCCGTAAAGGCCCGAGAGCGCCCGCATCACATCCACGGGCTGCGCCAGCAGCGTCTCACTGTCCAGCGTCCGCACGCGATCCGGAAACTCTCCCGCCAGCCGTGCAAACAACGCCTGCTGCGCCAGCCACCCTACCGCCGCGACCTGTAAATCAGTCTGTCCAAGATGATCCTCGGTCGTGAAGCCAAGATCAATCAGCCCCTCTTTCAACAGCTTGACCAGCAAATCCCGCACCCACAGCCGCCCGTCCATCTGCTTCTTCGCAATCGACTTTAAATAGGTCTCGAGTGGCGCATGAAGCAAAAGTGCCGTTGACTTCGTGCGCATCGCCAGCAGCCCCCGCACCAGCCCATTGGCCAGATTGCTCGGTTTGATAATCGCGCCTTCACCCGCGCCGAGCGGCCGCGCCAGCAATGTTGTCATCTGATCCAAAATCTGCGCCACCCGCGCGGGCGGACCCCCGCCACGATGCCGCCACCCGACAATGTCATTATAGATCGGCGGCTCCTTGAGCCCCATCGATACACCGGGAATGTCCAACGCGCGTGCCAGCACAGTCGAGCAGCAAAAGGCCGAATGAAAGATGAAATGCACCGGCTTGCTGGGCGGAGCCGCCTCGACCATCGCCGCGCGCGGTAGGATCAGTTTCTCAAGACCGACAGGCAGATACGCATCGGTAACAAAAGTCGCCTCCCGATGCACCGCGCGCGACATCCGCACGAAATGCACGGCGTCATGCTCGGGATCATATCGGTGCGCGAACCAGGCTCCGTCGCGCGCGATCGCGGCATAATCCATCAGCTGTCGAACCCGAACTTTTCGACCCAAGGTTGCAGTATCGGCAGAACTGGCGCGAGATGCTTTGCATAGCGTTCCCATTGTCGCGTCCCGTCATACAGCGGTTTGCGCACCTGCGATGCGCTCGCCGTGCTTACGCCCCGCGACTGTGCAGTCTTGTTGAAATCGCGCACCGCCGCAGTCCACGCGACGCCAATGAAATCGCATATCTTCTTTGTTTCGGCGTCAAAATCGTGAACAATCCGGTCATAGCGGATGATGTGTGTCCGGATTGGGTATTGCGTAATGCATTGGTCGATCAGGTGCATCATCGCCGCATAATGATGTGCCGTTCGGACAAGATCGGTAAATTCGTCGGCGGCGTTCGTCAGGGCAAAGTTGGTGCGAAAGCAGCTCCACACAACATCGCGGGGATCGCGGCGCATGATGAGAATGCTGGCATTTGGAAATAATCGCAAGATGATCGGCAGTCGTGTCGCCTTCAGGGGATCCATGTCGATAAACACGCCATCTTGCGGCGGCATTGCTCGCGCATTGGCCACTCGCGACCAATAAGCATCCCGAAATGGTGCCGCAAGATCCGTCGTCAGATCGGCCAAATGCTCCAAGCCCGTCGGATCCGACAGAAACGCTTCATCCGCATCGCGAAGTGTTGGCCGTTCTTCAAGCGCCCGTGCCCCGGGTAACGACGCGAGAATATTCTCCACGAGCGTCGTTCCTGACCGCGGATAGCCGAGCAGGAATACATGTCGAGGCGCCGACTGGTGTGACGGCAGCGCCCAATCAGTTTTGGGGCCAAGGCGGTGGATTCCATCGGAAATCATTTGAACGAATTGAAGATGGGTTTGCGTGCGTTTGGCAAATTGCGGGGCATGAATTTTGGCAAAGGCGGCTTTTCCCCTAGCATAGGCTGCGAAAGCGTCCGCTGTTGCATCGATGCGGTCAAACGCATCGCCCAGAAGATTATAGGCAAGCACGCGTTCGGGGGTCGCGCCCGCGCTCCCATCAACGAGCCGCGTTAGCCGGTTGATCGCTGACTGTGTGTCTCCATTTTCAATCTCGACTGCGGCCAAGGCACAGATTGCAATGGCGTTATCGGGGTCGACGACCAGTGCGGTCGTGGCATGACGGCGGGCGGTATCGGTGTCGCCCCGACGACCTGCGATAGCGGCCATGCCGGCATGCGCGGGCGCATTATGCGGATCGAGATTTGCAACCTGTGCATAGCAGTCAAACGCTGCGTCAAGTGACCCTCCTGAGGTCAAGACGAACCCGCGTTCCAACCAGGCCGCGGCATGTCCCGGCGCAGCAGCGATAGCGGCATCGCACGTCAAGATAGCGTCGCGCAACCGCCCCATTTCGCGATACACACTGGCCAAGGTTGTTAGTGCGACCGGATCATTGGGTGCTTGCAGCAATACCCGTTCAAGCAACGCGACCGCTTCATCATGCTTACCGATTTGGGCTGCCTGCCAAGCCGCAACGGTCAGCGCAAATTGATCGTCAAGCGCGTCCACAGATGATGATGAGCTCGTCGCAACCATGTTTTAGGGGGTAGCGATGCATCGGCGACGTGACAATCAATGTTCGTTCGATACTTGTGCAGCCTTCGGTGGTGTGATTATTCGCCCTTATGACTGATCTAATCCCATCCACTCTGGCGCTCCTAAATTCGGCAATGACCGCGCGCCGTTCGGAAAATTACACCGACGAGCTGCGCTTACTTGATGAGGCGCTCTTGCTGGCGCCCTGCGACCCTCGGGTGCTGAACGCTCGTGGTATGGCCGCACTCAATCAGCGTGATTTCAACGGTGCGCGCGCCTTCTTTCGCGACGCCACAGCGCGGGACGAGAAAGTTCCGGCCTTGTGGATGAATTTGGCGACGGCCTGTCGCGCGCTTCGGGATGACGATGGCGAAGCCGAGGCCCTCAATCATGTTCTCAATATTGATCGCCTTGATTTCATGGCTCAACTCCGAATGGCTGAATTGCACGAACGGCGCGGCGACCTGGCTTTGGCGGCAATTGGTTGGACGAATGTTGCCCAAATGGCCGCGCAGATTGATCCCCAGCCACCATTAGTCACAGATGCAGAAGCGCGCGCTCGCGCATTCCTTGGCCAGCATCTTGCGCAAACTGCCGCGACCATAGAGGGGGCACTTGGAAACAGGATTGCCCAGCTTGGCACTGCGGCACGGCGCTTTTCAGCTTGCGTCGATCATGGTCTGGGACGCCGTGCCATTTTCAAGAATGAATGTGCTGGCGTCTATTTTCCATTTTTGCCGGCGGACGAATTTTTTGATCGGTCGCTCTTCCCGTGGTTTGCCGCCCTTGAAGCCAAATCCGGTGCAATTTGTGCAGAAGCCTTGGCTGTATTTGGACAAAACAATCCGGCAATCCGCCCCTATGTCCAAATCGAACCGGGTTCACCGACGAC
The DNA here is from genome assembly GCA_031362355.1 of Sphingomonas sp. Lineage (GTDB taxonomy): Bacteria > Pseudomonadota > Alphaproteobacteria > Sphingomonadales > Sphingomonadaceae > Sphingomonas_O. Next base: position 51,722 of record JANLSJ010000029.1, read on the forward strand.
AAAATGGACTGATCTTGACGGCTCGCTCGATTGGAGCGCCTGTTTCCTGTGGGAATATGGTGTGCGAAATGATCCCGTCTGTGCGCTTTGTCCCGAAACTGCAGCGGCTCTTGAGCAGATACCGCAGAATCACATCCCCGGAAAAGCGCCATCGGCATTCTTTTCCATCCTGAAACCCGGTGCTCATATTCCGGCGCATACCGGTGTCACCAATACCCGGGCGATTATCCATTTGCCGCTTGTTGTTCCGCCGAGATGCCGTTTCCGGGTTGGCGGCGAGACCCGCGAATGGCGGGTGGGCGAGGCTTTTGCGTTTGACGACACTATTCAGCACGAGGCGTGGAACGACAGTGACGAGATTCGTATTGTCCTGATTTTTGACGTTTGGAATCCACATCTTACGCGCGAGGAACAGGAACTTCTTGTCGATTATTTTGCGCTGGCGGGTCAGCGGACTCCCTGATTAATCCCCCATCGTTGCGGATCTGGGTGGGCTGATGCCACCACGCGGCCGAGGTCAGGCGGCACTGGCGGGCGAAAATCTTTGCGACGCCAGATCGGATCATTTGGCTCCTCCGGATTGACTGGCGCAAAATCGAAATAACCGAAATACGTCGCAATCTTGCGCTCTTTCCCGTCAACGATGGCATTTCGACCGTGCATGAACCGGCTGTTGTCAAGCATAACAACATCGCCAGCGCGCCAACCGATTGCGCAACTCAACCTGTCACCCGTTTCTTTGATGGCTTGCAACCAGCTTTCGGGAACAGCGCGCCCGTCGTCGAGTACCGGGAAGTTGCGGCGGCCATTGTTAAAGCGAGCAAACAAAAGAAAGTTGCCAAAGGCCAGCTCGTCCGAAAACATCGGTTTGTGCAGCGCCGGTCGCGAAAAGATGCGCGCAATCTGTCCATTGAGCCGCCTGAATTCATACGGACAGGATGAAGGGGCTGACGCAAGTTGTTCGTCGCTTGGTGTCCGCGTTCCGAGCCAGAATTGAAGGAGCTCTGGCCACACCGGCCTTACATAAACCAGCCGTCGCCCTTCGAGTCCGCGGCGCACATCGTCCGGCATGTGCCGAACAATTTCTATGCCGTCGCAGATGGTGGTTTCGCCGCCGACGCTTGGGGGCGAAAAGCAGGCGAAAAATGCAGCGTCCGGTTTCCAAGGCTCGCGTGCAAGCTCGGGATGCAACGAAAACGCATTCGTTCCGCCATCAACCGAATAGATATTGTTGGCATCGTCTATCGGTGATCGGCCAGGACTTTCGTTGAAGACCGATGTTGGACAGTACTGCTTGGCAAAATGCCGGAATTGATCGACATTAGTATCAAAGTCGCGAAACAGGATTGCGCCATGCGCCTTAATCGTTGCGTTACGTCGGCGGGATGAACATCAGTAAGGGACGACGCGCCATGCCTGTCGATTCGCGCATAAGGGCGACCCGGTTTGGGCGTTTGAATGATCAACATGCCGAACACAGTGATAGCGACAAGCGCACTCGCGTGCGATAATAAACGTGGTCGATGCAACCGACGCTTTTTGATCTTCACAATTCGCCTGATCATTATCTCCACAGATTTGATGGCGATGATGCCATTTTTGTGCCCATGGACCGGTCCGCCTATCACCGATCAATTTTCCTTGATCGCCGAATTTCGACGGCGGGCCCTGACGAGCTGCGCATTCCGGTGTCAATGTTGTCTGGCGAGATGCAGCCGATCAGCTGGATTTTTCACATGGCCCATTGCGGTTCGACGTTGCTTGTTCGCGCGCTCGACGACCTTGATGCCAATATCGTCCCACGTGAACCTGCCGCGCTCCGGCAGGTCGGTGTCAACCCGGATCGTCGCCAACTGGCCGCTGCGCTGACAATGTTGGGGAAGCGCTACATCCCAACCGCCCCAACGGTGGTAAAAGCGAATGTTCCCGTCAACTTCATCCTCCCCGAGATTGTCAAAACAAATGCCGAAGCGCGCGCGATCTTCCTGCACTGCCAGCTTCGTCACTATCTACTGGCAGTGTTGCGCAGCGACGGACATCGCAATTGGGTGCGGCAAGTGACCGACCAGTTCGCGCTCTATGTAGGCGATGTGCAGGGATTGTCCGATGCGTGCCGTGCAGCGGCATTGTGGGCAGCACAAATGCGTGCGTTTGCGGCGGCAATGGAAAAAATGCCGAATGCCCGCAGCCTTGACTCCGAATTTTTCTTCGCAAATCCGAGGCCAGCTCTGACCGCGACAGCGGCGCACTTGAATGTCGCGGTCGACACAGATTACATTGACCGGGCAATTTCCGGACCATTGTTTTCGACAAGCGCAAAGAACCCGACTGTTGCGTTTGACAACGTCCGTCGGCTCGCACGGCGTGCCGTTCTTGAGGTGACAATCCGTGCCGAACTAGAAGAAGCGCAATGCTGGGTCGAAACAAACGGCCTGGGCGGACAGCTCGGCCGTTCAGTCATCTAACCCCCGACCACCAGCGCCCCATCGCCCTCGTCCACCTTGACGGTCGCTCCATCCGAAACATCGCCCCTCAGGATCGCATCGGCCAGCGGGTCTTGCAGATATTTCTGCACGGCGCGTTTCAGGGGTCGCGCCCCATAGACTGGATCATAACCCACGCGCCCGAGCCAGGCGCGCGCCGCGTCGGTCAGGTCGAGGGTGATCTTGCGGTCGATCAACAGCTTCTGCACGCGGCCAATTTGAATATCGACAATCGGGCCCATGTTCGCCTGTGACAGACGGTGGAACAGGATGATCTCGTCGAGCCGGTTGAGGAATTCGGGGCGGAAATGGCCGCGGACGATGTCCATGACTTGCGGTTCGACGCTTTCGACGGTCTGATCATCGGGCAGGTTCGCGATATACTGACTTCCCAGATTCGAGGTCAGGATGATTAGTGTGTTGGTGAAATCCACCGTGCGACCCTGTCCATCGGTCAGGCGACCGTCGTCGAGCACTTGCAGCAGCACGTTGAACACGTCTGAGTGCGCCTTTTCGACCTCGTCGAACAGGATGACTTGATAGGGGCGGCGGCGCACGGCTTCGGTCAGGACACCGCCTTCCTCGTATCCGACATAGCCCGGCGGGGCACCGATCAACCGCGCGACGCTGTGCTTTTCCATGAACTCGCTCATGTCGATGCGGACCATCGCGGAGCCATCGTCGAACAGGAATTCGGCGAGTGCCTTGGTCAGCTCGGTTTTGCCGACGCCCGTTGGCCCGAGAAACATGAAGCTGCCCAGCGGACGGTTCGGATCCTGCAACCCGGCGCGGGCGCGGCGCACGGCGGCGGACACGGCCTTTATGGCGTCCTCCTGTCCGATGACGCGCTTGCCGATCACCGATTCCATCGCGAGCAATTTTTCGCGCTCGCCTTCCATCATCCGTTCGACAGGAATCCCGGTCCAGCGCGCGACGATGCCGGCTATGTCGTTGGCGGTGACTTCCTCGCGCAGCATTGCGCCCGCGGCGGCCCCTTGCGCTTCGGCAAGTTGCTTTTCGATGGTCGGGATGGTGCCATATTGCAGCTCGCCTGCCTTGCCGAGATCGCCCGCACGCTGCGCCTGATCGAGCTGGAGCCGCGCGGCATCGAGCGCTTCCTTCAACTTGGCCTCGGCGTGGATTTTTTCCTTCTCCGCTTGCCAGCGCGTGGTCAGCGCGGCGGATTGCTCTTCGAGATCGGCCTGATCCTTACGGATGGTCTCAAGCCGATCTTTCGACGCGGCGTCGGTTTCCTTCTCAAGCGCAAGGCCTTCGATTTTCATCTGGATAATCCGCCGGTCGAGGCTTTCGATTTCCTCGGGCTTCGATTCGACTTCCATGCGCAGGCGCGATGCGGCCTCGTCCATAAGGTCGATGGCTTTGTCAGGCAGAAAACGATCCGTGATATAACGATGCGACAGCGCGGCGGCCGCAACAATCGCCGCATCGGTGATGCGAACACCGTGGTGCAGCTCGTATTTCTCTTTCAGCCCGCGCAAGATAGAAACGGTATCCTCGACCGTCGGTTCGCCGACAAACACCGGCTGGAACCGCCGCTGGAGCGCTGCGTCCTTTTCGACATATTTGCGATATTCGTCGAGCGTCGTCGCCCCGATGCAATGCAACTCGCCGCGTGCCAAGGCGGGCTTGATCATGTTCGACGCATCCATTGCGCCGTCGGTTTTGCCCGCACCGATCAGCGTGTGCATCTCGTCGATGAACAGGATGATCTGCCCCTCGGCGGCGCGCACTTCGTCGAGCACGCCTTTCAGCCGCTCCTCGAATTCACCGCGATATTTCGCGCCCGCAATGAGGGCACCCATGTCGAGCGCCATCAGGTCGCGGCCCTTGATCCCGTCGGGCACGTCGCCATTGGCGATGCGCAGCGCGAGCCCTTCGGCAATCGCGGTCTTGCCGACACCGGGTTCGCCGATCAGGACAGGATTGTTCTTGGTGCGCCGCGCGAGAATCTGGATCGTCCGGCGGATTTCCTCATCACGGCCGATGACAGGGTCAAGCTTGCCGTCGCGCGCCGCCTGCGTGAGGTCGCGCGCGAACTTCTTGAGGGCATCATAACGGTCTTCGGCGCTCTGCGTGTCCGCCGTCCGTCCGCCGCGCAAGTCGTTGATCGCCGTATTGAGCGCGTCGGCTTTCAGGCCCGCGCTTTCCAAAGCTTTGCCCGCCGCTGTCGTCGTCGCCAATGTCAGCGCAAGCAGTAGTCGTTCGACAGTGACATAAGAATCACCGGCTTTCTTCGCAACACCCTCGGCTTGGTCGAGCAATCGCACGAGATCATTATCCAGTCCCGGCGTCTGCTGCGCGCCACCACCCGAAACAGCCGCATGCTTGGCCAGTGCTGCATCGGTCTCGCGCACCGCCACGCCAGCATCGCCGCCAGCCTTTTTGATCAGGCCCGATGCCATGCCTTCGCTGTCTTCTAGCAGCGCCTTCAACAGATGGTCGGGCGCAATCCGCTGGTGCGACATGCGGATGGCCACGGTCTGCGCCGACTGGAGAAAACCCTTGGCGCGGTCAGTAAAGAGTTCGAGGTTCATGCAGCCAAGATAATGTTGCCCATATGCAACACAACCCCCCGATCAGCGGCGCAGGAGCGCATTCACATGCGTCTCGATTCGCTGCCAATGGGCGTGGTCGCGGATTTGCCATGTTGTCGCAGCAATTTTTTCGCGGACATAGGCTTCGGCGCGGTCGCCATATTCGTCGACCAGCGCTTTCGCCTTGCTGCGATTGCGGGCATTTTGCGCGCGCTTGTTGCCAAACATGAACAGCATCATTGGGTTTCCATCGATCCGCTTTGCCTACGCATCCTTTCAACGCTGAAGGGTAAATAAAGCTCCCTAAGGCGCGGATGATATGTTGTAACTTCGCGCAGGCAATGCCATAAGCGGAATAACAGGAGTCGGATTTGAACACGAGCATTGCCCGGAACGGAACGCTGGACCGCGTCGCAATGATGCTGTCGGGGCTGTGCCTTGTGCATTGTCTGGCGACCGCGCTGCTGCTGGGCACGCTGTCAACGGTTGGCGGTTTGCTTGGCAGTCCGGTAATTCACGAAGTCGGCTTGGTGCTTGCGCTCGGCCTTGGCGTCGTCGCGCTTGGCAATGGCATCCGCCAGCATGGCCGTTTCCTCCCGCCGTCCATCGGCGGCCTCGGCATTGGTGTGATGGCTGCAGCGCTAACACTGCCGCATGGTGGCTTTGAAATGGTTGCGACGATGCTCGGCGTCGTGCTGCTCGCGACCGGCCATTTCCTCAATCGCTTGGCTTTGGTCTGAACCACGCCTACATTCGTGGCATGGGCGTTCACGATCACACACTTCATCATGGCAGGCCAATGGCCGAAGCCGCGCAGACCGCACTTGAAGGATCAGGCGAGCAATGGACCGCCATGCGCGCGTCGATTTATGCTGTGCTCTCGAAGTTCGAAAAACCCGCCAGCGCTTATGATATTGCCGAAGCCGTCTCCAAACATGAGGGCCGCCGGATTGCGGCAAACAGCGTGTATCGCATCCTCGACTTGTTCGTCAGCGCCAATATCGCCCGCCGCGTCGAAAGCGTGAATGCCTATGTGGCGAACGCGCACCCCGATTGCGTGCACGACTGCATCTTTCTCGTCTGCGATGATTGCGGGCAGGCGACGCACCTTGATGACGATAGCGTGACCGCCAAAGTCCGCGCCGCCGCAACGGGTGCGGGATTTCAGGAACTGCGCCCGGTCATCGAAGTGCGCGGCAAATGCGCGGATTGCGGCTAGAAATCAATTTTTAGCGAAATTCCGCCGCCTTTGCGCTCCGCTTTTTCGGCGGCCTGTTCGATCTTGGCGATTATTTTATCGATCTTGGCTTCGAAATGCTCTTCATGTCGTGCGCGATGATGATCGCCATCGTCGAACAGATCACCAAAATCAGGCCCCTGCGACCCGACGAGGAACAGACCGGCAGCGATCATGAAAACCTTTGCACGGTTGCGTTTGAGCTGTGTGGTATCCGAGTCCATTTGCACAACATGCGCCCGCCCGCCGCCAATCTCAATCCCCCACGCTCAAAAATGTGCCGATTGCGGTTGATTGAAACCCCGCGTAAAAGGCGTCATGTCCATTAAACCTGACACGCCCTTGCTTGACACGGCGAATACCCCTGCCGAGCTTCGTAAGCTCCCCGCATCCGACCTTCGCCAGCTTGCCGATGAACTGCGCGCCGAGATGATTTCGGCCGTGGGCACGACCGGCGGGCATCTTGGTTCGGGCTTGGGTGTCGTCGAGCTGACGGTTGCCATCCACTATGTTTTTAACACGCCAGAGGATCGCCTCGTCTGGGACGTGGGGCATCAGGCCTATCCGCACAAGATCCTCACCGGCCGTCGCGACCGCATCCGCACGCTGCGTCAACCCGGCGGGCTGTCGGGCTTCACCAAGCGCACCGAAAGCGAATATGATCCGTTCGGCGCGGCGCACAGCTCGACCTCGATCAGCGCCGCGTTGGGCTTTGCCGTCGCCAACAAGCTGAACGACAAGCCCGGCAAGGCCATTGCAGTCATCGGTGACGGTTCAATGTCGGCGGGCATGGCCTATGAAGCGATGAATAACGCCGAACAGGCCGGCAATCGCCTCGTTGTCATCCTCAACGATAACGACATGTCGATTGCCCCGCCGGTCGGCGGTCTCTCGGCCTATCTCGCGCGCATCGTGTCGAGCCGTGAATTTCTGGGCCTTCGCGATCTTGCCAAGCGCCTTGCGCGCAAACTCCCGCGTCAGTTGCACTTGAGTCTCAAGAAAACCGACGAATTCGCACGCGGCATGGCGATGGGCGGCACGTTTTTTGAAGAACTCGGTTTCTATTATGTCGGCCCGATTGACGGGCACGATATGGATCACCTGATTCCCGTTCTCGAAAATGTCCGCGATGCCGCCGAAGGGCCATGCTTGATCCACGTTGTGACCAAAAAGGGCAAGGGTTACGGACCCGCCGAGGAATCAGCTGACAAATATCACGGCGTCCAGAAATTCGATGTCGTCTCGGGCGTGCAGGCCAAAGCCCCGCCGGGGCCACCGTCTTATCAAAACGTCTTCGGCGAAACGCTCGCCAAACTGGCGGAGACCGATCCGCGCATCGTTGCAATTACCGCCGCCATGCCCAGCGGTACCGGCGTCGACAAATTCGCCAAGGCGCACCCCGACCGCGCCTTCGATGTCGGTATTGCCGAACAGCATGCCGTGACCTTCGCGGCTGGTTTGGCGGCGCAAGGGATGCGACCCTTCTGCGCGATCTATTCGACGTTCCTGCAACGCGCCTATGATCAGGTCGTGCACGACGTCGCGATCCAGAACCTGCCGGTGCGTTTCGCCATCGACCGCGCGGGGCTGGTTGGTGCGGATGGCTGCACGCACGCCGGATCGTTCGACGTCACCTACTTGTGCACGTTGCCCAATTTCGTTGTCATGGCGCCATCGGATGAAGCCGAACTGGTCCACATGACCCACACCGCAGTCCTGCACGACAGCGGCCCGATTGCCTTCCGCTACCCGCGCGGCAACGGGACGGGCGTCGCGCTTCCAGACGTGCCGCAGCAGCTCGAAATCGGCAAAGGCCGCATCGTCCGCCACGGCAAGAAAGTCGCAATCCTGTCCTTGGGCACGCGGTTGGAAGAAGCCATGAAAGCCGCCGATGCTTTGGAAGCCAAGGGGCTTTCGACAACGGTGGCTGACCTCCGCTTCGCCAAGCCGCTTGATGTGGAGTTGATCCGCAAACTGCTCACGACCCACGAAGTCGCGGTGACTGTGGAGGAAGGTAGCATCGGCGGCCTCGGCGCGCATGTCCTGACAATGGCAAGCGACGAAGGCCTGATCGACGCAGGCCTGAAATTGCGCACATTGCGCCTGCCCGATGTGTTTCAGGATCACGACAAACCCGAGCTTCAATATGCCGAAGCTGGTCTGGACGCGGCAGCAATCGTCGACAGCGTGCTGAAAGCGTTGCGGGTGAATTCTGTGGGGGTTGTTGAGGAAGCGCGGGCTTAGAATGGAGGTTATCGACACCGTTAAGGGTGTGCGGCTTGAAATTTATCAGCAGTTCACTTCGCTCTTTGACTACGTTTTCAAGCTGCCGCGGTTCATTGAGGGTCAAATCGAATTAGAGCGCAGCAAACTAGACGATTATTTTCCAGCCCAATCCGGACCAGATGCGGATCCGCAAATCCAGTTTTTGCGCAACGTCCGTTGGAACCATGAGTCAACCAGACTGTTCGATGATTTTCCACACTTTATGGCGGCTAGCAATTTATTTTTGGCGGCGTCGCTATTCGAAGGATTTCTCCACGATTTTTGTAAACAAGTTGAGTATCGCGAATTTTTACTCAACGATCAAAAGGGCAATGGAGTCAGAAGATACTTTGCGTTCTTGCGTCGAGCGGAGTTATCGCCAGAAAAGGTGAGTTTATATCTCCAAATTGATGCGGCGATTATTTTTCGTAATGCGCTTCTTCATGCTGATGGGCGGATGGATTTTTGTCGGGACCGCTCAAAAATCGAGAGACTCGTGCACGATCTCATATACATCGAACCGAGCCGCCGCGATGGAGGTGTCCGAGTAGACGAAAATGGGCAGCCAGAAGTCGCTATCGCGAGAGACTCAAATCGACTTGTTGTAAGCAATGATTACGCCGTTCGGGCAACTGCTTACTTCAGAGACTTTTTGTTGGAGTTCGCAAATCAGTGTCAGGGAGACAGCACCAATCATCCCCGATAAATTGCCCGTCGGCTCCCTATCGTCAGCACGACAATAACCATCCGCTGCCTCTCGATCGTCACGATCACGCGCCTGCCATTTACCCAACTCCAAAACTTACCCCATCAACCCAACCGCAAACATCAGCGCATCCCCGAGCGCGTCCATTGATGCCTCGTCCATCACCCCTATTACCGTGCCGCATTTTTCGCGCTTCGCCGCGAAGATCTTTTCGACCATGATTTGCGACGGCTTGAGCAGCCCGTTCTCCGGCGTCGGAATGACGGTGATGCGACGGATGCTGGCAGGCTGTAGGTCGCTGGTCATCTGGCAAACCAAAATCGACTCGACGCCGCTGTCGGTCAGTTGATTGGCTTGTATGACGACGGCTGGACGCGGCTTTCCATAGTCACCCGACCACGCCACCGGGACGATATCGCCGCGTTTCAATAGGGATGATCTTTCATCGTCTCGGCCATGACGGCCTCGATGAAGTCAGCCGCTTCCTTTTCTTCGGGCGCGTTATTCAGGACTTCAGCCTCGCGCCGCAGTTGCTCGATAAACGCGGGTGAGTTCACGTCCCACACCCAACGGCGGATTTCTTTATACCCAGCCGCCTTCTTGCGCGCGCGGTAGGCGGCGAACTTGTTCTGGCGTTCGGGCCTCAGGTCGTTCATCAAGTCATGGTAGCGCGCTACCGTGCAAAATCAATCCCCCTTGCAATGTAGGAAATCCTTTGCGAGCGTCCCCAGCGATGGCGTGTGATCGAAACCCAAGGAAAACCGCCAAGGCGTTGCCGGTTTCGTGTAGGCAAATAGTGAGAACTTCGTGAACTTCGCCCGCGAATCGCGCACCATCTGATGCCTAAACCCCGCGCCGACCAACGCCTTGTCGACCTCGGTCTCGCCGACAGCCAAAGCCATGCCCAAGCGCTGATCCTCTCGGGCAACGTCTTCATCGGCGACCGGCGGGTGGACAAGGCGGGGCAGGCGGTTGCCGACGACGCGCAATTCACCGTCAAGGGCCGCGACCACCCTTGGGTCTCGCGCGGCGGTGTAAAGCTCGCGCATGGGCTGGCGCATTTCGGCTGGGATGTCGCGGGCGCAGTGGCGATGGATGTGGGGTCATCGACCGGCGGGTTTACCGATGTGTTGCTGACCAAAGGCGCGGCGCGGGTTTACGCGGTCGATTCGGGCACTAACCAGCTTGCCTGGAAAATCCGGCAAGACCCGCGCGTGATCGTCCACGAGCAAACCAGCGCACGCAGCCTGACGGCGGCGCATATTCCCGAATCCATCGGCCTGATCGTCTGCGATGCGAGTTTCATCGGCCTCGCCAAAGTGCTCGAACGCCCGCTGACGTTTGCTGCGCCCACCGCGCGCCTGATCGCGCTGATCAAGCCGCAGTTCGAGGCGGCACGCGAACAGGTGGAGAGCGGCGGTGTCGTCCGTGATCCCGCCGTGCACCGCGCGACCTGTGACGCGGTCGCGGCTTGGATCACGGCACAGGGCTGGACCGTCGAAGGGATCACCCAAAGCCCGATTACCGGCCCCGAAGGCAATGTCGAATTCCTGATCGCTGCGAATCGGACCTGTGGCCTAGAAGTCACAGCCAAGCATTTACCATAGCTTGACCTTGAATAGAGGCCGTGCCAGCCAGTGAACATGGGGTCGACGTCGCGCATATTAGTTGGTGCTGCTGTCATTGTGACGCACCCCGCCTTTGCACAGAAGACGGATAATAACGCCGTCACTGCGGCCGAAGACGCATTTGGTAAAAGCGTTGGTGACCAATCGATCGGCATCTATGGCGATTCGAGCGTGCGCGGCTTTTCACCCATTGATGCCGGCAATGTTCGCATCGAAGGGCTTTACTTCGACCTGCAAGCCAATGTGAACAGCCGCCTTGTCAGTGGGTCGAGCGTGCGCGTCGGCATTTCGGCGCAGGGCTATAATTTCCCCGCACCCACCGGCGTCATCGATTATGAACTTGCCAAGCCTGGCGACAAACTGCTGACCTCGGTTCAGATCACACAAGGGCCGTGGAAGGGCATCTCGGGCGAGATCGATCTGCAAATCCCGATTGACGGCGACAGGCTGGGGATCGCGGCAGGCGTTGACCGGATGCACAGCGGCACTCAATTTGGCACGATCAGTGACAGCCTCTCAGCGGCGGTTTCGCTGCGCTATGCCCCGCGCGCCGGCGTTGAAATCATGCCGTTCTGGAGCACGACGCGCGACTGGAGTTTTGAGGCGCTGCCGGTGATTTTTACTGGCGGGCTGACCTTGCCGAAGCGCGCACCCCGTAATGTGTTCACCGGGCAACCATGGGCGCAATATTCGGGCGTGCAGTCCAACTACGGCGTGGTCGCCCGCGCCGATCCGCTCGGGTTCGATGTTCGCCTCGGCGTGTTCCGGTCAACCTATACCATTGATCAGGACGTGTCCGATTTGATGTCGCGTACATTGGCGGACGGCAGCGTCGGCCGCCGCCGTGCGATCATCTCGCGCGGTGACACCGGAGAATCAACATCGGGCGAGTTGCGCATCGGGCGGAGCTTCACCGAAGGCACGCGCCGCCATGTGTTCACGGCATCATTCCGCGCGCGTCGGCAGGCGCGGAGCTATGGTGGCGAAGACACAATTTTCTTTGACGAGCTTGGTCCATCAAAATTGCTTACCAGTCGTAGCGACGTCCCTGATGTTCGTGCGCGTCCGATGCCAGTCTTCGGCGAAAAATCGCGCGATAAAGTAACCCAGACGACGGTTGGCCTGTCCTATGAAGGCAAATGGCTGGACGTCGGCGAATTGACGATTGGCGTGCAAAAGACACGCTACATCAAGTCCGTTGTCGATCCTGCGCCGTCCCCTGCCATTCCGGTAACACGCGATTCGCCGGTGCTCGTCAGTGCAGCGGGAGCATTATACATCACGCCGCAGCTCGCAGCCTATGGTGGCTATACGCGCGGGCTGGAGGAAAGCCCGGTTGCGCCGAGCAACGCGACCAATTTCAACGAAGCCCCGCCGGCAATCCGTACGGTCCAGAAAGATGCGGGTGTTCGCTGGAAAATCGCCAATGGCGTGACGGCGGTGGCGGGTGTGTTCGACGTGTCGAAGCCCTATTTCAATCTCGATGCGACCGACCGTTTTCGCCAGCTTGGCGAAGTGCGCCATCGCGGCATTGAATTTTCGGTCGCGGGTAAAGTCGCGCCGGGGCTGACCATGGTGCTCGGCAATTTGTTGATCGACCAGAAATTGAACGACGGACGGCGACCGATTGGTGCCATTCCACGAAAGACGATTCTCAGCCTCAATTACCGGTTGCCCAAGCATCCCGCGCTGTCGCTCGATTATTATTTCGAATCAGTCAGCAGCCGGACGGCGAATGCAACGGGAACGCTACGCATTCCGCCGCGCGCGATCGTCAATCTTGGCGCGCGCTATCGTTTGAAAGTGGCCGACCGCCCGGTGCTGGTGCGCGCGCTGGTCAGCAATGTAACCAACACTTTCGGGTGGAGCGTCGGGGAGAGCGGCGGCTTTACCCCCAATGGCACGCGCCGTTTCACACTTAGCCTTTCGACAGACATTTGATCCTTTGTGCGCTGCGGCAATCCCGCTAAGGCGCGGCCATGAGTGAGCTTGCATCCGCCGGTCAGATCCGCATGTCGTTTGTCCGTTGGGCGCTGGTCACGGTGCCTGCTGTCTTGTTCCTCGGGTTTCTATCGGGGCGGATGTCGAATTCCGGGTTCGGCAACCCGTGGTACGATGCGCTGATCAAGCCCGCGATCCAGCCACCAGGCTGGGCGTTCGGCGTCGCGTGGAGCATTCTTTATGTCCTCATCGGTCTGGCGCTGGCGATGGTATTGAACGCCCGCGGCAATCGCTTTCGGGGCTATGCGGTGGCATTGTTTTCGGTTGCTTTCGTTGCAACGCTGGCGTGGTCACCGCTGTTTTTCGCGGCGCATCAGGTGTTCGCCGCCTTCTTTCTGATCTTGTTTATTCTTGCGTTTGCGATTGCGACAACCATTGCATTTGGGCGTGTACGAACGGCGGCGGCATGGTTGATGCTGCCTTATCTGTTGTGGCTTAGTTTTGCGGCGATCCTCAATTGGCAGACGCATATGCTGAATCCCGATGCCGATACCCTTGCACCGGCGCGTCCGGTTACCCAAATTGATGTCTGACCAAACGGGAGCCACATAATGCAGACCGACAACAAGATTTTCGACGACCTCGCCAAGTTCGTAAACGGCGCGGCGGGCACGATTGCCGGCATGAGCCGCGAAGCTGAAGCCTCGGCACGGTCAAAGGCCAAGGACTGGATCGGCGGTCTTGATTTTGTCAGCCGCGAAGAATTCGAAGCCGTCAAGGCGATGGCAGCGGCAGCGCGCGACGAAGTCGATGTGCTCAAAGCGCGGCTCGACGCGATGGAAGCAAAGCCCAAGGCCAAACCCAAGGCTTGACCGCTTATCCACAGATTATTGGCGCACGCTCTTGCGCCTCTGCGCCGTGCGCGCCACGCAGGGGGTCATGAGAGTGGTCCAGATCGACGATGACGGCAGCAGCGCGGCACCCATCGACATGCTCGAGGCATGGTTCGAGGCGCATGGCTGGTCGAACGAGCGCGTTGGCGACGAGGAAATCGTTGCATCGACGCAAGGGGCGTGGGGCAGTTACGAGTTGCGCGGCGTCTGGCGCGATGATGACAATGTCCTGCAATTCCTCGGCTTTCCCGATATTACTGTGTCCGGGCACCAGACAGCAGCGGTTTATGAAACGATCGGTCTCGTCAATGAACAGCTTTGGCTCGGCCATTTCGAATTGTGGGCGACGCCGGGCACAGTGCTGTTCCGACATGCCGTCTTGCTTGATGGTGATGAGCCCGGGCTGTCGCTCGATCAAGCCGAGACGCTGATCGAAGCCGCGGTGGACGAGCTCGACCGCTTTTACCCTGTCTTTCAGTTTGTCCTGTGGGGCGGAAAGTCTCCCAAAGACGCGATTGCTGCCGCGATGGTCGAAACGCGCGGCGAAGCATGAACACGCTGTGGCTCATCGGCTGTGGCAACATGGCGGGGGCGATGCTTTCACGCTGGCTCGAAGTGGGCATGGATCCGGCGCGCGTAACTGTGATTGATCCCGTTGCAACGCGCAGCGATGTTCGGGTGTTGCGCATGGTGCCCGACGAACCGCCGCCGACGATGCTGATGCTGGGTGTGAAGCCGCAAATGCTTGGGGATGTCGCGCCGGGGCTGCAGGCGGCGACCAACGGCGTGATGCTGCTGTCGATCCTCGCAGGCACGACGACGACGAGGCTTACCGAGACATTTCCCAGCGCGCGCGCCGTGTTGCGCGTGATGCCCAATCTCCCGGTCGCCATCGGCAAAGGGGTGGTTGGCTTGCATGGTGCACTCGACGATGCCGATAGAGCCGCAGCCGATACGCTGATGGCCCCGCTCGGCCTTGTCGAATGGATTGCCAATGAAGCGCATTTCGACGCGGTCACGGCGCTCAGCGGGTCAGGTCCGGCATTTGCCTATCGGTTTATCGATGCGCTGGCGCAGGGTGGGGCCGCCATGGGGCTTCCCGCTGATCAAGCGGCGCGCCTCGCGCTGGCCACGGTCGAAGGGGCAGCATTGCTTGCAGCGGGCAGCGATGTGTCGTCCGCCGAACTTGCGGATCGTGTCGCCAGCAAGGGCGGATCAACGCGCAAAGGGCTTGATGTTTTCGATGCCGACGATGCTCTCTTTGCGCTTACGACGGCAGCGCTGAAAGCCGCCGAACAACGCAATCGGGAGCTCGCAAAAGAAACCCGTTTGCCCTGAGCTTGTCGAAGGGTTGTGCTTCTTTGGGACGTTGAGTCAGAAGAAGGACAAGGCTTCGACAAGCTCAGCCCAAACGGTTTTCTTGCGAATACGCTCACGCATTCCGGCTGAGGTCAATGGCAAGCGCGCGATCCTCGGGCGGGATCAGCCCTTCAAGCACATGCCAGAACCCCGTCACCGACGCTTGCCCCGCATGGCTATACGCCGCGCCCAGTCGCTCGCGGAATGCATCGAAGAGTTCGGCCTCCAGCGCAGCTCCCGCCATCGTCAGCCGCAGTAATTTCTGCCGCCGGTCAAATGGCCCCGCGCGCGTTTCGACCAGACCTCGCATCGTCAATTCGGTCAGCACACGGCCCAGCGATTGCTTTGTAATCGCCAGCAGCCGCAGCAGCGCACTGACCGTCAGGTCCGGCTGGCGCGCGATGAAATAAAGCGCGCGGTGGTGCGCGCGGCCCAAGCCTTGCGCCGCGAGTAGATCATCAACACTGCGCGTCAGATGGCTATATCCAAAGTACAGCAGCTCCACGCCACGACGGATTTCACCTTCGCGCAGGAAAAGCGGGGATGCAGCGGGCGTTTGGACAGCCATATTGACGTATTTTGCGACATTGCCTAACCAAAGGCAATGAATTTTGCTTTTGATCCGAATCCGGCGCCTGTCGCTGTTAACGAGCGCACCGCGCTGCTTGCTGACCCCGGTTTTGGTCGGGTGTTCACCGATCATATGGCGCTGATTCGCTATAATGAAGCGCAGGGCTGGCATGATGCCCAGATCACCGCGCGCAAGCCACTGGTGCTCGATCCGGCAACGGCGGTGCTGCATTATGCGCAGGAAATCTTTGAGGGGATGAAAGCGTATAAGCTGGCCGACGGCAGCATGGCGCTATTTCGGCCCGACGCGAATGCCGCGCGGTTTCGCGCCTCGGCGCAGCGGATGGCAATGGCCGAACTGCCTGAGGACATGTTTATCGAATCGGTCAAAGCGCTCGTCCGCGCTGACCGCGACTGGTTTCCGGATGTCGATGGCGGTTCAATTTACCTGCGCCCCTTCATGATCGCGAGCGAGGTTTTCCTCGGCGTCAAACCGTCCGCCGAATATCTTTATCTCGTCATTGCGTCACCGGTCGGCGCTTATTTCAAGAGTGGCGTGCCCGCGATCTCGCTGTGGGTGTCGCAGGATTACACGCGCGCGGCGCCCGGCGGCACTGGCGCAGCGAAATGCGGTGGCAATTATGCGACGAGCCTGGTTGCGCAAGCACAGGCGATCAAGATGGGCTATGATCAAGTTGTCTATCTAGACGCGGCGGAGCGGCGCTGGGTCGAGGAACTGGGCGGCATGAACCTGTTTTTCGTGTTTGAAGACGGTTCGCTGCAAACGCCACCGCTCAGTGGCACGATCCTGCCGGGGATCACCCGCGACGCGCTGCTGACGCTGGCGCGCGACGAGGGGCTGGTGGTGCGTGAAGCGCCTTATGCCATCGACCAATGGCGCGCCGATGCGATGTCGGGCCGACTGACCGAGAGTTTCGCCTGCGGGACGGCGGCGGTTGTCACGCCGGTCGGCAGCGTCACCAGCGACGAAGGTAAATTCACTATTGGTGCAGGCGGTCCCGGGCAAACCACGCAGCGCTTGCGCGAGCGGCTGGTCAGTATCCAGCGCGGTGCGGCGGCGGACCCTTATGGCTGGGTCCAGCGGATCGACTGAACCGTTTGCAAACCGCTGAAAGCCCCCGTAAAGGCGCTGCTCTCGCGAAGGACGCACTGGGGCGTCGCCAAGTGGTAAGGCAGCGGCTTTTGATGCCGCCATTCGTAGGTTCGAATCCTGCCGCCCCAGCCAGTCCGCTCTAAATTTCACACGCCGTGATACCGCTTGAGGCGACAGGCCGCAGATCATAAGGCATGACGGACCAGATGACAGACTCGCCCACCCCTCTCTGGCCAGGCCCTTTGAACGGCATCCGCGTACTCGATTTCAGTCGCGTATTGGCGGGGCCGGCGGCGTCGCAGGCGCTGGCCGATCTCGGTGCCGAAGTGATCAAGGTCGAGCCGCCGGGCGATGGCGACGACACGCGGACATTCCCGCCATTTGATGCGGGGCACAGCACCTATTTCCTGGGCATCAATCGCGGGAAAAAGAGCATTGTCATTGACCTCAAGACCGAGGCGGGCGTGGCGCTCGCCCATGATCTGGCGGCGAAGTCTGACATCCTTGTCGAGAATTATCGGCCCGGCGTGATGGATCGTTTGGGGCTTGGTTATGAAACGCTTTCGGCGATCAACCCGCGCCTGATCTATTGCGCGATTTCGGGTTTCGGGATGACCGGGCCGTTGCGCGACTATCCCTCATTCGACATTGTGACACAGGCATTGTCGGGCGCATTCAGTGTCAATGGCGAGCGGGATCGTGCGCCGACACGGCTGGGCATTCCGATGGGCGATCTGGTCGGAGGGATCAACGGCCCGATTGGCATCCTTGCCGCGCTTTATGAGCGGACAATGACCGGACACGGTCGCTTGATCGATGTGAGCTTGCTCGATGGACTGATGGGGCTGCTGTCCTATCTGCCGCAGATTGCGTTTCACACTGGCGAGAACCCGAAGCCACAGGGCACGCAGCACCCCAATCTGGTGCCCTACGGCGTGTTTCCGGCGAAGGATGGGCTAATGGTGATCGCCTGCCTGACCAATGCGTTCTGGGCCAATTTGTGCCGCGCGCTGGGTCTTGAGGTGTATATCGACGATCCGCGCTATGACATGCTTGAAAAGCGCAAAGCCAATCGTGATGCGGTCGATGCGCTGATTTCGGCGCAGACCGAAAAGCATAGCTTCGATGCGCTGGCCGCCTTGCTGACGACGCATCAGGTACCGCATGCGCCGATCCTTGGGGTGCGCGATGCGCTGATGCAGCCCCAAGCCGTGGCGCGCGAAATGGTGGTCGAGACCGAGCACGCCGCGCTGGGCACAATCCGCATCGTCAACCGCTCGATCAAATGGCCCGGCGAGACGCAGCCGGTGCCCGCGGCACCGCCGGTTCTGGGTCAGCATACGGACGATATATTGGGCGAAATCTTGGGGCTGAGCGACGCCGACGTCGCGGCGCTGCGCGCGGCCAATGTCGTCGCCTGACAAATGTCAAAAATAAACTGACGTGGCCCCGCCCGGATGGTCCGGACGGGGGCTGCACTTAGCGTCTAAAAGACGTCGTTATGCGGCGTGCGCCAACGCCGCCAGCAGCAGCAACGCCACGATGTTCGTGATCTTGATCATCGGATTGACGGCGGGGCCAGCGGTGTCCTTGTAGGGATCGCCGACCGTGTCGCCAGTCACGGCTGCTTTATGCGCTTCCGATCCCTTGCCGCCATGGTTGCCGTCTTCGATATATTTCTTGGCATTGTCCCATGCGCCGCCGCCCGAGGTCATCGAAATGGCGACGAACAAGCCGCCGACGATGACACCCAAAAGGAGCGCGCCGAGTGCGGCAAAGCCCGAAGCCTGACCCGCAACCGCCGTGATCACGAAATAGACCACGATGGGTGCGAGGACCGGCAGCAGCGACGGAATGATCATTTCCTTGATCGCGGCCTTGGTCACCAGATCGACCGTGCGGGCATAATCAGGCTTTGATTCATAG
Organism: Sphingomonas sp.; assembly: GCA_031362355.1. Classification (GTDB taxonomy): domain Bacteria; phylum Pseudomonadota; class Alphaproteobacteria; order Sphingomonadales; family Sphingomonadaceae; genus Sphingomonas_O. The sequence continues at coordinate 70,399 of JANLSJ010000029.1, forward strand.
GTCATGATGCCGGGGTTCTTGGCGAACTGGTCACGAACGTCCTTCACCACTTCGCCCGCCGCACGACCCACCGCTGTCATGCCCATCGCCCCGAACAAATAGGGGAGCAACGCGCCGAGCAGGAGACCGACGATGACATAGGGGTTCTTGAGGCTGAAATCGACGTCGAGATTCGGGAAGAACTCGTCGAGGTCGGTTGTGTAGGCGGCAAACAGCACGAGTGCTGCCAGACCAGCCGAACCAATGGCATAGCCCTTGGTCACGGCCTTGGTCGTGTTACCGACCGCGTCGAGCGCGTCGGTCTTCGTCCGCACGCTGTCGTCGAGGCCTGCCATTTCGGCGATGCCACCGGCGTTGTCGGTCACTGGACCATAAGCATCGAGCGCAACGACCATGCCCGCGAGCGCGAGCATCGACGTTGCGGCGAACGCAATGCCGATCAGGTCCGCGAGCTGATAGGCAATGATGATCCCTGCGCAGATCACGAGCGTGGGCAGCGCAGTCGATTCAAGGCTGATCGCCAGACCCTGAATGACGTTGGTGCCGTGGCCGGTTTCGGACGCCTTGGCGATGCTGCGCACCGGACGATAGTTGGTGCCGGTGTAATATTCGGTGATCCAGATCAGCAGACCGGTGATCACGAGACCGAGGAACATGCAGTAATAAAGCATGCGCCCGGTAAACCCGCCGGTGCCGTCAAGGTTCGCACCGATGACCGCGTTCATGTCGCCCAGTGCATAGCTGGTCGCGAACCAGATCACGACAGCCGATGAGACGGCCGTCACGATGAAGCCCTTGTACATCGCACCCATGATGTTGGTGCCGCCGCCGAGACGGACGAAGTAGGTGCCGAGGATTGAGGTGATGATGCAGACGCCGCCAACAAGGAGCGGAAGGCTCATGAGCGGCAGCAAGGCATCGCCCGCGCCTTTGACGAGCAGTGCGATCAGCACCATCGTCGCGCCAATGGTGACGACATAGGTTTCGAACAAGTCAGCCGCCATGCCAGCGCAATCGCCAACGTTATCACCGACGTTATCGGCGATGACGGCAGGATTGCGGGGATCATCCTCGGGGATTCCGGCTTCGACCTTGCCGACCAAGTCAGCGCCGACGTCAGCGGCCTTGGTGAAAATGCCGCCGCCGAGACGCGCGAAAATCGAGATCAGCGACGCGCCGAACGCGAGCGCAACAAGCGCGTCGATGACGACACGGTCATTGGGCGCATAGCCCGCCGGACCAATCAGATAGGCAAAGAAGCCAGCAATCGAAATCAGCGCGAGGCCCGCAACCAGCATGCCGGTGATCGCCCCGGCGCGGAATGCCATCGTCAGGCCTTGCTGCAATCCTTCGGAAGCGGCCTGCGCGGTGCGGACGTTGGCGCGCACCGAGATGTTCATCCCGATAAAGCCCGTCGCGCCCGACAGGATCGCGCCGAGAAGAAAGCCGACGGCTGAGGTCAGCCCGAGAAAATAGCCGACGAGGACGGCAACGATGACGCCGACAACGGCAATCGCGCGATATTGCCGCGACAGATAGGCTTGCGCCCCTTCCTGAATGGCTGCAGCAATTTCCTGCATCTTGGCGTTGCCTGCGGATGCACGCAGCACCTGCCCGCTGGTGAAAATCCCGTAGAGCACGGCAAGCACGCCGCATCCGATGGCGAAAAGAACCAAATTCATGAGCCGGAAATCCCCTTATATCGTCGGCAAGCCACACTTGGGCATGGCGTCAGTTGGGCGCGCCTATAGAGGGAGCGTGTGCGGCAATGCAACCTTATCCGTGCATATAGCCCAGCCGTTGCGGCAGAGTGACGGGGCCAGCGCTGTTGCGGAGCCGGAGTCCGGTGCCTTCATTGAAGGTGCCTATCCGCGTTGCGAAGACGGGTAGCGGCACATCCTGCGCGGCAGCGAAGAGCAGTTCATAATCATCGCCTGCGGTGATTGCGGCCATGATCCCGCCGACGTGCGGCACGGCGTTGAGGTTGATTTCGAGCGCCAGTTTGCTCGCATCGGCCATCCGCTGCGCATCGATGAGGAGCCCGTCGGACACATCCATCATCGCATGGACGATGGTGGCAAGCGCTTGGCCCTCAGCAAGGCGCGGCGTGGGGCGACGGTAGGCTTGGAGGTGTGCAGGGTCGCCTTCGAGGCCAAGACCCGCCCGACCAATCACTCCGGTGACATAAAGCGCATCCCCCGCCTGCGCCCCCGACCGCGATGGCGCAATGGCGCTGCGTCCGATGGCGGTCAGCGACAAAACGCGCGGGCCGCGCACGGTATCGCCACCGAGCAGCGGCACATCGAAGGCGTTCAGCGCCGTCCCGAGCCCCGCAACAAAAGCGAGATCCCACTCGTCTTCGGAAAGCGGGTAGCCGAGCAACACCCCCACCGGCACCGCTCCCTTTGCCGCCAGATCAGACAGGTTCACCGCCACCAATTTCCACGCGACATCTTCGGGCGGATCATCGGGGAGGAAATGCACGCCCTCGACCAGCATGTCGTGCGTAAAAACCAGATCGCCCCCCGAGAAGCCAGAAAGCACCGCCGCATCATCCATCAACCCCCGCGCCGCCGGATGGGTGGCGAGCGGGCGAAGGAGGGAGAGGAAGTCGGGTTCGTTCATGGTGCAGCCGCAGCTTACGAGACTGAGCCGTTCCGACAAAGGATCGAGGCACCTCGCATTTCAACTGTCGGCTCTTCACCCTTATTAGCAATTTCGGAAACATTACCTGCAAATTTTCCGATCGTGAGAACCGCCGGTCCGGGCACGACACATTTTGCACCTGTCGGTGTCAGTCCACATGCATTCTCTAGCCTCTGCGCAGCGCTCGAGACTGACGGATCAATCGCATCAACACGGAACGAAACGCTAAAGCGGTCGCTACCAAAGAGCGCCTTGAGACCGCCATGTGTGGTCTGTTTCCAAAATCCAGCATTGCGTTCGGTCGTCTGCCCTTTCGGCTTCACGAATTTCATTCCTAGTTTCGGGGCCAAACGCTCGCAGAATGTTGGCACCGGATTGCTCGCCGCCGAAAACGCTGAGAACATGATACAACCAGCGGATAGTCGCAGCCAAAACATCGATCCTCTGCGCTGTCGCTCGCCCCGCGTGCTTTCCTTACCCATCGCTAACCCGCTCGATGTCGGCCCCAACGGCGCTCAACTTTTCCTCGAGTCGCTCATAACCCCGGTCAAGATGATAGACCCGCTGCACCTGCGTCTCGCCCTTCGCCGCCAGCCCGGCAATGATCAGCGACATCGACGCGCGCAGATCGGTGGCCATCACGGGCGCGCCGAACATTTCCTTGACCCCGCGCACGACCGCCGAGCGCCCGCGCACATGAATATCCGCACCCATCCGCGCCAGTTCGGGGACGTGCATATAGCGGTTTTCGAAGATCGTTTCGGTCAGCACGCTCGCGCCATCGGCCATGCAGAGCATTGCCATGAACTGCGCCTGCATATCGGTCGCAAATCCCGGGTAGGGCGCGGTGGAGAGCGTCAGCGGCCCCAGCTTGCCGTCCGATTTGACCCGGATCGTCGACTTGGTGGTCTCGATCCCGACGCCCGCTTCTTTCAGCGCATCGAGCGTCGCACCCATTTCGCTGGGGTCGGCGTTGACAAGCTCGATCTCGCCGCCCGCAATCGCGACCGCACATGCATAGCTCCCCGCCTCGATCCGGTCGGGCATGACGGCATAGGTCGCGCCGTGCAGCCGGTCACGCCCTTCGATGGTCAATGTTTCGGTGCCGACGCCGTCGATGCTTGCGCCCATTGCAATCAGGCAGCGGCACAGATCGACGATCTCCGGCTCGCGCGCCGCGTTCTCGATGATGCAAGTGCCCTTGGCGCGCACCGCCGTCATCAGCGCATTTTCGGTCGCACCGACTGAAACGATGGGAAAGCGCATCGTCCCGCCGGGGACACGACCACCGGGGGCGGAGACTTTCACATAACCCGCAAGCATTTCGACCGTCGCGCCGAACGCCTCGAGGGCTTTCAAATGCAAATCAATCGGCCGGTTGCCAATCGCGCAGCCACCGGGGAGCGACACCGTCGCCTCGCCCATCCGCGCCAGCATTGGTCCCAGCACTAGGATCGACGCCCGCATTTTCCGCACAATGTCATAAGGAGCGGTCGTCGCCGTCACGCGCTGTGCCCGTGCGGTCATCACCCGACCGAAATCCTCGGGGCGCGCGCCTTCGATCATCGTCGAAACGCCAAGTTGATTGAGCAAATGCCCGAAACTATCGACATCGGCGAGGCGTGGCAGATTGCGCAGGGTCAGCGGCTCATCGGTCAGCAAAGCGCAGGGCAGCAGCGTCAAGGCGCTGTTCTTGGCCCCCGAAATCGGCAGCCGGCCTGAAAGGCGGTTGCCGCCACGAATATGTATACGATCCATGGCCGCTGTTTAACGGGTAAGGGGCGCGGTGCAAGGTGGGTGACCCCTCTGCGTCGCCTGCGCCTCGCGCGTGCGCCCCGATGTCATCACCCGCTAGATCGACAAAACAATCTTGCCGACATGCGCGCCCGAATCCATCAACCTGTGCGCGCCCGCTGCGTCCGCCAGCGGAAACACGCTGTCGATCACCGGCTTTAACCGTCCGGCCTCGACGTGCGACCAGACGGTGCGCGCCAGTTCTTCGGCAACGAGGGTTTTGAACACCACCGAGCGCGGGCGCAGCGTTGAACCCGTGAGCGTCAGGCGGCGCATCATAATAAGCGGGATAAACAAATCGGTCTTTGGCCCGTTCAGCACGGCAATCGAAACATGCCGCCCTTCCTCCGCGAGGCATTGCAAGTTTCGCGGCAGATAATCGCCGCCGACCATGTCGAGCACCGCGTTCACCCCGGCTCCGCCCGTGATCCGCCGAACTTCAGCAACAAAATCAGCCGTCTTGTAATTGATCGCATGGTCTGCGCCGATGGTCTGTGCGCGCGCGCATTTCTCGTCGGATCCGCAGGTGACGATCATGGTCAGCCCGAACAGCTTGCCGAGCGAAATCGCCATTGTGCCAATGCCACTTGTGCCACCGTGGACCAAAACGGTATCGCCCTCGACTGCATAAGCGCGCTCGAACAGGTTGGTCCAGACCGTGAAAAGTGTCTCGGGCATGGCGGCGGCTTCGACCATCGACAGCGAGTGGGGAACGGGCAAGCACACACCCGCCGAAGCCACGCAATATTCGGCATATCCCCCGCCGGGCACAAGCGCACACACTGGCTGACCCAGAATCGCGGCATCAACGCCCTCACCAAGCGCCACGACCGCGCCAGCGACTTCCAGCCCCAGAATCGACGGTGCGCCCGGTGGTGGCGGGTATCCCCCTTTTCGTTGCAGCACGTCGGGTCGGTTGACCCCGGCGGCGGCAACCTTGATCAGGACTTCGCCCGGTCCGGGCTGCGGGACAGGCCGCTGGACAGGCAGGAGCACCTCGGGTCCGCCCGCCGTCGCCGGGTCGATAGCGTTCATCATGGCGGGAATGTCAGTCATTCGATGAATCATGATGCCCCCAAGTCAGCTCCCCTTAGTCATGGACGATCAGGAAAGTCACGGCACAAAAATTGGTGGCCACGATGAAGGGTCTCGAAATCTTCTGTGCAAGAACAATGCGCTGCGGGTTGCCGTAAGCCCGGTGATCGCGGATTTATGCCTAGACCGTAAAGCTCTCGCCGCAGCCGCACGCGCCTTTGGCGTTCGGGTTTTCAAACACGAAGCCTGCGGTAAAATCATCCTCGACCCAGTCCATCCGGCTGCCGATCAAGTAGAGGATGGAGCCGCCATCAACGAAGAAGGTGCCGCCGGGGGTTTCTATCTTTTCGTCGAAAGGCACCGCTTCGGTGACATAATCAACCGAATAGGCGAGGCCCGAACAGCCACGGCGCGGGGTCGAGAGCTTGACCCCGATCGCGTCGGCCGGGGCCTTGGCCATCAGGTCGGCAATGCGCGCTTCGGCCGACGGAGTCAGCGTGAGGGCAGCGGGACGGGCGCGGGTGGTTGTGGTCATAACATTCCCAGTTCGAGCTTGGCCTCATCCGTCATCTTGCCCGGATCCCAAGCTGGATCCCAGACCAGATTGACTTCGGCAACACCGACACCCGGCACCGCGCCGACACGCATTTCGACTTCCATCGGCATGGTTTCGGCGACAGGGCAATTGGGCGTGGTGAGCGTCATGTTGACGGTCACATGCCCCTCATCGACTTCGACGCCATAGATCAGCCCGAGATCATAGATGTTGACCGGGATTTCGGGATCGAAGATTTCCTTCAGCGCGTCGATCACGTTTTCGTAGAGATCGCCGCCGGGTTCGCCTGCCGCAAGTTTGGGCGGCTCGGCCTTCAGAAATCCGTCGAGATAGTCGCGCTTGCGTTCAAATTCCCCCCTCGCATCCTGAACACGCGCTTTGGGGGGCGATTCCACCGAGGTGACTTCTTCGATCTTCATCCGAACAACTTCCTTACCCGCGTCAGTCCACGCACCAGCGCGTCAATATCGGCGGCATTGTTATAAATCCCGAAGCTCGCGCGCGCGGTGGCGTCTACGCCAAGATAGGTCATCAGCGGCTGGCAACAATGATGGCCTGCGCGGATGGCCACGCCTTCTTCGTCCAAAATCGTGCCGACATCGTGCGGGTGGACGCCTTCGACATTGAAGCTGACAATGCCTGCCGATGCTTCAGGCCCATAAAGCGTGATCGCATTGATCGAACGGAGCGCATCACGGCATTCGGCGACAAGCGCAGTTTCGTGCGCGTGGATCGCATTGATCCCTATGGCGTCGACATAATCGACCGCCGTATGGAGCGCGAGGACTTCAATGATCGCCGGTGTGCCCGCCTCAAACCGTCCGGGCGCGTCGGCATAGGTCGTCTTTTCGAACGTAACGCGGTCTATCATCGCGCCGCCGCCCTGCCACGGCGGCATGGCGTTGAGCAGGTCTTCACGACCCCAGAGGACGCCAACGCCGGTCGGACCGTAGAGCTTATGGCCCGACAGCACATAGAAATCGCAATCGAGATCGGCGACATTGACAGGCAGGCGCGGAACGGCCTGACAGCCGTCGAGCAACAGCTTTGCGCCGACCTTGTGCGCCAGTGCACCGGCGCGTTTTGCATCGAGAGTCGAACCCAAAACATTCGACACATGCGCGAACGCCACCATTTTGTGATCGGGCGTCAACATGGCTTCCGCTGCGTCAAGGTCGATCTGGCCATCGGGGGTCAGCGGGCAGACATCAACCTGCCACCCCGCCAATTGCCACGGCACGATGTTCGAATGATGCTCGAGATGGCTGAGCAACACGCGGCCCTTGTCAGCGAATGAATGGGCGACGAGATTGATCCCCTCGGTCGCGCCGCGCACGAAAATGATCTCGTTTTCCCGCGCCCCGATGAAGGACGCCATCCGACGACGTGCCGCCTCATAGGCCAGCGTCATGTCTGCCGAGCGCGCATAAACGCCGCGGTGCACCGTCGCATAATCGCGGCCCATGGCGTTGACAGTGGCGTCGATCACGGCCTGTGGCTTTTGCGCCGTCGCGGCGGTGTCGAGATAATGCCACGCGCCGATGCCGGGGAAATCAGCGCGGTAATCCACGGTACGCGTCAGGGTATCAGCAATCACGACATGCGCTCCAAAGCGGCCAGTGCCGCGGTTTCCAGCTCGTCTTGCGCCGCTGCGCCCTCGAAGACTTCGGCAACGAAGGCCTGCAACAACAGAGTCTGTGCTTCCGCCGGGGGAAGCCCGCGCGCGGCGAGGTAGAACATCGCGTTCTTGTCGAGTTCGCCGACGGTCGCGCCATGCGCGCATTTGACGTCGTCGGCGTAAATTTCGAGTTCGGGCTTGGCGTTTGCCGTTGCCGTGCGGTCGAGCAGCATGGCTTTGACGGATTGCACGCTGTCGGTTTTCTGCGCGTCGCGAGCAACGGCGACTTTGCCGAGATAAGAACCGGTCGCGGTGCCGCCGAGGATGCTCCGCACGGTCTGGCGGCTGGTCGCGTTGGGTTCGATGTGGCGGACAGTCGTGACGACCTCGAGATTGGTCGCGCCACCACCGATCTGCACCGCCCCGAATTCGAAATGCGCGCCGTCGTGGAGTGTCACGTCGATCGCGATGCGGCTGTAACCCGCGCCCGCGTTCAGAACGTGAAAGTGCATCCGCGCGCCTGTGCCGATGGTGATGGCGAAATCGTGGATGCCGCTGTCCGCAATCAAATGCCGCGCGACGCTCTTACCCGCCGCAACTGCGATCTCGACCGCAGCCGGAACGGGCCACAAGCGCGCGACCGCCTCCAGATCGCTGTACCGCCACGCCTCGTCCTTGCGGGTGGGAATGGCGTTCATTTGCGCGCGGCCTTGCGCGCCCGGATCAGCCCAAGAAATGGTTGTCGGCTGATGCTTCGCGTGCACCGCATGATTTTGGTCGTCGCAGGCTGCACGATTTTAGCCACATTCTCGCGTGTGACGGTGTCACCCGCTGCTTTTCGCGCCTCGACCAGCGATTTCATTTCCGGAAGGTAGCGCGGCCCGCAGGTGGCAAGGCTGTCACACATGATTTTATCGATCTCGGCATCGCCGGTGCTTTTCTTGGTCGTGCACATCGTCACGCTGTCTTTTTGTTCCCAAGCGCCCGTCCACCAACCCGACCTGCGCGCGATGACGACAATTTCTCGCTCCTCTTCGACCGTTGCCGGAGGCAAGTTCGCGGCCTGCACCAGTACCAAGGCTGCGTTAACGATCATGCCGCCAGTTCCCGATAGCCCTCGCGTTCGAGTTCGAGCGCAAGTTCGGGGCCGCCGGTGCGGGTGATTTTGCCATCGCTCAGGACGTGGACGAAGTCAGGCTTCACATAATCGAGCAGGCGCTGGTAGTGGGTGATCAGCAGCACGGCCTTGTCGGGCTTGCGCATGATGCGGTTGATGCCGTCGCCGACGACGCGCAGCGCATCGATGTCGAGGCCGCTGTCGGTCTCGTCGAGGATCGCAAGCGCAGGGTCGATGATGCCCATCTGCACCATCTCGTTGCGCTTCTTCTCGCCGCCCGAAAAGCCGACGTTCACCGGGCGCTTGAGCATGTCCATGTCCATGCCGAGCGCACCCGCCTGCGCGCGCGCGATTTTCAGGAACTCCGCGCCTGATAGTGGGAGCTCGCCGCGATGCTTGCGCTGGGCATTGAGGGCTTCGCGAAGGAACTGGACGTTCGATACGCCGGGGATTTCGACAGGGTATTGGAAACCGAGGAACAGGCCAGCGGCGGCGCGTTCGTGGGGGGCGAGGGACAATAAATCCACGGGTTCAACAAAACCCGTTTGTGCTGAGCTTGTCGAAGCACTGTCCTTCTTCTGGTCCGGGGTCGAAGAAAAGGACAGCCCTTCGACAAGCTCAGGGCGAACGGTGTGGGGCGTGAAAGTGACCTCACCCCCCGTCACCTCATACCCCGGCCTTCCGGCCAGCACATACCCCAGCGTCGATTTCCCCGCGCCGTTCGGCCCCATGATCGCATGGATCTCGCCCGCGTTGACGCTGAGCGTCAGCCCCTTGAGGATCGGCTTATCGCCGACCGTGGCGTGGAGGTTATTGATTTGGAGCATATCAGTACATCAACTCTGGTTCGACTGGCAGACCGCGCTTACGAGCAATCTCGTCATGAATGTTCTTGGTGAAGCGGCGATCATAAGAGTCTCGCAACATGCAAGGGACTTTGGCCAGTTCTTCCTTGCAGGTGAGATCGCGCCGCTCCGTGATTTCCGCAATTAGCTCGATGGTTAACGTTTGACGCTCAGAGTTACATCGAGATTTTGCCTTTTCGACGATGAGCTTGGGCGCCAGAACGCCGTTATCCACCTTCGTCGCTGCTTCCTTGATGCAACGATAATAGCGCATGTGATCTGGGTGCGCTTCTGCCTTTGCTTTTGATTGCTCTAACCCGGAACAGGCGTAAAGCAACAAGGCGCATGGGAGCGCTGCGCGTTTCACCCCACGCTCCCCTCAAGCGAAATCCCCAGCAGCTTTTGCGCCTCGACCGCAAATTCCATCGGCAATTGCTGCAACACTTCCTTGGCGAAGCCGTTGACGATCAGCGCCACCGCTTCCTCGGCATTCAGGCCGCGGGCTTGGGCGTAGAACATCTGGTCGTCCGAAATCTTGCTCGTCGTCGCTTCATGCTCGATCTGCGCGCTGGGGTTGCGGACTTCGATATAGGGGACGGTGTGCGCGCCGCTGAGGCTCCCCAGCAGCAGCGAATCGCACTGCGTGAAGTTGCGCACGCCATCGGCATTAGGCGCAACGCGGACGAGGCCGCGGTAGGTGTTGTTGCTGTGCCCGGCGCTGATGCCCTTGCTGACGATGGTCGAGCGGCTGCCCTTGCCATTGTGGATCATCTTCGTGCCGGTGTCGGCCTGCTGGTAATTGTTGGTCACCGCGACCGAATAAAATTCGCCGACACTGTTTTCGCCATTGAGGACGCACGACGGATATTTCCACGTTACCGCCGAACCCGTTTCGACCTGTGTCCAGCTGACCTTGCTGTTCCGTCCCTGACACAGCGCGCGCTTGGTCACGAAATTATAGATGCCGCCCTTGCCTTCCGCGTCGCCGGGATACCAGTTCTGCACCGTCGAATATTTGATCTCGGCATCGTCCAATGCAACAAGTTCGACGCAGGCCGCATGCAGCTGGTTTTCATCGCGCATCGGCGCGGTGCAGCCTTCGAGATACGAGACGTAACTGCCCTTGTCGGCAATGATCAGCGTGCGTTCGAACTGGCCGGTGTTCTCCGCATTGATGCGGAAATAGGTGCTGAGTTCCATCGGGCAGCGCACACCTTCGGGGATGTAGACGAACGTCCCGTCGCTGAAGACCGCGCAGTTGAGTGTGGCGAAATAATTGTCGTGCATCGGAATGATCTTGCCGAGCCACTTCTTCACAAGATCGGGATATTCCTTGATCGCCTCCGAGATGCTGCGGAAGATCACGCCCGCGCGTTCGAGTTCCACCCGGAACGTCGTTGCAACCGAGACGCTGTCGAACACCGCATCGACAGCAACACGTCGCGCGCCTTCGACGCCCGCGAGCACTTTCTGCTCCTCGATCGGAATGCCGAGCTTTTCGTAAACGCGCAGGATTTCGGGATCGACTTCGTCAAGCGAACCCAGCTTCGGCTTCGCCTTGGGCGCGGCATAATAATAAGCGTCCTGATAATCGATCGGTGCGATGTCGAGCTTGGCCCAGTCCGGCGCTTCCATCGTCAGCCACATGCGGAACGCCTTTAGCCGCCAGTCGAGCATCCATTGCGGCTCGCTCTTCTTCGCCGAGATAAAACGAACGGTATCCTCATCCAGGCCGATGGGTGCAGACTCGGCCTCGATGTCCGTGACGAACCCGTATTTGTATTCCTGTTTTACGAGGCTCTCGATTGTCTCTGTGGCTGTGCTCATGGGTGCTAAACTTAAAATTCAATCACTTCTTCCGTTTGCCACTGCAATCCGGGCAGACGCCGTGCGCGCCAATCTCAAAACTGGCGATCTTGAAACCGCGCGGCAACGGGAACGCATCACAGGCGTCCTTGGGCATGTCCATGTCGAAGACGCCGCCGCACTCATTGCAATGAAAATGCCAGTGCTCGTGCATGTTTGGGCAGAAGCGGGCCGCGCCGCGCTCGACTTTGACCTGCCGCGCCATGCCGGCCTGCACCAG